>NZ_JACKQN010000001.1:257260-798790 GCF_015524875.1 Glutamicibacter sp. FBE19 | reverse complement strand
CAGTGTTCACATCGGTGTTCACGTCGGTGTTCTCCGCAGTGTTCACATCGGTGTTGTCCGCGGTGTTCACATCGGTGTTCGAAACAACGACCGTGAATGAAACTTCGTCTGTAGACTCTTCGTCGTCGTCGCCATCGGTGGCAACGGCAGTATGAGGACCTTCGGTCAGGCCCTCAAACGTAGCCGTCCACTTGCCGTCGTCGCCAACAATGACTTCCTGAGCCGCTGCATCGTCGCCGTCGAGAGTCACAGTAATGGTCTTACCTGGCTCTGCCGTACCGGAGACATCGACAGGATCACCCTCGGTAAATTCCTGTCCATCAGTTGGTGTTTCAATGACCACTGGGGCTTCAGTTGGCGCTTCGTCCGCTGCGCGGACTTCCGAACGGGCGAAAGATACCTTGTTCGCAGCTTCGCCCATTGCTGGCAATAGCTCTACTGACAAAGCAGTGACAAAGTCACCCTCCTCAGTGGAGTCAGGATCGCTATTTGGATCGTCAATTACCGTGGTTCCCTGCTCGTTGACGGTAATCTCAACAATTTCGTTAAGCACACCTTCGATAACGGGTTCCAGAGGATCAGTAACGCCATCAACTACTCCGGTAATAACTCCTGGCAATCCGTCGATAACTGGGTTAACAACGGTACCCAATGCGTCGCCAACTACGCTTACAACACCTGCAGTCAGTGGGGTGATCAGCGAGCCTAGATTCAAGCCGGCCAGTGTCAAGTCAACGTTGGTAGTTGGTTCTTCTGGTACCAACCCCAGGAAGCTGGCAACGCTGCCTTCCACCGTTGCCGTACCGTCGGCGAGTGGAACGAGCAAGCTAGCTTCCAGACCGAGGTTGACCACAATGTCAATCTGATCAAGTGAAGCAACAAGGCTATCGCGAAGGTCAGTGACCAAATTGGACAGTGCGAGAGTAATCTCGTCTGCGATTTCTTGAACAGCGGTCGCGCTTAGCACTTCATAGTTGGCCGGCTTGCCGTTGAGCCCACCGGTGGTGATCTTGGACAGATCGACGCTGATGTCACCCGTACCGAGGTCGATGCTCACCAAGCCGGTATCCGAGGTAATAACACCCGTAAGGATGTCATCCTTGACTTGCTGCAGTGCAGCGTCGACGCCATTGAGCGCAACCGTGGAATCAGTGACACCAATGCGGGCCAGCGGGCGCAAATCAATATCGATCGCGTCAAGACCCGAAGTGATGGTGCCGAGCACACCATCGGAAGACAGAGCCGTGTTGAGCGTAGTGCCCAGACCATCAACGACAGTTCCCAACGAGCTGGTCAGACCGCCAACAGCGGGGCTGCTAACGGTTGCAGTGGCACCAGCAACCAAGTAGTCAGTCGACAGGGTTCCGTCAGTCTTGTCGGCCTTGGACCCGAGGGCGCCGATTTCCAATGATGCTTCATCTACAAGCTGGTCAGTTAGCCCGCTGACTTGCAGCTGATCCAAAAGCCTAGTCAAATCAACATTTGCAGTCATCGCGCCAGAATTTGCCGAATCGACGGCAATCGTTCCGTCCGAGCTAACTGCACCAGCTGCTGATTTTGCGCTCGTGGAGCTAGGCGCCTCAGCATACGAGCTGAGCAATCCGGCTTCGCCCAGAGTCAGAAGTCCTGACCCGTCGGAATTTATTAGTGGAAGTGCACTTAGTCCTGAACCCAGGTTCAGGTTCAAAGCTCCCAGCGCCTCAACGTTCAGAGGGTTATGCTTTGCATCTGGCGAGCTCGGGTTTCCCGCGTATGCGAACCCCGCATCGGCAACAGGAATGTCTAGAAGATTTAGATCGAGGACTCGTCCAAGAGCCTCAGAGCCATCGGCTGGTGCCGCGTACGCGGCTGTTACGGTCGGCGCCACGAATAGGCTGGCCACTACCGCCCCAGAAAGTACGCGCCTCGCCGTACGGCGACCGGTTCCCTTCGATGGTGGCAAATTAATCGCTTGCACCAATGTCCTCCAAAAGTTGGTTGTGATCTTGAACCCTTGTTAAAGTCCCTATTTGACTCTACGGAAGCACTGCTTGCACTCACAGGATTCTTTCAGCTATTTCTTGGCATACTCAGGTCAATTTTTTTGACCAAACGGCCATTTTCGTTAGCTTTCAGGTCATACCGGTCAGTAATTTATTATCTACTTTTTGTAAGAATCCAAGTTGATATGGGACTTGACCTAAGGATTTACTAGAGGTTCCACTTAAAACAGTTCCGATTGTTGTCAGATTGTTACTCATCAAGCAAAACAACTTGTCTAACTGGTTATAAACTGGGCGTACCTGCAGACGACTAGCTAAGCAGGGGTACGGTTGGGGTTTCCGACCAGGTTTGTAGCTTTTTAGGACGAGGTTTCTTGAATGTCGCGTATTCGCGTTCATCTAGCCGATAGCGATTATTTTTCGCGTGCAGGCATCTCCACGGTTCTCTCCAACACTGAGGACTTCGATCTAGAAAACATCACGGACTCAATGGCAGATGCCATCGCTGGAGCCCTTGAACAGAAGCCAGACATTATCTTGATTGAGTCGACGCTGGACGGCCAGAACCTATACAGCGCCATTCGCGAGATCTCTGAAGCAACACCGCAAACAAAAGTAGTCGTGATGGCTTCGCGCTACAAGCGCAGTGAACTCGCGCAGGCTTACGATGCCGGTAGCGCTGCGCTCATTTCCAAGAGCTCAATCAGCTCAGAATTGCCTTGCGCACTGCGAATGCTTGTCGCGGGATACCAGCTCTTCGCGGCGCCAACTGACGGTTGGGAGCCCGCTTCACGCGTCGTTCGCCGCTCAATTCATCAAGAAGCGTTCCGCGAATTAGGAGACCGGGATCGCGGATTAGTTCGCCACGTTGCGGCGGGCCTGACCAATGCTCAGATTTCGCGTCTTGCGCATATCTCCGAGGGATCGGTCAAGCTTCACCTTGCCCGTGTCATGGACGAGCTCAGCGTTTCAAATCGCGTTCAGTTGGCAGTCATTGCGGCCGAAGCAGGCCTGGTTACCTCGGCTGATCTCAAAATCGCTTAATAAACCGTCCGCAATTGGCTGGCGGGGATCCACATTTCCTCGCCATCGCGATCAATACGGCGCCAAGCACCCTGACGCGCCACGATAACGACTGCAGTGTCCGCAGGAAGAATGCGTACGAGCGAGTAATGGTCGCCCGGTCCGCGACGGGCATTAAGACGAATTGTGGTTAGCGCCCGCTGATTGGGTACTGCGATCAAGCCGCCCTTGGCGGGTCTCGAAGGGATCTCTTGCAGATACATGCTGGGAACCCAGCCTAATAGCTTGCCTGCCTGGACCTGAGACCATAGGCCTTGCTGAAGCATGGAACGAACCTTGCTTCCCTGGTCAATGACCTTGAGAACCGGATAACCGGTCCCGCTGCCCTTGCGCAAGTTCAGAGTGGCCGTAGTGACATGAGTGGCCTCAATCAGCGAATAACGCGAGAGCACAGGTTCTGCATACTCGTCGTCTTCGTCGGCAATGGCCGGTTCATCAAAAACCTCAGGAATTGGCTCCAGGTAGATCTCCGGCAGCCAACCGTAGGTTGCGTGAACAAAGACATGAGCCCATGAGCCTTTGACTTCGATGAGGGCAAGTTCGGTGCCGTGGGCAAGGTTGCTCTGGACAACATAGTGCCGACCTGCGCCTTTGCGCAGTTTGAGCGAGGCAGTCGTCCGATGCGTAAGTGCTACTGACGACGTCAAAGCCGATTTTTGTGGTAAGCCCACTTGGTTCACGACCACCTCAAATGAAAACTTAGGGAAGCAACCACCGGTTGCTTCCCTAAGTTTATTCCATTTTTAGAAGATGCGTGCTTCTTAGTCCGCTAGTCGCCTGAAGAACGCGAACCGAGCTCTGCATCCAAACGCAGGAGGCCACTTCCATCGTTGCCGATTAGCTTCACGCGATCCAGAATTTCAGAGACGGTTGCTTCTTCCTCAATCTGCTCGTCGATAAACCAGTGCAGCAATGGCAAAGAGTCGATGTCACCTTCGGTCTGAGCCAGTCGGTACAGTTCGCGAATGGCTTCGGAGACTTTCTGCTCATGAGCCAGCGAAGCGGCAAAAGCGTCAGCGACGTTCTTGACATTCACTTCTGGCGCTGGCTGCTCGCCAATCTTCGGGTGAGCTGAACGGTCGGTCATGTGCGTGATGAACTTTTCCGCGTGGACGATTTCCTCGCCAGCTTGCGCACGGAACCATCCAGCAATGCCGGGAAGGCTCATGACGTCCATTTCAACTGCCAGCTGACGGTACACCGTCGCTGCGGTTAGTTCGAGAGTTACCTGGGTGCTGAAGGCTTCTGCCAGTTTTCCTGTAAGGTCCATGTCTTTAGACTAGGTCTCTTTTGCCAACTTGTCACCGAAGTTTGGACACACTTAGTCCAACTTGAATTAGGGAATCGCCCCACGTTGACAGCAGGTTAACCTAGCCGATGCTAAAAAAGGTTAGGTAAACCGAAGCCACCTTAATTACCGGTTCAGCCCAGCACGACGCAGCGCTTCTGCCACAGCAGTATTACCCGATGCCGAAGATTTAGGTTCTTGATTCCCCTGCCTGCGGTTTTGGCCGCTGCGATTCTGCCCATTGCGAGCGCCGGAAGCGCCTGCGCCTGCGTGCCGACGCTCTCGCGGAGCAGCACCCTTGGCCGCTTCACCGGCCACCGGCAATTCATCATCCAGACGCAAGGTTAGTGAAATGCGCTTCCGTGACGTATCGACTTCCAGAACCTTTACCTTGACGATCTGCCCGGAACTGACCACTTCGCGTGGATCAGAAATGAATTTGGTGCTCATCGCCGAGACGTGAATGAGTCCGTCCTGATGAACACCTAAATCAACAAAGGCGCCAAAGGCAGCGACGTTGGATACGGTGCCTTCCAGGATCATTCCCGGCTTGACGTCGCTGATGGTTTCAACGCCTTCCTTCAGCGAGGCCGTGACAAACTCGCCACGAGGATCTCGAGCTGGACGACGCAATTCAGAAATCACATCTCGAATGGTGGGCTCCCCGAATTGCTCGGTCACAAAGTCCTGGGGCTTCAGCTCTTCCAGCCTGCGGCCCTGCTCCTGGGCGGTTTTCTGCAGCGTCTTGGCCAATGCATAGGCTTCCGGGTGCACCGAAGATGCATCCAGCATTTCCTTGCCTCCGGTGATCCGCAAGAAGCCGGCGCACTGCTCAAATGCCTTCGCGCCCAAACGTGGCACCTTGAGCAGGTCCTTGCGCGTGGCAAAGGGACCATTGGCATTTCGGTGATCAACAATATTCCGGCTCAACAGCGGTCCGACTCCGGCAACCCGCGACAGCAATGCCGGCGATGCTGTATTCACGTCAACGCCCACCGCGTTCACACAGTCCTCAACCACAGCATCCAACGCACGATCCAGCTTCGATGCCGTGACGTCATGCTGGTACTGGCCGACGCCAATGGACTTCGGATCAATCTTGACCAGCTCCGCCAGCGGATCTTGGAGGCGGCGTGCAATCGACACCGCTCCGCGCAGGGAAACATCCATTCCGGGCAGCTCCTGGCTGGCCAGCTCGGAGGCGGAGTAGACAGATGCTCCAGCCTCGGAAACGATCACCTTGCTGATCCCGGAGCCGCCAAGCACCTTGATGACTTCAGCTGCCAATCGATCGGTTTCACGCCCTGCTGTTCCGTTGCCTACCGCGATCAGGGTTGTGCCATGCTTCTTCGCCAGCCGGGCCAAGGTGGCCACCGACTCATCCCACTTCTTGGCAGGAGCATGCGGGTAGATCGTGGCTGTCTCAACAGACTTTCCAGTGAGGTCGACTACCGCAACCTTCACACCGGTACGCAGGCCCGGATCCAATCCCAGAACGGCCTTGTTTCCCGCGGGTGCTGCCAACAGGACGTCGCGAAGATTCGCGGCAAAGATCTTAACCGACTCGTCTTCCGCTGCTTCAAACAGCCGCGAACGCAAGTCTGACTCGAAGCGCGTGAGCAAACGGGCCTTCCAAGCCAAGCGAACAGTTTGGGAAATCCAGGACGCCGTCGCCGCACCCGCTGGTACGTTCAGGCCCAATGATGCGATTATGGCATTTTCGAAACCCTGGCGTGCCTGGGCCAGAGCATCCTCGTCACGCGGATCTGCTTCAGCCAGCTGGAGGTTCAGGACTCCCTCGCGTTCACCGCGCAAGAGCGCCAAGACCCGGTGCGAAGGCAGTCGGTCCAGGTTCGCAACATAGTCCAAGTAATCGGAGTATTTCCCCTGGCCTTCTGCGGTGGCAGTACTGGAAACACTGGCACTGATCTTGCCCTTGTTCCAAAGGCGTTCACGAAGTTCGCTTGCGAGCACCACATCTTGGGAGACTCGTTCGGTCACGATGGAACGTGCACCGGAAAGAACATCAGCTTCGGTAGCGAATCCTGCCTCTGCGTTGAGGTATCCGGCGGCAGCCTGCAGGGGTTCGGTGTCCGGGGTGGAAAGCAATAAGTCCGCCAACGGTTCCAAGCCTGCTTCGCGGGCAATCTGCGCCTTGGAGCGACGCTTGGACTTGAACGGCAGGTAAATGTCTTCAAGTTCAGCTTTAGTGGTGGCCGCGGCAATCGTGGCGGACAACTGCTCGGTCAGCTTGCCGGACTCATTGATCGCGTCGAGGATCGTGGCGCGGCGATCTTCCAATTCACGCAGGTAGCGCAGGCGTTCTTCGAGCAAACGCAATTGGCTGTCGCTGAGCATGCCAGTTGCTTCTTTGCGATAGCGGGCAATGAACGGAACCGTTGATCCCGAATCGAGTAGTTCTACGGCTGCCTTGATCTGCCAGACGGCGACCGTGGATTCAATGGATAGCTCCTGAGCCAGCTGGGCGACAATTCGCTCTTGGATGGCACGGTCATTGCTGGTGTTCTTCTGCTCGCTGTTCACCGATCCATTGTGCCTCACTGGCTGCAAAGTTCAGATGATCGACTCGGTTGGCATTCAGCAGAAATTCAACATTAATGGTTAGGATTTAGTTCCATGGGGAAAGTTAAAGTTCGTAAGGCAGCAACACTGTTTGCCATCACATCGGTGGTGGTTCTCAGCGCCGGATGCTCCGTTGTCCAGGACACTGCATCGAGCGCAGCCAATCAGCTCACGGATGCCGCTAGCAAGGAGATTGTTCGCCAGGCCTGCGCTCCAATACAGGATGGCACCATTGACTCCAGCGAGCTGCGTGTCTTGTCTTCCATCGTGAAATCAGTGGATGGCGGCGGACTGCCCGAAGAGATGGTCCAGGTACTTAACGACCTCGCTGATGCCGGCGACCAGGCTCCTGTCGCTTTGCAGGACCGGCTCAAGGAAGCTTGCGACAACGCTGCAGCTGAAAGCAACTGACTGCGCCCTGGCCACTATGCCGGTGTTCTAGACTTTTCTCATGGTTGAGATTCCCACCAGCGGCAAAGTCAGACTCGATGCCTGGTTGTGGTCCGTGCGAATTTACAAAACACGATCCGCAGCGACGGCTGCGTGCCGCGCAGGTCACGTGCGTTTAAACGGCGACCCGGTCAAGGCTTCCCAGACTGTCGTTGCAGGTGACCGCGTCCGTGTGCGCAAAGATGGATTTGACCGTGACCTTGAAATCACGGGCCTGCTTTCCAAGCGCGTTTCAGCTCCCGTGGCCACCAAGTGCTACTTGGACCATACGCCGCCCCGAGAACGTGTCGTCATACCGCAGGTTCCTGTGCGCGAACGCGGCGCAGGGCGCCCCACCAAGAAGGATCGCCGCGAAATGGATCGCTTGCGCACTTCCTGGCAGGAGCCCGACACCGAGCTGTAGTTCCCCACAGCGCCCGCGTCTAGGATAATTCGATGGCTGGAACGTCAGCCTCGAAATCAAAGATTTGCGAGTAGAACGCCAACGAGCTTTCCAGCGCCCGCACAATATTTTCAGACTTTCTGAAGCCATGCTGTTCGCCTTCAAAAAGGATGTACGCATGAGCTATGCCTCGTTCGGCGAGCGCGTCAGCGACCACTTGCGACTGAGCTGGCGGAACCACTTTGTCTTCATCACCCTGCAGGAGCAAAACCGGGCAGGAGATCTTTGAAACGTGGTTGATCGGTGCGCGCTTCTCGTAGAGATCCGCGGCCTGCGGATATGGGCCAACCAGTGAGAACATGTACTGGGATTCGAAGTCGTGGGTGTCTTGAACCAGACCTACCAAATCGGAGACGCCATACCGGCTGATGCCAGCGGTAAAAACATCCGAGAAGGTCAATGCGCACAGCACGGTCCATCCTCCGGCACTTCCGCCTTCGATGCCAATGCGTGCCGGGTCAGCAATCTTTTGTCCGACCAAGGCGTGGATTACGGCGACCGTATCGGAAACGTCAACAACACCCCAGGCTCCACGCAATCGGTTGCGGTATTCGCGGCCATATCCCGTCGAGCCACCGTAGTTCACGTCCACCACGCCAATGCCGCGCGAGGTGTAATAGGCCACCGCCGCGCTCAACGTCGCCGAGGCCTGGCTGGTTGGTCCGCCGTGGACAAAGGTGACGAAGGGTGGCAGTTCACCGTCCATCCCGGCCATGCCGTCTTGGGCCGGACGATAGAGCAATGCGTGCACCGACTGTCCGGCAAGGTTCTTGCATTGGAATTCTTCAACAGATGGCAGCATCCCTGCTTCTGGCAAGTTCTCCATGGACCGGGTCACCGCGTGGTGTTCCAAGGATTCGAGGTTGATCAGGGTGATCTCTTCGCCATGGGTCATCGATGAGGTTCCGGCCAACAGCCAGTCATCGTTGACGGCAAAAGGCCGGACACGGGTGAAGGGCAATTCAAGATCGTCTAATCCCCCGGTGTCCGAATGCACGCGGGCCAGGGATGTGGTTCCTGTTCCGTAGGAGCACAACAGGGTGTGTTGATTTTCGACCAGGTACCAGCTGGTCCCGACCTGCCATAAGGGTCCGGCGAATTCTGCCGGGCGGTCAACAAGGCGAGTGGTACGCGAAGAACCGTTCTGGTACACATAGGGGTTCCACCAGCCGCTGGCATCGGAGATGAATGCCAGCCGGTCATCGTCCAGCCATTCGGGCTGCATGACGGATTCTTCTGCTCCGCCGGCAATCACTTCGCTCTCCAGCACTCCGGTTTCGGAGAATCCAGCCAGGTGCAAATAGGTGGAATCCCAAGGCATGTTCGGATGCTCCCAGCTGATCCAGGACAGCTTCTGGCCATTGGGGCTGAGCCGCGGGGCAGCCACAAATCGCGCAGGTTCGCTCAGGATCCTGATATTGGAGAGCTCTTGAGCTGCACTGCCATCGAGCGGGATTTGCACGATATGGCGCACGGGCTCGCCGCGAAGGTCTTCCATGATGGCAAGGATGCTGCCCTCGGGGCCGCGGGTGAATTCTGCAAAGCGCAGTTGCGGGTCGCCCTCGACCGTGCTGGCCGGGGTCAACGGCGCCGGTTGATGCTCGCCAATGCCTACCGTGTACACGCGTTGGTCGGCAAAATTGGAGAAGATGATCTTGCCAGCTCCCGATTCGTCCAGCATCCAGCTGGAGCCGCCATATTCGTGAACCCGTGAGCGGACGTTATACGGTGCATTGACCAGTTCTTTGCCGTGTTGGCCATCGGTGCCGTATTCCACCAGCGTGATTCGGCCGCCTTCTGCGGGGCGCCCTTCCTGGACTATGACGCGGTCTTTGAAGAAGCAGGCGCCGCCTAATGGTTTAGTCCCCGCTGCAACGTCTTGAGCCGTGATTGATGAGGGCCAGGATCCGAAAGGCAAGTGCATAGGCATATTCTTGATCCTAGCGATCTTTGGGTTGCAGAACGACCCTCCGAAAGTATGATTCCGACGAGCTGGGATAAAACGATGAGCAAATATGCCGTGTTCCTCCGGGGCGTGAATGTTGGCGGCGTCAAGGTGCTGATGAAGGACCTCGCGCTCCTGCTTCAGGACGGTGGGTTCAGCGACGTCAAGACGCTGCTGGCGAGCGGCAACGTGGTGCTCGCCTCCGACATCCCGGATCCGTTGATAATCCAAGGCCGGTGCAATGATCTTTTGCGCACGTACTACCAACGAGAAATCCCAACCCTGGTTTTCACCCAAAAGGAGATCGAGGACTTGGCTGGGCCATTCGGGCTGCCGTTGCCCGAACCCGTGGAGCAGCATCATGGTTATCTCACCTTGTGCCATAGCGCGCAGGATGCCCAAGAGCTGGGGCAGGCCATCCAGGCCCTGGATGATCCGCGCGGCTTCTTGGTCACGGGTCGTGCAGTGCAGTGGATCGCGTCCAAGGGAACCAGTACTACCGATCCAGTGGCGAAGCTGGTTCAGGCCCAGGCCAAGCTACGGGTTCTGACTACCCGGAACCACAACACCCTGGCCAGGATCGCTAAGATTCTTTGCTGATCGGCACTTCGGGTAATAATTGGTCATTGACCACACGTCGCCGACCCCGCTTGAGGCACTGGAATGTACATCCTGATTGAACTCGTCGGTATTTTCTTCTTTGCCGTGGCAGGATCCTTGATGGCCGCCCGCAGGGGATTCGATATTCTGGGATCGGCCTTCCTCGGCGGAGTGTGCGGCTTGGGCGGAGGGCTGGTCCGCGACGTGATTCTCAATCAGTCGCCGGCAACCTTTGAACACCCGATCTATTTTGTACCTCCGGTCTTGGCCGCGCTGTGCGTCTATGCGTTCACGCCCGCCGTTCAGAAGCTGCACCGCCTGGTTCAGCTTTTTGACGCTGCCGGGCTGGGACTGTTTTGCGTGACCGGGACGTTGAAGGCCCTGGAGCATCAGTTCAATCCGGTGACGGCAGTGTTGCTGGGCGTGATCACCAGCGTTGGCGGTGGACTGCTGCGAGACGTCATTTCCAATGTGACTCCAGACCTCTTCAACCCGCGCGATATCTACGCGCTGGCTGCCATGGTGGGATCTGGGCTCACCGCCATCGCGTGGCATCTGGGATTCATGAGCGTTCCGGTGGGTGCAGCGATCGCGGCGTTGGCCTTCCTCATTCGTGTGGCGTCACTGCGTTTTGGCTGGTCGGTTCCGCTGGCTGCCGGCCACTGGCACCGTGCCCATCAGAATCCTCCGGCGCCGGATGGTCCCCAGCGGCACTTCTAGGGGCAGCTGCGGATGCTTCTGGCTTCTCAGTCGATGCGCTCGAGCTTTCCCAGATCTTCGGTGCTCGGGGAATCGTCCTCGATAGTGCGTGGCGGGTTGATGATCACCGCGCCGATGAGCATCACAACCACACAGCCAGCGAGCATTGAGAATGCGGCACCCCATGAATCCGTGGCCTTTTGCACCAGGCCAAAGAGCATCGGCACGATGGCCGCCCCGGCGTAGCCCAGGCCCTGGGCAAAGCCCGAGAGCACGCCCGAACCGTAGGTGGTGCGTGAACGCAGGTTCATCATCAGCAAGGCAATGGCAAACGTTCCCTGGCCCAGTCCGGCAGCGCAAACCCACAGCGCAGTGTTATGGGTTGGCGACAGGAAGATGCCCAGGTGTCCGATGATCCAGCAGGCAGTGAAAATCAGCACCGCGACAATCGGGTTTTTCAGCCGGGGAACCCACAGTGGAACCAGCAGGCTTACTGGCAGGCCGAGGATGGCAAACAGGGCAAGCATATTTCCTGCGGTCAATTCGTCGAGGCCACGATTTTGCAGGTATGGCGGCAGCCAGGTGAAGTACACGTAGGTTTGAGCCGAGTTGCCGGCAAGGTAGATGGCAAGGCCCCAGGCAACTTTGGACTTCCATGGATTGATTTTGGCAATGGGGTGCGCAGCCCCGCTCGCATTGACCGGGTGTTCCGGACGCTTGACGCCACGGTCAGCAAAGAGCTGCACCATCCACGGGATCAGCACGAGGCTGGAGAGCAGCGCCCAGGAACCGATGGAGATTTTCCAGTTGCTCAGGTTGGCCATCGGGACTGAGAATTGCGGCGCCATCCAGGTTCCGATGGCCAGCATCGTGACATAGCCGCTGGTGACCAGCCCGATTCGTTCAGGGAAATATTTCTTCACCAGCGGCGGCAGAACCACGTTGCCCATGCCATAGCCGGCAAGGGTGACAATCGACAGCGCCAGGAATGAGTACACCTCGGGCATGAAGACGCGGGCCAACTGGCCCACCACAGCCAGCGCAAGCGAAATGATCAGCGTTTTTTCCAAACCGAAGGATTTGATCAGCCTTGGGGTGAGCAAGCCGAAAATCGCAAAAGCGATCGGTGCCAGCATGGCCAGCAATCCCGTGGTGAATTCGGTGAAGGGAATGTCGGCTTCAATGCGGGCCAGCAGCGGTGACACCGAGACAACAGCGGCGCGCAGCGATAGGGCCAGCAGCAGGATGCCAAGTAGAGCTCCTATCCGTGAGCGGATGGAGGTAGCAACGCTGTCTTTCGCCATTGAAGTCTTTCTGCTCAGTGTTCGTTGAGATTTCCCAACTTTTTTAGTGTTGAGACCAACTGTAGTAACCGATCGAGCTCACCATCAAAATTACGCTGGTACCATGTGCCCGGAAGCGAGAGCTCGGCATAGAGCCCTTCACCGGTGAGCATGACCAAATGAGCCAGGTCCTTGCTGCCAACGTCATCGAGAATGCTCCGGTACCAGCGTTCGTTGGTGCTTTCAATTTTCTCGGTGGCATTCACGACTCCTGCCTGAGCCAATCGGTGCAGGGCGACCAGATGACGGTCTAGTTCCGTGTCCACTTCGGAGCTCGTGCGGATGAAGTAGGCGGCCCCGCCTTCCTCCGCGCTGCTCATGGCTTCCACGTCTCGAGCTATATGCACTTCAGCCTCTTCGATAACGGCTTCTGCCAGTGCATCTTTGGAAGCGAAGTGGTAGAGCAGGCCCCCTTTGGAAACTCCGGCACGAGCCGCAGTGGCATCCAGCGTCGCCGCGCGCTCCCCTTCTTCGCATAGCAGCGCAATATAGGCGTCCAGCACTTTGCCGCGGGCAGCTGGTGGGCGGGCCATGGTTCTCCGTTCTATTGGGTGGTGAGCGATTTAACCTTATCGCCAATTGTAACTGTACCGTCTGGACGGTATAGTTAACGGGAGTGGTCATCTCCACCGTCCAATCACGAAACCCCAAAGGGTGAAAGCCATGAGCTCAAACATCTCCGAACGCGCCACGGTTCTCAGCAAGCCGCGCCGCTGGGCGGCGTTAGCTGTTCTCATCTTCCCGGTCCTGCTCATTTCCGTGGACAACACCGTCCTGTCATTCGCAGTACCTGCCATTACCGCCGCGCTCTCCCCCAGCGGCAACCAGCTGCTGTGGATCATCGATATTTATCCTCTGGTCCTGGCAGGCCTCTTGGTTCCAATGGGTTCGTTTGGAGACCGCATCGGCCGGCGCCGGCTGCTATTGATTGGTGCCACAGGATTCGCTCTGGTCTCGGCCGTCGCGGCCTTTGCCACCAATGCCGAACAGCTGGTGGCAGCCCGTGCACTGCTTGGCATCTTTGGCGCCATGCTCATGCCGGCAACCCTGTCGCTGATCCGCACCATCTTCCCGGACGCCACCGAACGCCGTGCAGCCGTCGCGGTGTGGGCGGCGGCATTCTCCGGTGGCGCGGTCCTAGGCCCGATTGTCGGCGGCCTGCTGCTGGAGCACTTCTGGTGGGGATCAGTCTTCCTGATGGCCGTGCCAATGCTCTTGCCGTTGCTGATCGGTGGCCTGATTCTGGTGCCTGAATCCAAGGACCCGAATCCGGGACGCGTTGATCCGCTGTCAATTGTGCTGATCATTTTCGCGTTGTTGCCCTTCACCTACGCCATTAAGTCCTTCACCACCGCGCCATGGTTTGTCCTGGTTGCTGCGGTGGCCGTGGCTGTAATTTGCGGTGTGGCCTTTGTGCGCCGCCAGCTGAAGCAAGAATCCCCGATGCTCGACGTGCGCCTGTTCAAGAACGCCCCGTTTTCCGGAGCCTTGATGGTTAACCTCATCGGCGTGTTCTCGCTGGTCGGTTTCATCTACTTTGTCTCCCAGCACCTGCAGCTGATCGCCGGCCTGAGCCCGATTGAAGCCGGGCTGTGGATGACTCCGGGGCTGGTGCTCACCATGCTCTTCGGGCTGGTGGCCGTCGCCCTCTCCCGCCGCTTCGGATCGCCGAACATCATGGCCGTGGGCCTGCTTTTCTCGGCCATTGCCTATGTGCTGGTCATGGTGGCTGGCGAGGGGTCCAATGCTGTCCTGCTCATGGTGGCGTTCGCGCTGCTGGGAACCGGCATCGGCATGACCGAGACCCTGTCCAACGACATGACCTTGGCGGCTGTTCCCGCTCCCAAGGCCGGGGCCGCATCAGCAATTTCGGAGACGGCGTATGAGATTGGTTCGGTCTTGGGCGTGGCAGTGCTGGGCACCATCTTGAATTCCGTATATTCCTCGAAGCTGCTTGTGCCTGGTTCGCTGAGCCCGGAGCAAACCGAACTGGCCAGCGAAACACTGGGCGGGGCGCACCAGGTGGCGTCGTCCCTGAATGGCAGCGACGCGCAGGCGCTCATTGAGTCTGCCGCGCAGGCCTTCGACCACGGTGTATTACTCACCTCGAGTATCGCCAGCCTGTTGTCATTGGTGGCTGCAGTTCTCGTATTGCGCGTCATCAAACCGGCAATTCGGTGAACTCAACGAACCACTTAACCAAATTTTTGATTAATTGGTTCAAAGTTATTCAATTGTCGACGGCAAACACGTAGGCTAGGCAGAGTAGTTCCAAAGTAATTCGCGAAGTACCCGTTAGAAGTATGTGAATGTCGAACCACCTCGGTTGACGCGAGCCCCCTTCTAGACGTGAAGTGAATGACTTGGCTGCTTCGCAAGAATAGCTGTCCTCCACGGGTTGCAGCACTTGCGTAGATTACAACCAAGCTCGCCAACAAAAAACTGGCGAGGAACGTCTGAAAGGACCAAAAAGTAATATGGCAACCGGAATCGTAAAGTGGTTCAACGCTGAAAAGGGCTTCGGCTTCATCGCTCCAGACAGCGGAGACCCAGATGTCTTCGCTCACTTCACCGCCATCCAGACCCAGGGCTTCCGCACCCTGGACGAAGGCCAGAAGGTCGAGTTCGAAGTTGTAGAGGGTCCAAAGGGTCTGCAGGCTGCAGACATCCGCGCTCTCTAAAGAAGGTCTTTGGCTAACGCCTGACTTTTCAAAAGATGGCCACCCACTGGGTGGCCATCTTTTTATATTGAGGCGGTCACTTCCCGGAATACTTTATTGCACACGCTGGTTACATTAAAGGTGAAGCTTTCAATTCTGGATCTTGCCCCGGTCGCACCCGGGCAAAGTATTTCCGACTCTTTCAAGTCCTCCGTCCGACTGGCGCAAACCGCTGAACGCCATGGCTACGAACGCGTCTGGTATGCCGAGCACCACAACATGCCGACCATCGCCTCCAGCGCCACCTCGCTGGTCATCAGCCACGTAGCCCATCACACTGAAACCATTCGACTGGGTTCAGGTGGCGTCATGCTGCCCAACCACTCACCTTTGGTGATTGCTGAACAGTTCGGCACCTTGGCCTCCATCTACGGGGATCGCATTGATTTGGGCCTGGGGCGTGCGCCGGGCACCGACATGACCACGTTGCGCGCATTGCGCCGCGAGCCTTCGGCCGCCGATTCCTTCCCCCATGATGTTCTGGAGCTCCAGGCCTACCTGGCTGGCGAGTCGCGCATTCCCACGGTGCAGGCAACCCCGGGCGCCGGGACCAACGTCCCCCTGTACATCCTGGGATCCTCGCTATTTGGCGCAAAGCTCGCCGCCCAGCTGGGCCTGCCCTACTCCTTCGCCTCCCACTTCGCTCCTGCGGCCCTGCATGAAGCGATCCGCGTCTACCGCGAGGAGTTCACCCCATCGGCCCAGCTGGCCGAGCCTTACGTCATCGCCGGGGTCGGCGTAGCCGCAGCAGAAACCGCCGAGAAGGCCCATGAAGTGCTCAACGTTGCCAAGCGTCACCGCGTGGCCAGCTTCCTGGGCCGCAATGCCAAGAAAGACTTCACTGAAGCAGAAGTAGATATGCTCATGGACACTCCCCAGGCGGAGCAAATCCTCGACATGATGCGATACACGGCGGTGGGCACCGGCGAGCAGGTGGCAGACTACCTTCAGCATTTCGCCACAGCCGCTCAGGCAGATGAGCTGATTACCATCCATTACCCCACTGCAGAGCAAGATCGGCTGGACTCGGTCATGATCACGGCCAAAGCCAGCGAGCTGGCCGCAGCCAAGTAAGTCGTTAAAGCACTATGTCCCGGCAATTGGCCGGGACATAGTTTTTTAAGGCTAGTTTTTGGAGCGCTGCGAGACGATAGCCCACAATCCCAAGCCGGCAGCCAGCACCGAGCAGCAGATGGCGAAAACCAGAATGCTGGCTTCTTGGCCGAAGACTCCCACAGCCCAGCCCAGGGCAATCACCGGTACTGCGCTGCCAAGGTAGGTCACCAGGTAAATGGTCGACACCGTCTGGGCATGCTGCCGGTCGCTAACGGCATCGACTGCCCGGCCAAAGGCCGTTCGGAAACTCATTCCCTGGCCCAAGCCAAGAATCACCAAGGCCAGCAATGCGAGGAACAACAGTGTGTGTTCAGCGGCTACCGCCAGCAAGACGGTTGATACTGCCATCAGGCCCAAACCTGCGGGCAAGAGTTTTGCGCCGCCGCGCACCACCACCTGCGAGAGCGCCGAGACGCCCAAAGGCAGCCCGGCAATCAGCCCGATGATCCACAGCCCCTCCAGGTCAAAGGCTTGCGCAAAGTATCCCGGAGCGAGCGAGAGCACAAATCCGAAGATTGCGAAGCTCAAGAAGCCCACCATTGCTGCCAGCCAGAATTGGGAACGCGCGGTGCTGGGAATGCCCAAGCGCCGCGGCGCCAGCGCCTTGCCGCGCTGGCCGCGTTCAGCCATGGCGATTGCCGGTCGGGCCTGGAGTGTGCTCAGCGGAATCATCACCAGCACCAGGAGCACCGCCTGGAGCATGAACACGGTGCTGCGTCCACCAGGAAGGTCAGCCAGCAAGCCGCCCAGAGCCGGGCCGAAGGCCACGCCGCCGGAAGAAGCCAGCAGGGTGAAGCGCGATGCCCACTCAGGCTTGGATGGCAGCAGCTCGCGCAGCGCGGCGGCACTGGCACCAGTTGCCAGGGCGACACCGGCTCCTTGCAGTCCACGACCGACGCACAGCTCAAGGAGACTGGAAGCCGAACCGAAGACGAAGGTTCCGGCCAGGGATACGAGCACTGCGATCACCAGGGCGGCACGGCGGCCGATGTGATCGGACCAGTGGCCCACGGTGCACAAGAAGAACATCAGCGAGCAGACGTAGCTGGCGAAGGCGACGGTCGTTCCCATTGCCCCAAGGTGCAGTTCTGCCTGCAGTGCCGGATACAGCGGGGTGGCCAGGTTGGCGCCAACCAACAGCAGGAAACTGACCGCTACCGTGATAACCAGCCGTGTGGTTAATCCGGGATTCCAGGATAGGGTGCGGTGTCGCATGGGTTGCATGCGCAGTTCGCTGATGACTGACACGTTCACTCCCGGTATCAAATTAGCTGAGGCCTTGGCGCCCAGGATCGTCCTGAAAAATTTTTACCGGTGGAGCCACTCGCTGCCCCACCGGTGAGTTGAGCGTTCTGCTTGAGTTTGTCTACTGCAACAGATCGTTCTTTCACTAATATCCCTGCTTTCAAAGCAAGCCGAATGAATTCTTGCTAGGATTTGAGCAGTTTGGTCAAAATAGTGGCCTTCGAGAGCGCCTGGAGTGAGCATATAGTGCGATTAGACGACGTAGACCTCAAAGTACTGCTTGCCCTCATCAAGGATCCGCGCATCCAGATCTCTGAACTGGCTGATGAGGTTGGCATTGCCCGCAACACGGCGCAGTCAAGGTTGCGCCGCCTGCAGCGTTCGGAAATTCTGCGTGATGGCGGACGGGACATCGACCTCGCCAAGCTAGGCTACGACGTGCTCGCCTTCGTCACCCTGGAAGTTAATCACCGGGACCTTGATACGGTGATCACCGCGCTGCGGCAGATTCCCAATGTCCTGGAAATCCACGAGACCTCCGGGCGCGGCGATGCCTGGGTCCGGCTGATCGCCACCGACACCCACCAGCTGCAGTCTGCACTGCGTCAAATTTTGCGCATCAAGGGCGTCACCCGCTCGGAAACCACCTTCGCGTTGCACACGCATTTGGCCTATCGCGCCTCTCCGCTGCTGGAGCACTATTCCGAACACGATCATTAATAAGTCATTCACTCCCTGACCGATAAAACAAGACTTTCGTTTCGGGTTTTACGGTCCTACGCTGGTGCTACGAGAAGTCACGAGGAGAATCCCCCGGCTTCCTGGCGGATCCCTCGTAAGAGCGAAGGAGTACGTCATGAGCAGGGAATTTGAACCGGCAGAGTTCGCGCCGGAATTCGGCAACGACATCTATGAGCCAGATGATGGCCGTGATTCACAGGCCTACGAGGGCTCCAGCGACATGCCGGAGACCATGAGAAATCATGACCCGCTGGCCCAGCGCCAATACCTCTATGATGACGATCTGGAGACCGAAGAAGATCTGGATAATGAATTCCCCAGCGATGATTCGGAAGACGGTGAAGACGAGCGGTTTGAACCAGAGGACGAAGACTAGCGTCGCGGCTAAGCAAATCTTGGGCTAAAGGCCATAGACTTTAGAAGTGATTAATCCAGTTCACCTGCGCACCCTGCTTGAAGTAGTCGCGCATCGTTCCTTTGCCACGGCCGCGACACGCCTCGGCTACACGGCCAGTGCTGTATCCCAGCAGATGACAGCGCTGGAACGCAGCACCGGGACTACCTTGTTCGTCCGCGGCGCCCGTTCGATCACCCCCACCCCGGGAGCCATGCGCATGGTCCGCCACGCAAAGCGCGTGCTGACCGACCTTGACGCACTCATGGCCGACGTCGCCACGATCTCTACCGATGCCACGGATCTTGAAGAAATCAAGCTGGGCATCTTCCCTTCGCTGGCAACCTATGCGCTGCCGCAAATACTCAAAGCCCCCGATTGGGCCTCCCTGGGCGTCAACCTGCGCTTGTGGATCGGCGAACCGCAGCAGACCGTCGCCGGCCTGGGCACCGGCGGCGATCTCGATCTGGCCCTGATCTTCCAGGTAGGACCCGGCGGGCTGTCCTGGCCGGCCTCGCTGGAACGCACCTGGCTGGGTGATGACCAGTTCCGCGTGGTGATCCCCGCGTCATGGCCCATTGCCGACGACTCCCAGCTCACCGTGGACCAGCTGGCAGAGTGGCCGTGGATCTTCCATCACCCGGGCACCTCGGATGCGACATTGATTTCCCGGCTGTTCTCCTCGTACAACATCCATCCCCAGGTGGCAGCCTACTGCGACGACTTCAACGCCTCGCTGAGCCTGGTCTCCTCGGGACTCGGTGCGGCACTGGTCCCAGACCTGGCCATGGCCAATGCCCCCAAGGGCATCCGCATTGTCGACGCCCCGGAAATCCGGCTGGCGCGTTCCATCTTTGCGTTGAAGCCAGAAAATTCGAAGAAGCCGAAAGTCGCACTGGTTCTGGACCGACTAGCCCAAATCCTGGCCCAGTAGTTCTCGCCCATTCCGCCGGCACCACAGGTGCCCGATCATCTACGAGGAGTCAACCGTGGAATCTCGTCGCGCGCCCGCCGGCAAGGCAACGAATGTCGTTTCCCGCGTCTATGGCCCCATCGGCCACATCGAGCTGGATCGGCCGGCTAAGCTGAACGCGCTGACCCTGCAAATGCTCACCGAATTGACCCGCGTGCTGGCTGCATGGGCCGAGGATTCCTCGATTTCCCTGGTCCTGCTGACCGGTCGCGGCGAACGGGCCTTCTGCGCAGGAGGGGATATTGCCGATTTCCATCGCGCCATCACCACCGGACGCCATCAGGAATTCATCGACCTGCTGGCCATGGAATTCGATCTGGATTACCTGATCTCCAGCTATCCCAAACCGCTGATCAGCTTGGCTCACGGCATCACCATGGGCGGCGGTGTGGGACTGGCTTCCCATGCACCGGTGCGCCTGGCGACCTCCAGTGCCACCATGGGCATGCCAGAAGCGAAAATCGGTTATACCCCCGATGTGGGTGGAACCCATTTGCTGGCCAACGCTCCCGGGCATTTTGGCGAATACCTTGCCATGAGCGCAGCCTCCTTTACCGGCGCCGACGCGGTCTACCTCGGGTTTGCTGATGTCGTGGTCACCGATTCCTTCGCGGAAAATATCCTGGACGAGCTCGATGAGCTGGTGGGGCTGTCCGCCGCAGAAATCATCTCGGCCGTCGAGGTGCTGCATGGCGCTCCGGAATCCCATGCCTTGGAGCTGAGCCAGGGCTGGGTGGATCACGCCTTCAGCGCCGATAGCCCGCAAGAGGTGCTCGAACGGCTGGAGCAGATGGTGCACCCGGCAGCACGGCAGGCAGCCCAATTGCTCTTGGCCAACTCGCCCTCCAGCGTGAGCTCGGCGTTCTACACGGTGCGCCAGGCACGTGCCGAGCAAGACCTCCGCTCGGCGCTGGAGAGGGAATTGCGCATGGCCCGCCATCTGATGCATCAGCCCGATCTTGCCGAGGGCATCCGTGCCCAGGTGATCGACAAGGACCGCAACCCGCGCTGGTCGCCTGCCCTCATGAGCGAAGTCGATCACCACGGATTGCGGTTGCTGGCCGAAGGCCCGCAGGCCTAGCTATCGGCGCCGGGCTTGCCTTCGGGGCGGGTGACATCAGCATGCACCGGGCGGACCTTGGCAGAATCCTTGGGCTCGATGCGTGGTGCGCTGACCGCATCTTGGGGTTCGCGCACCGTGGCCGGTTCGATGCCGACACCTTGGGGCACTTCAAAGTGCAGTGGCGCGTGCTCGCCGAAGTGGTCGGCATCGGCTTCCTCCCAATCCTCTTTCCACGATCCTGGGGCGTCCTCCAGTAGTTCGCCGGGGCGCAGCCAGTGGAAGAGCGTGGCGTAGGAGCGGGTGGACTGCAGGTTCACGCGTCGACGGAGCATTCTCGTATTCAGCTGGGTGGGGCTGCTCAGTCCCATGGACGCCATGATTTGCGCGCATTCGGTCACCGTCAAGCGGTGGTAGTTGTAGACGCGGTGCCCCTTGTCCTCGACATCCAAGGCACGCATCAGGCGCTTGTTCTGGGTGGCGACGCCGACCGGGCAATGGTTCGTGTGGCATTGCTGCGCTTGAATGCATCCGGTGGCCATCATCATGGACCGTGCCGAGAACGTGAAATCCGCGCCCTGGATGAGCCTTTTGATGATGTCGGAACCATTGGCAACCTTGCCGGCTGCGGCCACCCGGATTTCATCGCGCAATCCGGCACCCACCAAGGTATTGTGCACCAGCATCAATCCCTCGGTCAGCGGTGCACCCACATGGTCTTCATACTCCAGCGGCGCCGCTCCGGTACCGCCTTCAGCACCGTCTACGGTAATGAAGTCAACAAGAATCCCGGTCTCCAGCATGCCTTTGCAGATGGCCATCACGTCGGTTCGGGAACCAACGCAGAATTTGATTCCCACTGGTTTTCCGCCGCTGAGCTCGCGCAGCCGTGCAACAAAGTGCATCAGTTCGCGCGGGGTGGAGAATTCCGCATGGCTGGCTGGCGAGATGCAGTCCACGCCCATGGGAACATCCCGGGCCTCGGAAATTTCCGCGGTGACCTTGGCAGCTGGCAACACGCCGCCCAATCCCGGCTTGGCACCCTGGGACAGCTTGATGGTGATGCCTTTGACGTTTTCGTGCTTGGCCTTGGCGGCGAAGGTCTCCGGGTTGAATCGGCCCTCTGGTGTACGGCAGCCGAAGTAGCCCGAGCCGATTTCCCAGAAAAGGTCTGCTCCGTATTCCAGATGATATTTGGTGAGTCCGCCTTCACCCGTTTCGTGAACGAACTCTCCCATTTCTGCGCCCTTGTTCATCGCCAAAACTGCGTTGGCCGACAAGGCGCCAAAGCTCATGGAGGAGATATTCATCAGCGAAATATCATAGGGGTGGGTGCACTGGCTGGAGCCGACCTTGACCCGGAATTGGTTGGAGGGCGCTGCCACCGGTGCAACCGAATGCAACAGGTACTCGTGGCCAACCGCATTCACATTGCGCTCGGTGCCAAAGGCCTTGTGGCTGTCGGCGCCTTTGGCTCGCGCATACACCAGGGAGCGGGTGTCGCGGTCAAAAGGCTTGCCGTCGGTATTCCGCTCGATGAAGTACTGCTGGATTTCCGGGCGGATGAATTCAAAGAGATACCGTGCATGCCCGATAATCGGGAAGTTGCGCAGGATTGCATGCTTTTTCTGCACGAGGTCATGGATCCCCAGCAGAACCAGCAGGCCGGTCAGGGCCACCAGGATCCACCAGACCCAGCCGCCGGAAGCACCGGCCAGGATCGCGGTGACGACAAACCCTGTAGCGAGGACGCCAAGGAACAGCAGAACCACAATTCTCATCATGGTGCGAGCCTAGTAGCTAACAGCGCACTTGTCAGGCATCTAGCCCGGCAGGATCCGATCCACCTCGCGAATGGCCATTTGGGAGAAGAGCGAATCTGCTTGGGCCAACAGTTCGGACGCATTGCCGCGTTCGGCAACAACGCCTTCATACAGGACCACGATCATCTGCGCCTGCCCGACGGTGGCGAGGCGGTGGCTGATCATCAGCACGGCCATTCCCTGTTGGCGGCGGCGTTCAACCGCCTCCAGCACGCATTGCTCGGTGGCTGCATCCAGCGCGCTGGTCGATTCATCCAGGATCAGGACGGCTGGTTCGCGAATCAGCGCGCGGGCTAGCGCCAAGCGCTGGCGTTGCCCGCCCGATACCCGTGCGCCTCGGTCACCGAGACGCGTGTCGAGACCCGACTTTTGCTGGGCTAGCCACGTCGCCAGGCCCAGCTCTTCAAGCACGGCGACCAGTTGGCCATCGCTGATGCCTTCCATGCCCAGCAACAAATTATCGCGCACCGTGCCGCGCACGGTCAGGGCCTCCTGGGAGACGAGGATGACCTTGCGGCGCAGGTCTTCGAGGCTTGCCGCGGTGATGTCGACACCGCCAAAACTGATGGTGCCGGTGTATTCAAGCGCGCGTACCATCGCTGAGGCGACTGACGATTTTCCTGAACCGCTGCCGCCAACCAGAGCCACGGCTTCTCCGGGGTGCAAAGCCAGATCTACGCCCTGCACCACGCTGCTCGACCCGTAGCTGATCCCGAGCCCCTGGATCAAAAGCTCTCCGGTTTCCGGCAACGGCTCGGGGCGTGCAGGGCCGGTGACCGCTGGCTTGCGGGTAGCTGTGTCGTGCAGCCGGCGAGCGCCCGCCAGTGAATCCTGCAACCCGAGGATGAATCCATCTACGGCTCGGACTGCTTCGAATGAAGGGACCAGGGCACAAGACAAAATGACCAGCGCACCCAATTGCCCCTGGGTGCCAAGGACAATGAACAGCGCCAGCAGGGTGCCCCACATGATCATTTGAGTCAGGGCAGCTCGCAGTGCCGTGATCTTCCCCGTGCTCAGCGCAGCGGTGCCCGCTTCACTGGTACTGTCGCGTAGCCGCTGCATGGTCTTGTTGCCGGCGTGGAAGCCGTGGAGAACTTCTACACCAGCCATGGCTTCGGCGAGTAGCTGGTTTTGCGCGCTGCGCGACGCGGCGATGATAGTTGCGTCGGAGCGCAAGGCGCGCACGCCCAAGGCGGGGATAATGACGCCAATGAGCAGGTATGCGCCAAGCACAATCAGCGCTGGCTGCTCTCCGAATTGGGTCCATGTTGCCCACGTGGCCAAGACGCTGACCGCTACCGCTGACACTGCGGGCGGCAGGGTGTGGGCAAAGAATACTTCGACTTTATCGATATCGCTCGTGGCTCGGGCCAGGAGGCTTCCAGAATTCCTGGTGGCCGCGCTAAACGGCGCCTGGTGTTCGAAGGCCGCATATATTCGGCGGCGCAGACGTGCCAAGGAGAGGAATGCAACCCTGTGGCCGACATATTGTTCCAGATAGCGCAGTACGCCTTTGGCCAGACCCAGAATAATGATGAGTCCAGCCATCTGGCCCCAGCCCAGGGACTGCAGCGCCGCGATGCCCTGCAAGTCGAGGACTTTGACCAGCCCAGCGCCAGCCAGGACATAGATGCCCAAGGAAATCAGCCGTGTCAGGCAGGAGAGGATGCTGGCCAGCGCGAGCGGCGCCAGCAGATCTTTGGTGGTTCCAATCAGCCAGAAGATAGTGGCAGCAGTGTGCTTCTTTTCGCTGTTCATGCTTGCCCCTCCTCGAGTGGATTCAGACCGCTGGATCGCAGCCGCGCGGTGCGCAGGTTCAGATTCTGCATGGCGTCCTTGAGGTAGCCTTCTTGCCCAAGGAGCTCCTGGCGCGGGCCTGCTTGAAGCACTCGTCCGTGGTCCATGACCACCACGTGGTCATAATCGGCCAGCAATCCCAAACGATGGGTGACGGTGATGATCGTGGTGGATGGGTCCAGTTCACGCAAGGTCTGGATGATGCCGGCTTCGCTGTGCACGTCCAGTGCGCTGGTGGGTTCATCAAGCAGCAGAATCGGCCGGTCGGCCAGCAATGCGCGGGCCAGGGACAGGCGCTGGGCTTGCCCTCCAGAGAGCCGGGCGCCACCCTCGCCAAGCTGCTGGTCGAGGCCCTGCGGTTGTGCTGCGAGCCAGGTTTCCATTCCCACCTGCTTGATGGCAGCGAGCAGCTGGCTGTCCGTGGCGGCCGGGGCTGCCAGTTGCAGGTTTTCGCGCAGGGTCACGCCAAAGAGCGTGGCCTGTTGTTCAACGACGGCGCTGTTGGCCTTGAGAGTGGCTGGTCCCATGGGCTGGCGCCCATCATGGATTATCCCCGAGGTGGATTCGAGTTGCCCTTGGAGCACGCGGATCAAAGTGCTCTTGCCGCTGCCCGACGCCCCAATGACAGCTGTGCGGGAACCTGCGGGGAATTGCAGATTGATGTCGTCCAAGGCAAGATCGCTGCCGCTATAGCTGGCGCACAGGTGTTCAATGAATAATCCGTTGCCAGCGAGGTTCACCCGCAGCGGGTTGGCCATGGACGGATGCATCGAAATGTCTTCAATTTCGGCCAGCTTTTTCTCCGCCGCTTTCCCGGTCATCCCGATGTAGAAGAAGCTGCCTACATAGTTCACCGGAGCCAGCATCAGGTAGCTCAGGATGACGAGTGCTATGGCAGATCCCGGCGGTATGGCCCCGCTGCCCGCACGCCACCACGCCAGCAACGAGGCGCTGGCCAATAACAGCACGGCAAAACTGGAATCAATGACCAGGAGGATCAGCTGGTTGCGGGCCAGCAATTTCATAACATGCTGGCGCACCTGCTCGGTGGCCGTATTAATGGCCTTGCCCATCCAGGAACTGCCACCGTTGAGTTTGAGCATGTTCAAGGAGCGCAGCGCATCCAGGAAGGTGGCTGAGAGGATGCCTTGGGCCCTGCGGTATTGTCCGTTGGCTGAACCGAAGCGACGTTGAAAACCAAGTACGATCACCGGAACCAGGGCTGTGGGAATCACGAGGAGTATCGCGCTGAGCGGGTCAACAAAAAACGCGATGAACATCAGGATCAACACCGGGGTGGCCACGGCGGCACTGGCTGGCCCAATGAAACTCGAACGATACTTCACCGATCGTTCCACCGAATCCATGGCCGCGTGCACCAGCTCCCCTTCGCCAGCACGGCGTACGGCCAAGGGCCCAATGGAGAGGTAGTGCTTGAGCAATTTGGACCGGTGATAACTGGTCAGGGCTTGGCTGTCATGGGAGATCACGACGGGGATCAAGAAGGTTGCGACGAGCAAGGCCAGCAGTTCACCGGCCACGCCGATATACCACTGGGCGTCCAATGATGAGCCGGTGTGCAGCCGGTCAAATCCCTGGCCCAGCAAGACCACGAGTCCCGCGGTTCCAGCGGCGGCAATGAGGCTGAGCGCCACGACAATTGCGGTTGCTGCCGAAAAAATTCCAAAGACCCTACGCACACCACTATCCTAGGACAGATCCGGTCGCGCCCCGCAGGGTGCTTGTCACACATTGCCGGTGGCGAGCCAAGTAGGCGAAACTGGAATGCATGAGCACTTCGGAGCTGAAACAGCGCCCCCATTCCGTCACCCTGCGATTCCTCGCAGCCCCGACCGACGTAGATGTCACCGGGATCGTTCCTGCAGGCACCGTCCTTGAATGGGTTGACAAGGCTGCTTATGCGGCCGCCGTCGGCTGGTCTTCGAGCTATTGCGTCACCGCGTACGTGGGCAACATCCATTTTGCAGACCCCATCCATTCGGGCGATCTGGTGGAAGTCACCGCATCGGTGGTTTATACCGGCAGCAGCTCCATGCATATCCATACCGAGGTGTCCTTCCAAGACCCTCGTGAATTGCGCCCGGTGGCATCCAGCAACTGCCTGGTGATTTTTGTTGCCGTCGGCGACGATGGCAAGCCAACTCCGGTTCCCGGCTTCATGCCTGGCACGCCGCGGGAAATCGAACTGCGCGAGAACGCTTTGGCGCGCATCGATATCCGCGAACAAATTGTTGCCTCGATGAAGGACCAGCAGTACACCGATGAAGGCACCGCTGAACGCGTGACCCTGCGATTCATGGCTTCGCCGACCGATGTGAACTGGGGCGGCAAGGTGCACGGTGGCATGGTGATGAAGTGGATCGATGAGGCCGCGGAGCTGTGCGCGGCGCGATACTGCCAGCAGGAGACCGTTGCGGTCTTCTCCGGTGGCATTCGTTTCTACCGGCCGCTGCTCATCGGCCATCTGGTGGAAGTCGAAGCGCGGCTGGTCTACACCGGCAACAAGGGCATGCACATTGCGGTGCATGTGCGCTCGGGCGACCCGAAGACTCGCGAAATGAACCTGACCACCTACTGCCTGACAGTGATGGTGACCCGTGATGAGACGGGTACCGCGGTGCCTGTTAAGCCTTGGGTGCCGGTCAGTGCCGAGGACCAGCGGCTGTGGGATCACGCTCGTGAATTGGTGGCCATCAGGGCCAATGCCCCTGGCGGCTATACCCCGGTCCACCTCGGCGGATCGAGCGCTTCATGAGCCATCGCGCGCCTTTTGTGAAAGTCTGCGGGCTGTCTACCGCGGAGGATGTGCAAGTAGCCGTGGCTCACGGCGCCGATGCGATCGGCTTTGTGCTGACGGCCAGTGCCCGTGAGGTTTCCCCGCAGCACGCCGCGCAGCTGGTGGCCTTGATTCCGGAAGGCGTTGCCTCCGTGGCCGTGTTCCATGCCGAGGATCTGCCGACCGTGCTCGAACGCGCCACGGAGGCTGGAGTCGGGTGGGTCCAGCTGCATGGCCAGCGTTCTGCCGAAGATGTGAATCGTGCCCACGCTGCGGGCTTCAAGGTCATCCGCGCAGTCCGCCGCGATGCAAACGCAGAGGAATTTGCCCATTGGGGCGAGGACCTCTTGCTCATTGATGCTTCTGTTCCCGGCAGCGGCAAGAGCTGGGACTATGCCGCGGTTCGTGAATTGGCAGCCGGTCGCCGCTGGCTGGTAGCCGGCGGGCTGACCCCGCAGAACGTCGTCGAAGCCTTGACGCTGTCCGAGGCTACGGGAGCTGATGTCTCCTCGGGCGTTGAATCCTCACGGGGTGTCAAGGATCCTGCGCTGATTGCGCAGTTCGTTGATGCTGCTAAAGGCGCCTAGGTTCTAGCGGATCCAGTTGTGCGGGGCAGGCTTGCGGGAGCCCGGCAGGGCGCCCTGCTCGCGCCACTGGTGAATCCATTCCGGCACGACGCGATCTTCAGGAACTTGCAGTCCCACCGCGGCCAGGATTTCTTCGTTGGAGACCGCGCCCTGCTTGGAGGTCATGCGGGTGGCGATATACGCCCGGGCGTAGATTTCGCCCTCGACCACAATCCGCTGTTCAAAGTAGATGCACTTGTCATCCAGGCCCAGCAGTCGAGTTTCCTGCGAGAATCTGGTTCCCAGGCGCACTGACTTGCGGAAGGTGATGGTCTCGGTCTGGACCACCGGAGTCCATTTGTTTTTGCGCATGATCTCCCAGACGCCGGAGCGGAACATCAAATCAAACCGGCCCAAATCGAAGATCGAAAAGTACATGCCGTTATTAATATGGCCGGCGAAGTCGATGTCGGTCAAGGTCGCTCGCATGCTCACCGAGCTGGTATCAAACATGGAGAGCCTGGTGGATTTTCTGCTGTTCAAGAAGACCATGAGGATTCGGAAGATCATGTGCATACCATCACATTACCGCTCAGTAACTTTTCTGCCTAACTCCCATGCCGCTGCTTAAACCTTTGACGTAGGCCTTGCGGACCATGCCTGCCCTGCGGCAAAGCGGTATGGTCAAAGTGCTAGCCTCCGTTTTACTCCGTCTAGGATCTTGATGCGCAGACTTCCCGATGTACTTCACCGGCGCCTACCTTCCTTGCCGCCGGCAGAGTGGGAGCGCCCTGCACCTGAGCCAAAAGGACTGCGCAGGGACGTAATCCTCGCACTGGCTTTTCTGCTTTTGGCATTGCTGATGCAAGAACTAGTCCTTTCGCTGACCGAAAAAGAGGATGCGGTTCAGCGTCCGCTCGCGTTCTTGATCCTTGCCTCGTTGATCCTGCCGTTGATGTTCCGGCGGCGTTGGCCAATTCCAATGATGCTTATCGGTTCCGTCGCTTTCGTGGCCAGCGGCGGCTCTGAAACCTATACGGTGACCATGCAGCTCTGCGCCCAGCTTGCCTACTTCCTTGGTCTTTATACCGCAGTGACCTGGGCCAGGAATCGCCGAGCACTGTGGACGTCCCTGACCGTAGTGCTTCTGGCCATGGCCGTATGGATTGTCGTCTCATTATTCACCTCGGATCTTTATGCGGCGACCGGCATGAAAATGGTGGAGGATCCTGCCGGGCTGTTGCCGGTGGAGGTCGCCTATTCCCTCTATAGCTTCCTCGTAAACCTGATGTATTTCGGTGGCGCAATCTTCCTTGGACTGATCAGCTGGTCCAATGCCTACTCCAGCGAGATCGTCAAGGAACAAGCCCAGCGAATCGCTGACCAGGCACAGCAGCTGGCAGATCGAGCCGTCAACGAGGAACGCTTGCGCATAGCCCGCGAACTCCACGATGTCATCGCCCATCACATCGCCTCGGTGGGCGTGCAGGCGTCGGCCGCCCGCTTGGTTCATGACCGGGACCCGGATAAATCCTTGGAGTTGATGCGCGGCATCGAGACTTCGGCACGCAGCGCCGTGCAGGAAACTCGCGCACTGCTCGGGGTGCTGCGCGAGAACAACACCACCGAGCTGCACCCGGAATCCGCTGACGGGACACGAAACCCGGAACCTTCGATGGCACGCCTCGGCGAACTGATTACCGCCAGCAAACTCCACGGGCTGACGGTGAACCTTTCGCGCGATGAGCACCAGCCAGGTTTCATCGATGGCTTGCCTGCAGGGCTATCACTGGCTCTCTACCGGATCAGCGGTGAGGCCCTGGCCAATGTCCGCCGCCATTCCACCGCCCATCGCGCAACACTGTCGTTGCGTTCAGGATTGGATGAACAAGGTGCATGGGTAGAAGTCGAGGTCACCGATGACGGGCGTCCACGTCCTGATTCCTCTGGCACGGGATTCGGATTGCGAGGCATTCGCGAACGGGCCAATTTGCATCATGGACTGGTGGAAATTGGTCCCCGTATTCCGCGCGGTTGGCGCATGCGCGCCAGGCTACGTGTTCTCACGCATCCCGAAACGAAACCGGTCCCATGAGCAAGATATCCGTAGTGATTTGCGATGATCAGTCCCTGATCGTTTCCTCTCTCAAACTCATCCTGGAGACAGATGAGCACATTGAGGTCGTCGGCACCGCCGATAACGGTTCTGCCGGTATTGAAATGGTCCAGAAGCTGAACCCGACGCTGGCACTGATGGACATCCAAATGCCTCAGATGGATGGCATCGAAGCCACGGCAAAGATCGTGGCCGACACCGCTACCAAGGTGATCGTGCTGACCACTTTCAACCGGGACGACTATCTCTTTGACGCGATGGATGCCGGAGCCAGTGGATTCCTGCTGAAAAACAGCGAACCAGAAACGTTGATCACCGCGGTTCACCAAGTGGCCGCCGGCAACGGGCTGCTCTCCCCCGAAGTCACCCTGAAGCTCATCAAGCGTCGTACGTCCAAGGCCCTGGATCACGCCGGCATGCAGGCAAGCCCGGAATCCGAGCAGCTCAAGACCCTGACGGAGCGGGAATTCCAGGTGCTGCACGAGTTGGCCAAAGGCAAGAACAACCAGGAAATTGCCGCTTCACTGGCTTTGTCCGAAGCAACAGTCAAAACCCATCTCTCCAATCTGCTGGCCAAGCTCCACCTGCGCGATCGGGTCCAGGGAGTGTTGTTTGCCCATCGTGCCGGACTCATCCAATAGTTTGAGCCTTCAGATTGATCACTTAGCCGGTCTCATTTCCTAGGCTGATGAGTATAAATATTATTCGGTGGAGGAAAACTTGCTTGAGTTGCAGAACGTCTCACGCTCATTCTCGGAGCACCAGGTACTCGACGATGTCAGCTTCACGGTGCCCGGGGGCGCTTTGACCGGATTTGTCGGTGCCAATGGTGCCGGCAAGACCACCACCATGCGCATCATCATGGGGTTGCTGGCCGCGAATTCAGGAACCGTCAGCCTCAATGGCGTCGAGCTGTCATCGGATACCCGGCCGAATTTCGGATATATGCCCGAGGAACGAGGGCTGTACCCCAAGCAGCCAGTCATTGACCAGCTGGTCTACCTGGGACAGCTGCACGGCTTGGCGCGATCCACGGCTCGTTCACGGGCGATGGACTTGTTATCCCGATTCGGATTGGAGTCGCGTTCCAAAGCCAAACTGGAGTCGCTCTCGCTGGGCAACCAGCAACGGGTGCAGGTTGCCGCTTCGCTGTTGCACGAACCCGATGTCCTGATCCTTGACGAGCCTTTTAGCGGGCTCGATCCCATCGCCGTGGATGCGATGAGCTCGATCTTGCGGGATTACGCTTCACGAGGAGTTCCCGTGCTCTTCTCATCGCACCAGCTGGATCTGCTTGACGTGCTGGTTGACCACTTGGTGATCATCCAGAACGGCAGGATTCTCGCTAGCTCTTCAGCCGATGACCTGCGGGCCTCCCAGGCGTCGCGCCATCGGTTGTCCTTGGGATCGGATGCCGGTTGGCTGCGCAATGAACCAGGTGTCACGGTCATCGATATTTCCGGGCCGGACGCGCTGGTCAATTTCGATTCCGAAACGACGGCGCAACGGGTGCTGTCCCAGGCCATGGAGCGCGGCACGGTGAACGAGTTCTCCATCTATCGCCCTTCCTTGGCCGACATCTACAGGGAGATCATCCGATGAAAACCACGACCCCTGCTTGGCTGATCGTCGCCCTGCGAGAAGTTGAAACGAAACTACGCGACAAAGCCTTCATCATCAGCACGATTGGCACGTTGCTGGTGATCATTGGGTCGATAGTTGTCTCCAGCATTCTTGGCAGCCGCACTGCGGAATTTGCCGTGGCCGCTACCGATGAGTCCAGCTATGAGGTGCTAGACCAGGTCCAGAAGGACAAGCCTGGCGACATGCGCTTGAGCATTGCCAAGGCCACTGAACCAGAAGCGCGGCAGCAGCTCGCCGATGGCGAATTGGATGCGATGCTTTCCAGCAGCAACGGCTCCCAAGAGTATTCGCTCACCGGCTATGACGGAGTTGACGAGCAGCTGAGCCAACTGGTTGCTGACGGAGTCGACACCGTGCTCACGGATCGGGTGCTCTCTTCAGCCGGCCTAGACGCCACGAGCTTGCCCGCTGCCGATGCGCTGGCCGTCTCCCAGCTTCAGGGAGACGCGGACCGGAATTCAATGGTCAAGGCCATGGGCTTCCTCTTCTCCTTCTTGTTCTACATGGCTGCGCTGCTCTTTGGCATGCCGATTGCCAACTCGGTCATCGAAGAGAAGCAGAACCGCGTGGTGGAAATTCTCGCCAGCACCATTCGACTGCGCCAATTGCTCACCGGCAAGATCATTGGCAACGTCATTCTCGCCATGATCCAGCTCCTGGTCTTCCTGGGTGTTGGGCTGCTCGCTGCCTACCTCTCCCCACTCGAGATCCCGTTCCTTGGCGTTGTTTCCCAGGTTGCCGGATGGTTTGTTGTCTTCTTCTTTGGCGGCTTCCTGGTCTTGGCCGGGGCCTGGGCAGCGCTTGGCTCGTTGGCAACGAGAACCGAAGACCTGCAACAATCCAGCGGTCCGGTGGTGACAGTGCTCATCGCGGTGCTGTTCATCGGGCTCTATGCCAAGGACGGCTTCCTGGTTGCGGCCTCGTACGTTCCCATCGCCTCATCCGTGGCCATGCCTATCCGGCTGCTATCTGGCGAGGTTGCGCTGTGGGAGCCGATTCTTTCATTGGCCGTCCTCTTGGCCACCTGCTGGGTAGTGCTGCTCTTCGCGGAGAAGATCTACCGCCGCGCAGTCATGCATACCGGCGGCTCCTTGACCTTGCGCAAGGCCCTGAAGCTTGAAGTCTAGGATAAGAAGCTCTTCCGCCACAGGCATGCCCCATCCCTAGCCAACCGGTTCTGGGAATCCGATATTCATTCTGAAGTCGATAAGGCTTTCCAAGAGCAGTGCAGCCTCAAAGACAGTTTTCTCGTCCCACGGCTGACCAACGATTTGGACTCCGACTGGAACATTGTCTCGTCCAATGCCACATGGAATGCTCAAGACGGGACGGTGATTGGACACGTTGAATGGGCTGGTCATGTGCCCTTCCCAATAGTGACTCAATTTCCTGCCAGACACTTCAATTCCATTAAGGTAGTTCCCCGTCGCGGACAGATAGTCAACTGCGTTCGTTGGGCAAAGGAGAACGTCCACCACAGACATCGCATCGCTCAGTTGGGCGTTCAGAGTCGCATCTTTGCGCAACGAATCCAACATCGATACAGACTGTGCCTGTGTCAGCGCATCCCTGATGAATTGATCTGTGTACGCGGCCCGCGGTTCGTTGGAGTCGCCAATTGCCTCAACCATTGCCGGAGCAAGAATATGCCCGAAGTGAGCGAATATTGTTTCTCGTATTTGGTCGGTGGTCCATGGCAGTTGAACTTCAACCACATTGAATCCTGATTTTTTGAGGGACTCGATCAGTCGGTCAAAGGACGATAACACCGACTCAGTTACTGGATAGTCCCCCAAATTGCGGCTGACTCCGATGCGTAACTGCGAGTTTCGGAGATTGCCAACCTTGATCAGTTCCCCCGCAGACCCCCAGGAATTTGCATCTGCTGGATGTGTTCCGCTGATCGCAGCGGCCATCAGCAAGACGTCGGCAACTGAACGGCCCATAGGGCCATCGCCACGGTAACGGTCAGATGCAAGCTCACCTGCGCCAGGGATCCGGCCATAAGGTGCCTTATAACCAACGGTTCCAGTAAATCCGGCCGGGATTCTAGTAGATCCGGCAATGTCCGAGGCTGTTGCCAAGGTAGTGAAACCAGCAGCCAATGAGGCTCCCGCTCCACCGGATGATCCACCCGGAGACATTTCTAGATTCCAGGGGTTTCGGGTTACGCCCCACATCGGAGAGTGAGTGACCGTCGCACAACTAAACTCGGGGCTGGTACTACGAGCATGAATTATTGCTCCGGCGATTCGAAGACGATCGATGATTGGATGATCTGTCTCCGAAACGTCGCGTTTGTGAGCGAGCAGCCCCAAAGACAGCGACTTCCCTTTAAGTGCGTGCTTTTCTTTGGCCGCGACACTCACCCCAAGCAATGGAGGCAAACTGCCAAGCTCACCGGTTGAACGCGCTCTTGCATAACGGTCTGTTGCCGCTTTGGCTTGCGCTCTGGATTCATCCCAGAAAATTTCTGTAAGAGCATTAACGCCGCCATCACCTCTACCATTGTCCGCTTCGCAATTTGCCAGTTGCTCTCCGAGTACATCTGCCGGGGACAACGTCCCCTCGCGGAAAGCACGTAGCTGTTCAGTCGCGGTCAAGAACGCAAGACGGTCAGTCATGCTTTCACGCCTTGCGCATATTCGTCAGTGCTGCGTTCGTGGACGTCTTTTTCCCTAAGAGCTCCCAAGCTCATCTCCCATCCGATGTCAGCCAAGACATCCAACCCATGGAGCATGTCTTCGTCGGTCGAAAATTCTCGCTCGCAATGACTCACGCCATCAATGGAAGGAATGAACAACATTACAGTGGGCACGATACGATTCATTGCCACCGAATCATGGCCTGCCATGGTTCGAATCCTACGAACGCTCTTTCCTAGATTTGCTGCCACTTTTTCGACAAGTTCAAGGCCTTCCTCTGGATAGTATTGAATTTCTCGAACGTCGAAGTCTGCAACGTTAATCTTGATTTCGTGTTGTTCTGCGATGCGGGCAATTTGGTCGATCAGAATACGTCGGGCTTCAAGGACATCATGTTTGTTTTCAGCTCTCAGATCTGCAACTAAGTGAACTCTGCGAGCTACAACAATCGGGGAGTTCGGTTCTAGCGTCATTCGGCCAACAGACGACACGATGCTTCCTTCAGGAAAACTCTCCACGACATCGTGCACCTTAAGTACGACCTTGCTGGCAGCAACAAGTGCATCATGCCGATCTGCCATCGCTGTAGCTCCTGTGTGCGATTGCTCGCCCAGAACTTCGATGTCCAGCTTTTGCGTATGCCATGAATAATCAACGGCGCCAATATTGATTTGTTCCCGTTCGAGAATTCGTCCCTGTTCGATATGTATTTCTGCGTATCCGGCGACTTCTGGCCGCGCGTCCGTGCCAAGATAGCCGATGGATTCCAACGCTTGGGCTACCGATATTCCTTCCAGGTCTTCGACTTTGAGCATTTCGGATTCATCCATTGATCCAACGAAGACTGAGGAACCCATGATTGATGGGGCAAAGCGTCCGCCTTCCTCGTTGAACCAGTTCACGACACCCAAATTGAATTCTGGAACCACCCCTTCTGCATCCAACCGGTGTTTGATGTTCTTAGCTGCATGCAGTCCAGCGATGACCCCGTATGCACCGTCATAGCGTCCACCCAATGGTTGCGAATCCAAATGAGACCCGAGAAGAACGTATGGTGCACCAGGCCTGGTCTCGATCAATGCGAACATATTGCCTATATGGTCGACGCGAATTTCCCAGCCCTGATTTTTCGCAAACTCGGCAAACCAGTCTCGGCTCAACTTGTCCTCTGGAGTTGCGGCCTGGCGATCAACTCCATTACGAACCGTTGCCCCGAATTCTGCAACGTGGTGGAAGTCAGTGAGAAATTCTTGATTCAAGGTCATTTCCTTTCCGGGAAACTAAACGGCGTGAAAATTAGTTTGTTGCTTTCATTGCCTCGTTGGCGCCATGCAATGGATGAGTTTCCGGAACTGGAGTAAAGAGCAGCAGACACAAAACGACCAAGGCAGCTGCGGCCATATAGAAGCCCGGGAACATCGAAATACCGGTGGCGGATACCAGCCATGTCCCAACGAAAGGTGCAGTGCCGCCAAAAATGGCATAAGCGACGTTGTAGCTAATGGCCGAGGAGGTGTAACGCGTTTTCGTGGTGAAAATTTCAACGAAGAAGGTGTAGCAGCCACCACCGTACACACACATTGGAACAACAAAGATTAGTTGTCCCAGAATTGCCAGTCCGAGCGAACCGCTGGTTACCAGCATGAAGCAAGGAACACTAAGAACTAGCAACGAAGCTGCTCCTGCAATCAGCATGGGTTTGCGTCCGAATCGATCCCCAAGCCGACCACCGATCGGCAATAGGACAGCGTAGCTAGCCATGGCCAACGCGTTCGCGGCCAGGGACTTCTCCAGGCTTAGGTTTCCAGTGACTTGTACGTAGGAGACGAAGTAACCAGAGAGAAAATAGAAGCCCATAGCCGTCAGTGCCATCACGAAAATAACTTGCAACATGCGCAGCTTATTTTCTGCGAAGGTTTGCTGCAAAGGACTGTATTCCTTGTGCTCATTTTTCTTGAGGACTTCTTGGAATGCTTCGGATTCTTCGGTCTTCGCCCTAATCCACAATCCGAAAAGTGCAAGCGGCAAAGCTAGTAAGAAAGGGATTCGCCATCCATATGCCTGAAAATGCTCCGGCTCCATTGTGGTGGACAGGACTAGGATCAGAGTTCCTCCAACGACAGACGGCAACGCGGTCGCTGCCAAGGTGATGTTGAGCCAGAAACCCCTGCGATTGACCGGTGCATGTTCAAATACGAATGCAGGCGCGCCGACGGATTCACCTCCTGCGGAAAAGCCTTGAATGAGCCTGCAAAGCACCAGCAATACCGGCGCGAAGACACCGATCTGTGCATAGGTCGGGAGCAGACCAATGCTGAATGTTGCCAGGCCAATCGTCAGTAGAGTAATGAATAGGACTTTGCGACGGCCGACTTTATCGCCGAGCACCCCGAAAAAGAGTCCGCCCAGTGGACGGATAAAGAAAGCGACACCAAAAGTCGCGAAGGTTGCCAGCAAACCGGCCAGCGTATTCTGCGAAGGGAAAAATAGAGACGACAGCGTTACAGCTGACAAACCATACAGCGTGAAGTCATAAAACTCGATGAACTGACCGACGCTACCGCCAGCGAGAACTCGACGCTTCATTTTCCTCTCGTGTGAAGGCGTTACGGCTTTCGATTCGGTCTTACTCAAAGTCATGAGATTGCCTTACTTCGGAATTAGCGACGTGAACACTTCAGGAAGGTGCTACTCAGGGAAGGATAGGACGTTTAGTCCGTTCTCTTAGTAGTCCACTTTCTGCGACCAGGCGCTTATCCGTCCAACGCAAATCTCTTATTAGATTGATCGATAAAAACGATTAGAAATCATCCGTCGTTCAAAATTTCTCGGGCAAGCTCAGCAAAAACCCTGGCTTTCCGCGTCATGGGCACCTCTTTGACATGCGCCACAACCACCGAAATCGGGATCACGGGCTCTGCTATTGATAAGGGCACAACCGCCGAGCCGGTATAGGTCAGGTTGTGAGGCATCCGCCTGTTAAGAATGGAATACCCCAACCCCATGGCTACATAAGATCTCACTGTTTCGTATCCGGAAACCCAATACGCAACGTTCGGTTCCAGATCCAAAGAGGAAAAGAGCTTCAAGAAGTACTCTCGCGAATGGACCTGGTCGAGTAATACAAGTGGCTCTTCGACCAGCTCCGATAACGAAATTGGTTTTTTGCGTTCAGCTAAGCGATGGTTCTCCCCGACAATAATGTGTGCTCCCAAGCGGTCTACCGACTCCATCGAAAATTCGGCCCCCACACCCAGGTCATACATCAAGGCAATTTCACATTCGCCCTTCCCCAACGCCTCAAGTACTTGCTGCTGTTCGCCCTCGACAAACTGAAGTTCGATTTTGGGGTACCGTACTCTGAAGTTACCCAATAGCCTGGGCGCAATGAAAGGGGCCAGCGGCGCAAAAATGCCAACCCGCAGCTTTCCACTGAGCTGGTCATCATGACCGCTTAACGATGTTTGAAGAGTCTCAGCATCTTCGAGAAGGATCCGTGCGCCTGCAACTAGTCGTTTGCCATCTTCCGAAAGTTTTAGTGCGCGATTAGGCAGCCGAAGAAACAGCTGCGCTCCAAGGTCATGCTCCAGCTGACTCAAAGCAGATGAAAGAGTCGATTGCGATACGTTCAACGAGGTAGCAGCAGCACGCATATTTTCAAGTCTGGCGATCTCAATGAAATAACGAAGTTGTACCAATGTAAATGTGCGAGCCATGCTCCATTCTATCTAGCAGTCGATTTTGAGCGCTCTTGAATGGACGAGAATGCTCGACCAAGTCCGCGCACAGCGAGCATTACTAGACTTGGCCCAGTGAGCGAAGAAAAACCCCTCTTGCAATTGCCCGCCCGGTTGATCGGCGTATGGCTGCTTTTGATCGTCTGCATCGCGGGCTCGACCATGTTGGCAACCGCCCATTACATCACCGGCGGAAGCCTGCTGATCATCGTGGCGCTGTGGGCCACCCGCTGCCTCGCTATCGCCAGCCTGTGGTTCCTGCCCGGACGCAGGGACACCAAGATCTTTGCCATGGCCTTGGTACTGCTCGCGCAGATCCTGGACGTCGTGCTGAAACTGCCGGTGATTGATTCCGTCGAATATGGCGACTGGTTCATGGTGTCGGCACTGGACTTCACCGGCCAGTACTCCGGCTACTTCATGGTCTGGGGCCTGCTGCTGCCGGTCATGTCCTTGGCCGGCTGGCTTGTGTTGCGTTCGCGTTCACTCGCCGGGTGGATCACCGGCTTTGTTTCGGCCATCGGCATGGGTTTTGTTGCTCAGGCCGCCATTGCCTCGGAGCACGGCTCGCTGCCTGCCTTTGTCCTGGCAACATTGGGCCGCTACGTTATTCCTGCGCTTTTATCCGCTATGGCAGACTTCCTGATCCGCAAATACAAGAAATCCAAGAACTAGTTCCCCCAGAGAACACAAATGCAGCCAGCATTCCTTATATAAGGAATGCTGGCTGCATCAGCTTTAGATGGAGGCTAGACCAGTCCGTCGCTCAGGTGGTTAGGAGTACCAAAGCGGTGGGCGGTGATGGACACTGCCTGCTCGTGCAGGAACGGCAGCAACTCCACACGCCCGGCAGCGGTCACCGGCGAAGCGTAGATGGCAACATCCGGCTTGCCATCGGTGGCTTCGGCGACGGCCTTCACCGATCCGCCAATCAAGCGGATGCGAGCGGCCGAGTCCGGGCCGGTCTTCGCAGCAAGCTTGGCTGCGTGGGCTGCGAACTGGTCGGCGCTTTCGCGGACCACGGTAACCGAGTTCTCGGCCAGCAAGGTGCGAAGTTCACGTGGAAGTTCAGCATCCAGGGACAAGCGGACACGCGAACCAGCGGTCACACCGGCAGCCACCACGCGCAAGGCCTCAGCCAAGCCATGGCCACTGGTCTCCTGCTCGAAGCGGACAGTGACATCCACCGAGCAGTAGCGGAAGACGTTGCGCTCCGAGACCAGTCCCGAACGGTCCTTGGCCTGGTTGAACTCGGTGTTCCACCAGAACTTGTCGCTGCCCAGGGCCGAGGCCAGCCACTGCGCCCGCGATTCATCAAGCTGCGCTGCACCCAGCAACCGCTCGTCGAAACGAGACAGGGCTGCGGTGTCCTTGACCGGCGCATCAACCCAGCTGCCCATGCCAATCAGGTAGTTCGGGCCGCCGGCCTTGGTGCCGGCGCCAATGGCCGACTTCTTCCAGCCGCCAAATGGCTGGCGCTGAACGATCGCGCCGGTGATGCCGCGGTTGACGTAGACGTTGCCAGCCTGGATGTTATCCAGCCAGTAGGCCATTTCGCCACGGTCCAGCGAGTGCAGGCCCGAGGTCAATCCGTAGTCCACCTCGTTGACGATCTCTACTGCTTCTTCCAGCGTCGCAGCTGTCATCACGCCCAGGATCGGACCGAAGTATTCGGTCTTGTGGTACTCGCTGCCACGCTGCACGCCGTAGCGCACGCCTGGCGAGTAGAGCTTGCCCGAATCGTCGAGCTGCTTCGGCTCGATGGCCCAGCGCTCGCCCTCGCCCAGGGTGGTCAAGCCGCGCTTGAGCTTTTCGCCTGGCTCGCCAATCAATGGGCCCATCTGGGATTCGGGATTCCATGGGTAGCCGACCTTCAGCGACTTCACCGCATCGATCAGCTGGTTGTTGAAGCGGCGCGAGTCGGCCACCGTGCCCACCAGGACGACCAGCGAGGCGGCCGAGCACTTCTGGCCGGCGTGGCCGAAGGCTGACTGCACCACGTCACGGGCTGCCAGATCAAGGTCGGCGTGCGGGGTGACGATGATGGCGTTCTTGCCCGACGTCTCGGCCAGCAGCGGCAGGTCCTTGCGGAAGGAGCGGAAGAGCTCAGCGGTTTCGTAGCCACCGGTGAGGATCAACCGGTCAACACGCTCATCGGAGACCAGCTGCTGGCCCAGGGTGCGATCGCCCACGAAGACCAGCTGCAGAACATCCTTGGGAACGCCTGCATCCCAGAGGCACTGCACCATGACCGATCCGACGCGAGCAGCCTGGGTGGCCGGCTTGATGATCACGGCCGAGCCTGCGGCCAAAGCCGAGAGGGTGGAACCGGCCGGGATGGCCATCGGGAAGTTCCATGGCGGGGTGACCACGGTCAGCTTCGATGGCACGTACTTTGCGCCGTCGACCTCATCGAGCTCGCGGCCCAGCTTCGAGTAGTAGTGGGCGAAGTCGATGGCTTCTGAAATTTCCACGTCGCCCTGGTCGATGGTCTTTCCGCATTCGGAACCCAGGACTTCCAGGAGGGTGGCACGGCGTTCTTCAAAGAGCAGTCCGGCACGGTGCAGGATCTCGGCGCGCTGCGCCGAGCCCATTGCCTGCCACGCCTGGGAAGCATCCACGCCCATGGCGATGGCTTCATCCAGTTCGCCGGCGGCGTTGATGGTGTTGGCCTTCACCAGGTCCTTGCCCAGGGGCGATGCTTCCATCTTGGCCAGGATCTCGCGTCCCCAGGTGCGGTTCTGCATCAGGTCCGGGTCGGTGTCCGGGGTGTTGAAGAATTCCGTGGAGCCATCGGCGAATCCCTCAATGCGCGCCGCGAGCTCCGGATCCTGGACCTGGCGGTTCTGGATGCGGTGCGGGGCAGGGACCTTGTTGGTCAGTGCTTCGAGGGAAGCGAGGAAGCGGTTCTTCTCGCGTTCGAAGAGCTGCTCGTTCTTGGACAGCTCGAAGACAGCGGACATGAAGTTGTCCTGGCTGGCGCCTTCTTCCAGGCGGCGGATCAGGTAGGCGATAGCCACATCGAATTCCTGCGGGTGCACCACTGGGGTGTACAGCAATAGCGAGCCGACTTCGCGGCGCACTGCTTCGGCCTGGCCGGTGGCCATGCCCAGGAGCATTTCGAATTCGATGCCGCCGGTGACGTTGCGGGCCTTGGCCAGCAGCCAGGCCAGCGCCACGTCGAAGAGGTTGTGTCCGGCGACGCCGATGCGCACGTTCTTCACATGCTCGGGGCGCAGGGCATATTCCAGCACGGACTTGTAGCTGGTGTCCGAGTCCTGCTTAGTGTGCCAGGTAGCCAGCGGCCAGCCGTGGATGTCGGCTTCCATGGTCTCCATTGGCAGGTTTGCGCCCTTGACCACGCGGACCTTGATCGGCGCGCCGCCGTCGGCCACGCGGGCTGCGGTGAATTCCTGCAATTCGATCATGGCGGACAGCGCGTCAGGAAGGTAGGCCTGCAGCACAATGCCGGCCGGCAAATCCTTGAACTCGGGCTTGGAGAGGATCTGGGTGAAGACCGCAATGGTCAACTCCAGGTCCTTGTACTCTTCCATGTCCAGGTTGATGAACTTCTTCTTGGGGCTGCGTGCGGCCAGCTCGTAGAGCGGGCTGAGCTTCTCGACAATGTGCTCCACGGCTTCGTCGAATGCCCAGTGGTTGTGCGGGGCCACGGTAGAGGACACCTTGATGGAGACGTAGTCCACGTCGTCGCGGGCCAGCAGCGTGGTGGTGCCTTCCAGGCGGCGGGCGGCTTCGCCCTCGCCGAGGATGGCTTCGCCCAGGAGGTTGACGTTCAGGTTGACGCCTTCGCGCTTGATCTTCTTGATCGCGCCGCCGAGCTTCGCTTCGGAGGCATCGATGATCAGGTGGCCCACCATCTCGCGCAAGACCTTGCGCGCGATCGGGACGACAACCTGTGGCAGAACCGGTGCCATGACGCCGCCGAGGCCCACAGCCTTGCGCATGTACCACGGAAGGAAGCTTGGAACCTTCGGGGCCAGCTGCTTGAGGTTGGCAGCGGCAACGCGCAGGTCTTCGGGACGGATGACTCCGTCAACAAATCCCACGGTGAAGTCCAAGCCGTTGGGATCCTTGAGCACACCGGCCAGTCGGGCTGCCGCGGCATCAACAGGATAGCTGGACGCCTCGGTGAGCCAGCGGCGCACCAACGCGATGACATCTTCGGCGACATCTGCCGGAGAGGTAAGCGGGTTGCCCGCAGCATCAACTGCTGCCGGCACGGTGTGCTGGGTGGAGATTGAAGACACTTATTGGTCCCTTCGATGCAAAGTTGTTCAGTCTGGGTTCGGCACCGAACGCTAATGTCGTTGTGGCTTTCTGCGCGGTGATCCCCGCGGAAAAAAGCTGTGTGCAAATTCGAGTATGACCCCAACTTGCGTTAAGCAAAAGCGAACAAAACCGAAGATATTTGTTCGGGTTTGCTAATGTATTGAGACGCATCACATCCAACCCACAGGAACGGCGGAAAACCGGTGCTTGAATTGCGACGATTGCGGCTGCTCCGAGAGCTCAGCATCCGCGGAACCATTGCCGAAGTTGCCGACTCGCTGAGGTACTCACCTTCCTCGGTTTCCCAGCAGCTGAGCCAGCTGGAGGCAGAAGCCGGGGTGCCCTTGCTGCGCCGCACCGGGCGCACCCTGAAACTCACCGCCCAGGCCCAGCTGCTGGTCGCCCACACCGAAACCCTGCTCGAAGCCATGGAACAGGCCGAAGCGGATTTGGCTGGCACCATGTCCACGGTTGCCGGCACCGTGAGGCTGGCCGTCTTCCAGACCGCAATGCTCGCCCTGATGCCGCCGGTCTTGCGGGAACTGCGCGAAAAATACCCGGAACTCCGGGTGGAAATGAGCCAGCAGGAACCGGCCGACGCGCTGCAGGAAACGAGCAGCCGCAGCTTTGACCTGGTCGTTGCCGAACAATACTCCGGCCATTCGGCCCCGCACTACGCCAGCCTTGACCGCCGCATGCTCACCCACGATCCCATCCGCCTGGCCCTACCGGCGCGTGGAGCGGCAGGCAATGAGGATTTCGACCGGGTCACCCTGCTGGAACATGCCGCCACCTTGCCCTGGGTGGTGGAACCAGATGGGGCCGCCAGCCGGCATTGGGCCCTGCAGGCCTGCCGGCTGGCGGGCTTCGAACCGGACCTGCGCTACGAAACCGCCGATCTCCAGGCCCACGTGGAACTGGTCCAGACCGGAAATGCCGTGGCGATGCTCCCGGATCTGGTGCTGCGCTCGAACCACAGCGCCTTGCGCACCGTCGATTTGCCCGGCACCCCGGCGCGCACCATCTTCACCGCAATGCGGCATTCTTCGACCAAGTCACCGGGGATTCAGGCGGTGCGCAACATGCTGCACGCGCAGCCGGGAATGAGTGACGCAGACGACTCCGTAATTTTGGCTACACCCAAAGACTTCGATACGGTCGATTAGGAAAACAAACCATCCCGAAAATTTCGGCACTTGCGACAAACTGCGCAATTCGTGTCATAGTGGTGACTCGCACCACTAGAATCCGCGTCCCGGATCACCCCAGCGATCCGGGACAGCAACGGTAATGAGGAACTATGTCCGACCAGACTTTCCAGCTGATTGCGATTGCGATCTACATGGCCGCCATGCTTGGCATCGGCTATGTGGCGTATCGCCGAACCAACAATATCGACGACTACATGCTGGCCGACCGCGGCCTGAAACCCTGGGTTGCCGCGCTCTCTGCCGGCGCCTCCGACATGTCCGGCTGGCTGCTCATGGGCCTTCCCGGCGCCATCTACCTGGGCGGCCTGCACGAGGCATGGATCGCCATCGGCCTGCTCATCGGTGCTTGGCTGAACTGGAAGTATGTCGCTCCGCGACTACGTTCCTACACCGCCATCTCCGAGAACGCGATCACCATTCCCAGCTTCTTCGAGAAGCGGCTGAAGGACAATGCGCACCTGCTGCGCATCGGTTCTGCCGTGATCATTCTGGTGTTCTTCACGTTCTATGTCTCTTCGGGCATGGTGGCAGCCGGCAAGTTCTTCGACGCATCCTTCGGCTGGCCCTACCTCTCGGGCATGTTCTTCGTCGCTGTCATTACCTTGCTCTACACCCTCTTTGGCGGCTTCCTCGGCGCTTCGCTAACCGACATGGTCCAGGGTGTCCTGATGTTCCTTGCCCTGATCTCTGTCCCAATTGTTGCCGTGATCAACATGGGCAACATCGGGGATATCGGCACCAAGATCACCTCCTTGAACCCGGATGCGTTCAACCTGTTCTCGTCGTTCAATGACAACAGCGCGATCCTGGCGGCAGTCGCCATCTTCTCCACCGCCGCGTGGGGCCTGGGCTACTTCGGCCAGCCGCACATCATCGTGCGCTTCATGGCCTTGCGCACCCCAGGCGAGGCAAAAACTGCCCGCCGCATCGGCATTGGCTGGATGTTCCTGACTACCTTGGGCGCCATCCTTACCGCTTTCATTGGAGTCGCGTACTTCGCCGAGAAGCCGCTGGACAAGTCCAGCAGCGAAACCGTCTTCTTGCTGCTGAGCCAGACCTTCTTCCACCCGTTGATTGCCGGCCTGGTGCTCGCCGCTGTTTTGGCAGCGATCATGTCCACCATGTCATCGCAGCTGATCGTTTGCTCTTCGGCACTGGTAGAAGACCTGTACAACATCACCGGCCGCAAGGCTTCGCCGAAGGCACTGGTCAACCTTGGTCGCTCCGGCGTGCTGCTCGTGGCTATCATTGCCGCAGTTCTGGCCTTGGACCCCGGATCGTCCATTCTAAAGCTGGTTTCATTTGCTTGGGCAGGCTTCGGTGCCGCCTTCGGCCCGATCGTCCTGTTGTCGCTGTACTGGCGCAAGCTGACTGCTGTTGGCGGATTCGCCGGCATGGTTTCCGGTGCAGTAGTGGTCTTCATTTGGGGAAATATCAAGCCGCTGTCCTCGGCCATGTATGAAATCGTTCCTGGTTTCATCGTTGCCCTGCTGGTCGCCTGGCTGGTCTCCCGAGCCACCTTCCGGCCAAACCCGACCATCGATGCGGAATTCACCGAGATGGAAAAGGAAGTCGGTTCGAAGGTCACCGCCTAGGAATCCACTGATCAAGCTTCCCGCAGCTGCAAACCATAATGGTGAGCAGCTGCGGGAAGCTTTTTTCATACCCCGCAGGCCTTGATGTCGCACCTGCATAACCGTCCCGGGCGCAGTAGCCTTGAGCTATGCCCGATGTCCCGAGCTGGAAGGAACTTTCACGATGAGCACCCAGAATAAATTCACCCACTGGCAGCGCACCGAAACCCAGTTCCTGGCCGCAGATCCCAAAGCCGTCTACTCCATCGTCGGCAACCTGTCCCAAACCGGCCTGTGGATGAAAAGCTTCGACGGCTTTGTCGTCCATGACGACCAGCGCGGAGTTGGCACCAAGGTAGATCTCCTGCCGCCTGGCAAGCTGTTTGGCCCCCTGCACCGGAGCACCGCACCGTCCGGAAGCATCACCCGGCGCAACCATCAAACTCGAATGGTCGAGTTCACCCAGCCGCAACCGGCAGGCGAAATGTCCTTGCGCTGGCAGGTTGACGAGCATGAAAACGGCTGCCTGGTGCACTTCACCGTTCGCCTCTCCGGCCCGGGCACCGCAGCCTTCAAATTCACCGTGGCCAATGCCCTGTGCAAGGACTTCGCTGTTGCCGCAGCACGCCTGTACAAGATCGTGGCTCCGACCGCGCACCGCAAGCGCGATGCCCAGATCGTCATTTCCGGCGGCCGCGGATTCCTTGGCCGCAACCTCGCCGCCGACCTTGTATGCCGGGGATTGTCGGTGGCGGTCCTCACCCGCAAAGCCGAGACCGACTTCCCGGCCGAGCAATTCATCTGGGATGGCGTGCACCAAGGGCCATGGACCGGCGTGCTGCACAGCGATCACCCGGTTCATCTGATCAACTTGGCTGGCGAGCGTGTGGACAAGCGCAATACCCCGCAGAATATTGCGGCCCTCACCGATTCACGCGTGACCTCCACACAGACCTTGGCGCAGGCCGCAGCGGCAGCGCCAACGCTGGCCACCTGGATCCAGTCGAGCACCACTGCGATCTTTGGCGATGCCGGTGAAGCCGAGCTGACCGAGTCCAGCCCGATTCCTACCGACCACCGTGCGCTGCCGGAAATGACCGGCGTCGCCTCGGCCTGGGAGCAAGCCTTCAACGAGGCCGAGGTGAACGCCGCCCAACGCTACATCCTGCGCACCTCCCTGGTCATGCACCCGGATGCCCCCTTGCTCGGTCCGCTGAACATGCTGGTCAATACCGGCCTGGGCGGCCCCATGGGCAATGGCCAGCAGTGGTTCAGCTGGATCGGCTTGCAGGATTGGCTGCGCCTGATTCGTTGCATGCTCGGATTTGAATCGCCTCAGATTCCCGCCGGCTTGGTTCATGGAACCAGCCCTGTGCCCTTGCGCAATGCGCAGGTCATGGCTGCACTGCGTTCAGTCGCCGGCCTGCCGGGGCTGCCCACCGGCTCGGTACTGCCCAAGATCGGCGCGGCCGTCATGGGTTCCAATGCGCGCGTCGCATTGACCGGGCGAAAGGTCACCAGCGAGGTTCTGGACAAGGCGGGATTTGAATTCCAGGAAACGGATTTCACTGCCACCATCGCCGGCTAAACTATCGAAATAGTCAGTAACGTTGCCTGCTTATTGGCCCCGTGTTTTTATCTTTTTCCTAGTCATAGGTCAAAGACGAAGATCCGGGGCCAATGTTCACCGCGCGTTCACCGCAAAAGCCACTGTTGCTCACGATGGGACTTGAGCATGAAACTGTCACGCATTCTCTCGTGCCATCGCCCCTCCTTCAGACAGTTTCAAAGGACAGCAACACATCATGGCAAATATCCTTGAAGCCCACGCCCCGGCTTCTCGTTCCCGCATGCCCAAGCCAAGCGATTTGGACAAACTGCGCCATAAGGCGCGCACCGCTACAGATCATCTGAGCGCCAACGTCGCTGTTGATGCCGCCTACAATCAGGAATTGCCTGAGGAGATCTCCTCCAGGGTCCTGCCCTTTGAACGCAAGCTGAAGAACATGAGCGAAGTGCGCCATTTCTTCCGCACCAACAGAACTCCGATTTTTTTCCTCGGTGCTACCCCGGTCAATCTGCTGGGACTGGACCGCTGGGTCCGCAAGTTCAGCTACATCACCTACTACGACGGTTGGGATGGCCACCATCCCCGGGTCTTCACGCCAGCTGAGAAGCCGTACATCGAATTCCAAAGCGCTGAGGAAATCAACAACTGGCTGCTGGAAAACCCCGAAGTCCGCGAATACATCGATTCCCAGTGCACCCCCGGCGGCCCACGCCCCAAGATCGCCATGGTGTTCTTCGACGAGGACACCGAAGCGATCTGCGAAGAGCTCGGCTACGACCTGATACTGCCTTCTGCCGCCCTGCGCGAGGAACTGGATTCAAAGATTGTCACCACCAAGCTTGGCAACGCCGCAGGTGCTCCTTCGGTTCCCAACGTGCTGGGCACGGCATCCAGCTACGAAGAGCTCATGGAGTTGGCTGATGAAGCCGGACTCGGCGATGACCTGGTAGTTCAAACCCCATATGGCGACTCGGGCAAGACCACGTTCTTCATTGATTCCAAGCAGCAGTGGAAGCAGCACTCCAAGAACATCATCGGCGAAGAGCTGAAGGTCATGAAGCGGATTAACAACCAGCCGGTTGCCGTGGAAGCAGTGCTCACCGGCTGCGGCACCGTGGTGGGACCGATCCTGACCGAACTCGCCGGCTACAAGGAATTGACGCCGTACAAGGGTGGCTGGTGCGGCAACGAGATGCACCCCGACGTGCTCACCGATTCGCAGCGCTCGCGCACCATCGATCTGGTCCGCAAGGTGGGCAACGGCTTGCAAAGCGCGGGCTACCGCGGATTCTTCGAGGTTGATGTCCTCGTTGACACCGATACGGACGAGGTATACCTCGGTGAGCTGAACCCGCGAATCTCCGGTGCCAGTGCCATTACCAACGTCACTGCCGGCGCCTACGCGGACATCCCGCTGTTCCTCTTCCACCTCCTTGAATTCTTGGATCTCGAATTCGACTTGGATGTGGATGAGATCAACGCCCGCTGGGAAGAGATGAGTGGAGCAGATGTCTGGAGCCACATGATCATCAAGGAAACCGATGACATTCTCCAGTACATTACCCACGCACCGCGCACGGGAAAGTACTTCCTTGATTCACGGGGCAAGCTGCAGTTCTCTCGTTCCGCACTGGACTGGCATCAACTGCAATCGCATAAAGAAGCATTCTTCCTGCGCATTTACGGCGTAGAAGACTACCGCTGGAAAGGGGCCGACCTTGGGGTCCTGGTCACCAAGGCCAAACTTCAGTACGAAGGCAAGAAGAAAACCAAGCTCAGCATTGATGCCAAGCACTTCATTGCCTCGATCCGCTCCCAATACAAGGGCATTGACGTTCCAACGGCAGAGCATGGCAACTGAGGCCACCGATGCCGCCGCGCCGCAGTCGGCCAACACCTCTGGCAACTCCAGCACTGCGCTGAACATTGCCACCTGGCAGTACCCGCAGAACATCAAGCGCTCTTTCCAGAACATCGCCCGCATCCACCCCACCGTAAAGGTCTCCCGCGGCGACGGTCCGATTGTGAAGCTTCATTTGGCCGAAGAAAAAATGGGAAAGCTGGAAGTAGCCAAGGCCAGTATTACCGACCCGGCGCTGACCGTGCGCGGGGTGATGCATGCGACCAATACCGATGCGGTGCTCATCATGCACAACGGCAGGATCCTCTGGGAAAAGTACTACAACACCATGACCTCGCTGACCGACCATTTGCTGATGTCCGTGAGCAAAACCCTGGTCGGCACCTTGGCAGGTGCACTGATTGATGCAGGGCTGCTGGATCCCGAACAGGAAGTCACCACCTATGTTCCAGCGCTGGCCACCAGTGGCTACGCCGGAGCACGGGTGCGCGATATTTTGGATATGCGCTCGGGCATCAAATTCTCGGAAGAGTACCTGGACCCGGGCGCGGAAGTACGATTGCTCGAAGAGGCCATCGGCTGGGCACCCGCCCACGGAACTGTCGGCCCCATCGGCATGTACGAATTCTTGCGGACCTTGCAGGCCAAGTCGGCTCACGGTGGCGCTTTCGAGTATCGCTCTTGTGAAACCGATGTTCTGGGCTGGGTGCTGGAATCTGCTGGTGGCGCGCCGATGCAAGAGCTGCTTTCGGAGCGCATCTGGTCAAAAATTGGTGCACAGCAAGACCTGGTCATGGGCGTGGACCAATTCGGAACAGGAATGTTCGATGGCGGTTTTAATGCCACGCTTCGCGACCTCGCGCGCTTTGGGCATATGTACGTCAACGGCGGCAGGGCCTTGACCGGAAAACAGGTCGTTTCCGAAGACTGGCTTGCCGACACCTTCACCGCGGACCCGATGCAGATGCAGGCTTTCGTCCAATCCCCCACCGACAACATGATGCCTGGCGGCCGATATCGCAACCAGATCTGGTTTCCCAACCCTGCCACCAATGCCGCGGTGGCGTTGGGAATCCATGGCCAGATGATCTACATGGATCCGGCAACGAAGTTGGTGGCTGTGAAGCTATCGAGCTGGCCCTTGCCGCAGGATGCTTCCAAGCTCTTCCCCACCATCAGGGCTTTTGAAGCAGTCTCAAACTATTTGGCCGCCCAGCAATAACGGCTCGATCCTTAACGTGAATGGCACCCGCTTTCGCGGGTGCCATTCACGTTTTGGAGCCTACGCCGTTGAGCTGGCTGGTTTCAGCTCTTCCAGGGATTCATGGGTGAACACCTGGTACCCGAGATCCTGGTGATAGCCATGGATCTCGCGGGTATCCAGCCGGTCCATGTAATCCAGGATGTTCAAGGTGACTACCTGGCCTGGCACCAGCACCGGGAATCCTGGCGGATAGGGAGTGACAAACACAGCCGAAACGATCTGCTCCCCCGCGATAATCCTTGCGCGGATCTGTGCCGAAGACAGGAAGTGCGTCGCCGGGTCCTGATAGGTCAAGTAATAGGCTTTGCGCAGATCGCCGCTGCCGCCCCCGGTATCGAATTCCGGCGCGAAGAAACTGAAGTCCGGAAGGCAGATCTGATGCTGATCGGCCGTCTTGCCCATGGCCAGCACTCGCCCGTCAAGGCGCTTTTTCCGTTCCAGCTCCTCGGCGATTTTCACCAGGACTTCAATCAGGTGGGCCACGGCGGAACGGGTGGTTCCGATATTGGTCATCAGCAGCACCGAGGTGCGGCTGGTCTTGTTGACCTGGATGGAATGCCCGTCCATCAGGTACTGGTGCTTGAAGGTATCCCCGTCCACCCCGGTCCTGCTGATATCCAAGGTCAGTCTCGAAGGATCCACCACGAACTCGTCGTTTTGCCAGGCCTCATCCCAGGCGGCCAATCCGTCGCGGACCGGCATCGCGCTGGTAGAGCACCGATACTCGGCGGGAATCAGGTCCTTGGAATCCAAGATCCGGAAGTACTTGCCCAGCAAAGTGTTGCGGCCCATGGCCCGGCAGATGGACTGCGCCAAATCCACCTGGCGCTGCACCAGGGCATAGCCTTCCAGCTCCGCCTGGCGACGGCCGATATCCAGCGACGCCAAAATCTGGTAGTTCGGCGAGGTCGAGGTGTGGGTCATGTAGGCCTCGCGGAAGGCGTTGAGATTGCGCATCGCGAAGTCCTGGTCAAAGACGTGGATCATGGATCCCTGGCGCAGCGAGGTCAGCGTCTTGTGCGTGGATTGGGTGGAGTACACTCGCAAGCGAACCCGTTCCGGATCTGGAATCAACCGCGTGTTAAGCCATGCGTCATCATTCTCAGGCCGGTCGCTGGTGCCAGGCGCTGGCAGGTCCTTGGCTTGCCGGGCATGGCGCTGCTGGTATTCCTGCGTTTCCATCTCTTCTTCCAGCACCTTGGCAACGCTCATCGCGGTGCGCTGCCGGTACACCGGGTGGAAGCTGGCGAAGGCAAACCACGCTTCATCCCACAGGAAGACCAGATCCGGTTTGATGGCCAGGCACTCTTCCATGACCCTGCGCGGGTCGTAGATGATGCCGTCGAAGGTGCAGTTGGTCAGGGTCACCATTTTGACCTTGTGCAGCAAGCCTTCGCGCCGCAATTGCAGCAACCGGGCCTTGATGTCCCGCAGTGGAACAGCCCCGTACATGGAGTGCTCGTTCAGCGGGTAGGCCTCAAGGTAGCTCACGTGGGCACCGGCGAGCACTAGCGAATAGTGGTGGGACTTGTGGCAGTTGCGATCCACCAGGACGATATCACCCGGTGCCAGGATCGATTGGTGCACGATCTTGTTGGCTGTCGAAGTTCCGTGGGTGACGAAGTAGGTGCGGTGGCTTCCGAAAGCGCGAGCGGCCAGCTCGTGGGCCTTCTTGATTGAGCTCTGCGGATCCAGCAGGGAGTCCAGCCCGCCGGAGGTTGCCGAGGTTTCGGCCAGCAACAGGTTCTTGCCATAAAAATCCACCAGGTCCCGTGCCCACGGTGAATTTTGCACCGACCCGGCACGCGAGATGGGCATGGCGTGGAATACGCCGCCGGGCCGTTTGGCGTGCTTCTGCAGGGCGTTGAAAAACGGCGTGTGATAGCGCTCGATCACTTCGGCGATGATCGACAGGTGCAAGTCCATGCCGTCGTTGCGCGAGAAGATGCGGCGGAACCGCCCGGTGATCTCATGGGCAATGGATTCCAGCGCGACACCGGCCATCAGGTAGACCGGGATCTGCGGATGCAGCTTATCCAGGATCTCTTCCAGATCCAGCAGCCGCTGGATCTGACGAGTCGACTCGAAGTAGCCGGCGGTGCGGTTCACAATGAACTTATGCAGTGTTGACGAAAGCCTGCGCCGCGTGGCCAGTTCAAAGCGGGCTGTGAGCACCACTCCTTGAATGCTTGGATTGATCAAGACGGCGGCGAGGGCGTCTTCGACGCTGGGCGCCACGATGAAGTTGTAGTGGAATGGATCGGTGCGCTGGCGTTGTGCGGCCAGTTCCTCGGTGAACCGCGCAATCTCATCGGCTGGCCCATTATCCAGCAGCAGGATCTCGACCATCGGCACGTAGGGTTTCGTCCCGCCCGGGGTGCTGGTGCCCGGTTCGTCGGTTTCTGCCTGGATGCCTTCGTGCCCTTCAAGATCCACGTACTGCGTAATGGTCCTGAACGACTGGTTGGCTTGATAGACCAAGCGCATGGCGTCGGCGTAGTGGCCGCTGGACATGAGTCCGGATACTTCGTTGAAATAGTCCAGGCCGGGGTTTGCCCAATAAGGTTCAATGGAGGCCAACAGCCCCAGCAACCTGCCGGCTTCTAGTTCATGTTCTTTGCGGCCGGGGCCATCCTGGTGTTCAGAGGAAATCTCGCTCAGCACGTAGCCGAGGTGTTCCCACGCGTCTTTGCGTTTTCGCCATGCACTTTCTGGAGTCGCGACGGCTTGGTTCTCCCCGAAGGTCAACCTCTTGCTCACGGTTGCCGGTATTCCTTTCACCCTGCTTGGTTAACTGGTTGTTAACCTTCTGAGTGGTTTTCAGAGCACTCAATAGAGCGAGAGTATGTCACTACCCGACGGTAGCAAGACGAAAATTGGCATATTACGCAGATTGCCCGTAGCCGTCCCGAAAGTTCATCTGGCATTTACGCAGGTGGCGACCAACAGCGAAATATGACTCTCCGGCAGTTGGAATCCAGGTTAACTCCGAACCGCCTCCGGGGTTCCGTTCCGGCTTCCGGTCACTTGCTGATCAGGCGCCCGCCACGTTTTCGCGCGTCCACGACCAAAGACGTCTTGATCTGGATCATCGCCCCGGCCCATCCAATGCCGGATATGAATTCGTAGAGTTCAGCATGGTTGGCAACTGTCACGTCAACCACCAGCTGGCAGTCGCCCGCCACGGCCGCCGCATAACGCACTTCGGGGCGCGTGGCCAGATGCTGGCCCAGCCTCTCGACGTCTGAAGATGTTGTAGAAACCCATAGCATTGCTTCAACGGCAAGGCCAACCACGGCTGGCTCCACGAGGGCACGAATAGAAATTTGTCCCGTGGTCAGCAGCCAGTCGATTCGCCGCGCCACCGAGGTCTCGCTCATGGCTACTCGCCGGGCAATTGATTCAAAACTCGCCCTGCCGTCTTCTTGCAAGGCGGCGATGATCTGTTCGTCCTTCGGGTTCAGGTTCGGCTGGATCTGCCAGCTCGTCACATCCGGGCCCGTCTGAAGCGCCGCTTCTTCTGCGGGCTTCAACGAGCCCAGGCGCCATCCTCGAATGGTCTTGAAGTACTTCAATACCGGGTACACGACGATCGATGAAACGCCGGGCGTGGCAGGAAGTTCCAGGGTCAATACCTCCGTCACATCTCCGGAGTAGTGCATTTCCACTATGAGGTCTTCCCTGCCAGTGACCTGATACGCGAAGCTCGTATCCGGTCGCGACGACAGCGATGCGCTCGCAATCCGTCCTGCACCCGGAGCGCAGGCACAGGCGATGAGCAGCGAGTGCTCGCGGTGGCGGATGCCTGCCACCGTGACCACCCCATTCTCGAGCAGCCATGCACCATGGCGGGATACCGAGCGTTCGGGCAAATCCAGGGCCGAAGCAACCTTCCTCCACGTGGCCCGCCCGTCCACCTGGAGCGCAGCAATGATTCTGCGCTGAACCGTGCTGAGCTCAATCATCGCTCCAGCTCCCTCCACCATCTAGCGGCATCTTTGCCTGCGGATTGCCCACGGGGTCCGCTGGAAACAGCGCTCGCAGAATGCCCTTGTGAAACCCCCACCTGCTCAATCCTTGCACGTCTGGACCTGGTTGTGGCTGACCAGTGCACATTTCGCGCTTGCGGAACCCGCCGGCAGCAGTGGCACGTGACGGGGATGCGCACTGCCTGCACGGCCTGCCTTTCGCCAATTCTTCTTCAGAGAGTTGCCGTCTTGATTTCGCTGGCCGCTACCGACGCCGGATCGGCCACCAGGCGTGGCAGCTGATCTGCAAAGCGGGTCTGCTCTTCGTATCCGGCGGCCCAATCGAGCAGCTGGACATCGTGGTAGTGATTCGCGGCCATCTGCCATCCCACCGGAATCCCGGATTCGGTGAAACCGCCGGGCATGGATATGACCGGCAAGCCCGTGGCGGAGAGCAGGCAGGCCGAGCGCATCCAGTCCAGGTAAGTCTCGGCCGGGGTGCCAGCGATCCGCTCGGGCCAGCGCTGGGTGGCGTCAAAGGGCAGGACCTGGGCAGCCGGGGAGAGAAACAGGTCGTAGCGCGAGAAATAGTTCTGCACTGCATGCTCCAGCCGGGTGCGGGCCGCCATGGTTGAAATCATGGCCGCAGCGTCAAGCTCCAGCCCCTTCTTCACGTTCCAGAGGACTTCTGGCTTGATCAGGGATTCATGGCTGCGGACCAGGCCACCGAGATTGGTTGCGAAGTCGAAGGCGCGGACGTTGCCGAAGACTTCATCTGCATCCGAAAAATCCATGCAGGCCTCCTCGACAATGGCACCAGCCAGCTCGAACAACGACAGCTGGCGCTGCAGGACCTCGATGACTTCGCGCTCCACCGGGACACCGATTCCGAAGTCGAAGCTGTAGCCAATTCGAACCCCGCGCAAATCCGGGATCGGCGTCTTGAAATCACCTGGAGTTAGGTTGTTCGGGGTCGCTATTGCGTGGTCACCGGTGCTGGCCCGCATGAATAGCGCGATGTCCTCCACGGTGCGTGCAATGGGCCCAGAGCGCGCTAGCCACGAGTATGCATTGGATGGCGCTTCCAAGGGGATCACCCCGTATGAAGGGCGGAAGCCGATGACGTTGCAGAAACTCGCGGGAATGCGCAGCGAACCACCCATGTCCGAACCGTCACCGAGCGGCTGGATCCGGGCAGCGACCGCGGCGGCAACGCCCCCTGAGGAACCGCCCGCAGATCGATCCACGGCATAGGGATTTGTGGTGGTGCCGTAGACCTCGTTGAAGGTATGCGATCCTGCACCGAATTCCGGGACATTGCTCTTCCCGGTCCTGATCGCACCTGCGGCGGCAAGTCGGGCGATTTGCAGATCGTCGTGCTCCGGGACGTTGTCCTTCAATGCGAGCGAACCCTGCGTAGAGAGCAGGCCAGCAGTATTGAACGTGTCCTTGTGCGTCATGGGCAAACCATGCAGCACCCCCGTCGGCTCATTTCTGGCAGTGGCCTCATCCGCGGCCGCCGCAAGTGTTCGCGCACGATCAAAATCCGTGATGACCACGGCGTTGATCTGGGCATTAACTTCCCCAATCGCCTGGATATGGCTCTCCAGGGCTTCACGGGCCGAAAGTTCGCGGCTGCGGATCTTCCCCGTCAATTCAGTCGCGCTCAAATGTTGAATCTCGTTCATGGCCGTTTCCACCTAGCTGTTTCGATATTGCGATTTGTGCCACAATCATCCACTTATGCTGACCGTAAACGGAATAGATCTCGCGAAAACTTTCCAGATTGGGGTATTTGGCCAAAAATGTGGCCGATTCACACATTCCTTGCCAAAGGATCACCCCACAGGGAACCTTGATTGAAATGAGATGCGCGTCACGTCAAGCAACTAAAACCTAAGGAGTTCCGATGCATTTCCCGCTTTCAGCCGGAGATCCAGGATCAACCGACATCCTGGCTATCGCCAACAACCCTTTCCTGTGGTTCTGCGCCCTGGGCGTTTTTGCGGTGATCTTCATCCAGACCATCCTCTATGTCCGAGCCGCCAAGGCTGCAGCACCACATGTGGATATGCCGCTGCGCGAAGTCAAGGAAGCCTTCCGCGCCGGTGCCGTCGCATCGATCGGGCCTTCCCTCTCCGTGGTCCTGGTGGCTATCGCCTTGCTGGCGCTTTTCGGTACCCCAGCGGTCCTCGTGCGCATCGGGCTGATCGGTTCGGCTTCCACGGAAACGGCCAGCGCTAATCTCGCAGCCCAATCCATGGGAGCCATCCTCGGCGGGGAGAACTACACCCAGCAGGTTTTTGCGGTGGCCTTCATGGCCATGAGCCTTTCGGGCGCCATGTGGATGCTGTGCACCCTGCTGCTGACCCCGGTGCTGAAGCGCGGCGGCAAATCCTTGGCCAAGCGCAATCCGGCGGCAATGGCATTGATCCCCACGGCGGCTCTGCTTGGAGCCTTCAGCATGCTGACCATCGCTGAAATCCCCAAGTCCAGCATCCACATGATGCTGGTACTGATCTCGGCAGCTTCGATGGCCTTCTTCCTGTTCCTCGCCAAAGTGCTCCATGCCAAATGGCTCAAGGAATGGGCCTTGGGATTCGCGATCCTGATCTCCATAACCGCCGGATATCTGATGCATACCGCATAGCCGGCATGAAAGGACAGAACTCATGAGCACACCAACATTGACCAACGCCGATGCCTCGATGGCCCGTTTCGAGAGCCAGACCACGCGCTACGGATCGCTGACCATGACCGCGGGATTGATCCTCTCCCTGCTCGGCCCCATCTACCTCGTCTTCTTCTCAGGGCTCCAGATCAGTCCTTCGATGCTCTTAGTTGCCCTGGCTGCGGTCGCGGCCACCTTCGGAGTCTTCTGGATTGTCGAGCCGCTGACGTATTTCCCGATTCTCGGATCAGCGGCGATGTACCAGGCCTTCATGATCGGCAATATTTCCAATAAGCTGCTCCCGGCAGCAATCGTGGCCCAGTCCGCGATCGATGCCAAGCCCGGCACCCGCCGCGGCGACCTGGCTGCTGTCATGGCCATCGGCGGAGCAGCTACCGTCCACCTGACCAGCCTCCTGGTGTTCGTCGGAATCTTCGGATCGTGGCTCGTATCGGTCATCCCCACAGAAATGATCGAGGTTGCCCGCGTCTATATCCTTCCCTCGCTCATGGGCGCGGTGCTGGTCCAGGCGATTGTCGCCATGAAGCAGGTTCGCCCCACCATCGTGGCCATTGCGCTCTCGCTGATCATGTACTTCGTCGTAATCCCGCTTCTTCCATCCCTGGCCCTGTTCGGAACGGCACTCGTGGTGCTTTTTTCGATCATCGTTTCCTGGATCGTGCGGGACCGCAAAGCAATCCACACCCCCGCTGCCGACTAAGAGGAGTCATCGTGAATACCGAATCCCCCACTGCCTTGCAAACCGCCCTGACCGCCGAGCAGGCTGCGCACATGCATCAGATGTACCGGCATCTGCATGCCCACCCGGAATTGTCCATGCAGGAACACCAGACGGCCGCCTATATCGGCCAGCAGCTCGATGCCCTGGGCATCGAAAACTTCCTCTGCGGAGGAACCGGAGTGGTTGGCATCCAGCGCAATGGCGAAGGCCCGGTCGTCGCTTTCCGTGCCGATACCGACGGCCTGCCAATTGCCGAGGATACGGGTGCCGACTACGCCTCGACGGCTCGCGGCCAGCTGGCCGACGGCACCGATGTACCTGTGATGCATGGCTGCGGCCATGACACCCACGTCACTGCGGCCCTCACCGCGGCCGCCCGGCTTGCCGAGCAGACTGCAGCATGGGGCGGAACCATCGTCTGGATCTTCCAGCCGGGCGAGGAAACCAGCGCCGGGGCCAGGGCAATGCTCGATGACGGACTATGGGACAAGGCCCCCAAGCCATCGGTCATCCTCGGGCAACATGTTTTCCCCTTCCCCGCCGGCACCATCGGGTTGACCAGCGGCCCTGCCATGGCCATGGCCGACTCGCTCAAAGTGACCCTGCACGGCAAGCAGTCCCACGGCTCACAGCCCCAGGACTCCATCGACCCCATTGTCCAAGGTGCTTACACCATCACCCGCCTGCAGTCCCTGGTCTCGCGTGAACTGCACCCGCAGTCTCCCGCGGTGCTCACCTGCGGGTCATTCCACGCCGGGCTGAAAGAGAACATCATTCCGGACCGCGCGGAATTCACCTTGAATATCAGGACGTTCGACGAGGAAACCCGCACCCAGGTGCTGGACGGAGTCACTCGCATCGTGCAGGCAGAAGCGGCCGCTTCGGATGCCCCAGCACCTCAGATCGAAGCCCTGAATTCCTTCCCCAAGCTGCACAACAACCCCGAGCACACGCAGCGTGTCAAGCAGGCGCTCATCGGCGAACTGGGCGGCGAGCAGGTCGAGGATCTGCCCGCGGCGATGGGTTCGGAGGATTTCGGCGCGCTAGGCGACGAGATCTCGGTTCCCTACGTGTACTGGTTCTTTGGCGGGTTTCTCCCGCGGGAAGACGCTCCGCCGGTCAACCACTCGCCCTTCTTCCTGCCTGACTACGAGCTTTCCCTGGCCACCGGGGTGCGCGCCGCCTTGGCCGGGCTGGGGCACTACCTGGCTCGGTAGCCAGCCGGAAAGCCGCTGCCTGCTAAAGCTGCGTGCGCCCTTCGAGGTAGGCACGCAGAACCTGCAGGACACCGTGTTCGGTGTTCGCTGGCGCAGTGAAGTTCGCTGCTGCTGCCACCTCGGGATGGGCATTGGCCATGGCGAAGGAGTAGGTGGCTGCCTTGATCATTTCCAGATCATTGGGGTAGTCGCCAAACACCACCGTTTCGTCATCGCTGATGTCCAACTCCTTTTGCAGGGCACCCAGCGCCAGCCCCTTGTGCACCCCGTGGTTCATGGCATCCACCCAGTGGCTTCCGGAGATCACCACCTGCAGCGGCACATCGAGGGCGTCCGCCATTTCCTGGACCTTGCTGGTGCCCACGTTCACGGCCATCTTGATGATTTCGTCCTCAACGTCGTTGAGGTTCTCCACCACCTGCACCGCGCGGTAGTACGGGGCGACGGCATCGGCGAACTTCTGGTCCGGGCGCTCCACATAGGCTGTGCGGCGGCCGCACAATACAAGTCCGGCATCCAGGGCGCCCTGCTGCCGCACGGTCTCGATCACCGAGTTCACCAAAGCGCGATCAATGATGTTGGAGTAGATCTCATTCTCCCCATCCATGACCACTGTGCCGTTTTCGGCGATGATGGCGATCTCCCCGAGCTGGGCGAATTGCTCGCGCAAGGTAGCGAACTGCCGTCCAGAAGCGGGCACGAACTTGATGCCGCGCTGCGCCAGCTGGTCGATCACGCCCCAGGCTTGATCCGGGATTTGACCGTCACCGTCCAAAAAGGTGCCGTCCATGTCGACGGCAACGAGCTTGATCTGGGCGTTCGGGTCAATGGTATGCATGTGCTTCCTAAGAGCCCGGATGCATGGCGCGTTGCGCGGCGCCCAACACCCCGGCGGCGTTGTTGAATTCTGCGGGAATGAGTTTTGCCCTCACATCCAGCTTAGGCAAGAAGTGCTCGTGGTCCTCGGAGATTGCGCCGCCGATGACAATCAAGTCAGGGCTGCAGAGGAATTCCACATGGGACAGGTAGCGTTGCAGGCGCGCAATGTACTCGTCCCAGCTCAGGTTTTCTTCGCGCATGACGCGTGCAGCGGCTTTGCTTTCTGCATCGAATCCGTCGATTTCCAGGTGCCCGAATTCCACGTTGGGGAAGAGCACCCCATCGCGGAAGAAGGCCGAACCGATTCCGGTGCCCAGGGTCAGCAGCAGGGTGCTGCCCTTCAGCGGCGCACCGTCCTTGGAGCCGGCGCCTGCGTACACCTCTGCCATGCCGGCGGCGTCAGCGTCATTAAGCAGGTAGACATCGCGGTCCAGCACCTTGCTGAACATGGCGGTGGCATCCAATCCGATCCAGGCCTTGTCGATATTCGCGGCCGAATGCACTACTCCGTCGATGACGATGCCAGGCACGGCTACCCCAGCGGGGATGCCCGCCAGATCCTCGCCAGTGGCCTCTTGCAGGTCGCGGACAATCTGCGCCATGACTTCGGCGACGGCCTCTGGATGCGCGCCCTCTGGGGTGATCGCCTTGTTCAGCGTGCTTTCGACAAGTTTTCCGTCAGTTCCGACCAAGGCGTACTTGATCGATGATCCGCCCATGTCAAGGCCGATGGCAGCGAACTGCGACTTGGATGCCGGTGCGGCAGATGATGCCATCAGGATTCTCCCCAACGTTGCAAAGAAATTTTAAGGACTCTTTACGATATATAGCTTCCGGCGTTTGGTCAACGTTCCCGGTAGTTTTCCCAAAGATTTTCCAAGGCGATGTCCCGGGCTCCGGCCACCGCACCATGGGCGGCCGACTGCACGCCAAGGGACGAGGGGCGCACGGTCACTGGCACCAGCAATCTGCCATTGACCTCTTCAGCCAGCGCCGCGCATAGTTTTTCGGTCACTGCCGGGCCGGTGACAACCAGTTGCTGCGGGTCCACGAAGCCGACCAGATTGGCCACGACCTGGCCCAGCGGCCGCAAGAAGACCGGCCACGTTCGCTGGTCGGCCAGTTTCTCCCAGAGAATCCGGGTCTGGAACATTCCCAGCTCGTCCAGAACCTCGCGCAGGTTCTTCTCGCCTAGCAACTGGTTCTCCAGTTCGCCGGCCGTGCCATGGCGTCCGCGGTGAAGTTTTCCGTCGATGACCAGCCCGGCCCCCAAGCCAGCTCCGATGTACAGCATCATCAACGACCCATCGGTGCTTTCGGCCTCGGCAACGGCCATCCAGTTCACGTCGTTATCCAATACCACCGGAACGCTGGCATCAAACAGCCCGGCCAAGTTGGCACCAGAGGCAGGGAAAATCACGGTGGGAACCACGCGTTCTGCATCCTCGCGCAACACCGGTGCGGCCTGGCTGACCGCGGCGGCCAGTAACGGCGAGCGCAGCTGCTTGCGCACCCGGGCAATTTCGGTGGCCGCCATCTTCTCCACTTCCCCGGCACTGATGTGCGGGGTCAACGGGTAGAGGCGATCAACCAGGATCGTTCCCGATAGATCGGTAGCCCGAACCTGCAGGGATTCTGCTTGCAGGCACAAGGCCAGCACATGCCCGTACTCGCTGCGCAGCGCGTACCGCTCAGGGGTTCGACCGCGCTTGGTCTCCGCCGGACGGTCAATGGCGATCGCCAGCCCGTTCTCCTGCAGGCGGGAGATCGCCTGGGATGCCGTGGGCTTGGAAATTCCCAGGTCCGCGGAAATCTGGGTGCGTGTGGCCGGAGCGGCACACAGGTAGTCGAACACCCGGATATCGGTCAGAGTTGCCAGTGCCCGTGGGCCGGCGGTCGAATCAGTCACCCCTCGATTCTACTAGTCACGGCAGCAGCACCTGGCGCACCGAGCGTCCTTCGGCCAGTTCGTCCAGCGCCTCGTTGATCTGTTCCATGGGCCGGGTGCGCACCAGCTTCTGCACCGGGAGCCTGCCCGCCCGCCAGAGGCCCTCATAGTAGGGAATGTCGTTGGCCGGCAGGGCCGAACCCATATAGCTGCCGATGATGGTTCGCGCCCCTGCGGTCAGGGACAGCGGCTCGATAGCGCTCATTGCCCCGGGGGCCGGCAGCCCGACGGTCACCAGCGTTCCGCCCACGGCCGTGGCAGCCAGTGCGGTTTCAAAGGCCCGTGGGTGCCCGGCGGCTTCTATGGCAATTTCTGCGCTGCGGCCAGCCACCTCTTGCGGTGTGCAGGCCGCATCGGCGCCCAGTTCCAGGGCCACGGCCAGCTTGTCCTCATTGGCGTCAATAGCCAGGATCTTGCCGGTGGTGCGCTGCCCCACGGCCACTAATAACGCGGCCATGCCCACTCCGCCGAGCCCGACGATGGCCACATCTTCGGACCCGCTGGCACCGGCGGCATTGCGCAGGGCACCGCCACCGGTGAGCACCGCGCAGCCCAGCACAGCTGCAACTTCCGGCGGCACGTCGTTGCCGACGGCCACCAGGCTGCGCTCATCCATCACCGCATAGTTGGCGAAGGCTGAAACCCCTAAATGGTGGTGGACCGGCTGTCCGTCCATCACCAGCCGGCGAGCGCCGGTGAGCAGTGTTCCTGCCGTATTGGCTTCGGTGCCGGCGGTGCAGGGCAGCTTGCCTCCGGTGGCACAGGCAGCGCAGTTTTCGCAGCGCGGCAGGAATACCGAAATCACCTGCTGCCCCAGAGCGAGTTCCACCCCGGGCCCGACCTGTTCAATAATGCCTGCCGATTCGTGGCCCAGGACCATGGGCACCGGGCGAGACCGGTTGCCATCAATCACCGACAGGTCCGAATGGCACAGCCCCGCCGCGGTGATCCGCACCAGAACTTCGCCGGGACCCGGTTCCTGAAGCTGCACTTCGCGCAGTGTTAGCGGCCGGTGCTTGGCATAGGGTCGCTGATTCTCCTGCTGTTCAAGGACGGCAGCCTGGATCCGCATGCTAGCTGGCCTTCTCGGGGTCCCACCCACGAACCGATTCATCGGGCAACAGGTTCTTGACGATCAGCGAACAGTCCCTATCCCCCAGCCCTTGGGCGATCAGCTCATCAAAGTGATCCCTGGCCAGGGTTGCCGCGGGCAGGCGCACCCCGGTGCTTTCGCCCGCGTCCAGCGCCAGGCCCACATCCTTGCGCGCCAGATCGGTGCGGAAGGTGGCCTCGAAGTTGTTGTTGGCCGCGGCGGTATCGATGACATCCGGCACCGGGTACCAGGTCTGCTGGGCCCAGGACCGTCCCGAGGAGACCGAGGCGATCTCCCAGAACACCTTGGGATCCAATCCGAGCTTTTCGGCCAGTTGCGACCCTTCGGCACTGGCCATCAGGTCGATGAAGAGCATCATGTTGTTGCAGATCTTGGCGGCAATGCCCATGCTGGCGGCCCCGGCGACAATGGTCCGCCCGCTCATCGGGGCGATATAGCCAGTGGCTCGCTCCATGAGCTGTGCCTCCCCGCCGAGCATGAACGCCAGGGTTCCTGCCGCCGCGCCGGAAATCCCGCCGGAGACCGGTGCATCCACAAATTTCAGCCCACGCTGCGCCGAGCCTTCGTGGATGTACCGGGAGGTTTCGATGTCCACGGTGGAGGAATCGATCAGCAGCATCTGGTCCGTGGCGTGGGCCCAGATCCCTGCTTCGCCCTCATAGACCGCGCGCACATGCTGGCCCTTGGGCAGCATGGTGAAGACCGCTTCGACGCCCTCCATGGCCTCGGCGATGGATCCGGCGATCTGAACCCCGCCCTGCGCTGCCGCGGCGCAGGCTTGTTCGTTGAGGTCGAAGCCTTTCACCGTGTGCCCGGCCGACACCAGGTTGGCGGTCATTGGCCCGCCCATATTGCCCAGTCCGATCCATGCGTAGCTGCTCATCGGTTTTCCCCTCGCCATCGAGTTTTGTCTTCTCAGGCCAGCGTAGGTTCTTGGATGCAGGGCGCTCAATGGTTCGAAGCATGCCAATTGCGCAGGTGCGGTGTGCGCCAGCGCACATCGCGCATGGCAGACTGGTGCCATGGACCGCCAGATCGATTACCGCCACCTTGAATCCCTGATTGCCTTGCTCACCGTGGCCCGCTTGGGCCGGTACACCGCGGCGGCAGCGGTTCTCGGGGTGAACCACTCGACGATCTCCCGGCGCATCGACGCTTTGCAAAAGGCCATGGGCGGCCACCTCCTGGCGCATACCCCCAATGGCTGGGAGCTGACGGATTTGGGCCGCCGGGCCATGGCCAGTGCCGAAGCCATCGAGCAGGCAGTGGCCGCCATCAGCACCGAAGAGGATTCCCCCACGCTGACCGGGCATGTGCGGCTGGCAGCACCCGATGCCTTCAGCGCACATCTGGCGGCGCCCGCCTTGGCGAAGCTGCAGGCCAAGCACCCGCAACTGGTGTTCGAAATAGTCTCGGAAACCACCCGCGCCCGGCAGACGCGCACCGGCATGGATCTGGAGATTGTCATCGGGCAGCCCAGCGTGCGCAAGGCAGCTTCCACCAAGCTCATGGATTATGAATTGCGGCTGTACGCCACGGCCGAATATCTTCAAGCCCACGGAACCCCGCACCAGCTGTCGGAACTGGCAGGCCACAGCTTGAATTACTACATTGATACGGCGTTGACCGTGGACAAGCTGGACGAGGCAACCAGCCACCTGCCGCCAATGCACCGTGCGATTTCTTCGACCAGCATTGCGGTCCAGTACGCGGCAACCATGAACCATGCGGGGCTTGGGCTGCTTCCGGTCTTCCTCTCCAAGCACTATCCGAATCTGATTCCGGTCTTGCATGACCAGTTCAGCTACCTCTCCGAATATTGGCTCGTGGGCCGCGAAGAGGCGCTGCGCAGCAAGGCGGTTCAGGCAACCGTGCGGGCGCTGAATGATGCAGCAGCCAATGGGGATTGGTTCATACTCCCCTCCGGCAACCAGGTTCCCAGCTAAGCACCGCGTCACGCAGCTCGTGCACGTTGCTCGTGCTGTCCAGGCGCAGCACCGGTCGATCCAAGGTTTTCAGCCAAGCTTCGTGCCGTGCGCGGTTGCGCCCGCTGAATTCTGGATCGTCATAATTGCTGGCCCAGGCCAGGAATTCGCCAAAAGCCCCGGCATTGATCTCCTCGCCGGCTCTTCGGATGATTTCTCGCTGCTTAATACGCCGCAGGCGTTCTAGTGCACTGAGCGTCAAGAACACCACGGCATCGCATCGTTGCAGGATCTTCTCTCCCCAGCCGCTCATCGCGCCGGAAAGCACCCAGGCCGAACGCCGCGCAAAAATCTCCAGCATCAATTCCACCCTTCTGGCAGGGTTTCGCTGCTGCGTGTAGGGCGGGTCGGTAGGTACCCAGAAGTAGTCGTCCGAATCCGCATGGGGAACAGACCAGGCATCGGCGATGGAACGGCCCAGTGTGGTGGTTCCGCTCCCGCTGCCACCCACAATATACAGTCTGCACGGTTGCATGGGTACTCCTTATTTGGGTTGTGGCCCCAGGCGACGATTCTACGGCTCCTCCATCGCAGACGGAGGAGCGTACGACGCGGGGAACTGCGCACATTGCCCCTCCTCCAAAAGTAGGATTCATTTTCTTATGACACCTCGCTAAGCTCTAAATAAGACAACTGAATGACTAAGTAGTCTTTTGAATGATCACAGGCAGGAGCATGATGCTGAAGTATTTTGGGCTGGTCAAAAGCGAAGACGACTCTGAGACAGGTCAGATCCCGCTGTGGCAGGGAGTAACGAAACGACAACGACTCCTTTCCATCGCCATATCCTTGACGCTGACCATCATCATGTATTTCGCAACAAGCTGGCTGCTAGAAAGCTCGGAAGGCTTCGCCCGATATATTCCAGGCATGCTGGCCTGCCAGACTCTTCTGCTGTGCGGCGTCATCTCCGAGCGGGCACTGCTGCGAGCCAATTAGCGCGACAATGGCCAGCCCTGCAAGGGACTGGCCATTGTTCTGCGGCAAGCGGGAAGCTATTTCTTCGCATTCATCTGCTGTGCCGCTGCGCCATCGCCTCCGGTGGCCAAGCGGTCCGCTTCATCGATCGCACCCAAATCGGCGCCCTTGGTTTCCTTCATGAAGTACACAGCTACCAGGGTGACCAGTGCCGCGAAGACAATGTATCCGGCCACCGGCACCCACGAGCCGTAGACCTTCAGAAGCCAGGTGGCGATGATCGGCGCCATGGAACCGGCCACGATCGAGGTGACCTGGTAGCCCAGCGATACGCCCGAGTAGCGCATCCGGGTCGGGAACATCTCGGCCATGATCGCCGGCTGGCCGGCATACATCAGGGCGTGCACCGCCAGCCCGAGCACGATGGTGGACAGGATGATCGCGTGGTTGGCGGTGTTGAACAGCGGGAAGGCCGCCACGCCCCAGATCATCATGAGGATCACGCCCGTGCCATAGACCGGGCGGCGTCCGCGGGTATCGGTAAACCGGCCCACCAGCGGGACCAGGATCGCGTGGATCACGTGGGCAATCAGCATCAGCCCGAGAATCGTAGAGGTATCCATCTTCAGCTGCGTGGCCATGTAGGTGATGGAGAAGGTCACCACCATGTAGTACATGATGTTCTCGCCAAAGCGCAGGCCCATCGCGGTGAAGACGCCGCGAGGGTAGCGCTTGAAGACTTCCTTGACGCCATATCCGGCGGCGGCATTCTGTTCCAGCTCCGCCTTGGCCTCCTGGAAGATCGGGGCATCGGACACGCGGGTGCGGATGTAGTAGCCAACGACCACGATCACTACCGAGAGCCAGAAGCCCACGCGCCAGCCCCAGGCCAGGAAGGCCTCGTCGCTCAGTGCCGAGGAGAGCACCAGCAGGACGATCGTGGCCAGCAGGTTGCCCACTGGCACCGCGGCCTGCGGCCATGAGGCCCAGAAGCCGCGTTCCTTGTTCGGCGCATGCTCGGCCACCAGCAGCACCGCGCCGCCCCATTCGCCGCCCACGGCAAAACCCTGGGCGAAGCGCAGGACGATCAGCATGACCGGTGCCGCGTAGCCGATGGAGTTGAAGGTGGGCAGGCAGCCCATGAGGAAGGTGGTGGCGCCGACCAGCACGATGGCCACCTGCAGCAGGTGCTTGCGCCCGTACTTGTCGCCGAAGTGGCCAAAGACGATGCCGCCGATCGGCCGGGCGATGAAGCCCACCGCGTAGGTCAGGAAAGCCTTGATGATGTTATCCAGGTCGTTGCCGTTATCCGGGAAGAAGATCTTGTTGAATACCAGGGTGGCAGCGGTGGCATAGAGGAAGAACTCGTACCACTCGACGACGGTGCCGGCCATGGAGGCCGCAACGACCCTGCGCAATCCTTTGCGCTCAGACTTTGATGAGGTTTCACTGACCACAGTGGGTTCCTTCCGCCTTTGCTAGTTGCCCCGGTGGAACTAGCCTTCAACAGCGAGTATGGCGCGGATCACATCGCCAAAGATACCCAAAACGGTGCATAGTGGGACACAGATTGTGCACATTCGGCGTGCTTTTTTGCACAAGCGCAACAGAATCGGCAGGAGGCTCCATGGAAACAGGCGTGAAATTGCGCGGGGTGCAGATGGACGGGCAAACCCGCTGCGCGCACTACCACCAGCTGCGCGACGTGATTGCGCTCAAGCACTTCTGCTGCGGCACCTACTACCCGTGCCACCTGTGCCATGCCGAATTGGCCGGCCACCGGGCCCAGCCTTGGCCAGCGCACTTATTTGACCAGCCCGCGGTGCTGTGCGGCGTCTGCCGCAGCGAGCTGACCGTCAACGAGTATCGCAGCGCCTCCTGTTGCCCGCACTGCCAGGCGCTGTTCAACCCGGGCTGCGCCGCCCACGCGCACCTGTACTTCGAGGTCTAGTGCGAACCGCGCAGCGGAACCACGAGCACCGGGCGCTGCTGCTTCTGGGCCAGGGCCAGCGCAATGGAGCCATCGAGCAGTTCTGCGACCTTCTGGCGCAATCCCGAGCGCCGGGTGCCCACCACGATCATCCGCGCGTCCTGCTGTTCGGCCACCGCGGCCAGGACCTTGGCGGGGTCCCCAGCCACGGCATAGCTTTCGAAGCTCGTGCCGGTAATCGACAGCGACAGCTCCCAGGCCAAGTCCTCGCCGACCGGATCGGCGGAGTCCAGCAGATCCCCTTCGGCGAGCTTCTCGGTCACATAGCGGCCGCTTTGCGCGTGAACGCAGATCAGCCGGGCCTTCAGATCACGGGCCAGCTCCGCGGCGGCGACCAGCACCCCCGACGGCATTCCCAATTCAACACCCACCACAACGGTGCTCATCAGCCGCACCTCCCCCTTCTCTTCGCCGGCGTTACAGGTCAGCGAGCTCGATCCGCGGGTCGGCCAGGCGCTCGGCCGGGATTTCCCGCCCCACCAATTCCCGCAGGCCATCATTGACATCCCAGATATTCACATTGGCGGCCGCGGTGATCTTCTGCCCGTTCTGCCAGAACACCAGGAACTGGCCGCTCTCGACATCCCCGCGGATCACCGTCTCGTCGCCCGGATCGCTGTACCCCACATATTCCATGCCCAGATCGAACTGGTCCGTGAAGAAGTAGGGCAGCCAGTCATAGGACTTCTCCTGGCCCAGCAAGGTGGCGGCCGCCAGCTTGCCCTGGCGAATGGCATTGTCCCAATGCTCCACCCGCACCCGCCGGCCCAACACCGAATGGGCGGCCTGCGCGATATCCCCGATGGCCAGGATCCGCGGGTCGCTGCTGCGCAACGCGGCATCCACCAGCACCGCCTGGTCCACTTCGAGCCCCGCCGTTTCAGCCAGCTGCACATTGGGCACGGCGCCGATGGCCAGCAGGACCACATCGGCCCGCGAGGAACCGGCATCGGAGAGCACCTGCAGGTGCCCGTCCACCTGCTCGATGCCCTGGACCTTGGCGGTGCGCACATCAACCCCGTGGCGCTGATGCAGCTCCAGCAGGTGGTGGCCGAAGCGCTCGCCGAACACCGAAGCCAGCGGCACCTTGGAGGAGGAATAGACGGTCACCCGCGCCCCGAGCTGGCGGGCGCTGGCGGCAACTTCCATGCCGATCCACCCCGAACCCACAACGGAGACCCGTGCCCCGTCGGTGATGTGCGCGCGCATCGACTTGGCATCGGAGAGCTTGCGCAGGGTGTGCACCCCGGGCAGGTCGTAGCCGGCAAGGGGCGCGTCGCCGCCGAGATTCGCCCGCGATCCGGTAGCCAGAACCAGCCGGTCGTAATCCACAAAGCTGCCATCGGCGAGCAGCACCTGGCGCCGGGCGGCCTCGACGCTGATGGCTGCCACCCCCAGCTTCAGGGTGATGTTGTGTTCCTGGTACCAGGCGGCATCATGCACCGTGAAGCCTGCCGGCACCTCGTTGCCTTGCAGGAACCCCTTGGATAGCGGCGGGCGCTCATAGGGCAGCTCGGTTTCGTCGCCGATCAGCGTAATCGGCCCGGCAAATCCCTGGTCGCGCAGCTCGGTGACGGTCGTGGCGCCGGCCAGCCCGGCACCCAGAACAACGATCGATTCTTCAGCCAAGAGAACACCCCTTTGCTTTGGTCCACGGCCAATGGGCAGTACCTGTCCTTTGATACTCACACCCCCGGGCCACCTTTGGCAAGCAGCTTTTGCGCCGTTCACCGTCCGCGGAGGAACGTGGCCGGAACCACGCTTGACATAAATATCTGAGTGCACTCATAATTGACTTGAGTCACCAATTTTCGCAGGAGATCAGCCGATGAAAGCTTTTGTTGTCCGGAAGTACAAGGAACCACTGCAGCTGGCGGAGGTCGCCGAGCCTGGCGTGGGCGAGAACGATGTCCTCGTGAAGGTTCTGGCCGCCGGAGTGAACCAGCTCGACGAGAAGATCCGCGACGGCGAGTTCAAGGCCATCCTGCCCTACAAGCCCTCCTTCATCCTGGGCCACGATGCCGCCGGAACGGTGCTGGAGGTCGGCTCCAAGGTCAATGGATTCAAGGCCGGCGACCTGGTCTACGCCCGCCCGCGCGATCACCGCATCGGCACCTTCGCCGAACGCATTGCGATCCACCAGGATGATGTCGCCTTGGCGCCGGCCACCATCAGCGCCACCGAGGCCGCCTCGCTCCCCCTGGTCGCCCTCACCGCGTGGCAGGCGCTCGTGGTGCGCGGCAAGGTCCAGCCGGGCCAGAAGGTCCTGGTCCATGCCGGGGCCGGCGGCGTGGGGACCATCGCCATCCAGCTTGCCAAGCACCTCGGTGCCCACGTGGCCACCACCGCTTCGGCAAAAAATGCCCAATTCCTGCAAGAGCTGGGCGCCGACCAGGTGATCGACTACCGCAGCGAAGACTTCGAAAAGGAACTGTCGGGATTTGACCTGGTCCTCGACAGCCTCGGCGGCGAGAACCTGGAAAAGTCGCTGCGCATTCTGGCACCGGGCGGGAAGGCCGTGGGCATCACCGGCCCGCCGGATCCGGCATTTGCCCGCAAAGCGGGGATGAATCCCCTCGCCCGATTGGCCATTGCCGCGATGAGCGCCACGATCCGCAAGCAGGCCAAGAAGCTCGGCGTGGGCTACGAATTCCTCTTCATGGATGCCAGCGGAGAACAGCTGCGCGAGATCGCCGCGCTCGTTGATTCCGAGGTGCTGCGTCCGATCGTGGGCAAGACCTTTGGCTTCAGCCAAGCGCCACAGGCCCTCAGCGCGCTGGCCCAGGGCGGCGTCCGTGGAAAAGCGGTGATCACCGGTGCCTAGCTGCTACGCCGAAGCTCCAACCAGCTTTGTTTCGGCAAATGGCGTGCGCTTCGCCTACCGCGAGCTCGGGCCCCGGGGCGGGATTCCGGTGGTGTTCTTTGTCCATCTGGCCGCCAATCTGGACAATTGGGATCCGCGTATCATTGAGGCCATCGCCCAGCACCGCCATGTGATTGCCTTCGACCAGCGTGGCATCGGGGCCTCTTCGGGCCGCGTCGCCGGGACCATCGAGGCCGCGGCCGATGATGCCTATGAGTTCATCCGGGCACTGGGATACGGGCAGATTGACGCTTTCGCCTTTTCCATGGGCGGGTTCATCGTCCAGGATCTGATCGTCAAGCACCCGAAACTGGTGCGCAAGCTGGTGCTCACGGGCACAGGGCCTCGCGGCGGCCGCAATATCGACAGGGTTGCGGCAGTGACCTGGCTGGATATTCTCCGCTCAGCCACGGCTCGCGCGGACCCGAAGGAATTCCTGTTTTTTGAGCGCAACCAGGCCGGAAAGCGGGCGGCAAAGGACTTCATCCAGCGCATTAATGAGCGCACCTCACATCGCGATGCCAAGGTCGGACTCAAAGCCCTTCGCACGCAGCTGAAGGCCATCGAGCGCTATGGCCGCTCCGCCCCCTCGGATCTTTCGGTGTTCACCGGAACCGCGCTGATCGCCAATGGGGACCGGGACCGGATGGTCCCCTCGATCCTCTCGGTGGATCTGCACCAGCGGATCAAGGGCTCCGAGCTGGTCATCTACCCGGATTCGGGGCATGGCGGAGTTTTCCAGTACTGGGAAAAGTTCGCCCCTCGGGCCGCGGAATTCCTCGCGGGCTGATTAGCCGGGCAGGATCGCTTCGACCTGCGCCCGGATGCCCTGCAGAATCTCCCCAACCGCAGCTGGAGCATTAGCGGATGCGGCCATGGAAAGGAACATGATCGACGAGACGACCTGGGCCAAGGTGGCCGCGGCGCGCTCATCCAGCTTTTCGCGTTCGCGCAGCAGGCCGGTCATGGCCTGCTGTGTTTGCGCAACAATCTCCAGCGCTTCTCCATGGTGCGGCTCGCTGGGGTCGCCGAACACCATTTCCCGCAGGTAGGTGCGGCCATTCTCGGTGTGGACCCGATTGCACTCCACGATCGGCTCCAGCAGCGCCATCAGCCCGTCCAGGGTCTTCGTGGTGGCGGCCGCGGCCTGCACTCCGCGCTCCAATGCTTGCGCGTAGTGGATGTTCTGCACCAGCAGCAGCAGTTCGCCCTTGGTCCTGGCATAGAGGAACAGCGTGCCGGTTCCGATATCGGCGGCTTCGGCTATTTGCTGCGTGGTGACCTCATCGACACCGTACCGGGCAAAAAGCTCGCTGGCGGCTTCGGTAATGCGCTCGAGCTTTTCTAGCTTGTTGCGCTCGCGCCGCCCGGCGGGTTGGGGCACCACAGGCATTGATGTTCCTCCAGCAATAAACGATGACTACACTCACTTCTGATTGTAGTCACCATCTGGCGGGTTGGGAATTCCCCTGGCGCGACGCTCCGGCAAGCCGCTGGGCGGCGCCAGGTAAAAGCTTGCTGGAGTTTGTGCCCGAGCATGGTTAATTGTCCCGGGCCCCTTGTACAGTGCGAAGTACCCGCAAGGGCCGCGTCCCCGAACCAGCAAGGAGCCAGCCATGTTCAGCACCCACTCACCCGGCACGGCAGCCACCGAAGTTCCCGACCGTTTTGTGCTCATCTTCGATGCCCCCGACGCCGCCACGGCCGGCATCGCCGCCCAGGCGCGCGAGCAGGAAGTCCCGCAGCTGTTGCGCGAACAGGGCTATTCGATCAGCGAGTACTACCCGGCCCTGGGCATCGCGGTAGTCACCAGCAAAGCCGATCAGCTCGAGGACTTCCGCCAGCGCTGTGCCGGGCACCATTTGCCGCCGGCGGTCGTGCCGGAACTGGTCTACCGGATCCTGCCCGAAGCCGGCGCCAAGGATTCCTACGCGGACACCGAGCAGTTCACCTGGGGCCTGCAGGCGGTGGGCGCGGATTTGAGCTCTTTCACCGGCCAGGGCATCAATGTGGCGGTGCTGGACACCGGTTTTGATGCCGCCCACCCTGACTTCGCCGGGCGGACCATCACCGCCAAGTCCTTTGTCGAGGGCGAAGATGCCAGCGACGGCCACGGCCATGGTACGCACTGCATCGGCAGTGCCTGCGGACCACGCACCCCGGAACAAGGACCGGGCTACGGGGTCGCCAGCCAAGCCAATATCTTCGCTGGCAAGGTCCTTGGCACCGATGGCTCGGGATCCGACTCGACGATCCTGGCCGGCATCAACTGGGCGCTGGAAAACAAGTGCGAGATCATCTCGATGTCCCTGGGCGCGGACGTGAAAACCGTGCACCCGCCCTATGTCACCGCCGGGCGGCGCAGCCTGGAACTGGGGTCGCTGATCATTGCTGCGGCCGGCAATAATGCGCAGCGTTCGGCCGGGAACCCCGGCTTCGTGGGTGCCCCGGCCAACAGCCCGTACATCATGGCGGTGGCGGCGCTGGATTCGAAGCTGGCCGTGGCCGACTTCTCGGCGCAGGCGCTGGCCACCGAGGGCGGCGAGGTGGATATCGCCGGCCCCGGAGTCGATGTCTACTCCTCGTGGCCCGGCGCCCAGCGCTACAACACCATCAGCGGCACGTCCATGGCCACCCCGCATGTGGCCGGCGTAGCCGCCCTGCTGGCAGAATCCACCGGGCTGCGCGCCCAGGAGCTGTGGGACAAGCTGGTGGCCGATTCCCGCGACGTGCAGCTGCCCGCCGCGGACGCAGGAGCCGGGCTGGCCCAAGCCCCGGCCGGCGCGGAAGGCTAGCGCCATGTCCAGCGCCCAAGTGCACATCTACGTCATCACCCTGGTGGCCGATGTCCAGCCCGAGGACATCGTCGATGAGCTGGCCGCCCACGGCTTGCGGGTTAAGCAAGTGCTCGCTGCCCTGGGCCAAATCATTGGCGAGGGCAGCGAGCAGGTTGCCGCGCAGCTGCGCGGCCTGGACGCGGTGGTCTCGGTGGATGCCCAGCGCACCTATCGGGCGCTGGGCGATGAATCCTAGTCCACCGGGTCGGAGGCGAACTCCAGCATCGCGTCGATCATCCAGTGCACGGTGTGCTCGGTGAAGGAGGCGCGCGGCATGATCCGCCAGCTTTCCTCGCCGGTGCGCCACAGCAGCACCGGAATGCCGGCCAGCGAGGTGGTGATCGCCTGGTTCACCGCGAAGCTGCGCGGGTGCAGGTCTGCCGGGCAGCTCTTGCGCAGCACCAGCGGGGCGTTGGCCCCGGAGAGCTCGAGCACGCTGCGGTTGGCCGAGAGGTCAACGACCTGCCCCGGCTCCTGGCCCAGGGCCGCCTCCAGCCTGGAGGCCAGGGCGGCATCTTCCGGCGCGGTCACCAGGAACTCATCCGGGCCCAGCCACAGCACCCCCACGCCGCCTGCTTCGCCGGCGACCTGGCCGACCTTTTCCGGCAGGCCCACGCCGGTGGCCTCGGCCAGCGCGCCGTAGCCGGCGCTGCCTGGCGCGCAGCGCACCGAGACCTGGGTGGTGAAGGCTACTTCGCCCAGGCTCAATCCCCCGGCGACACTGGCCTCGGCCATCAGCTGCTGCAGGTGCGCGGCGGGCGAACGGCGGGCTTCAATCAAGGTGTTGCTAGCCATCTCGACGGCTTCCTTCCGGGTCAAAGAGGACGGTTTCTGCGATGGTGACCTCGGCCAGCTGGCCGTTGATCGGGGTGCGCAGGGTTTCACCAATGCGGTTGCGCCCATTCTTGATCAGCGCCAGCCCGAAGGTCCGGCCCAGGGCCGGCGAATTGTACGAGCTGGTCACCCAACCTTCCATCGGGGTGATGCCCTCGGCGCCAAGTTCTTCCACCGACACCAGCGCGGCGCCCTCTGGCAGATGCAAGGTCTTGTCCACCGGCAAGACCGAGACCAGGTGCTTGCGGTCTTCGCGCTGGTTGTCGACACGGGAGTAGGAGCGGGAGCCCACAAAGTCCTTGACCTTGGAGACGACCCAGTCCATGCCTGCATCCTGCGGGGTCACCGTGCCGTCGGTGTCCTGGCCGACGATGATGAAGCCCTTCTCGGCGCGCAGCACGTGCATGGTTTCGGTGCCGTACGGGGTGATGTTGAATTCCTGCCCGGCGGCAAAAACATCCTCCCAGACCTTCAGCCCGTGCCAGGCCGGGATCGCGATTTCGAAGGCCAGCTCGCCGGAGAAGGAAATGCGCGAGATGCGCGCTTCGATCCCGGAATCCAGCACCACGTCCTGGAAGGCCATGAACTTGAAGGCCTCGTTGGACACGTCCACCGAGGAGGCGACCTTGGCGATCACTTCGCGCGAACGCGGTCCCACCACGGCCACGGTGGCCAGCTGCTCGGTCACCGAGGTGCAGGTGACATCGAGCTCGGGCCATTCGGTCTGCAGCCACTCCTCCAGCCAATCCAGCACGGTGGCCGCATTGCCGGTGGTGGTGTGCATCAGGAAGCGGTCTTCGGCCAGGCGCAGGGTCACGCCGTCGTCGAAGATCATGCCATCTGCCTTGCACATCACGCCGTAGCGGCCCATGCCGACCTTCAGTTTGGTGTAGCCGTTGGTGTAGATGCGGTTCAGGAATTCGGCCGCATCCGCCCCGCGGATCTCGATCTTGCCCAGCGTGGTCGCATCGAGCATGCCGACCGAGTCGCGCACGGCCTTGGCTTCGCGGTAGACCGCGGTTTCCATGTCCTCCCCGGCCTGCGGGTAGTACCAGGCGCGCTTCCACTGCCCGACGTCCTCGAATTGCGCCCCGTGGGACAGGTGCCAGGAGTGCATGGCGGTGATGCGCGCCGGGTCCAGCTGGTCCCCGCGGTTGCGCCCGGCCAGAGCCGCGAAGGCCACCGGGGTGTAGGGAGCGCGGAAGGTGGTGGTGCCCACCTGTGCCGGGTTCTCGATGCCCAGCACCGCGGCAATCACGCCGATCGCTGCCACGCCGGAGGTCTTGCCCTGGTCGTTGGCGGTGGAGATCGAGGTGTACCGCTTGATGTGCTCCACCGACTGCATGCCGGCCCCGGTGGCGCGCAGCACGTCGGCCACGGTTTGGTCGCGCTGCAGGTCGACGAAGTGGAACTTGTAGTTCGCGGCATCATCGCCGAAGCGCGAAGGAACCAGCCAGACCGGGCGGGTTTCGCCGGCAGGAACCGGCAGCGCCTCGGGAACCCGCGCGATGGTGCTGTAGCCGGCGGCGGTGGCTGCCGCCGCTCCGGTGGCGGCACCGGTGGACAGGGCGCTGGCGGTATCCAGCCGCCCGGTCAGCGCACCGGCAAGGTGCTGGTTGGCGACCGCATCAGCAGGCACGAAGGCATGGATGGCGGTGTCCCAGTTCAGCTTGCCCTGGCGCTGGGAGTGCAGGTGCACCACCGGGTTGAAGCCGCCGGCCACGGCCAGCACGTCGGCCTCGATCCGGGACACTTCGCCCAGCTCGCGCTGCTCGTCCAGCTCGGCCACGAAAATCGCTGAAAGCTCCCCGGACTCGTTGGCTTCGGTGTCCACCACGGCGGATCCGGAGATCACCTGGACGCCGTCGGCCACGGCCTGGGCGGCCACGGCGGAAATACTTTGCCGCGCATCGATCACCGCGACCACCGAACCGGAGGCAGCCAATTCGCCGACCAGCTCGTAGGCCGAGTCATTGGTGGTGAATACGGCGATCTTCTGCCCGGCGCGCACGCCGTAGCGGTTCAGGTAGCTGCGCACGGCCCCGGCGAGCATGATGCCCGGGCGGTCGTTGTTCTCGAAGACCACCGGACGCTCGTGGGCGCCGGTAGCCAGCACCACCTGGCCGGCACGGATGTGCCAGATGCGTTCGCGGGAGACGCCCGGGGCCGCAGGGCCGTCGTGGTGCCCGGTGCGGCGCTGGACTGCGACCAGGTAGTTGGCATCGTAGGAGCCGAAGACCGTGGTGCGCTGCAGGTGGGTGGTTTCCCCGGCCTGCGCCAGTTCTCCGACCACCGATTCGATCCAGGCGGTGGAATCCACGCCGTCGATCTGCTCGCCGGCGGTATCCAGCAGGGTGCCGCCGGCCTCGGGCCGCTCATCGAGCAGCATCACCCGGGCGCCGGAGCGCGAGGCTTCGCGGGCCGCGGCCAAGCCGGCCGGTCCTGCGCCAACGACCAGGACATCGGTGTGCACATGCACGTGGTCGTAGTACACCGAGTCGGTTCCTGGATCCAGCACGCCCAGCCCGGAGAGCAGGCTGGCCGAGGTGCCCTCGGCCACCGAGACGGTGGTGGCAGGCAGCATGGACTCGTTGACCTCGCCCTCGTGGCGGGCGGCCACGGTGATCAGCGCGTTGGGCTCTTCCACGCCGGCGGCAAGGATCCCGCGCGGGCGCTTGAGGTAGAGCGAGGGGCCGCACTGGCGGATCTGGTTGGCCAGCATGGCGCTGGCGACGGTGTCCCCGCGGAAAGCGGAAAGCTGCTGCCCGTCGATGCTCAGGGCCAGAGGCTGATCGCTGTCGATCCGGGCGCGTGAGCGCAGTTCAACAGGTAGTCGCTGCGGCTTGCTCATCGGGTGCCTCCTTGAAGTGTGTCGATCTGCGGTTGCGCCTCGCCGGCGCCGTATACGGCCAGGAATTCGTAGCTGACGGTGTCGCGCAGGGCGTTGAACCACTTGCGGCAACCGCCGGCGTGGACCCAGCGCTCGGCGAAAATGCCTTTTTTATTGCCCCGGTAGAACAGGTAGCGGGACCATTCCTTGTCGGTGAGTTCCGCCGGATTTTCCGGGTAGGCCACGTGGGCTTCGCCGCCGTAGTTGAATTCGTTTTCGTTGCGTGGCCCGCAGTGCGGGCAGTCGATTAGCATCATGATGGCTGCTCCTAGTGTGCGACGGCTGCGGCGCCGTGTTCGTCGATCAGGTGGCCGGTTTCGAAGCGCTCCAGGCTGAATGGGGCATTGAGCGGGTGCGCCTCGTCGTGGGCGATGGTGTGCGCCAGGGTGAAGCCGGCGCCCGGGGTGCCCTTGAACCCGCCGGTGCCCCAGCCGCAGTTCACGTACAGGTTCTGGATCGGGGTCTTGGAGATGATCGGCGAGGCATCCAAGGTGGTATCCACGATGCCGCCCCAGGTGCGCAGCACGTGCGCCCGGGCGAAGATCGGGAAGAGCTCCACGGCCGCGGCCATCTGCTCTTCGATTACGTGGAAGGCGCCGCGCTGGCCGTAGCCGTTGTAGCTGTCGATCCCGGCGCCCATCACCAGTTCGCCCTTGTGGGCCTGGGAGACGTAGACGTGGATGTGGTTGGACATGACCACCGTCGGGTGGACCGGCTCGAACAGCTCGGAGACCAGGGCCTGCAGCGGGTGGGACTGGATCGGCAGTTCGAATCCGGCCATTTCGGCCAGCACCGAGGAGTGCCCGGCACCTGCCAGTGCGACCTTGCCGGCGTTGATGGTCCCGCGCGTGGTCTTCACGCCGGTGACCTTCTCGCCGTCCTTGATGAAGCCGGTGACTTCGCAGTTCTGGATGATGTCCACGCCCATCTCGTTGGCCTTGCGGGCGAAGGCCCAGGCCACATGGTCGTGCTTGGCGATGCCGGCGCGTGGCTGCCAGGTGGCGCCCATGACCGGGTAGCGGATGTTGTCGCTGGTGTTGATGATCGGGCAGGCTTCCTTGACCTGGGAAGGGTCGAGCCATTCGGCGTCCACGCCGTTGAGCTTGTTCGCCTCCACGCGGCGCACCGATTCGCGCACGTCGCCCAGGGTGTGGGCCAGGTTCATCACGCCGCGCTGGGAGAACAGGAAGTCGTATTCCAGGTCCTCGGGCAGCTGCTCCCAGAGCTTCAGCGACTTCTCGTAGATGCCGGCCGATTCATCCCACAGGTAGTTCGAGCGGATGATGGTGGTGTTGCGGGCCATGTTCCCGCCGGCCAGCCACCCCTTTTCCAGGACTGCGACATTAGTGATGCCATGGTTTTTCGCGAGGAAGTACGCGGTAGCCAGGCCGTGGCCGCCACCGCCGACGATCACAACGTCGTAGGACTTCTTGGGGTCCGGATTCGCCCACAGGAACTCCGGGTGTTCAGGCAGCAGATCAGCCACAGTGAATCTCCAATCTTCGACAGTAACGCGTGCAATGTATGAATTGCCGACAACTGATATATCAATCTGCGATTCACTGTATGATAGAAAGCGAAACCCGGTCAATGGGTACGCGAAAATTACTTTGATGCTACGCACCGCAGGAGGAGCCCCAATGAGCGAATCCCTCTCAGATCGCGCCTACCAGATACTGCGCGATCGCCTGATCATGATGGATATCGCCCCGGGCGAGCCGATCAACGAGGCCCAGCTGGTCCAGGAGCTCAATATCGGCCGCACCCCGCTGCGCGAAGCGCTCAAGCGGCTCGAGGTCGACCATCTGGTCCACTCCTACCCGCGCCGGGGAACCTTCGCCACGCGCGTGGACATCACCGAGCTCGCTGCCATTACCGAAGTGCGCCTCGCCCTCGAGCCTCTTGCGGCCGATCGGGCCGCCGCACTGGGTGGCGGTCACGTCCGGGCCGAAATCGAGCAGACCCTCCACACCATCTCCCACCTCACCGGCGACGAGACCCGGCGCAGCCTCATGGAAAACGACCTGGCCGTGCACCGCCTGATCTACCAGGCAGCCGCCAACCACCATCTGGAAGAGACCCTCATCCGTCTCGACAACCTCGCCACGCGCATCTGGTGTCTCACCCTCGATCGTCTGCCGAGCATCGACGCGCATATCGCCGAGCACCAGGCACTGCTCAAAGCAGTCCTCGATCAAGCCCCTGAAACTGCCAGCACCCTGGCTCGCGACCACATCGCAAGTTTCGAAGCTTCGGTCCGCGCAGTGCTCTAGCTCCGCACAAAATCACGCACTCGCACCCCCGGCCACCCTGCACAGAAACACGAATAATCAACTTCTGACCTGCAATATTGCCGTATCCTAAAAGTTATCCACCTGTAGCCAAATTATCGAAGACATATTCGATTTAGCGGCGTAAAGTTGGAATATGTCCGAAACAATAGTCCCTTCCTGGGACTGGCCCAACCCACCGGACCACGGCAGATTCACCGCCGTGGTCACAGCGTTGGAAACTGATCTGGCATCACTTGAAGAACACGGCAGCAAAAGCGAGTGCGCCACCGCCATCGCCGACATCGAATCCACGATCTCGTCCCTGCGCTACCATCAGGCAGCTCTCTCCCATCAACTGGAAATCGATCTGGTCCGCACCAATACTGAGAGCAATTCTCGCAGCAAGGCACTCAAGCAGCTGAACCGCGGGGCCGCCGCGGCCATTGCCCTCGCCCGGCATACCGACTCCCATGGCTACGGTGCATATCTGGAGAACTGCCGAATCCTCTTCGAAAGCACTCCGCATCTGGCCGCAGCCTACAGCCGCGGTGAATTCACCGAAGATCAAATGCGGGCCATCCTCACCCCGCTGCGCTCCGTCAAAGCAGAACGTCGCGCTGAATTTGATGACCTGTACGCGAAGAACCCGAAAATGCTTGAGAATCTCGGGAACAAGAAAATCAGTGACACGGTCAAAGACTTCACCCTCACCTATGCCTCGGATCAGCAGTGCAAGGAACAGAAGACCGCAGAGGAACAGCGCTTCATCAAGTTCACCCCGAATGCCGAGACAGGGATGATGCGCGTCAACGGGAACATTCCCATCACCGCCGGACTAGCGATGAAAAATGAGATGAAGGCCAAAGCCCGCAGCCTCAAAGCAAAAGGCGATCCCCGCACGAGGACACAGATCGAAGCGGACTACTTCGCAAGTTTCTGCACCCACCCGGAAGCAAAAATACCGGTCACTTTCACTCTGGGATTGGTCATGACCGATAAAACCCTGTTCCTCGGAGACCGGGATCCTGCCAACCTTGAGGGTTATGGCACCATTGCGCCACAGTACGCTCGTGAACTAGTTGCGGGCCAGGAGATCCTGAACAATATGACCCTGGCCGAGATGGCCGCCACCCGGTCCCCCGCCTTTGTCGAGACCATGGAAGCCACCATTGAACTAATCAGGTTATATACGGCTCCAGGAGATAAAGACTTGATCGCGATGGACTCCAAAGCGCGGATCTTCCCTGAGAAAATGAAGAAGTTCATCAAGATGCGCGACCGGCATTGCCGCACGCCATTCTGCGATGGATTAATTGAAGAGATTGATCATGTCACCCAGGCCTATTTAGGTGGGCATACTTGTGTGACTAATTCCGATGGCCGGTGCAAGTTGTGCAATCAGGCAAAAGAAACCCCTGGCTGGCAGGAAATTGTCATTAAGCACGGGCCGCATTCCATGTTGATCAACACGGGAATGGGAACGGTGTATCGATCCACGGCGCCGCCGGCGACGGGGTTTGCGCATAAACCCTATCCGCAGTGCATGAGTGAAGCTGACTGGGTGCGCTCTTTCGAAGAATGGCTCAACCGGCCACCGGACACGGGGAGCAGTCCGCGCAACGGCGATGAAAAACCACCGGATATCGAGGATATTCCCGCCTAATGGCAATGATGAGCTACCTACCAGGAAACAAGACACGGTTTGATGCAACGGACGCCCGGATACGGCCTGCCGCGACTGGAAACCTTTCGCGTACTCCTGATGGCGGCATCGTGAAGAACTTACATATTCGAACTTCATGGCAGATTACCTCCAGCCACAGGGGCTAAGAAGATTCCGCATTCCAAAAGAAAATGCATGAGTCCACGCAATCCAAGTTATCACTGCGAGCAATTTTTGGACGCGCCACCCGTAAGCTGCTCAAAACCGTACTCTGCTGTGAAAGACCAGCGCCAACCCCCGATCATGACCCTTACTATTGCCGCTTCAGTTCCACCCCTGAGGCGGTTGGTTCAATCTGCGTCTGGCCCATGAACAGATGCCCCCGACCGTGGCTTCCATGTTCAAAACATGCCACTGAACTAAAGGCTCATGGGGCTCGATAGCCACCCACCAACATCACCTGAAGAACCGCCAGGACGACCACTCTGCACGCCCTGTGCGTGCATCGCTTCCTCCACGCTGCGAGCTCAAATTACAGCGATTCTTGGGTTGCCGTTCCGCGCCTTCGCGCCATGTTTTCACGCTCCAAAACCCCACCCAATCTAGGTGTAACACGTCAGAAACAACCTTTAATTTGACGCTTGACTTGAACTTATGCGAATTTTTCGAGCTCGAGAAAAATTTCTCTTGACAGCACCAAATCGCAACCATAATCTTAATGCAACGTCGTTGCAATGAATGCAACACGAATCAAATTCTCCGGTGATTCCCAAGAATCTCGCCATCCAATGGATCGCACCGGCCTCCCCCAACTTTCAATTTCTTATGAGGAGCCATACCCATGACAAGCGTAGACATCGCCGCCAACGTCGCCGATCTGGCCCGGCTCAAAACGCTGCACAACGGAACCAAGCAGCAATTGACTTTTTCGGACGCCGAGTTTGAACGTCGTCTCGCAGGCCTTCGGAACATCATGGCCGCCAAATCCTTGGATGCAGTCATTCTTACGAGCTATCACGGCATCAAGTACTACTCGGACTTCCTCTACACGACTTTTGGGCGCAACTACGCATTAGTGGTGACGCAGAATAGCTCTACAACCATCACCGCGAACATTGACGCCGGCATGCCTTGGCGAACCAGTTATGGTGAGAACATCGTGTACACAGACTGGAAGCGAGACAACTTCTACTACGGTCTTCAAGATGCCGTTAAGCGCAATGGAGTGACACCTTCACGCATCGGAGTGGAAGACGACTTCCTGCCGGGTCTAACCCGCGACAAAATTGCTGCGGCCTTTGACTCAGCGACCCTGGTTGATGTCTCGCAGGATGCCATGCGTCAGCGCATGATCAAGTCAGCTGAGGAAATAGAGGTCATTAAACACGGCGCACGCATTGGTGATCTAGGCGGCGAGGCCATCAAGGCTGCCATCTGTGAAGGGATTAGCGAGTACGAAGTTGCGTTGGTTGGTACCGAAGCGATGGTGCATGAAATCGCCAGAACTTTCCCACACCGAGAAATTCGTGATACCTGGGTCTGGTTCCAATCCGGAATCAATACCGACGGAGCACATAATTGGGCTACCACTCGCAAACTGGAGCAAGGAGATATTCTCTCGCTGAACTGCTTCCCAATGACTTCGGGCTATTACACCGCCTTGGAACGCACGCTCTTCCTCGGTGAACCAGACGCCCGATCTCTGGAACTTTGGAATATCAACGTTGAGGTGCACAAGCGCGGTTTGGAACTAATCAAGCCCGGCGCGGTTTGCAAGGACATCGCCGCAGAGCTCAACGAGATCTACATTTCCCACGGTCTGCTGCCCAACCGCACTTTCGGTTACGGACATTCCTTCGGCGTTCTCTCGCATTACTATGGGCGAGAAGCTGGGTTGGAACTGCGCGAAGATATCGACACCATTCTAGAGCCAGGCATGGTTGTCTCGATGGAACCAATGATCACTGTTGCCGACGGCGAACCAGGCGCTGGCGGTTACCGCGAACACGACATTCTGGTGATCGGCCAAGACAACAGCGTCGAGAACATCACCAAATTCGGCTTCGGCCCGGAAAACAACATCATCTAAGCCAACGGGCCTTCCACAATGGTGGGGCGGGGACAACAACCCGCCCCACCGTTGCATTATCAGGCAACACCGACGCGACCCCAAGAGCTAGACGCTTCTCGTCGCTATTCCCAGAGGATCTTCACCATGAACCCCCTTCGCAACTCTCATCGCAGTGCACCACTTGCCGCTGCGCAGAGCACGCCAACCACTCCCGAAACTGGTTCAATCGATATCCAAACACGCCGCAAGGTTGTCATGGCCAGCTTCATCGGCAACTTTGTTGAGTGGTTCGACTACGCCGCCTACGGATATTTGGCCGTAACTATCGCTGCGGTATTCTTCCCCACCGAAGACCCCAAGGCGGCGCTACTCATGACCTTCGGAGTCTTCGCCATTTCCTTCCTCATACGCCCCGTTGGCGGTTTCATTTGGGGTCACCTCGGCGACAAGATTGGCCGGCGCTCTGCGCTGTCCTTGTCGATCTTGCTGATGACAGGAGCCACTTTCTGCATCGCATTGTTGCCGGGCTATGCGTCCATTGGCTTCGCCGCTCCAATACTCCTTCTATTGTTTCGCGTTGTCCAAGGTTTCTCCGCCGCAGGGGAATACGCAGGTGCGTCGGCTTTCCTGGTCGAATACGCGCCGGCCAATCGGCGTGGGCTCTATGCAGCGGTTGTTCCGGCAAGTACTGCTACCGGTCTGCTCTTAGGTTCATTGCTTGCAGCCGGACTGACCAGCTTGCTTTCCACTGAGGCATTGGAATCCTGGGGATGGCGCTTGCCGTTCTTGCTGGCTGCGCCAATGGGACTCATCGGTCGATATATCCGTACCAAGCTGGAAGACTCACCTGCCTTCCGCGAAGCGTCCAAAGCGGTTGATAATGAAGGTTCACCAGTGCGATCGCTACTGAAGAACCACTGGCGTCAGCTGCTTCTCGCAGCTGGTGCAGTCCTGCTCAACGCTGTTGGCTTCTACGTGATCTTGTCGTACATGCCGACCTATTTGTCCCAAGAGCTAGGTTTGGACGCCACGCGCTCTTTCCTGGCAACGACAATCGCTCTGGTCACTTACATCGGATTCATCTTTCTCACGGGAATGCTCTCAGATCGTTTGGGACGCAAACGCGTATTGATCACGGCTTCAATCATGTTCGTAATGCTGACTGTTCCTGCCTTCATAGCCCTAGATTCAGGAAGTTTCCTGATCATCGTCCTGGTGCAGATCTTGCTCGGTGCCATGCTGACGTTGAATGACGGAACCCTTCCAAGCTACTTGGCTGAAATGTTCCCGACCAAGGTTCGCTATTCAGGATTCGCGGTTTCCTTCAACGTTTCAAACGCATTATTCGGCGGTACCGCACCATTTGTGGCCACACTGCTTATTTCCGCTAGTGGAAACCTGCTGGCGCCGGGATGGTACCTAATGGGCGCGGCCGTAATTTCATTGATAGCGGTCATCTGCTCGGCCGAGACCAGCCGGAAACCGCTGGGATAGCCGTAGGATAGTAGCGATCAAGGAGGCGAAATGACCGAATTACGCAGTGAAGCCCGAGGGACTTCAGTGATAGTCAACGTACTGGATGTGTTGCGTTGTTTCACCGTGGAACGTCCACTCATCGGAGTCACGGAGATTGCTGAACAAGTAGGGCTCCATAAGTCGAGCATTTCGCGCATACTTTCAACTCTCGAACAAGAACGAGTGGTCGAACGCGATGAGCAAACTCGCAAATATCGCTTGGGAGTAGGACTCATTGCCATTGCTGGCCCCTTGTTGGCTAACCTTGACGTTCGGCAAGTCGCCTACCCGATCCTGCAGGAATTGCGCGACTCTACGAGCGAGACCGCTGTCCTGAATATCTGGGATGGAAGCGAATCCATCTCCGTTGAACAGATCCCTTCCAACCGCCTGGTCAAGCACACCTCGGTCATGGGTTCCCGGTACCGTTCAGCGCTCAGTGCCTCGGTACAGATTTTCTTGGCTCACGAAATCCCCGAGCGTTGCGCACAGCTCTTGGCCTCGGGCGAAATCGAATTGTCGGGTTTGAGGGTAGAGGAATATTGTGCACGCTTAGAGCTAGTGCGCGAGCGCGGCTACGCCGTAAATTATGGCGAGACATCAAGGGAAGAAGTTGCGGTGGCTGCAGAAATTCTGGATCACCGTTCAGAAGTGGTTGCCTGCGCCATGATCGCTGCCCCGTTTTACCGCGTTGGGTCCTCCGAACTGGAAGAACTGAGTTCTGCTGCTGTCACAGCAGCACGCAAAATTAGTCAGCGGCTGGGTTACCAGTCCAATAACCGATAGGCGGTAATCCGCTCCGTTGCGCAATACAGATCATTAACCAGCTTGCTCCTGATGCGCAGGGCTCAGCATCTGAAGAAAACAAAAAACCTCCCGGTTAATGACCGGGAGGTTTTTATTCGATTTTGTGGAGGTAAGGGGATTCGAACCCCTGACCTTCTGCATGCCATGCAGACGCGCTACCAACTGCGCCATACCCCCAAAAGAGCTGGTCTCGCCGGTATTTCTACCGCTGAACCGAGATAAAACTCTACCGGAGGAGTTGGGAAAATACCAAATCGACTATCCGAGACGCTGATCACATCCGCACTATTCTATTTGTCCGCCGGCGGTGGTAAGAATGGATTCGGGGCCGATCGGTTCCACTAAATCTTGAGTGAAAGGCGCGACCCCATGGCCATTGGATTGACCCCATACCTTCGCTTCGCCGGTGATGCCCGCGAAGCCATGGAATTCTACAATGCAGCACTCGGCGGCGAGCTATCGATGATGACCTTCCAGGAAGGCATGAACGACGGCAATCCTGCCACCGCAGACCTGATCATGCACTCATCGCTGTTCCTGGAACGCGGCATCCACCTGATGGCCTCGGACAGCACGCCAGAGATGACCGTCACCAGCAATGGCGCTGTCGCCCTGAGCAGCGATGCCACCGATGAAGCCGACAACGCAGTTCTAACCAAGTGGTGGGAAGCGCTGACGGCCGGCGCAACCATCGAGGTGCCGTTGGAGAAGGCCCCGTGGGGCGACTCCTTCGGCCAGCTTCGCGACAAGTTCGGCGTAGTGTGGATGTTCAACATCTCCGCTGTACAGGGCTAGCAGCTAGTCGACGACGGTGTGCTCGTGGGCTGCAATTGCATCGCGGCCCACGAGCAGGCCAATCTTCTTGGCTCGCGCCTGGGTGATCATGGCGATCAGCAGGCCCAAGGCCGCCAGGCCTGCGCCCACCATGGATGGGGCGCGGTAGCCGAAACCAGCTGAAATCACCACAGCCCCCAAAGCTGCACCCAAGGCGTTAGCGACATTCAAGGCCGAGTGGTTCAGCGAAGCAGCCAGCGACTGGGCGTGCGGCGCCGAATCCATGAGCAGTGTCTGCAGGCTCGGGATCAATAGCGAACCGACGGCTCCCAGCACGAACACCATGATCATCGTCGGGATGATCCAGCTGGCCACCGCCGCGAATACCAGCATGGTGGCTGCCATCAGAACGCTGGAAAGCTTGATGGCGCCAAAGACCGACCAGTCCGCGAGGCGCCCACCAATCAGCGAGCCGACCACCATGCCCAGCCCGTAGAGCGCCAGGGCGATCGGTACCAAGGTGATCTTGAGTCCCGATTCTTCGGTCAGCGTTGGAGAGATGTAGGAATACACCGCAAAGAAGCCGCCGAAGCCCACGATGCCGGTGGCCATGGCCAGCCAAACCTGCGGGCTTTTCAGCGCCGTCAGCTCGCGTCGGATGCTGGCACCTGGTTCAGCTTTGCGCCACGGAATAAAAAGCGTGATCAGTACCGCGGTAATCAGCCCGATGAACGCAACGATGTAGAACATCGAACGCCAGCCAGCCTGCTGTCCCAGCGTCGTAACCAGCGGCACGCCAATGACGTTGGCGACCGAAAGGCCGAGCATCACCCAGGCGATAGCGCGGCCGCGCATGGTTCCAGGAACCAGGCTTCCAGCCAGCACGCCGGCCAATCCGAAGTAGGCGCCGTGAGGCAACCCGGCAAGGAAGCGGGTAATCAACATGGTGTTGTAGTCGGGCGCGAACGCCGAGGAAAGGTTCGCGAGGGTAAAGAAGAGGATCAGCAGCTGCACCGCGCGCTTGCGCGGGATCTTCGCGGCCATGGCAGTGAGCACCGGAGCGCCGACCACCACGCCGATGGCGTAGGCGCTGATCATCAGGCCCATCTGCGAGTTGCTGACATCGAGGTCGAGGGCGCCTTCTTGGAGCAGGCCCATCATCGAAAATTCGGTAACGCCGATGCCAAAGCCGCCCATGGCCAGAGCGAGGATCGCCAATAGTAGTTTTCCGCCGGATAGGTAGGCAGTCATTCAGTTCTCAATTCTAGGCAGGTGCATGATCGCGGCATCCTCGGCGCGCTATTTCCATCGTAGTGACTATGGGGAATCGCCGGGGCACTTCTCCAGCTGAAAATTACGATTCCCACAGTATTTTGTGCCACTGTTTAAGTCCTATGTCTCATGCATCGCACCAACGCCTTTCGGCCCCGCTGATTATCGCGAGGGTCTTCTTTGTCCTGCTTTGCTTAGCGCTGGCAGGGCTGATGGTATTCCATCAGCAGGTCCCCGACATCCTGGGCCTTGGCCTGGTCGTGGACAACCTTGCGCCCTGGGCAGGCTTGGGGATCCCCGTATTGCTGGTCATTGCCCTGGTGGTGCGCGGACGAGCCAGCTTCATCGGATTGCTGGTTCCCGTGGTGGTGTGGTCGGTGCTTTTTGGCAGCAGCTTCATTCCGCATGCAAAGTACGCGCCGCAAGCCTCGCTAGAGGTGGCCACGCAAAATGTCCACGAGTCGGCTGGGCTGCAAGCGGCCCGGGAACTGGCCGCTTCCGGGGCGCAGGTCATCACTCTGCAGGAGATCGGACAGGACCAGGAAGAGCAGATCAGCCAGGAGCTGTCCCAAACCCACCCTTACCGGTACATGGTCAGCACCGTGGGTGTATGGAGCGCCTACCCCTTGAAGAATGCGCAGCCGCTGGATCTGGGGCTGGGCTGGAATCGCGCCTTGCGTGTTGATGTCAGCACCGAGCATGGCGACGTGCGGCTGTACGCGGTGCATGCCGCTTCGGCCCGGCCTACCGGTCATCATGAACGCGATGCCATGCTCGCCTCGCTGGCCAGCTATGTCCAGGCCGATGATTCAGCGAAGATCATTGCCGCCGGCGACTTCAACGCCACCAGCACGGACCGGCACTTTGCCCCGGTCCTGGACGCCTTGGACGAGGCGGCCTACAGTGATTGGGGGCTGGCGATGACCTGGCCGCGCTCCCCCGTCCCGGTGCTCGGGATCGACCACATGATGCTGCGCGGAGTGGCCTCGTCCGATCTGAAGCGCCTGCCGATCGGCGATTCGGATCACTACGCCCTGCAAGCCACCATCGATCTGGACAACGCGCAGTAGCCCAGCTGGCAAGCCTAAATGGTCTGCAGGCCGGTTTGGCGCAGGGTGATGTTGATGCGCCCAGCACCCAGATGGCAACCGGCAGGGGCCGTTGAAGGGTGGATCCTGGTCACCCCGTGATAGGCAAAGCGTGCCGGGCCATCAAAGATGAGCAGGTCCCCGGAGGCCAGGCGCAGGTCTTGCCATGGCCGGTTCCGGTTCTCGGTGTTGCCCAGGCGGAAGGTTGCCGAGTCGCCGATGGACAGCGAAACCACCGGCGCGTTAATGCGCTCGTCGGCATCTTGGTGCATGCCCATGGTGGCCTGGTGGTCGTAGAAATTCACGATGGCGGCGTCGGGAAGATAGGCTGCGGCGCGCTGGGCATCGCCGGTGGCTTCGGCCACGGCGTTCTGGCCCAGTCGCACCAGCCATTGTTCCATCGGCGCCACCGGTGCGCCGCCGAGGTCGTCGGCGGTTTTTGAATAGCGGTTCGGGCTCCAATGCCAGCCCAAACTCAGCGATTGCACACTCATGGGATGGCCATTGATGTGCGTGCGGTGGGGCGGGACGGGTCCGTGTCCCCACTGGAAAAAGCGTGCAACGATCCATTCCTGCGCGGCGGGGCTGAGCCAGCCGGGCAGATGCCACACCCCGGGTCGCACTATTCCCCCGGCGCGGGCCAAGGCGCTGTCATCAAAAAGCGATTCCATGCACCCAGCGTGCCCGTTGCAGGCATCGGTCGGCAAGCTCCTGCGTATTCGCTCACTGAATTTTGCAGGTTGCCGGCCCAGTGCCTTGCAACACTACTGACATTAATGACCTAGTGTTTCATCCCGCCGACTCGAACATTTCCAGAAGGTTAACCTTTATTCGATTTATTACACCTGAAACATTTGCGATACCTACGGGAAAAGCTGGAGCCCTACGCTGGGTAGCACCCACTTATTCCAAGGAGCACCCCATGTCATTCAGGAAAATCCAGCAAGGATCGAAGCAATCATGATCGGCATAGACCTCGAGCTTTCCCAGTGCATGGTGCTGATCGCAGGCAGCCGATCCGCCAGCAAAACCACCGCCGACCGCTTCAGTGCCGAAGGCTGCAGCCTCCTGTTTGCCGAGGACGCGCAGCAGGCGCTGGGGCAGCTGGAACAGGCGGGCCTGCTGGTGATTTGCGATCACCGTCCCGAGCGCTTTGACCAGGTGGCCGCCGCGGCCAAGGTCCCGGTGCTGCGGGCTGCCCCGTCCGCTGGCACCGGCTCGATCACCTTGCTCGGCGGCGGACCAGGCGCCTTGGACCTGATGACCCTTCGCGGGGTGCGCGCCCTGGCCGAGGCCGAGGTGGTCTTCGCCGATCGGCTCGGTCCCAGCGAGCATCTTGCGGTCCTGGCGCCGCAGGCCACCATCATCGATGCGGGCAAGCTGCCCGGCCACCACAAGCTCACCCAGCGCCAGATCGAAGCGCGGATGATCGAGGCGGCGCAGGCCGGTGCCAAGGTCGTCCGGCTCAAGGGCGGGGACCCCTTTGTTTTCGGCCGCGGCTTTGAAGAAGTCGCCGCAGCCACCGCGGCCAAGATCCCGGTCAGCGTGATTCCAGGGTTGAGCTCCTGCATCACCGTGCCGGCCGCCGCCGGCATCCCGGTGACAGCCCGCGGGGTGAACACCATGTTCACCGTGGTCTCCGCGCACGATCCGCTCGGCGAGCAGCAGCTGGAGCAGTTGGCCAAGCTGGGCGGCACGATCGTGATCCTGATGGGCATGGGAACCATCGAGCAGACCGTCTCGGGGCTGCTGCGGGTGGGAATGGCCAAGGACATGCCCTGCGCCATCGTCCAGTCGGGCACCACCGATATCCAGCGCACCAGCCATGCGCCGCTCTCCTCCCTGGCCGAGGTGGCCCGCGCACACTCGAATCCGGCCGTGATCGTCATCGGCGAGGTGGCGCAATTGCCGCAGTCCTTGCTCGATGCGGTGCCGGCCGCCAGTACCGAACCTGCCTTGGAGAGAGCCTCATGAATATCGCGAAACCCTTGGCTGGATTCCGCATCGCCGTAACCAGCGATCGGCGTTCAGCCGAATTGATCGAAGCTTTTGAACGGCGTGGCGCTGAGGTTACCCACACCCCGCTGCTGCGCCTGGCCCCGCTGGATGACGAGCAGCAGCTGCTGGCGCAGACCCACAAGCTGATCGAGGCCCGGCCGCAGGTCGTGGTGATCACCACCGCCTACGGGCTGCGGCGTTGGCTCGATACCGCCGAGGCGGCCGGGATCGGCGACGAGTTGATCTCCGCCTTCAGCCAGTCCGACCTCTATGTGCGCGGGTCCAAGGCCCATGGGTCGGTGCGGGCGCTGGGCCTGGAGCCGGCCGGCGTGGCCAAGGACGGGCGCAGCTCTTCGCTGCTTGAGATGCTCAAGGGCAAGCTTGCTTCAGCCACCGTGGCCCTGCAGCTGCACGCCGACTCGGATCATGGGATGCCGCAGCAGATGCGCGAATTCGGGGCGCGGCGGGTGATCAAGGTCGAGCCCTACCGCTGGCAGGACACCAGCAGCGACACCGGGATTTCGGCTTTGGTGGAGGGCTTGTGCGCGGCGCACTTCGACGCGGTGACCTTCACCAGCGCACCGAGCGTGCACGCGCTATTTGCCGCCGCCAATGCGCGCAATCGGCTCCCCGCCCTGCAGCGTTCCTTGGCCGAGCGCGTGGCCGTGGCCACCGTTGGGCCAGTGACCGCTTCCCCGCTGGAAGAAGCCGGCATCAATCCGCTGGTTCCCGAACGCCACCGCATGGGCGCGATGATCGGCCAGCTGGTTGAGCATCTGGGTTCGCTGGGCACCTTGCAGGCGCAGACCGTGCATGGCCAGGTGCAGCTGCGCGGGCGCACCTTGTCCATCCAGGACCAGAATTGCGAGCTGACTCCGGGGCAAGCCGAGCTGGTGCGCGCGCTGATCGAGGCCGGCGGCAGCGTGCTCTCGCGCGATGAGCTCAGCGCCGCCCTGCCCGAGGTCAGCTCGCGACACGCGTTGGATATGACGCTGAGCCGGCTGCGCCGGGCCTTGCCCCAGCCTGAAATCATCAGCACGGTGATCAAGCGCGGGTACCGGCTGAACGTCTAGCGAGCATTTTCTGCCCGGGTTACGTAGGATCGAAACCATGGTTTCAATTCAGGTTGCCGGCGAGGCATTGGTGGACATCGTCAACTCCGTGGCCCATCCCGGAGGTTCTCCGCTGAATGTCGCGGTGGGTCTGGGCCGGCTTGGCCATGAGGTCACGCTGGCCACGGATCTTGGCACAGATGAGCATGGGCAGCTGATCGCCGATCACCTGCAGGGCTCGGGAGTCGAGCTGGCTGAAGGATCGCAGTCGGATGCGCCAACCTCCACGGCCACCGTGGTGCTCGATGAGTCCGCCAATGCCAGCTACGAATTCGAGTTGAACTGCAGCTTGGGCAAGCTGGCCGCGAGCGAGGCGTCGCTGCTGCACACCGGGTCCATCGCCGCCTTCCGCTCCCCCAGCGCGCAGAAGCTGATCGACCTGTTCCTCGCCGCGCCGCCCAACCAGCTGCGCAGCTACGACCCGAACCTGCGTCCAGCCCTGGTTGAGGACCGGGCCAAGGCCATCAGCCATATCGAGAAGCTGAGCTCCTTGTCCCATGTGGTCAAGCTCAGCGACGAGGATTCAATGTGGCTGTACCCCGGGTGGGACACCGACCGCGTGCTGGAGCATCTGCTGGACCTTGGAGCTTCCTTGGCCGTGATGACCTTTGGCGCCCGCGGCGCCGAAGCGCGCACCCGGAATTGCGAAGTCGTGGTCCCCTCGCTTTCAGTGCCCACCGCTGACACCGTGGGTGCCGGGGATGCGTTCATGGCCGGGCTGCTGCATGGAATCGTTGATGGCCCGCTGGCCCAGAACCTGCGTGATGGCAGCACGCTGGATCGCGCCGAGCTGGAGGCGGCATTGCAGATCGCGGCCGCTTGCGCGGGGATGACCGTTGCCCGCACCGGCGCCAACCCGCCGACGCTGAGCGAGCTCAACGAGTTCATGGCCGGGGCCGGGCGCTAGAATTTGTCGCAGAACATGATCCGAACTGTGCCAAGGAGGCCACATGGGTAGCAAGGTCCCGGCATCGGATAACACCCTGAGGATCCTCCAGCTGCTGGCCAGCAGGAAGGCTCCCACACCGGCAGCCATGATTGCCACCCTGCTCGATTTGCCCCGCTCCAGCGTTTACCAGCTGCTCGCGGTCATGAACGAGCGTGGATTTGTCACCCATTATCCGGAGGACAAGTCCTATGGCTTGGGGATCGCGGCTTTTGAGCTTTCCAGCGCCTACACCCGGCAGGAACCGCTGGCCCGGCTTGGCGCACCGCTCATCGCCCAGCTGGTGGACAAGGTCGGCGAGAGCGCGCATCTGGCAATCCTGCATGGATCCGATGTCTTGTACATCGTGGAAGAACGCGCCAAAGGCCGCCCGTCGCTGGTCACCGATGTAGGGGTGCGCTTGCCTTCGCATCTGACTGCTTCGGGAAGGGCCATCTTGGCGGCCTTGCCCAAATCCCAGGTGCGCGCGCTGTATCCCAGCGCGGCCAATTTCTCGGATCGCGTGGAACGCTCTTCGATCACCGGCTACGCGCAATTGCGCCGCGAGCTGGAGCAGTGCTCGCAGCGCGGCTACGCAGTGGAACGAGGGGATGTCACCCCGGACTTCCACTCGCTCGCGGTGGAGATCCGGGATGCCGGCAACTGGCCGGTGGCCGCCGTGGCAGTCACCTTCCTGGCAGACCGGGTGCCCGAGGAACAGTGGGACAAGCTGCTCAAGCAGATCCGTTCGACCGCGGCACTGATCACCACGCGAATTCAGGGAAAGCGTCCGGCGGGCCCCTCGATCCCCGGCTAGCGAAGGCGGCGCCGAAACACGATGATGCCGCCTTGCCCTGCGGTCCCTCCCGGCAGCCTGCCGCACAGGATCGCCGTGGGATGCGGCGCCACGCAGCACCACGCTCAACCCACGGATCTGAAATACCAGACAAGTCCGGTGATTGCGAGGTACTCAGCGGCTGCTCGATGGCCAATGATGTAAGTAGTTAGCTAGATTACATCGTTAGGAATCTTCATGAGCCACGAACCACGAGTTGTCCGCGCACCACGCGGCACCGAACTGACCGCCAAGTCCTGGGCCACCGAAGCCCCACTGCGCATGCTGATGAACAACCTCGACCCCGAGGTGGCAGAGCGCCCCGAGGATCTTGTGGTGTACGGCGGCACCGGCAAGGCTGCCCGCTCCTGGGAAGCATTTGACGCCATCGTTGAAACCCTCAAGGACCTGGAAGACAATGAAACCCTGCTCGTTCAGTCGGGCAAGCCGGTCGGCGTCTTCAAGACCAACAAGTGGGCTCCGCGAGTCCTTATTGCGAACTCCAATCTGGTCGGCGACTGGGCCAACTGGGAGCACTTCCGCAAGCTGGAGGCCGAAGGCCTGATGATGTACGGCCAGATGACCGCTGGTTCATGGATCTACATCGGCACCCAGGGCATCCTGCAGGGCACCTACGAGACCTTTGCGGCAGTTGCCAAGAAGCGTTTCAACGGCACCCTGGCCGGCACCCTGACCCTGACCGGCGGTTGCGGCGGCATGGGCGGCGCGCAGCCGCTATCGGTCACGTTGAATGGCGGTGCGGTGCTGATCATCGACGTGGACGAGTCCCGTCTGCGCCGCCGCGTTTCCAAGCGCTACCTGGACGAGGTGGAGCTGGATTTGGACAAGGCGCTGGAAAAGGTATTGGCCGCCAAGGCCGAAGGCCGTCCGCTCTCCGTAGGCTATGTCGGCAACGCCGCCGAGATCTTCCCCGCACTGCTCAAGCGCCACCAGGCCGGCGAGTTCGCCATCGACATCGTCACCGACCAGACTTCGGCCCACGATCCGCTGAGCTACCTGCCGACCGAATACACCATGGAACAGTGGGACGCCGAAGCCAAGGCAGATCCAATCGGCTTCACCAAGAAGGCCCAGGCTTCAATGGCAGCCCAGGTCCAGGCTATGGTCGAGTTCCAGGATGCCGGCGCAGAGGTCTTCGACTACGGAAACTCGATCCGCGACGAGGCCCGCAAGGGCGGCTACAACCGCGCCTTCGAATTCCCGGGCTTCGTTCCTGCCTACATCCGCCCGCTGTTCTGCGAGGGCCTGGGCCCATTCCGCTGGGTTGCGCTCTCCGGCGACCCGGAGGACATCCGCGTTACCGACGAAGCGCTGAAGGAACTGTTCCCGGAGAACGAGCACCTGCACCGCTGGCTGGATGCAGCCGCTGAGAAGGTCGAGTTCGAGGGCCTGCCGGCACGCATCTGCTGGTTGGGCTACGGCGAGCGCCACAAGGCCGGCCTGCTCTTCAACAAGCTGGTTGCCGAAGGCAAGGTTTCCGCACCGATCGTGATCGGCCGCGACCACCTCGACTCCGGTTCGGTAGCTTCGCCATACCGCGAAACCGAATCCATGAAGGACGGCTCGGATGCAGTCGCCGACTGGCCACTGCTCAACGCCCTGACCGCTACCAGCTCAGGCGCTTCGTGGGTTTCGATCCACCACGGCGGCGGCGTAGGCATGGGCCGCTCGATCCACGCTGGCCAGGTTTCGCTGGCCGATGGCTCCGAGATGGCAGCAGCCAAGCTCGAGGCGCTGTTGACCAACGACCCAGGCATGGGCGTCATCCGCCACGTGGATGCAGGCTACGAACGTGCAGAGGAAGTGGCAGCGGAGCGTTCCGTGCGCATCCCAATGCAGGGCAAATAAGTCCATTAGGCGGTTCGCGCGCCTTGTCTGCTGATCAGCTGGCAAGGCACGCGGACCTCTTGCTTTAACCGTCCTTTAGTGATTGAAAATTGCCCCTGACATGGGTGCAGTGAACGTTGCATTAACTTGAAATGGCAAATGCCTCAGAGCTTCCAGTTAAGCCTTGTAGGCCATTTTTCGCTTGCTTAGCGTGGATCACGTCAGAAACGACCGACCCACGGAGGACATCATGTCTGAGCAGGATTCAAACGAGCAGTTCGGCAATTTCGAGAACGTCCAGTCCGAGGAAAACGCCGGGTACGGCTCATCGGATGAGCAGCAGTACAACGAAGGACAGTCGTACAGCGACAGCAACGAAGAGCAATCGTACGGCGGTAACAACGAAGGACAGTCCAGCCAAGACTCCTTCGGCGACGACAACGAAGAACAGTTGTACGGCGACAGCAATGTGGGCGAGTCCTACGGAGACAACAACGAAAACGCAGTGCAGGACTTCGGCGATCTGGGCCAAAGCGAAGGGTTCTAGTCTCCGACTCCGAGGCTATTGGCTTTGCATAGCAATGTTCCCTGGTTCTACAGAACTATCTTCCGCAGAATAAGTTCCATGCAGAGAAATCGCTGTTCCCATTGAACATGGGGAACAGCGATTTCTCTGCGGTCAGCGTGGGTCATTTGCACCGAATACGGATGCCCGTCTTCTACGGACGACGGGTTTCAGCACTGATGAACCATGCCTGCTGCTCAAGGTCAGCAATATATTGATGCAAGATGTCGGCCGTTGTCGGATCTTCTTCATCGACCGGATCATGCACGTCGCGGATAACACCTACGGTGGACTGAACCGCTTTTACAACCATGTCGACGGCGTCCTTGGTCAGAATTTCCCCAGTAACAGGTTGTTCCAATTTTGTGTACTTGGTGATCGTGGAAGCTAGCCCGTCTGGAGTGGCGTGCAATGCGCGCATCCGCTCGGCTATTTCATCGGACCCCTTACGAGCAATGCCGACGACCTCATCCAAGTTTTGGTGCAGATCGCGAAAATTCGGGCCTACAACATTCCAATGAATCTGTTTGCCAACCAGCTGAAGGTCCAATAGCTGGATGAGCACTAATTGCAGGGCATCTCGGAGTGACTCTGAAGCCACAAATCCGTGTTCGGCGTTTTCTTTCGTCGTTTTCTTCGCGGTGGTCGTCTTGATGTCCGTCATGGCATCCCCCTTGAATTGAAGTTGACGTTATCGGCACCGGCGGATTTCCGATGCACTTCTCCAAACGCTACTTCTGGGTAGATCCAATTCCGAATCAAGCTCGCTTCTTTTGAGCAGGCATTCAGGTCACGGTCACGTGATGCAAAGGTTGCAGCATTCTGGCGAACACCATGTGCTCGCCAGAATTCCCTATGATCCCGCGTCGGTTCCACCGTGAGGGTGGTCCAAGGAAGATGGCCCGACAATCAACCTGAAGAGCCCCCAGCACATGGCAAGTCCGCCCCAGATGATTCCGAGCCACATGGGGGTCATGGCTTGCGCATCAGCAGCTGGTGTGATGAGTATGAACATGAGAAACAAGGCGACGATGATTCCGCCGCCAACAACGAGACCTAATCCAAGAGATTTCTTAGGCATCTTTCACTCCAGTGATCTTTCATAAACAAATGAACCGACCTGACTGCAGCGACTTGTCCACGTCTACTGCTAGCCGGCGAATTCTCTGACGCGTGTTCCCACATTGCCTCCTAAACGTGCGCGCATCAGCACACGGTATTGTCGATAGATACAGAGTAGGCCTGTTTCATGCGCAACTCCAGTGTCTTCTGACCTCAGAATATGCGTGAATTCCCGGTCATCTTGGTGGTCTATTCCAGCAGTAGTTTCTGGTGACCGTGCATTAGCGACCGCACTGCAGGACAATAGCCAATAGGTTCATGCGAACCTGGGGACAATTTGCCGACACGACAGGATGGACATGTATTCTCACCTCGCCAAAGTCTGTGGACTATCCCTTGCGACCGGGCTCCTGGCTGCTGCCCTCGCCGGGTGCGTGAGTATTGAATCCTCGAATGATGGGCAGAGTCCGTCAAGTTCACCCACGACTGCACCCGCCAAAAACACTCCACCCATTGAGGGGACTGTCACCCCGAGCGCCAAGAATCCTGATGGTAAAGCAACAGGCAGTGGCACAGTACCGAAGGAGACTGCTGGGGATTCCTTCTCTCAGGCCTTCGGAATCATAGAAGCCAAAGCCATCGAGAAAAAGTGCACCGGAAAAATGACTCTCGACTCGGATGGCGAGATGGTCAAGCTCATCGGCAATTGCCAACAGGTGGAAATCACAGGCACTGGAAACATGATCGTCGGCGGCCGCATTAAGGATCTGTCCATATCCGGAAACGGCAATATCGTGGCAGTGAATAATATTGAGGACGTCAGTGCCAGCGGGGTTGGCAACTCGGTAGCGTGGCGGAACGACAACGCTTCAGCCCACGACTCCGGCCAGTCGAACCGTCTTGGCCCGGATGCCCTTTCCGGCGTGGATCTAGGCTACTGAATCGCCTGTCGATCGCGTCCGGTATTTCGGACACATCACCCAGTTATCGGCCACCAGCTAATCTCAACTGCCGAACAATGGAAGCTAGAGACTTCCTTGTACCGCAACGATTGGATTTGATTGCCATGGCTTCCGCTCCTCAAATAACACTTGGCCTAAGTGGCGCAACCGCAGACGACGTTATCGCCGTTGCCCGCCACGAAGCCCGCATCAGCATTTCTCCGCAAGTACTTGAGGAACTGGCTTCCGTCCGAGCACATATCGATGCACTGGCATCTGCTGATACCCCGGTTTATGGCATTTCAACCGGCTTTGGCGCGTTGGCAACCCGCCACATCGCACCCGAGGATCGCGCCAAGCTGCAGCGCTCCCTCATCCGTTCCCACGCTGCTGGCATGGGTGAACCGGTGGAGCGCGAAGTGGTCCGCGCATTGATGTTCTTGCGTGCAAAGACCTTGGCTTCCGGCCGCACGGGCGTTCGCCCGGTCGTCCTTGAGACCATGGTCGGCATGCTCAATGCAGGCATCACTCCGGTAGTCCGCGAATATGGTTCACTGGGCTGCTCCGGTGACTTGGCTCCGCTGTCGCACTGCGCATTGGTGCTGATGGGCGAGGGCGAAGCCACCGATGCCCACGGCAATATCCGCCCGGTACCGGAACTGTTCGCCGAGGCCGGATTGACCCCTGTCGAACTGGCAGAAAAGGAAGGCCTGGCTCTGGTCAACGGCACCGACGGCATGCTCGGCCAGCTGATCATGGCATTGGCGGATCTCGATGAGCTGCTGGACATCGCCGATGCCACCGCTGCCATGAGCGTTGAAGCCCAGCTGGGCACCGATCAGGTATTCCGCGCAGAACTGCACGAACCACTGCGCCCGCACCCAGGCCAGGGCCGCAGCGCCCAGAACATGTTCGCCTTCCTGGCCGACTCGCCAATTGTTGCCTCGCATCGCGAGGGAGACGGCCGAGTGCAGGATGCCTACTCGCTGCGTTGCTCGCCGCAGGTCACCGGTGCCGCCCGCGACACCATTGCTCATGCCCGCCTGGTCGCCACCCGCGAACTGGCTGCGGCCATTGACAACCCTGTGGTGCTGCCCAGCGGCGAAGTGACTTCCAACGGCAACTTCCACGGCGCACCGGTAGCCTACGTGCTGGACTTCCTTGCCATCGCCGTGGCCGACCTCGGCTCTATCGCCGAGCGCCGCACCGACCGCATGCTCGACCCAGCCCGCTCCCGCGACCTGCCGGCATTCCTGGCCGACGATCCGGGTGTGGACTCGGGCATGATGATCGCCCAGTACACCCAGGCCGGCTTGGTGGCAGAAAACAAGCGGCTGGCAGTTCCTGCCAGCGTTGACTCCATCCCATCCTCGGCCATGCAGGAAGACCACGTTTCCCTGGGCTGGCATGCGGCGCGCAAGCTGCGCACCTCGGTAGCGAACCTCCGCCGCATCCTCGCAGTGGAAATGCTGATTGCCGGCCGCGCCCTGGACCTGCGGGCCCCATTGAAGCCTGGTCCAGCGACCGGTGCGGTGCTTGAAGTATTGCGCAGCAAGGTTGCAGGCCCCGGCCAGGACCGCTTCCTTTCCGCAGAACTGGAAGCAGCCTATGACCTGCTGGCCAATGGCTCGGTGCATAAGGCCCTCGAAGCTCACCTGCCTGCATAACCTGTAGCGCAGGTCGCCGCAAGGCGTCGTCAAGCGTCCCCGAAGAACCTACCGGTTCTTCGGGGACGCACTTCTTAACTACCACCTATGGACACCCCGGGTGCCAGCTGCTGGCCGCAGGCCTGATGGCACTCGCCGCGTTGTCCTGGCCACAAGGTCAAAGCGTAGACTTGATGTTCGAAAGACTACGCATCATCCAAGGACGTCTGATTCCATGCAACGCACCATGTTCAAATCCAAGATCCACCGGGCCACTGTAACGCAAGCGGATCTGCACTACGTCGGTTCGGTGACGGTGGACTCCGACCTGCTTGCCGCCTCGGACATCTTGCCCGGTGAACTGGTCAGCATCGTCGACATCACCAATGGCGCCCGCCTGGAAACCTACACCATCGCTGGCGAACCCGGCAGCGGCGTGATCGGCATCAACGGCGCAGCAGCGCACTTGGTCCACCCGGGTGACCTGGTCATTTTGATCAGCTATGCGCAGATGGAGGATGCCGAAGCCCGCAGCTACGTTCCCAGTGTGGTTCACGTTGATGCCGATAACCGCATCATCCACCTGGGCGATGATCCTGCCGAGGCAGTCGCCGACGGCGTGCAGACTCCGCCATTTGCCCAGCTGCGCAGCAGCTAGCTGACAGCGCTGGCGGCTTGGCGGCTTGACGGCTTGACGGCTTGACGGCTTGACGGCTTGACGGCTTGACGGCTTGACGGCAAGGATTTTCCATGGCGGTCAAGCCGTTGTGCCGGTTCAGCGCTCCCGCGTTTCACCTGCGGCAGTCCTCTTCGGGGCATCCTTGCCAGGTTTTCGAGAAGTACCCGACGATCTCCAGGGTATGGCGCAGCGGGTAGATCTCGTCGACTCCGCCATGGATCGGCTTGGCAGCCTCTTCTACTGCGAGCTCGAAGAACCGGCAGACCTCGTCATGCATCCACACGGCCGCAGTGAGCTCCGTGAGTTCTTCATGGGTCAGCATGCGTGAAGGCTCCAGGCCAATTTCAATCAAGGTCTTGAAAACAAAGTCTTCGGTCAGCTCATGGTCATCCCCGCAATCGCACCAGGCGAGACCGCGATTGGGCATGGACCACACATCCTCAAAGCCTTCCGCGGAATGGATCCAGTCGGGAAGACTGCCCCCGGAACTGTTTTCTTGCGCCATGGCCATCGCCTCTGTCCTCTCCTAGCCCGATGTGCCCAATGTAGCGGGCAGTGCCGACAGTATGGACGAGCAGGCCTAGTCAGTTGTTGCCAGATGACCCAAGGGTTGGCATAGTTCGAGGCATCAGCCAATAGCCGCTTTCCAGCCAAGATCGCTCCAGGAGTTCTCCCATGAACACACGGTCCCACCCGGATACCAGTGATGGTGCCGCGCACCGGCAGTGGAACGAATTGCTCCAGGAAATGCGGGTCATGCAAACCGGCGTGCAGATTCTCGCTGCGTTCTTGGTGGTGCTGCCGTTTCAGGCGCGCTTCGAGATGCTCAGCCGATCCGATGAAACGATCTACATCGTCTTGTTGGTTGCTGCCACGCTGCTGATTTTGCTGCTGATCACCCCGGTAGCAGTCCACCGATACTTCTTTGGCCAGCGTCTCAAAGAGCAGACGGTGGCCCTTGGGCACATCGTGCTGAAAATAGTGGGCGTCGGCGTTGGCCTGCTGGTCTCGGGTTGTGTGTGGTTTGTCCTGCAGGTGCTGTTCGGCTGGCAGCTGGGCGCGTGGATCGGTGGCGGACTGGTGCTGGCAACCTTGTTCCTGCTCTTGGCATTGCCGCGCATTCTGCTTCCGGCCCGCGCGCGGGACGCTGGCTGATCAGTGCTGGCCCGGGGTCATCCGGTCGACGTGGCGAAGCATGATCTTCATCGGAAGATGCCTGATAGGGGTAGGCAGGACCCGGCTCGCCATCCGGGCCGCGGCAATGGCCACCGCGTTGCGCCGATGGACCTTCTTGCTTAGTTCATACCCGAATTGATCGCGCACCAGCGCTGGCAGCTGGGCGATGGTGACATCCCGCATCAGGGGCAAGCAGGCGCGGATCCACCACGGCGCATTGCGCGCGGCAAAAAGGTCTTCGGCAAGTTGCCGGGTCCGGCCGGTGGTGCTGAGAGCTGCCAGCGCCTGCTCCAGGTACTGGTCGAAATCCTGGATCGTGGCTGGCCACAAATCCTTGGGCATCTGCAAGGCCTCGCCCAGCAACGAGTACTGCTCGTAGAGCTCTTCGTCGTGGGCACCATCGCCAGCCAGTACCTGCCGGGCAATGACACGGGCCGAGTCGAAAAGCGTGGCGGCAACCCATAATTGCAATCGCGGATCCAACGCCGAATAGGCCGGGGTTCCTTCTGCTTCGTTCCGCGTTCCGCGCACGGTTCGATGCGCGCCGTTGACGTAGGCGATCATGGTGCGCTGTTGTTCCGCATTGCCGTTGCTCAAGGCATAGATGTAGCCGAGCGTGTGCATGAGCCGGCTCAAGGGATTGCTGGCGAAGTCGGAGTGCTGGGCAATGGCCTCGCCAATTTGCGGATGGGCCAGTTGCATCAGGATCGCCCGCCCGGCCCCGAGGAGCAAGCCGGCTTCTGGGGCAACGCGGGAGAATGCGCTTGGCTCACCAGTTTTTCGAACGTGCCTGCTCATGCTTTCGATCTTAGGCGGTGTGCCTGTGCCTCCGCATTAAACAGCGCGATGGATGCCGCCACGCACTATGCTCCGTGGCAGCATCCACCGTATTGTCCGTGGTGCATCTCCTACCGGGTGGCCGAGGTGAACATCGATGGCTCGAGCTCGGTGACCTTCAGCGACTTCAGCTTCGCGGTGCCGCCATGGGCGAAGACTCCAAGCCGGTCAGCCCCCTGGTTCGGGAAGACCTGATCGGTCAACGTGCGCTGGCCGTCCTGGGCGAATACCTCAACCGACGAACGGTCCAGATAGACCCGCAGTACCACCTCGCCATTGCTGTTCAGCTTCACTGGCATCTGCTCAACCGAGGCGAAGCCGGGATGGAATCCGGTATTGCCCGAGTTGCGGCGGTCAACGTAGGCCTTCTTGCTTTCGGCGTCATAGCCGATCACCGTGGAGCTGGTGGCATCGCCGTGGACCGTAATGCCCGAGGTCTTGGCGGTGCCCGGGTCGAGAACCAGGTCCACCCGTGCAATGGAGCCGGAGGCCGCCTGCGGCAGCGTGCGGGTTCCCTCGCTGATGGATTTGTTGTGTTCCATGTACTGTGGCTTGCCGCCCAGCTTGCCGACCTGTTCCACCGGCGCCTGGGTGAGGCGAGGCCCCTGCGCGGTCTGGGTCAACTCCACCTTTCGAGGCAGCGACATGGCGCTGCGCCATGGAGAAGTCGGAATGTCGTTGGCATAGTCCCAGTTGTTCATCCATCCGAGCATGATCCGCTGGTCCTGGGGCATGTTGGCGAAGGAAACCGACGCGTAGTAATCGCGCCCGTAGTCCAGCCAGTCATAGCTTTCCAGCGATGATTGCGCGGCGGTATCGGACTGGGTGAACTCATCGGCCAGGATGTGCCCCCATCCTTCGCGGTTGTTATCGACAATCTCGATTTGGGCTTGCTTGCCGGCAAATTCCTTCACGTTCCATGAGGCGAAGTCCAGGCTCTCGCTGTTGGATCCGGTAATCGTGCGAACCGTCTGGTGATCGACCACGAGGTTGACTGTCGTTTCATCCGAGCGTGGCACTACTTCTTCGTCGGTCTGCACGATGTGGTCCAAGGTCAGGTGTCCCCACCCGCCGGTAGCTTGGTCGACGACGCGAATCCGGGCGTTCTGCCCGTTATACGCCTCGGTATCAAACGACTTCCAGTTCATGGCTTCTGCATTGTCGCCTGCCAGGGACTCGACCACGGCGCCATTGACCAGAAGCTGGACTTCAAGCTTCTGGCTTGGATCATTGCGCCGGTGCCCGCCGCCAATGAGCATGCCGATGCGCTTCTTGGTGATGGCGAATTCAGGCGAGGTGGCGGTGCCCATTTGGTCATCGCCGCCAGCTCCCACTTCGTAGGTGTTGATGACATGGCTTCCAATGGCCATATTGCCGCCACCGGCGAAGGGCAGGTTTTCGGGGACCAGGGAACCGGTGCCGGTCCAGCCATAGTCCGACAGGTCGGAGCCTTCGGGAACCTCGAACCCGTCAAAAAGCAGCTCGCCTGCCGGGGCCTTGTTGTCGCGCTTGTCGCTGACACGGGGATGCTTTCCGCCGCCGACCAGGAAGTTCAGATAATCCTGTTCAACGGTGAAAGGGTCCGACAGCATGGTGCCGGTCGGCTGGTCGAAGCCTAGGAAGGAGTTGACCAGCCCGGCGCCCTGGTAGCCGGTGACTTCCTGTTGCCCTGGAATCGTGCCGCCTGCCGGCTTGGCACCGAACGGTCCTCCTTCGCCGCTGGCCGGATCATTGGTGACGGTCCAGCCGTTGTAGGTTCCGTCGTTGAATCCAGCCAGCAGCTTGCCTTCCGGCATGGTGGGTGCTGGCTTGGTTGTTTCGGAGGTGAAGGTGGTTCCGTCGAAGTCGCCAACGAAGTATTGTCCTGCGGAGCCGCCCGAGACTCCTCCGGGGTTCATGTTGATGACCATGACCCATTTGACGTTCTCGGGGTCGCCATCGACCGCCAGCGGGAACAGGTCAGGGCATTCCCAAATGCCGCCGGTGGCGTTGGCCGGTCCGAATTCGCTGAGCTTGGTCCAGTCCTTGAGGTTCTTGGACTTGTAGAGCACGGCCTTGTGATCTGCTGCCTCCACAGCGGTCATGACCCAGTAGCCTCGACCATCATCGCCGGAGTACCAGAAGACCTTGGGGTCCCGGAAGTTTGCCGAATTGCGGTTGAGCACCGGATTGTTCTTGTATTTGGTCCAGGTCTGCCCTTCATCCAGGCTGTAGGCCAAGGATTGGGCTTGCAGTCCGGCGTATTCGGAACCCTCCTTATACGCGCTGGTGTATATGGCTATCAGTGGCGGGTTCTTGGTTGTGCCGAGTCCCGAGGTGTTGTTCGTATCCACGACAACGCTGCCCGAGAAAATGTCCTCTTCTGCATCTCCGGCAATGGCCAGCGGCTGCTGTTCCCAATGCACCAGGTCCTTGGACGTGGCGTGCCCCCATGACATGTTGCCCCAGACGTTGCCCTGGGGATTGTGCTGGAAGAACAGGTGATAGACGCCCTTGTAATAGACCATTCCGTTGGGGTCGTTCATCCAGTTCTTTTCCGGGGTGAAGTGGATGCCGGGGCGGTAGGGTTCGTCGCCTAGTTCGGCGGCAGCAGCTGGCAGGGCGCCAGCTAGTCCTACGCCGAAGCACAGGCTGGCGGCCGTGGCAAGGGAGATTGATTTTTTGGTTCGCGCAGTACATGGAGGCATTGCTGGACTCTCTGATTGAAGGGCGACGTTGTAGACAACGTTGTCGACAGCAAGGACTGTAGGCGAAGTCCAGCAGACAATTCAAGAGTCCCGAAAAAGTATTATTTTTACAGATCAGACAGGGTTTTAGGCACGGCAATTGGCCCCGCCGGGCAGTGCCAGCGAGGCCGCTTTGTGCAGCTACGGCGAATTATTCAACTGGGCGAAGCCACGTCAGCTCCGAGGCATCGGACTCAATATGCTCAGCGAGTTCGGCGTTGAAGACCGCTCCGTAGTCGGCGGTGATGTGCTCCTGGAAGGCTTGCTCATCGGCGTAGATCTCGAAGACGAAGTATTCGCGAGGCCGCTCCTCGCGCACGTAGGGAAGGAAGAGGATGTTCCCCGGCTCCTCGCGCACCTTTTGTGCGAGGTCATTCATCATTTCTGCCACGCGTTCTTCACTGCCTTCCTTGACGGTGAATTCTGCATAGAGGGTCTTCTGGTCCACGGATTTTCCTTCCATAGTGGGTGAGGCGCTTAGGCTGCGGGCGGGATTTCCCCGGAGCCGCGAATGATCATGGTGGTTTCAACGATGTAGGTTTTTGGCGGCTGGGCATCGCCTTCGATTCTGGCCATGAGCCGCTCGGCCGCCAGCGCGCCGATTTTCTCCGGGTGCTGGGCAATCACGGTGACTCCGGGATCCACCATGTCCGAGAGCGTGAAGTCATCGAATCCCACCAGGGCCACCGTGTGGTTCAGCCCCAGTTCGCGCAAGGCTCGCATGCACCCGAAGGTGACGAGGTTCTGGCTGGAGAACAGGGCCGTAGGCGGGTTCTCCGAGGTGAGGATTTCAATGGCGGCGAGCCTGGCGCTTTCGACATCGTGCAGGTTTTCCCGGACGGGAATGCTGGCGGTCGAAATGCCGAGCTCGCTCAGCGCATCTATGAATCCCCGCCGGCGCTCGCGAGCGGTTTGAATGTCCGTGCGGTCACCGAGATAGCCGATCTTCCGATGGCCAACTTCGTACAGGTGCTGAGCCGCTTTGGCGCCACCGACCGCATTGTCCGTGACCACCGCGTCCGCCTTGAGCCCCACCGGTTCGCGGTCAATGAAGACCACCGGCAAATCCCTGGAGTGCTCCGGAATTACATGGGCCTGGTTGCTGGCAATTGGCGTGAGCACCATGCCGTCAACGCGGCGCCCGAGGAACGCGCGGACCATGGATTCTTCCCGTTCGGGTTCATCGTCCAGGCTGGCGGCGAAAACCGCAACGCCTTTGAGGCTCAGCGCATCTTCCATGGCCCGGTGGATTTCGGCGCTGAACGGGTTGGAGACGCTGGGAAGCAGCAAGCCCACAGTTTGGGTCCGTCTGCTTGAGCGACGCAGGCTTCCTGCTGTCACATCCAATTCATAATTCAACTGCTTCGAGGCCAGCAGGACTTTTTGCCTCGTTGACTCCGAGACCCCGGGTTCCTCGTTCATGACGCGTGAAACAGTTTTAATGCCAACGCCGGCCAAAGCTGCCACATGTCGCATAGTTGGGCGGGATTTGGCACCGCCGCCGACATTGAGTTCTGACATCGTTGTCAAATTCTTTCTTCTTTCTATTGACTACCGCTTGTGATCCAGCTTACATTCTACATGATCACGTTGTCAGGGCAGCAGAGAAGCCCACTCGCAAAGGAGCACCAAATGGCAAGTTTCAGCACTCGTCGAACCCGCACCACCCGCATGCTGGCAGCAGGAGCAGTCTTGGGGCTCGCCGCCCTGTCGCTCTCGGCCTGCTCGGGCGATTCATCTGCAGACGCATCGGGCGACGGCAATGTCGGTGTCTCGCTGATCGTGAAGACCACCACCAACCCGTTCTTCGTTTCCATGCAAGACGGTGCCAAGAAGGCAGCGGAGACCAGCGGTGTGGACCTGAAGCTGGCCGCCGGCAAATCCGATGGCGATGAAGCCACTCAAATCCAGGCCATCGAAAACGCCATCTCCGACGGCGACAAAGGCATTCTCATCACCCCCAACGGACCATCGGTGGTTGACGCACTGAAGAAGGCCCGCGATGCCGGCCTCTACGTCATCGCCCTGGACACCCCGCCGGATCCTGCCGACGCCGCCGACATCACCTTCGCGACCGACAACTTTGCCGCCGGCGAGCAGATCGGCCAGTGGACCGCCGAAAAGCTGGACGGCAAAAAGGCCGTCATCGGCATGGTCGACCTCTTCGACGACAAGATCGTTTCCGTTGACTACACCCGTGACCAGGGATTCCTCACGGGCATGGGCATCGACGCCGCCGATGACAAGGTCAATGGCGACGAAGCCAAGTCCGGCAAGTACACCGGAGGCAAGGGCGGCGACTACGAAATCGCCGGCAACCAGGCTTCCCAGGGCGCCGAAGACGGCGGCCGCACCGCCATGGAAACCCTGCTGGCCGGCAACCCGGATATCAACGTCGTTTACACCATCAACGAACCAGCTGCTGCCGGCGCCTACGAGGCACTGAAAGCCGCCGGCAAGGAGAAGGATACCCTCGTGGTCTCCATCGATGGCGGCTGCTCAGGTGTCTCCAATGTGAAGCAGGGAATCATCGACGCAACCGCGCAGCAATACCCGGTGAAGATGGCCGAACTGGGCGTCGAAGCCATCACCAAGTTGGCCGAGACCGGCGAGAAGCCAGAGACCACCGAAGGCCTGGACTTCTTCAACACCGGCAGCAAGCTGGTGACCGAAGAAAAGATGAGCGGTGTGGAAAGCATCGACGCGGCAGAAGCTTCAAAGATCTGCTGGGGCAAGTAGCGCCCGAGGACTGCACCTACCAATAGATCAGGATTTATCGTGACACAGCAACATACCGACAGTCCCCCGAACTCCGGGAAGGTCGACCTCGCCGAAGAATTCCTTGACCGCCAAACGACGCTGGGCAAGGTGCGCCAAACACTGCACCGCTATCCCGCATTGAGCCCGGCGCTCGTGCTGATTATTTCGGTGATCGTCTTCGGGCTGCTCAACGAGCGCTTCCTGCGCGTGGAAAATCTGTCGTTGATTACCCAGCAGGTCTCGGTGGTCGGCACCATCGCCATTGCCCAGACCCTGGTCATTCTCACCGCCGGCATTGATTTGTCGGTGGGTGCCGGCATGATCTTGGCATCGATGGTCATGGCGCAGACGGCTGTAAATCAGGGAATTCCGGCCCTTGTGGCCCTGCTGATCGGTCTGCTGGCTGGTCTTGCGACAGGTGCAATCAACGGCTTCCTGGTCACCAGGCTCAAGCTGCCGCCGTTCATCGTCACCCTCGGTACGCTCAATGTGTATCTGGCCTTGACCTTGCTGTATTCCCACGGCGCCACCGTGCGCGGCAGCGATATGCCGGGCCTGCTGACCTGGACCGGCACCACCTTCCCGATCGGTTCGGTGCGCATTTCGGCCGGCGTGATCGTAATGCTGGCCCTGTACCTGGTGATCGCCTACATCCTGGGCAGGACCGCCTGGGGACGCCACGTCTACGCGGTGGGCGATGACAAGGAAGCGGCCCGCTTGGCCGGTATTCCGGTCAACCGCGTGCTGATGAGCGTTTACCTTGCCGCCGGCGCGGTGCTCGCCATCTGCGCCTGGCTGCAGATCGGCCGCACCAACTCGGCCAGCCCGAATGCGGGCTTGGACCTGAACCTGGACTCGATCACCGCAGTGGTGATCGGCGGAACCAGCCTCTTTGGCGGTCGCGGCTCAGTCTGGGGCACCCTGCTCGGCGCACTGATTGTCGGTGTCTTCCGCAATGGCCTGTCGCTGGCCGGGCTGGACGTGCTTTACCAGACCCTGGCAGTAGGCATTCTGATCATCGTAGCTGTGTCCGTGGACCAGTGGATTCGAAAGGCAAAGTCATGACCATGACCGACTCAGCTGCTGCCAAGGCAGAAACCCGCGAACCGATCCTGCGGGCCCGCAATCTGGTGAAGACCTTCGGCCGCGTCGTTGGCCTGGATGGCGTGAGCCTGGATCTCTACCCCGGCGAGGTGCTGGCGGTGATCGGCGACAACGGCGCCGGCAAGTCCACCTTGATCAAATGCCTGACCGGCGCCGAGATCCCGGATTCCGGCGAGCTTCACGTTTCCGGGCAGCAGGTCTCCTTCAAGCGCCCGCAGGATGCCCGGGCCCATGGCATTGAAACCGTGTACCAGAATCTTGCGGTCTCCCCCGCCTTGGATGTGGCTTCCAATCTGTTCCTGGGCCGCGAAATCCGCAAGCCGGGGCTGCTGGGCAGCGTATTGCGGATGCTTGACAGCAAAGGCATGCGCAAGCAGGCCCGCGAGGAGCTGACCCGTCTGGGCATCTCGACCCTGCAGGATGTGACCGTTCCGGTGGAGAACCTCTCCGGCGGCCAGCGCCAGGCGGTGGCCGTGGCCCGCGCAGCGGCCTTCGGCTCCAAGGTGGTGGTGCTCGATGAGCCGACCGCTGCACTGGGCGTGCGCGAATCGAACCAGGTGCTGCAGCTGGTGCGCGACCTGCGCGAGCGGGGCCTGCCGGTGATCTTGATCAGCCACAACATGCCGCACGTTTTCGACGTGGCCGACCGGATCCACATCCAGCGGCTGGGCAAGTGCGCTGCGACCATCACCCCGCAGTCGCACAGCATGACCGATGCGGTAGCCATCATGACTGGTGCCGCCACCGCCTAAGGCCAGCTGGCGCCCAGCACTGTTCATGGGCACTGCGCACGGAACCACACACCGTGCCCAGTGCCCATTTCTCCGCCATTTTCTTCCTCAAGACACTTCGTACAGTAAAGAGATCCCTGATGAATGCTTCCAGCCCGCACACTGATTCCCACGAGATCCTGGTCATCGGCGAAGCCCTGATCGATATTGTCGCGACCGAGCAGGGAAGCATCGCCCACCCCGGCGGATCCCCTGCCAATGTGGCCTTCGGATTGGGCCGGCTCGGGGTGGATGCCGGGCTGCTCACCGCGCTGGGTGATGACGAGTTCGGCGCAAAGATCCAGGCTCATCTGGGCACCGCCAACGTCAAGCTGCTGCCCGGATGCTTGAACCTGGAACGCACCGCTTCGGCCACTGCGGTGCTGGCCGCCGATGGTTCGGCCCGCTACGAATTTGATATCACCTGGGATCTCGCGCCCCACGAACTGGACCACATGCCAAAGATCGTGCACACCGGATCCATTGCCACGTTCCTGGAGCCTGGCGCCGAGGCTGTGGCTTCCCTGCTGGCCCAGGCCAAGGGGCAAGCCCTGCTCACCTATGATCCGAATATCCGGCCGGCATTGGTCGGAGAGCATGGCAAGGCACTGGAAACTTTTAAGCGCATGGCGGCCTTGTGCGATGTGGTGAAGCTCAGCGATGAGGACGCCCGGTGGCTATACCCGCAGCTCGAATTGGAGCAGGTGTCCGATGCGATTCTGGAGCTTGGCCCCACCTTGGTTGTGCTCACGCTCGGTGCCGAAGGGGCGCTGCTGGCCACGCGCAGCGACCAGGTGAGGATAAAGGCGGTGCGCAGTGAAGTGGCCGATACCATCGGCGCCGGCGACTCGTTCATGTCATCGCTGCTCCAGGGCCTGCTGGCCCACGGGAGCGCCGAGCTGTCGACTGCCGAGCTGGAGCATCTGGGGCGACGGGCGGTGGCCGGTGGGGCGCTGGCGGTTCGCCGTTCTGGTGCAATGCCGCCAACCCTTGAAGAGTTGACGGCATTGCTGGAGGAACAGCACTTGGCTGCAAGCTAGCTCGGCCAGCCTAGAAGGCGACCCCGCAGTGCAGGATCACGTTGGCATAGGGGGTCGATTCGCCGGTGCGGATGATGATCTTGGCTGCCGGCAGTTCTGCTTTGAGTTCCTCGTGGGAAATGAACCCGGGTTCCAGTCCCCTGCTTGTGCACAGTTGAAGGACCGGGCCGTCCTTGGCTTCGGCGGCCAAGGTGCTGTGCTCGATCACCATATTGCGGGCCAGCACATCAAGCACCTGCTCGAAGCTGGGCAGCCCCTGCACCAAGGCCAGGTCGATCACTACCGGCCCTTCAGGAATGGGCAGGCCGCAGTCGGCGATGACCACGGTATCGGTGTGGCCACAGGTGGCCAGCGCGCCAAGCAATGGCGCGTTGAGAATTTCGGATTTCAGCACGAAGGCTTCCTTCTTGGTCTTGCCCGGTTGGTTCTTTAGAGGTTCTCAAGGGATCGCGGGTAGGATGCCTGGGCTCCGTGGGCTTGCACTGTCAGCGCCGCGAACTTGCCGGCGAATTCGGCTGCCTGAACCAGGTCCTCGCCGTTGGCCAGCCGTGCAGCCAAGGCGCCGGTAAAGGCATCGCCGGCACCGGTGGTATCCACGGCTTTGACTTTGGCTGCTGGCAACGGGCGCACTTGGGCCCCGCCATTTTCTGCAGGGAATTTGTCCGCCACCAGGCACCCCGACGCGCCGAGGGTAATGACCACGCTCGTGATTCCCTCCTCGATGAGCATCGCTGCAAGTCGCTCATAGCGGCCATTGAACCGAAGCCCAAGATGCGGGTTCAGCTGATGTAGCACCGCTTCGGCTTCATGCTCATTGACCACCAGCGGGTTGGCCTTGAGCAGGTAGTCGCGATCCAGCTCGATCACCGGCGCCAGGTTCAGCACGATCCGATCGGTGGCCGCATCCATGGCGGCCTTGATGCCCGAGGCAGGGATTTCACCCTGCAGCACGAGAATTCCGTCGATGGCTCCGGCGGCCTTGACCGCTTGATCGGTCACCGTGGAATTGGCTCCCGAAACCACCGCAATCGAGTTCTCCGCACCGGAGTCCACCTGGATGATGGCTACCCCGGTCGGCTGGGAGCTGCGAGCCACGCGGTCAAGCTTGACGCCTGCCCCATCCAGCTGCCCCAGCGCGACCTCGGAATGCGAATCCTTGCCTACGGCACCGATGAATTCGGTGGCCGCCCCGGCCAGCTGCGCGGCCAGCGCCTGGTTGGCCCCCTTGCCGCCGGGCGAGAGCTGGTATGAATCTGCCAGCACGGTTTCCCCGGGTCCGGGCAGACGTGCCATCAACGCGGTGATGTCCACATTGCTTGAGCCCACGATGGTGACCTGGATGTCCTGCTGCATGGTTATTCCTTCTGCTGCTCTTCGCCCGGCGTCCAGTAGATGCCGGTACCTTGAATTGATACTGCTAGATGAAGATTACTCGCCTGCGTACTCGGCGATGTTCTTCTCATCGACGGTATCCACGGCAACCTGCACGTTGGCTTCGACTTCTTCGCCCTTGATGGACTTGGACAGGATCTGCACCGACTGCTTGCCCAGTTCTGCTGGGTTCTGCGCGATGGTGGCCACCATGGTGCCAGCTTCTACGGCCTTGAAGCCGTCATCGGTGCCGTCGAAGCCGACGACCTTCACGTCCTTGCCGGCCTTGTCGCCCAGGGCCTGGATGGCGCCCAAGGCCATTTCATCGTTCATGGCCAAAACGCCCACGGCGTCAGGGTTGGACTGCATCAGGTTGGTGACTACGTCCAGGGCTTCGGCACGGTCGAAGTTCGCGGTCTGCTTGGACACCACCTCGATGTTCTTGAACTCTGCCAGGCCCTTGGTGAAGCCTTCACCGCGCTCGTTGGTCGCCGAAGCGCCGGGCACGCCTTCCAGCACGATGATCTTGCCCTTGCCATCGATGGATTCGGCCAGCGCCTTGGCTGCCTGCTCGCCACCGGCCACGTTGTCCGAGGCGACGAAGGAGGCGATCTTGGTGTCGCCCACCGCGCGGTCCACGGCCACAATCGGCAGCTCGGCCTTCACCACGGGGGCCAAGCCGGCTTCCGCGGTTTCGGTGTCCACGGCGTTGATGATCACGCCAGCCGAACCGTTGGTTGCTGCGGTAGCCAGCTGGTTGGCCTGGGTGGCGGAGTCGTTCTGCGCGTCAACGACCGACAGGTCGATGCCCTGGGCGTCTGCCTCTTTCTGGGCGCCGTCGCGCAGGTCGACGAAGAACGGGTTGTTCAAGGTTGACACGGCCAGGGTCACCGATGCCCCGTCGGCGGCGGTTTCGCCGCGGTTGCAGGCTGCCAGCGAAGCGGCAAGTCCCAGGGACAGGGTGATGGCGGCGGTGGTGCGGATCAGTTTTTTCATGGGATGTTCTCCTTTGAACAGGGGTGGTTGGTGGGGGAAATCAGTGCTTGACGTTCTTGCGGCGCAGCACGTCGAAGCCGACAGCGATCGCGATGACCGCGCCGATGACGACCTGCTGCCAGAAGGCGGAAACCGAGAGCAGGTTCAGGCCATTGCGGATCACGGCCAGGACCAGTGCACCGATCAGGGTGCCGGAGATGCGCCCGACACCGCCGGAGAGCGAGGCTCCGCCGATGACTACGGCGGCGATGGCGTCCAGTTCATAGCCGGAGGCCAGGGTTGGCTGGGCCGAATCCAGGCGCCCGGCCAGGATCATGCCCGACAGCGCTGCAAAGAGCCCGGAGATCACGAAGACGGTGACCAGCACCTTTTTGACCGGGATGCCCGAGAGGCGCGCGGCCTCGGTGTTCCCGCCCACCGCGAAGGCGTTCTTGCCGATGACGGTGCGGTTCAGGACGAAGGCCGCGAGCAGGCCGGAAAGCAGCAGGATGATGATGGGCACCGGGATGGGGCCCAGGTCATCGCCGAGCCAGGACACCGAAGCGCTGGTGGAAATCGGGCGGCCGTCGGAGATGACCAGGGTCAGGCCGCGCACCACGGTGAGCATGGCCAGCGAGGCGATGAAGGTCGGCAGCTTGCCGTAGGCGCTCATCGCACCGGTCACCCAGCCCGAGAGAGCACCGATAGCCAGGCCGACCGGGATCGATAGCCCATCGGGCAGTCCCGCGGTGGTGACGGCGTAGGAGGAACCCATCGCGGAGAGGGCGGCGACCGATCCTACCGAAAGGTCGATGCCGGCTGCCACGATCACAAAGGTCATGCCGAAGGCCATCACCGCGATGGTGGAGACCTGGATGCCGATATTCAACAGGTTCGGCCCGGTCAAAAAGCGCGGCGTGGCGATAAATAGCGCCAAGCAGAGGATGACCAAGCCCACCAGAGCGCCGTTATTGGCCAGGAATGCCTTGAAGTCGAAGCCCTTCTTCGGGGCAGTAGCTACGCTGCTCATTTACTTGATTCCCATTTCTTCTTCACGATGCACATTGCTGATGGCCAGGGCCATGATGGCATCCTGGGTTGCTTCTTGCGTGGCCAGTTCCCCGGCGATGCGCCCCTGGCTCATCACCACGACGCGGTCTGACATGCCCAGTACCTCGGGCAGTTCGCTGGAGGCCATCAAGACGCAGCCTCCAGAGGCGGTGATCTCATTGATCAGTTCGTAAATTTCCACCTTGGCGCCGACATCCACGCCTCGGGTCGGCTCATCGAGCAGCAGCACCTTGGCTCCTGCGGTGAACCAGCGCCCGAATACCGCCTTTTGCTGGTTGCCTCCGGACAGGGAGCGGATCGGTGCATCGATGCTGCTCATGCGGATGCGCAGGCGCTCTGCAACCTTTTGCGCGCGGGCTTTCTGTCCCTTGCGGTCCACCAGCCCGTTCTTGGCGGTGGCGGCCATGGTGGCGTAGCCGATGTTCTCTGCCACCGACGCATCCAGCACCAGGCCTTGGGTTTTGCGGTCTTCGGGCACGTGGCCGATCCCCGCGCGGGTGGCAGCCGCGACATCAAAGCTGGCCAGCTTCTTGCCGGCGACCTTGACGGTTCCCGAGCTGTACTTGTCGGCTCCGGCGATGGCGCGGATCAATTCGGTCCGCCCGGCCCCCATCAGGCCGGCCAGTGCCACGACTTCTCCGGGGCGGACTTCCAAAGAGATGTCCTTGAGCTGGTCATCGCTGAGGTTTTGAACGCTCAGCAGTGGCTGCTCGCCTGGTTCGGTGGCCACGCGCGGGAACTGGGCATCGATGTCCCGGCCAACCATGAGCCGGACCAGTTCGCTTTCATCGGTGTCTGCCGGGACGGTGGCGATGAATTTTCCGTCACGCAGCACATTCACGAAGTCGCCGATGGCAGCGATCTCATCGAGGTGATGGCTGATGAACACCATCCCGACGCCCTGGTCCTTCAGCTGGTTGACTACCTTGAACAGGTGCTCGATCTCGGTGGTGGTCAGCGCGGCCGTGGGTTCATCCAAGATCAGTACGCGGGCATCCAGGCTCAAGGCCTTGGCGATCTCCACCAGCTGCTGCTGGGCCAGGCCCAGTGCTCCGACCGGGGTGTTCACGTCCAGGTCGAGTTCCAGCTTGGCCAAGGCGTCACGGGCGATCTTGCGCATTGCACGGCGGTTGATGATGCCGAATTTGCGCGGCGCACGCCCCAGGGTGATGTTCTCGGCGATGGTCATCGACGGGACGAGGTTCAGCTCCTGGTGGATGGTGGCGATGCCCAGTGCCTCGGAGGTCTTGGTGTCACGGATCCTCACCGGCTGTCCGTTGAACAGGATTTGCCCGGCATCTGGTTCGTGCACGCCCGCGATCATTTTGATCAGGGTGGACTTTCCGGCGCCGTTTTCGCCAAGCAGCACCGAGACTTTTCCTTCATGCACTTCAACGGTGACGTCTTCGATGACCTGCACCGGGCCGAAGGACTTGCAGACCTTGTCCAGGACCAGCAGAGCGTCGTTACTCATTCTTGTTCCTTCCATCACCTAGGCACCGGCTGCTTCCGGAGCCTGGGCAAGGGATGCCCTGGCGGTGAATTGGCTGATAAATTCTTGGGGTTCTGGCTCGCTGCCGGCCATCACGGATTGCAATGCGGTGACAGCTGCACGGCCCATCGCGCGCAGGTCGTGGCTGATGGTGGCAATCGGCGGGTGGTGCATGAGCATCGCATCCACCTCGTCAAAGGCGATGACCGACAGTTCGGGGCCAACCTGGATTCCTGCTTCCCGCCAGACGGTCAGTGCGCCAATGGCCATCGGCGCATCGGCAATGATCACTGCGGTTGGCCGCAGTTCATGCGCTAGCAGCCAGCGGGCGCCTTGGGCGCCGGAGGCGGCCTGGAAGTCGCCGGCGAAGTGCAGCTTCTGATCTGTCTCCAGCCCGTTGGACACCAGGGCCGCGTCAAAGGCGCGGTGGCGTTCGCGCGCGGTGGAGGCGTGGGCAGGTCCGCCAAGGAATGCGATATGCCGATGGCCCAGGGCTTTGATCTTGCCAATGGCTTCATCCAGGGCGCTGGCGCTGGATGCCGAGATTGACGGGATCTCCAGTTGAGGCAGGGTTCGGTCGACAAAAACCATCGGCGTTCCGGAAGAAATGATTCGCTGCATCATTTCGCTGGGGTGGTCGGCGTCTTCGTCCAGGCCTTGCGGCACTACAAGCAACCCGTCAACTCGGCGCGAGAGCATCGCGGCGAGGAACTGGTCCTGCTGCTGGGTATCTTCGTTGGCGTTGCCGATGAAAGTCATCATGCCGGCTTCGTGGGCTTGCTGCTCTACGGCGTGCGCGAGGTCCGAGAAGTACGGGTTGCGGACATCGGAAATCAGCAAGGCGATGGTGTCGGTTTTGGTGGAGCGAAGCGAGCGGGCCTGGGCGTTGGGAACAAAGCCGAGATTCTTGGCGGCTGCTTCGACTTTCTCGCGGGATTCGGCCGAGGTGGCGGAGTGCCCGGAAAGCACGCGCGAGGCCGTAGCCGAAGATACTCCGGCGGCTAGTGCCACGTCTTTGATGGTGACGGCATTCATCCCGATAAGCCCCTTTGCTTACGTGTAATCGATTCCATGGAATCGATTACACAGTTTTCACTACCTTGAAAATATTGTCAACACCGCAAAACGGCCACTCCACTATCGCCCATTAATTCATCTACTGATTTTGCGGTTTGACATGATAGTTCGTACAGAATGCCGGACAGTGAACCCAATAATTCAGATTTAAAGTTGGCAGCTATCCGGTGGATCTCCGGCCGCTTCAACACCACCCTACTTCAGGTCGCTAAGATGGAAGGCGTGTCGGTTAATCAGCTCTCAGATAGTGCGCAAAACTATCTCAAGATCATCTACGGACTGAATGAGTGGTCCAACGAGCCCGTGACCGCTAGCGTCATTGCGACGAAAGCGGGGATGAAGCTTTCCACGGTTTCGGGGGCGCTGAGCAAATTGCGCCAACAGGGCTTGCTGGACCATGCACCATACGGTGCAGTGACGCTTACTGCCCTGGGCCGGGACTATGCCATGACCATGGTCCGCAGACACCGGCTGATCGAAACTTTCTTGGTCCAGATGCTCGGGTATCGCTGGGACCAGGTGCACGATGAAGCAGAAAATCTGGAGCATGCGGTCTCCGACTTCATGGTCCAGCGCATCGACAATCTTCTCGAGCACCCCACACGCGATCCCCATGGGGATCCCATCCCGACCGCCGAGGGACGCATCAGCATTCCCCCGGCTATCAATTTGAGCGATGCTGCCGATGGAAGCAAAGTCATCGTCGAACGAATCGCTGACGATGACTCGCAGCTATTGCAGTATTTTTCCGATCAAGGCATTCGCGTGGGCGTTGAACTCAGCGTGAGCGCTGCCGAGGATTTCTCGGAAACGATCAATGTGCGCGTCGCTGGAAAAAAGACAGCCCTGAGTCTCGGCTCCCGGGCTATCAACGCTGTCTGGGTCTCTGCCGGAAAATAACTGGCATCTTCCATAACCACGAGCGGCTTTCCTGCATTTCAACGCGAGCCTCTCGGCGCCTAGCAGTACTTTGGACAAGACCGACGCTTATTTGTCGGATTGTGGATTAGAGTGAATAGCAACCGTACTTGCTGGAAGGTTCAAGTTTCTTGAATTGAGAGCCCCACCAGTAAGTTTGGGCCATCACTTGCATCCCTTCTTGCACGAAAGAATCCCCCATTGCCACGGAAAATCTTTGCGCTGCTTTTCGCAGCGATTCTGGTACTGACCGGCTGCAGCGTTCCATCCGGGCAGTCCGCCTCAACGGCTTCGATTTCTGAAACCTTCCAGGCCCCATCGGCCACCGATCAAGACCTCATCATTGATCTAGCCTCGACCACGACCAAGAAGGTCAACCCTGGTGCCAAGCTCAACGGACCCCAGGCCTTGAACATGCTCAAGGCTCTTCCGGTCAAAGGCAAAGCACCAGCCACGGGCTATAACCGAAACAAGAAATTCGGCAACGGCTGGAAAGATTTTGACCGCGACAAGTGCGACGAACGCCAGGACACACTGTCCCGGGACATGTCCAAGGTGAAGTTCAAGGATCGCAAAAAGTGCGCCGTTGCTTCAGGCACCTTGCACGACAAATACACCGGCAAGAAGATCAACTGGAAGGTCAAGTCCGGCAGCGTCGACATCGATCACGTTGTCGCCCTGAAAAATTCCTGGATCTCAGGGGCACAGAAACTGTCACAGGCCCAGCGCCAGGCTCTGGCCAATGACCCACTGAATCTCATCGCTGCCGACGCTTCTGCCAACCGCCAGAAAGGAGATAAAAACGCTGCCGAATGGCTGCCCAGGAATAAGAGCTTCCGCTGCCAGTACGTCGCCACCCAGATCAGCGTCAAGAAAAAATACGCGCTGTCGGTAACCAAAGCCGAAAAGAACGCGATGACCAAGGTTCTCAATACCTGCCGCAACCAGAAGGGCGCGAAGGTTACGGCAATCAAGCCCGCCGGAAACCAGAAGAAGGCGGCGCCCAAGAAGTCGGCTTCGACCGTGAAGGGCACCGTTCATCCCGGTTCCTACTGCAAGAAGGCCGATAAAGGAAGGCACGGAAAGGCCAAGTCCGGCAAGGTCTACACCTGCAAATACGACGCCAATGGCAAACTCCGCTGGCGTGCCTAGAACATCATCATGGGATGGCGGAAGTCGCAGACTTCCGCCATCCCATTTCTGGCCCCGGGGCGGCACATCAGTAACAGCCCCTTGTGGCGTTAGCGAACAGCGGCCAAAGACTTCCGCCGCTCCTTGGCTGCGAGCTTCGTGGCGATCAGCCCTTGGCGGGGACTGAAAAGATAGACGGCAGCGAAGATCAGCGCTTGAGCGAGGACGACCATGCCTCCCGTGGATGCGTCGAGGAAGTAGCTGGCATACACCCCGAGAATTCCAGCGCAAGCCGCCAGTGCCGGGGCGATGACCAGCATCTTTGAAAACTTGTCGGTCAGCAGGTAGGCAGTAGCTCCAGGGATGATCAGCATCGCCACCACGAGGATCACTCCCACGGCCTGCAATGCAACGACCGAGGTCATGGCCAGCAACCCCAGGAGAATCGCACCGATCAACCGCGGGCTCATTCCCAGCGCGTGGGCGTGCGTCTGGTCAAAGGCATAGAGAGTGAAGTCCTTGCGCTTGAGGATCAGAATTGCGAAGGTCACGGCTCCAAGAATCAATACCTGCCACAAGTCTGCCGAGGAGACTCCCAGCAGGTTGCCAAAGATGATGTGGTTTAAGTCGATATGGCTGGGAGTAACCGAAATGAGTACCAGCCCGAAGGAAAACAACGTGGTGAAAACAATTCCAATGGCGGCGTCTTCCTTCAGCTTGGTGGTATCTCGCACTCCCCCAATCAGCGCCACGGCCAAAAACCCGAAGATGAGTGCGCCCAGGGCAAAAGGAGCCCCGACAATATAGGCCAATACGACGCCGGGCAGCACCGCATGGGAGACGGCATCTCCCATCAGCGACCAGCCGATGAGCACCAGCCAGCAGGAGAGCAGCGCGCAGAGCACCGAAGCAATAATCGTTACTGATAAGGCACGGATCATGAATGTGTAGCTCAGCGGCTCCGCCAGCAATTCAATGAGGTTCATGATGCATCTCGTTTCATCGGGTCCAGGCCGAAGGCCAAAGCCAAGTTTTCTGCACGCAGGACGACCTCGGGCCGCCCATGCATCAGGACCTTGCGCATCAATAGGACCGCCTCATCGGCCAGGTCCGGAAGGGCATGCAGGTCATGGGTGGAAATCAGCACGCTGCCACCCTCATCTGCCACCTCTCGCAGCAGCTTGGTGATGGTCGCTTCGCTGCGCTTGTCCACTCCGGCAAATGGTTCATCCAGCAGCATGATGCTTGCTCCTTGGGCGATGCAGCGAGCCACAAAAGCACGCTTCTTCTGCCCGCCCGAAAGCTGCCCGATTTGCCGGTTGGCAAAGTCCGTGAGCTCTACGCGTTCCAGGGCTTCATTCACTGCCGCATGGTCTTTTTTCCTAGCACGTCGGGTCCATCCCATCTGGCCATAGCGGCCTGTCATCACGACGTCGCGAACAGATATCGGGAAGTTCCAGTCAACTGCCTCGCTTTGCGGGACGTAGGCAAGCTTTCCGCTTTTGCGGGCTTGCTGCGGATCGGTTCCACTGATTTTGACGCTTCCGGTATCGGGCTTGATCTGTCCCATGATGGTTTTGAATAGCGTTGATTTTCCGGAACCATTCATTCCCACCAGTCCGCAGACAGTTCCCTGCGCCAATTGCAGCGAGGCGTGGTCTAGCGCCTGGACTTGGCCGTAATGCACGGTAGCATCGGTGACATTGATGGCCAGATCGGCGTTGCACTGTGTATTCATGATGCTTGGCCTTTCAATGCTCGGGCGATTTGCTGGGTGTCATGGGTAATCAGCTCGAGGTAACTAGGCACTGGTCCACCAGGCTCGGAGAGGGAGTCCACATACAGCGTTCCGCCAAAATGCGCATCGGTGGACTCCACAACTCTTTGCATGGCGGCATCGGAGACGGTGGACTCGCAAAAGACCGCCGGGACATGGTTGTCTCGAACATAGTCAATCGCCGAGGCGACTTTGCGCGGCGTGGCTTGTGATTCCGAATTGACTGCCCAGAGGTATTTTTCTTTCAGTCCGGCATCTCTCGCCAGATAGCTGAAAGCGCCTTCGCAGGTCACCAGCACACGTTCCCGTTGCGGTATGCCCTGGAGTTCGGCAGCCAAGTCGTCTTGCACTTTCTGCAATTTCGCCTGGTAGGACTTGGCATTTTCCCGATAGGCCGACGCGTTGGCTGGATCCAGCTCGCTAAAGGCCTGCGCAATGGTTTGAACGTATCGCTGTACGTTGACCGGGCTCATCCAGGCATGGGGATTTGGCTTCCCCGCTCCCTCGCCCTGGACGATGCCAATGGGTTCGATGCCTTCGCTGACCGTGATGTGCGGGGCGGAGTTCCCTTGGACAAACTGGGCAAACCACGCTTCAAGGTTCAGGCCGTTGTCCAGAATCAGATCTGCATGGGAGGCCCTGCGCAAATCATCCGGCGTCGGTTCGTAGCCATGGATTTCTGCTCCGAGTCGGGTGATTGATTCCACCCGCAGGTGCTCGCCAGCGACATTCTGGGCGATATCTTGCAAGACTGTGAAGGTTGTCAGAACCACAGGACGCGAGTCGGCCGGCCCGGTTCCGATAGCATTCTGGCTTTTGGCCGGCGCGCATCCGGTGACAAAAAGGAGCAAGGGCGCAACAAGCATGGCCAGCCAGCTCGCTGCCCTGCGTCGACCGGTCATCTTTTTCACTCTTGCCCTCATATCCTGAGCTTCGCTCCGTTGCCTCTGCCTCTTTGCAAGACAACAGGAGCGAAGATCTTCGCTCACTCATAGGATAATGTTTGAGGGGTCAAACAATCAATCTGTGTCGAAATTACCCCAGGGCAATTTCATAGATCAGACGGGCAGCGCTGCGTGCTGTACGAGAGTCGACATCGTAGCGGGGATTCAGCTCGACAACATCGGCAACCGCAAGTTTCCCGCTGGCGACAACCTGCCGGCATGCCGCCAGGATTCGCTCGAAGGGAACTCCGAAACCTGCGGGGGCACTCACCCCAGGCGCCACGCTTGCTGGCAATACGTCCAAGTCAATAGTCAGATATAGAACGTCGATGCGCTCAAGGAAAGCAGCGACAAATCGACTGACCTGCTCTGGCTCGCAGTGCTCGTCCAGCAAGTAGGGAACGCCGAGCTCGTCTGCCCTGGCGAAGAGCGCCGCGGTATTGCCGGGACGCGAGATTCCAAGCACTGCGTAGTGGAATTCAAGGCCTTGCTCCTGCATTTCTTGATGCAGATCCAGAAATGGGGTGCCACTGGTTCGCTGCCCCTCGTCCCGCAAGTCGAAGTGCGCATCCAGATTCAGGATGCCGATCCTCGTGGAATTATCATCTGCCAGGTGCTGCAATAACCCCAGGCCGGTGCCATAAGCGGTCTCATGCCCACCGCCTAGCACGATGGGCAACGCTCCGGTGCCCAGTGTTTGCGCCACCGCATTGGCCAAGCGCTCCTGGCCTGATTCCAGCTCGTCGCCTTCAACGACGACATCTCCGAGGTCCACCATTGCTCGCTGCTTATGGATGGCCATGGGGCTCAGCGCAGCGCGCAACGCTGCCGGTCCATCAGAAGCGCCAATGCGGCCCTGATTGCGTTGCACCCCGGCATCCGAGCGGAAACCAATCAGTGCCACCGCATCGTTCAGATTCTGGGAATTTTGCGCAGCAATCTGTTGATGCCAGCGCAGGTGCTGCACAGCAGAACCGTCTACCCGGCCCGACCACCGCTGCGCTTTTTGGTCGGTCTCAATCTCTATTGTCTTGCCGTTTTCGCCCATAAGACCAGCACAGCAGATCAGACCAACGCGGTCTAGCAGAAACAAGAAGGTGCTGTCCGGCATTCCGGACAGCACCTTCTTGGCTGGCTAGTGTTCTTGAATGTAGACGAAAGCCGTCGTGGACCCTGGCTCAATTTCAGTACGGCCTGCGTCTTGAATCACCGGGCCGCTGGCTCGTTCAGAGAGGGCCTCAAAATCCTGGCGCGATAAGTGCCGAATTCCCACGGGCGCATGAACCTTGAGCCACTCCTCGATCCCCTGGCCATCAGATTCAGCCAGCCAGGCAAAAAGCGCGTGGGCGCACTGTGCGGCGGCCTTGCCAGTGGACATCTGCAGTGAATCATTAACCGCGATATTCACCGTGGAGCTCAGTACCTCATCGCTCTTGGGAAGCTCGGTCCCAGAGACCTGCAATTTCGCGACGAGCTTGGGGAGATTTGCCGCGGGCAGTGGCGGCAAGCCGACGGCCTGCGCTTTGCCCACCTCGCTGACCATCTGGTCGGGGTACATTTCCAGGACCTTGGCAAACATCTTCGGATTGGCGCGGCGAACCGATTTGGCGAAAGCCTGGGACGCCCATTGCTGCCAGTCCGGGTTGTGGGGATCTTGCAGATAGGCGATGACCGCGGCACGCGAAACTGCAGATAATCCTTCGTCTTCGGTAGAAGGATCCTCTTTATCGATGCGCAGGATAATGGGCTGGACTAGTTCTTCGGGATCGCGTTCGCGCAGTTCATCCATGAACTCATTCTAGATTGCGACGTGGGCTGAAAATTGCCAGATTGCCGGAGCTGCACTTCACTGCCAAGGTCAGCGCCGGCGCACCTTGCGGACTATCACGATAACGACACTGGTAAGCATGGCGGTTGCGAGGCTGACAATCAGCGGAGTTTGCCAGTCGAGCTCGACTATTAAAGCACTGAATTCCTTGCTGAAGGCGCTCGCTGCCGGGCCTATTTGGGCTTCGGACTGTATTGCTTTGGCCGAACTTTCCACCACGGCTGGCATCACCCATTGGAAAGCCAGGGCCACCACCCAAAAGACCAGGTTGATGGCGCGCAGGAATCCAACAAATCCAAGGATCAGCCCCAAGATCAACGGCCCGGCATACCAAAGGTATACGTAGTAGGACTGCGCTCCGGCAATGAGCGAGGCGACGATCTGCAGCCAATAGCTCACGCTGACCGTCATGGTGGCATAAAAGAGCGCCGCCACGGGAAGACGCAACTTTGCGCTCAAAAAATACCAGGCCAGGCTCAGGACCAGCAAGGATCCGAAGACCCATAGTTGAGTTACCGAGGCTTGCGTGAGTTTCCCGCTGAAAGCCGAAGGATTCGTGGCATATATTCCCTGTGCCCCTAATCCGAGCATCCCCAGGAATATTCCCACGGCGGTCACAACCGCGAACCCAGTTCTCCCGCGGCCCACGCGACGCACTAGCCAACTGCCCAATAGGGCGGACAAGCTGGAGACGACAATCAGGCCAAGCGCATCGTTGCCAGCGAGCGGCAAAATCGAGCGGTCTTCTTCCCCGATCCACAACCAGGGCATCACAACTATAACCACAGTTAATATGCCGCCGGCAATTTGCATCCACCAGTTTTGCCAGACGCGCCTCATTGAACTCACAGTGCTCCTTCGTGTTCCTACGCGCTCATTGTTCCAGAGCAGAGCCGGCGCCGCGCTAAAGGCACGGGGCATGTCCATGAAATCGATGTCCACTACATGAACGAACCAGAAATGGCCACGCAGACGCAAATGGCTCGCGAGCGTCCACCTAGGTGGGATGCTCACGAGCCATCAGAATTTTGCTTTCACCACGCTTTGGCATGGATGGCCAAAACATTTCAGCGATGCAGATTCGGGTGGCCTGCACTCGCGATAGGTCATTGCTGGATCAGGCGGTAGCCTTTCCAGCATCATCTGTTTTCATTGAACACCAGAGACTTCATCCTGCGCAAACGGCAATGCATCTACTGGTCAATATGATCAATCAACCGAAAAATAGCCTCAAAATATCCAGCATTTTGCCATGAGGCCTGAATCACATTTTGAACCAGCATCGCAATTTTCGACGCCTTGACATTGACGTAGCGTCAACCTGTAGCTTGAGGAACATGAACAATTCAACGGTGGGTCCAGTACCCGCGGAATACTCGATTTCCTACCTTTCGCGGGTCGCTGGAATCAGTAGCCGCACCTTGCGCCACTACGACCACATCGGGTTGCTGGTACCGGACCATGTTGCCCAGAACGGCTACCGCTTCTACACCCAAAACCAGCTGGTGCGGTTGCAACGGATCCTGCTGCTCAGGGACATGGGCCTGAAGCTGGAGAGCATCACCGAAATTCTGGATGACCAACGCGACGAACGAGAAGCGCTGGCCGAACATGTCCAGCAACTACAAGCACAGCGCAGAATCATCGATCGCCAGATCACGACGCTGGAACGCACGATTTCAGCATTAGAGAACGGAGAAGAAATGAAACCCGAAACCAGCTTTGACGGCTTCAACGAACAATACAAGGAAGAAGTCACCCAGCGTTGGGGCGCCAAAGCCTACAACGACTCCAACCAGTGGTGGCGCAGCAAGAGTGCAGAGGAACAAGCCGGCTTCTTCCAGCAAGTCCGCGAATTGAACGAAGCGTGGATCCGCGCCGGAGAGCAGAACGTGCGTGCCGATAGCGATGATGCGCAAAGCTTGGCCGCGCGACATGTTCAGTGGCTTCGTTCGGTTCCAGGAACGCCACTGGATTCCGCTGATCTGGAACAGCGCCGCGCCTATGTCAGTTCATTATCGGAGATGTATGTCGCAGATGAGCGGTTTGCCGAGAATTACGGCGGCCATGCGGAACTAGTCCGCGACGCATTGAAAGCCTATGTCCAGAAAGCTGCGGACCTCTAGGATTGCGAGTCGTTGGCAATCTCTTCGCGTGTCTGGGCGTAGCGTTGCTGGATGTAGTTTTCCAGTTCAACGCGCTCCACGCGCCACATGCCCCGTCCACCAATTTGGATGGCTGGCAGTTCCCCGCTTTTGACCAGGGCGCGAACTTGAGGAAGCTTTACATTCAGCTCCTCTGCCACATCTTCCAAACGCAAAAACCTCATAGGAACAGGGTACTGTGCTTGGCCTTCGAATGAGGGCCAAGCACTACTTTGTGGACAAGCGGCATGGATTCGCGCCATAGCAGTTGGCGGAGCGGCTGCTTCTGGCTCGCCTGCAACAATATCGGTCAGTTAGCGCAACACATTTGGGGGGAACTGGTCATATTGACTAAAATCTGTAGGAGGTACTTACGCACGCGCACCACAACCTGTCACAGGAGACCAGCACATGAATTCGGATACGTATCAGCTCGATGAAACCGACCGGCGTATCCTCCTGGCACTCGATGCCGACCCCCGTGTGCCCATCATGATGCTCGCGCAGCAACTTGGCCTGGCCCGCGGCACCGTTCAAACCCGCTTGGAGCGCTTGGCCCACTCCGGAGCGTTGCGTCCGAACACCGCCCGCATCTTGCCTGCATCCATGGGTCGCGGTGTCAGCGCCTTTGTGAGTGCCGAACTGAACCAGGCTGCGCTCAATGATGCCATTGCCGCATTACGCCAGATTCCCGAAGTCCTCGAATGCGTTGCTCCAGCGGGCGATACTGACCTTTTGATTCGGGTCTCCGCTACGGACCCCGATGACCTGTACCGCGTCAGCGAGGAAATCCGCCTCTGCCCCGGCATTACCCGTACGTCCACCTCGATGATCTTGCGTGATGTTATTCCCTACCGCACGACCGAACTCTTGAAGAAACTGAGCAAAGACCAGCACTAGCTCAAAGCCAGCAGTTACCTGCTGACTTCCTCCAGCCCGGCTCTCGGCAGGTGACCGCGGGAACGATAGACCAGTGCGATTGATGCCAGGCACAGCAACGCCAGGATAGCGATGAACAGCACCGGGTCGGCAATAAGGCGCCACGAGGCAAATAGCGTCGGGAACGTAAAGCCAACAAAACAAACCATGTAAAAGCGCCCGGTCAGTTTGCCGACATCCGCCGAACCGGCCAGATCCAGCACCTGGCTCAGCCCTGCCACCAGCAAAATGCCATTGGCTGACCCGGAAACAATAAACGCAACGACTCCCAGCAGCTCGGAGCCGGTCAACGAGACGGCAATCATCAACAGCAGGGCGGCCAGCGCCGTCACCAAGCCAGCGATCAGCAATGAAATCTTGCGGACATCGTTGTACCGCCGGACGAACGGCTGGATGATGGTCCCCATCCCCATGGTCACGGCGACCGCGACGGTGGAGTAGAGCAGGCTAGATCCTCCAGGGCCATCGCTTAATGCCGGGACTACCGCGAAACCGGTGGCGGCCATGCCAAAGACCCACGGAGCGGAAGGCAAAACCACGCGGTTGAACCGGCGCCGGTTTTCCAGCGTTGTTTCACTGCCGGTAGCGGTGGCCTCCTGTAGTTGAATCCGGGGTTCCTCGGAGGCCACAACAAGCAAAACCAGCCAGGCAATAGTGGTGAGCGCATGAACCAGATACGCAATCTCGGGGTGTGCGCTAAAACCGACGATGGCGCCGGAAACGATCGGCCCCACCGCGAATCCGAGGGATGTGCATAGTGCCGCACGGGTAGCGCCAGCTGGACCAGGGCTGAGCAATTTGACCCAGCTGGTGATAGCCACCATGGCCAGCCCCATTCCGAGCCCGCTGAAGACGCGGCCCGCATAAAGCCCGGCAACGTTCAACGCTCCAGCAGCCATGATCAAGGATCCGACAATGGAACTGCTCAAAGCGATCAGTGAAAAGAGCTTGCGTCCGAGGCGATCCGCCAGCGGGCCGCCGAAGGCCAGCGCAGGAATCATGCCCACGAGATAGCTGCCCATGACCAGCATGGCCTCGACTTCGCTCAGGTCACGAAATTGCTGGTACCAGTTGATCAGGGAAACGTACTGGTTGGCGCACCACCCGGTCAGCACCAAGCAAACGCCCGGCAGCCACCACGGTGTGGCACCGGTGCGCAGGATTCGTCGTGAAATTTCTACTGCTCCATCTCGTGGAAGAGCCCGCGAACCCGCTCAGCGATCTCATCCCTGATGATATTCATGCGCTCGGCTCCGGTGATCCCGTCTTCGCTGGGCTCATAGGTGACCCAGCGTTCGACGGCGACCGACGGGTCCAGTTGCGGATGGGCATCGGTGCCGAGAATGACGACGCGGTCGACTTTCTCAACCACCTTCGGATCAATGCCCTTGGGCTCGCCATGGGACATGTCTGCCCCGGTCTGTGCCAACGAGGCCACCGATTCCTGGTTGATCCCTGTGCCTGGATTGGTTCCGGCGGAATAGCTGGTGATCTTTCCAGCAGAAATGTAGTCCATCAATGCGGCAGCCATCTGCGATTTGCCGGCATTGCGTGAGCAAATGAAAAGTACCGAGTTAGCCATGAACCTATTGAACCACCCGCGATGGACTCGCGGGTGGTTCACTACTCATGAATCATCGGATCATTACTTGAGCAATTTATAGGTCTTGATGGTTTCACCCTTGAAGAAGGCTGGCTGGGTGATCCTCATGTAGATCATCACCACCATGCCCAGCAGGAGCACGCCGACACCCAGGATGAACACCATTCCCACTCCCCCGATATTCGAGCCGGATCCGTAGTCGGGATTCATGGATTCAAAGGCAGTGGCAAAGAACATCACCAGAAGGACCACTCCGCCAATCAGCGGCGCCATGAACTTGAAGATGATATTCCTTGGACTGGCAAATAGCTCCCCTCGGAAGTACCAGACACAGGCCAGGGCAGTCAGGCCGTAGTAGAAGCAGATCATCAGGCCCAGCGCGGTGATCGTATCCCACAGCGCGTTTTCCGAAACCAGCCGGGTTATGACGTAGAACGCGGCGGCGGCAGCGGCCGCAGCGAAGGTGGCTACCGATGGCGACATGAAGCGCGGCGAGATCTTCGAGAAGCTCTGCGGCAACGCCTTGTAGTAGCCCATGGCCAGCAGGGTGCGTGCCGGCGAGACCATGGTTGACTGCAGCGAGGCTGCCGAGGACGAGAGAATAGCCAGGGACATCAGCAGTGCCAGCGGCCCCATCACCGGACCGGAAAGCACAGCAAAAATTGATTCCTGATTATCCGGGTTGCCGGCGCCTAGTCCGGTGGTCCCGACGCCGGCCCAGTAGAGCACGCCCAGGGATACTGCGACATACAGGGCCATGATCAGCAATACGGTCCAGGTGGCGCCACGGCCCGGCACCTTCTTGGGGTCGGTAGTTTCCTCATTCATGGTCAAGGTGACATCCCACCCCCAGAACACGAAGATCGACAAGGAGATGCCTGCGGCAAAGGCCGAGAAGCTCTCCACGCCTGCCGGGTTGAACATCTGCAGGCTAATGGGCGTCTGGTCGAAGGGCTGGTTCGAGGTGAATGCCATGACGGCGAACAGCAAGAGCACGGCCACCTGGAACGCAACCAAGCCGTATTGGAAGGCCTTGGTCGCGTTCAAGCCGCGGTAGGAAATATAGGAAGCCGCGGCGATGAATACCAGCGTGGTGGGGATGTTGATCCACAGGTTGGTGGTCAGCTCCGCGATTTCCGGGTGGCCGGTGATCTGCGCCAGCAGGATGTAGAAGAAATCCACGGCGACCGCCGCGAGGTTGGAGAGCACAATCACCGTCGCGGCCACCAGCCCCCAGCCGCCCATCCAGCCGATCATCGGGCCGAAGGCGCGGGTAGCCCAGGTAAAGGAGGTGCCCGAATCGGGCATCGCATTATTCAGCTCGCGGTAGCCCAGTGCTACCAGCAGCATGGGCAGGAATCCAGCCAGCAGGATGGCCGGCAGGCTGGTGCCTACCTCTGCCACGGTTGCGCCCAGGCCTGCGGTGAGGGTGTAGGCCGGGGCAATGCTGGAAATTCCGATGACCACCAGGCCAAGAACACCGACGGTGCCCTTGGAGAGGCCTTTTTCGTGCAAGCCGCTCTCGGCGGCTGCAGGATGGTTATCCTGCCTCAGGTCTTGCGACATGTTGGTTTACCTTTAGCTTTAGTGAGGCGTGAGCGCGTCGGTCAGAAGTACCGCGCCACCTTTCCACCAGGGGGTCTGAAATATGAAGGGGCCGGAAGCCGGACAAGCCGAAACGGCTAGCTGCTGGATCCTGGATTGGGGACAACTCCCATGGGGACCGACAGCTTGCCGAGAATTCTTTGGGCCTTGGGCCCGATGAAGAGCCTGCGGGCTGCGGCCAGCCGCGCCGAGCCGAGCAAAGCGAGATCGCCGCCTTGCCAGGAGAGCTGCCCGGTGGCTTCATCCAGGTTCCGGCCAACCACCACTTCGATGCTGGCTTCCAAATCCATGGACCGGGTCAGCTCGGCCAGGTAGGAACGGGTGTTCTCCACATGCCCTTCCAGATCCCGTTCCGGGTCTTGGACGTCGAAGGGCAAGACCAGAGTGACCACGCGCAACGGCAACGAGCAGGCTGCGGCCAGGCTCGCCGAGTGCTCAATAACGTCCTTGGCTCCGGGCCGGTCCCCCACAAAAGCGGTCAGCCGGGTCAGTTTCCCGTTGGCGGACCGCAAGGTCTCCAAGGCCGCCGGCGAGGACATGAACACCGACACCGGCGAGGAGTGAAGCAGCGCGTTGGCGATGGCTCCGGGCAGGAAGAATCCCGCGCGGTGGCGTTTGCGTCCGCCAAGCACAATGCCATCAGCCTCGTACTGCTGGGCGAGGCCGATCAGCCCCTCGGCCACCGATGGCACCGAACGGGCTGCCACGGTGGCGTGGATCCCAGCGGGCACCAGGGCCAGGGCCTGTTCGGCCCACTGGTCGACCTGGGCGGAGAGGATGCTGGAGTATCCGTGGTCCCCGCCCGGGTAGACCGCGTTGAACGGTGCAGCAGCTGGCAGGACAATGGCGATCTGCAAGGCCGCGCCGGGGGTCCCGGATACCAGGGCGCTGGCCAGTTCAATGGCTTCGGCGCCGCGGTCATCTGCGGTGTAGCCTACGAGCAATTTCATGGTCTAGGCGCTGACCTTGTCCTCGATGATGGTCAGTGTCTGCACGCCGTCGTAGCTCTCGTCATAGCTGGTTCCGTCCAGCTCGGCGATGATGCGCGCCGCGGAGCGGCGCCCCATGCGCACCGCGCCATCCACATGCTGGAATCCTTCGCCAGCCAGGTCCGATGAGGAGAAATAGATGGGGCCGATGTTCTGGTTCTGCGCCGGCCCAAACCGGTGCAGGCCACCGAGGTCGTAGCTGGTGGCGTAGGCGCCGCGGGTCCATTCCTCGGCGGCGAAATCCGAAAGGTAGAAGACCTTCGGATCCAGCGCTTTTTCGCCCAGGTAGGCGGCGATGCCCTTGAGAATGGCGGCACGGCGGGCCTCGTCATCCAGTTCCCACATGGCATCGGCCTTGGCATCCGAGATGAAGCCCACCAGGGTTCCGGTGCTTTCGCCGATGTAGGTGTTGTCGTAGAGTTCCTGGACCAGCGCGTCGGGGCCAAAGCAGGTTCCCGAGAGCCCTTCTTCGCGCCAGAACGGGGTGTCGTATACGGCGTGGACCTTGATGACCAGGCCCATGGACTGGTGCTGGTGGGTGACGTGCTGCTTGCGCGGCAGTGCTGGAATGTAGCTGATGCGGGAGTACAGGTTGGGAGGAATGGCCACCACTACCTTTTTGGCAGAAACGGTTACCGACTGGCCATGGGCCACCACTCCGCCGTCAAACCATTCCAGCTTGAGCACGGGGTTGTCCAGGAAGACGATGCCCTCGCCCAGGCGCGCGGCGACGGTCTTGGATACTCCCTGCATGGTGCCCACAATGCGGCGGTCAAGGATGAAGTCTTCATCAACCAGGTTGTCGAAGGATCCTGCCGAGGAGGCCATCAGCACTGCTTGCAGCGCGGAGAAGGTGTGGGCTGGCTTGGTGAGCATGCCGCCGGCAATGAACAGCCCCACGTTATTGCAAGCCAGCTCGTCGTTCGAGTTCTGGCGCAGGAAGTGGTGGAAGGAGATCTTGTCCAGTTCTTCTGCCTGCGGGTGCTCCCATGGCTTATCCGGATTCATCTGCGCGGCCAAATCATTCATGAGGCCGATCAGCTTGTTCATCTGCGCCACGGTGTTCTGCGCGACAGGGAAGTCCTCGCCGGAGTAGATGACGGCTTCGCCCTGCTCGTTGAGGTAGACGCTCTTGCCTGCCTTGTAGCGTTCGAAGGTTTCGATGCCCAGCTCTTCGATCAGCGAATAGAGCCCGGACTGGTCCGGGCTGATCCATTGGCCTCCGATTTCGATGGTGGCCCCGTCCATGACGTCGGTCCAGGTGCGTCCGCCGACGCGGTCGCGGGCTTCGAGCACGGCTACGGATTTGCCTGCCTTGTTCAGCTCGTAGGCTGCGGTCAGGCCCGATGGGCCGGCACCGATGACTACTACGTCGCGTTCCAGATGTTCCATGAACAGCTCCCTCAAACAATAAAATGAATTCAGTTCATTTACTTGTCATATAGCATAGGGGAAGAACATCGACTTGTGAAGCAACCCACGTCAGGAAGTGAAACGCATGACCGAATCGGGCACCCGGCGCGCTGGCAGACCGCGCAAAGCGGTACTCACTCGCGAACGCATCACCGCGAACGCGCTAGAACTGGTTTCCGACAGCGGGTACGAGTCCCTGACCATGCAGCGTCTGGCCAAGTCACTGGGGGTCTCGCCGTCGGCCCTGTACAACCACGTGGACTCAAAACATGATTTGATGCAGTGGATCCAGGAATTGGTCATGACCGATATCGACACCACAATTTTTGATGCCGAACCGCTCAAGGAAGCCCTGGTGCATTGGGCGACGAGCTACCGCGATGTGTTCGCCCGCCACATCCCCTTGATCCCGATCATCGCGGTGCTTCCGGTCTCGGATTCCCCGCGCACCCTCGGCATGTACGAGCGGGTCGCCGAGGCGCTGAAAGACTACGGCCTGGCTGAAAACGAGATCATTCCGACCATCGTTGCCTTGGAATCATTCATCTTCGGCTCCGCAATGGACACCGCGGCACCGCACGATATTTTTGATACGACGAACCACACGGACCTCACCCCGCACTTCACCCAGGCTGTGGCGGCGCAACGAAAAACGCAGATCAATACCAGCGACGATTCTTTCCAGCGAGGACTATCGGCCATGATTGCCGGCCTGCTGGGCACCGGCAGCGCATCATGAGTGAAGAGGATCGCAAGCCACGGCGCATCGCATTGAATCCGCGGCAGTGGGCGGCCGTCGCCCTGGTGGTCGTTGCGCTGGTTTTCATCCTGCAGAATCTGACCTACGTTCGCGTGGAGTTCTTCCTCATCCACACAGCTGCGCCGCTCTGGCTGGTCCTGCTGGTGACCCTGGCGGCAGGCTACGCCATTGGCTGGTTCTCAAAACGACGGGACTAGTCGCCCAAGATGGCCCATTCCCCGACTTCTTCATTCTGCGAGTCGTAGACATCCTCTTGGGCGCCGGGTTCCAGCGGGTACATGGCCACGCGCTGCGACCAGTCGCTCAAGATGCGCTGGAGCTCCTCCATCGGCTTGAGCTGCATGTTCTCGGTATCAAAATTGACTTCCAAAACAAAACGCATGGCCCGCTCCTAGTTCTTCCGGTTGCCGCCATCCTATGCCCGAGCCCGAGGAAAAACGAGAGTTATTGATAGCGCGCCGTCGCGAAAGTTCTATGGGAGCAAAGAGAAAAATAGCGAGCACCCAAGGAGCCTTGGATTCTCGCTATCGGAAGGTGCAGCAGGCAGCTACTGGACGCCACCCATGTAGGCCAATGACTGGAGCGCTTCATTGCCGCCCACCTTGTACAGGGCCAAGACCAGGCCGCCAAAGACGATCCCCATGACGGCGCTGAAGCCCAAGGAGATCTTGATCAGGGAGCGCACTTCACCGCGGCTGACTTCAGCTTCGTCGTTGAGGTACTTTGCAGCGCCCTGGCTGAAGCTCGCGGCAGGGGTCAGCACCCCAGCGGAGACAGCCAAGAGGTTCGAAGCAGAATCGGTCTGGCCATCGCGCAGGAAGGCAATGGTTTCCCGGTTCTTACGATCCTGGCGAAGCTTCACGATGTTGGCGCCATGGCGCGCCAAGAGAATATCTTCACCCAGTGGGATCGTTGCCATTGCTTTGCTCCTCATTAAAATCCATCACGTCTTTCCAGCACTTACAATCATTTCTGAAACGTTTTATCGCCGGAACCCTTTTGTCGAGAACCACACACGCTCCTGTGATGCAATCCGCATGATTCTGGGGCAAAATCGACCTTTCAGGTGACGGGGAGCATAGCCAAAAGCAAAAATCTCCTGCTCAAGCATTCGAATTTGGGCATAGCAAAACCCCGGGGCAAAAAAATTCGCCCCGGGGTCATTTCACTGCACTTGAAAACGCCTAGGCAGTTTTCAAATCGTTGTTCTTGTTCTTTTGCTGGCGCTTGGCCTCGCGGATCTGAATACTCAGATCCTGGTTCGACAGATCTTCCGGTGAAGCGACACCGTACCTGCGGGCCTTGACTACCAAGGCTTGGCGAATTTCTGCTTGGTGGTCTCGCTTGTAGCGGATCACCATCATGACGCTGACGATTGCCAAAACAATCAGGGTCACCACTGCGGTAAGAATCGTAGTTTCCAAATTCATCGTCTTCTCGACCTCCCCATCTGTATAGTCCCTGCTGCGCTCTGCCCTATTGGTTTTGCCGGAGAATACGATTCAACGGCCAAGGGTTCACAGCATTGCTAAGAGAAGAACATCAAGTTTAGCATATTTCTTCGAAGAATGCCCGCGGGTATCGCTGACTCCTACGATAAAAATCGGCTTCAAAGCCATCTGTCACTGAGCCTAGAATTCACCCTGGCCCTGGCCGTGCTCGAAGACCAGAGACGTTTGAGTTGTTGCGACTGCAGGATTCGCAGAGAGGTTATCAAGGACGAACTGCCGGACATCGGCGGAGTTGCGGACTGCCACATGCAAGACGAAATCATCAGCGCCACCGAGAAAAAACAGCTGCTGCACTCCCGGCTTGGTTTTCATCTCATTGGCGAAATTTGCCATGAGGTGGCGTGCGCCAGGCCGGATCTTGACGAAGATCAGCGCTTCGAGCTCGCGCCCCAGAACCTGTGGATCCACCTCGATGGTGAACCGGGAAATCACGCCGGAATCACGCAAGGCGTTCAGGCGTGCCAGACAGGTGGACGCGGCAATCCCCAGCTCTTCGGCCAGTGAATTATTGGTCCGTCGAGAATTCTTGCTGAGCAACGCCAACAGCCTGCGGTCGATCTCATCGAGTTGCACGGTGCGGTTCTCGCGCTTCGATAGATTCAACGACATGGCGCCGCACCTGCTCTCTGGTATCGAGGATCGCTGAAATCATCATACGACCGTTCAGCAATTGATTTCGGAATTCTCCGGCTCCGGGTTGCCCCTGGCCGCTTGCTTTCGAATTCTCATTCGCAGCACGGCAAGAACCACAGCACCCACGGCGAGCAGCCCTGCCACAACCCACGGCCAATCCAGTGCCAGCCAGGCGTAGAACACGGCCATGCCCACGGTGGTGTAGATCAAGGACCACAGCAGCGCTCCCAGCGCCACCGCCGGCAGGTACCGCCGCAGGGGCATTCGGCTGATTCCAGCAGAGGCATTGACCGCGCTTTGGATTCCGATGGTGAGGAAACTCAGCGGCACCGCAAACACGCCCCAACGGCCAATGAACTTCTGCGCCCTGCGGTAAACGGCGCCCTGCAGATGCCTCTGGAAGCGGGTCCGCTCGACACCCTTGGCGATCCCCCGGCCTACCCAGTAAGTGGCATTCCCCCGGGCGAAGGCGCCGAGGAAAAAGGCAATGAACGTCACGCCAAAAGGCGCGTCGTTGATCAGCCAGGAAACCGTCTGCGCCATGGTTATGGAACGCTCTTGATCTTGCGGACCAGCACCGCGCCAAGCAAGCTCACGACAACCGAGCACAGGAACAGCGTCGGGTACCCGCCCAGCCATGTCACAGCCAGCCATGCCACCAGCGGGGCGACCACCTGGGGCAGCGAATTAGCGATGTTGATCATGCCCAGATCCTTGCCTCGTGAATCTGCGGTAGGCAATACCTGCGTCAGCAGCGCAAAGTCCACGGCGAGATAGGCGCCGAATCCGATGCCCAAAAGCACGGCAGCGATGATGGCCATGGCGAATGTCGTGGACAAGGCCATGACTCCGGCGGCGCAGGCGACGATCACCGAAGAAATCATGACGTACTTCTTGCGCCGGCCATCGCGATCCGACAGCTTGCCAGAGATGACCGAGGAGAAAATCACGCAGAAGGCGTAGATCGCCGTCAACACCAGCACGCCTTGGGCGGGATTGGGATGCCCGATGGCGTCTTGCAGGAAGTACAACAGGTACACCAAGCACAGCTGGCTGCCCAGATACAGGAGGAATCGGGTCAGCCAAGCCCACCCGAAGTCCTTGTGCTTGACCGGATTGATCCAGAAGCTCTGCAGGAACTGCAAGGCGCTCAGCGGCTCCAGCGTCCCCTTGGGTAATGGCGTATCCTGGCGCATCAGCACAAACGGCACGGCGCAGATGGCTACAGCCAAGGCAACCAGCGCATATCCGAAGACCAGGTTGCCAGCGGCAACCATGCCGATCACCGCGCCAATCAGTGAACCGCAGGTCTGGCCGAGCGCCACCAGCCCGCCGACCACGCCGCGCTGTTCCACCGGGACCCGGTCCGGGATCGCGGCGAAGATGGCTGCTACCGCCGCATTTCCGGCCGCCTGCATCAGTGCCCAGCCCAGGACCAGCAGGCCCACGGTGTGCGCGGTCGACATCAGCAACAGGGCCAGCGCACCGCAGATGGTTCCGCAGAAGACCCACGGGATGCGGCGCCCGAACTTCGAGGTGCTGCGATCGCTGAGCGCGCCAAAGAGCGGATTCGCCACCAGGGAGACCGCCGCGCCGACACCGGTCACCAAGGAAAGGATGGCACCCTTCTGGCTGGCATCAAGCTGCTCAGCGTGCAGGCCGAGCAGCACCTGGATCGGCGCAAAAAAGCCGACGTTGATGCCGATGTGAACGGTGACCACCGCGGCAATCCATCCGCGGCTGACCCGCCGGGTGGGCACCTGCAAGGCCAGTGGCATCTTCGCGGGTTCGGCTGTGCTCATCGTTCGTTCCGCCCTAATTCACGGGGACCCACGCTCGGGTCTTCCAATTGTTCAATGCTCGGTCTGATGCCTCGTGCGATCAGGCGCTTGACGGCCTTGGCCATGAGCCCGCCGTCGACCATGCTGGCGGCAACCAGCCTGCCGCCATGGTCCAGGCCGAACACCGTCTGGATCTTGCCTCGGCGATTGCGCCGGATGATCGTGGTGGCTGCCTGGCTGAACTCCCCCACCGTTTCCACATGCATCTCGTGGCGGTCGGTCCAGAACCATGGCACCGAGCGCTGCACCGGTGCCGCATTCATGATGGTGGCGGCGGCTTGGGCGGCATCTTCCATGGCCGCTTCCCAGTGCACCGCCCGGCGAGCGCCCTGCACGCGCGCCGCGTCGCCGATGGCCAGCACCTGCCGATGGCTGGGCGAACGCTGTTCGCCGTCCACCACGATGCCATCATCTATGCCCAGCCCGAGGGCGGCGGCCAACGAGGTTTCAGGCTGCACGCCGATGGCGCTGACGATCAGCTCGGCGTCCAGGCGTTCTCCGTCAACCACTGCGTGGTCTGCTTCGATGCTGGCCACGGTGCCGGTGATCGTCCTGATGCCGCGCTGGGCATGGTCCGCATGCAGCTGCTGGGCCAGGTCTTGGCCCAGGACCGAGGCCAGCGGCGCATCGGTATTCGACACGAGGGTGACCTGCGCCCCGAGCATCTTGGCGGTGGAAGCGAATTCCGCCCCGATCAGTCCCGCTCCGATCACCAGGACCTGCAGGCCGAACATCGAGGAGTCCAGCACCTGCGCCAGTGCGGCGGCATCGGCCGCGGTGTGCAGGGTGCGGGCGTGCTGGGCGCCTGGGACCTGCAGCAGTGCCGGGGTAGTGCCGGTGGCAAGGACTACCCAGTCGTCTTCCGAGTCGGGAAGCGGCAGATCCTCTACCATTTCCGGCAAGAGGCTAATGCCGTGCTCGGCGTACCAGGCAGCGGGGGCGAATGGCTCGGCCTGCAGCGTTTTGCTCAGTGGCGGCCGGTCATAGGGCAAGCCCTGGGGGTCGCTGATGGTGATGGTTCCGGCGTAGTTGTGCCGCACCAGTTCCCTGGCCAGCGTGTAGCCCGCGACTCCGCCGCCGATGATATGCACTGAAGACATTTAGATGTCGAGCTCCAGGACACCGTCAACCACGTTTACGGTGTAGGTGCGCGCATCCACGGTGGCCGGCATGCACTGGACCCGCCCTGTTTTCAGGTCAAAGGTCGAGGAGTGGATGGGGCACTCCACCGAGCAGCCTTCAATCCAGCCGTCGGACAGCGAGGCGACCTCGTGGGTGCATTCGTCTTGCAGCGCATAGAAGTTGCCGTCTTCGGCATGGAAGATCGCAATGTCCTCGGCAGCTCCGCTATCGCTGGCGCTGACCAGCAGGGACTCTCCCTCGGGCACTAGATCCGTGGAACCGACTCGGTAGCTCAAGATAACTCCTTAACGCTTGACATCATCGTTCCTATCTTGTCATTGATCCACGCCCAGCGCATTGCCAGCTAGCTGGCGGAGACCAGCTGCCACAGCGGATGATCGCTGGTCAACGAGGCGAGGACCTGTGCCCCGTCCAGGCCGTTGCCAACTGCGGGAACCAGTTCCAGGTCCGGGTCCAGCGCCTGCAGCCGGCGGGAAAACTCGCCACGCAGCAGGCCGTTGCGGAACACTCCGCCAATTGCGGCCACGCGGAACGGGCCATGGCCTGATGAGCCCACCCGTTGTGCTGCCGTCACTGCGCTGAAGGCCAGCTCATGGGCGGCGTCCTGGCTGATCTGCGCGGCCAGGGGGTCGTTTCCCGCGCAATCGGCGACCGCCTGGGCCAAAGATGCCACCTCGGAGACCGCATCGGGCGAGGACTGCAACTGGATATAGGCTTCGTCCAGGTCCGGCCATTTTTCCTGCACTGCGCGGCTCAAAAGGGTCTTGGCTCCCCTGCCGTCATGGGAGCGCATCACCGCATCCAGCGCCCGGCGGCCAATCCAATACCCGCTGCCCGCGTCCCCCATGATGTGGCCCCAGCCATCGACCCGGGCCACCGAGTCGGCTCCCACGCCCAGGGTGACGACGCCGGTTCCGGCCGCGGTGACCACTCCGGGCCCGCTGCCAAGCGCACCGAGATAGGAGGTGAGCGAATCATGGGCGAGGATCACCCGCTGCACCCCGTCGACGCCCAGGGCATCGTGCAGCGCCCTGGCATCATGCTGGGCGCGGGTGAGCCCCGAGAGCCCGACGGCGATGATCTGCGGGATGGTTCCGGTCTCCTCCATGGCGCGGTGCAGGGCGCCAGCCACCTGGGCGATCAGCGGCTCATCGGTGCGCACCCCCGGGCTGCTGAGCTCGCGGCCGGTTCCGGCGCCATCCACTGCGCGGATCTTGATACTCGTTTGGCCGCCATCCAGCGCCATGATCGGCAATTGCATGCTCTCGCTCCGCATCGTTGTGGGCTCAGCCGGCGTGCCAACGGGATCGGGGCCAGCTGCGGGATCCCAGAATATCGTTTCCCGCCGCTAGAACAGCAGCAGCCGGGCTATCAGCAGCACCGAGCCGAAGATCGAGAAGCCCAGTGCCAGCTTCCTCTGCCGGGCTGCGTCGATAGACCTGTTGAGCCACCCGGAGAGCAAGAAGCCGAGAATCACCGCGGGGCACATTGCGGCCAAGGTGATCAGCACCTCGGCGCGCACCTGGCCGGCGATGGCCAGCATGAGCACCGAAATGACGGAGCCAGCCAGGAAAAACGCGCTCAGCGTGCCGCGCACCCGGGCCGGTTCCTGGCCTTGCAAGACGATGGCCATCGGCGCGCCCCCGGTAGCTGTCGCGGTGCCCATGATCCCGGACAGGGCGCCGGCAGCCAGCAGCGACCGCCGATGCGCCACGGGCTTCCACCCGATGAACGATGCGGCAACAGCCGCGAGCACGCTCAGCGCCACGGCCCAGGTCAGCATCTCCAGCGGCAGCATGACCACCAGCCAGGTCCCCATCAGGCTGCCCGGAATCCTTCCGGCCATGGCCCAGCCGGCGCCCCGGATATCGATGGCGGCCCTCTCCCGCACCACCGAGAGCAATCCGATCACCGCGCCAAGGCAGATGACAAAGGCCGGAAGCAGCGTGGGCTGCAGCATCCCCACCACCGGGGCCGCGACCAGGCCTGCGCCAAATCCAATGGATCCCTGCAGTCCGGCCGCGGCAAAGAGCGTCACCGCCAAGATCGCATACTCGGCGGGGGCCACGCTACGCTCCGGCCGGAACGAGGCCAGCTTCCCGGGCGCTGGTGACCGGGAAATGGCATTGCGCGCTGTGCACGCCGGGTTCCGGGGCCCTGCCGGGCATGCCCAGGCTGATCGATCCGCTCTCGTCGCGCACCTGGTCGCCGGGCCGCTGCGCCGAGCAGATCGGTTGCGCCTTCCAGCAGCGGGTGCGGAAGCGGCATCCCGAGGGCGGGTCCAGCGGCGAGGGGAGCTCGCCGGCCAGCACGATCCGCTCGGCAGGCCGCTGCGCGGGATCCAGTTTTGGCGAGGCGGACATGAGCGAGGCCGTGTAGGGGTGCATCGGCGAGTCGAAGACCTGCTCGGTGCTGCCGGTCTCGATGATGCGCCCCAGGTACATCACCGCAACGCGGTCGGTGACGTGGCGGACTACCGACAGGTCATGGGAGATGAAGATGTAGGACACCCCCAGGCGCTGCTGCAATTCGTTGAGCAGGTTCAGCACCTGCGCCTGCACCGAAAGGTCCAGCGCGGATACCGGCTCGTCGAGGATGATCAGATCGGGATTCAGTGCCAGGGCGCGGGCAATGCCGATGCGCTGGCGCTGGCCGCCGGAGAACTCCTGCGGGGACTTGGACGCATCGGTGCGGCGCAGGCCGACCAGGTCCATCAGTTCCCCCAGCCGCGCATTGCGCGCTGCCGATCCGGAGTAGAGGTCCTTGTGCGTGGCAAAGGGCTCGGTGATGATCTGCCCGGCGGTCATCCGCGCATTCAGCGACGCGAAGGGGTCCTGGAAGACCATTTGCACCCGCCGGCGCCAGCGCAGCAGCTCGCGGCCCTTGAGCCCGAAGGGGTCCTGCCCGTCGAAGGAGATCGTGCCCGAATCGGGGGTCTCGAGCATCATCAAGGTGCGGGCCAGGGTGGACTTGCCGCAGCCCGACTCGCCCACCAGGCCAAGGGTCTGTCCGCGCCCGACCTCCAGATTGATGCCGTCCAGAGCCTTGAGCGCGCGCCCGCCGGCCACCTGGTAGGTCTTGGAGAGGTCCTTGACTTCCAGGACGGTGTCGATCGCTGGCGCTGCAGGATTAATGTTGTTCATGGTGGCTCAGGCTCCTTCGGGCATGGACGACGCAGGGTTCTGCGCCGAGGCAGCCAAGTCGTTCAGGGGGAAGTGGCAGGCGGCCTGCTGGCCCTGCCCGGTAGCCCGCAAGGCCGGGCGCTCGTCGCGGCAGATCTGGGAGGCCAGCGGGCAGCGTTCCTGGTAGACGCAGCCGGCGGGGATCTTGGACAGTTCCGGGGGCGAGCCGGGGATCGAGGACAAGCCGCTGCCGCGATGGGCATCGGTGGGCACCGAATCGAGCAGGCCCCTGGTGTAGGGGTGGGTCGGGCTGGCGAAGACCTGGGCTACCGTGCCCTGTTCGACCACGGTGCCGGCATACATTACGCAGAGGTCATCAGCCTGTTCCGCCACCACCGCCAAGTCGTGGGTGATCAGCACCACCGCCATCTGCGCTTCCTTGCGCAAGGTGGCCAGCAGGTCCATGATCTGCGCCTGGACGGTCACGTCCAGGGCGGTGGTCGGCTCATCGGCGATCAGCAGCCGCGGCGAGAGCGCAACGGCCATGGCGATCAGGATGCGCTGGCGCATGCCGCCGGAGAATTGGTGAGGGTAGGAGTTCACGCGGGTCTCGGGTTCCGGAATGCCCACCCGGCGCATCAGCTCGATGGCTTCGGCCTTGGCCTGCTTCTTGTTCAGGCCGCGGTGGATGCGGAACGCCTCGCCCAGCTGGGTGCCGATGGGGTAGACCGGGTTCAGCGCGGTCAGCGCGTCCTGGAACACCATGCCAAGGACCGGGCCGGCGACGGCGCGGCGCTGCTTCTCGCTCATCTGGTTCAGGTCCCGGCCTTCGAGGATCGCCTGCCCGCCGGCCACATGGGCCACCGAGTCCAGCAGCCCGGCCACGGCCTTGGCGGTCATGGACTTGCCGCAGCCCGACTCGCCCAGCAGGGCCAGGGTGCGTCCGGCCCGTGCGGTGAAGCCGACCTGGGAGACCACGCGCACCACGCCCTTGGGGGTGCGGATGTCCACGTCCAGGCCCGATACTTCCAGCACTGCTTGCGCGGTGGTGTTCTTCTCAATCGTTGACTGGCTCATGATCCCTGCCTCGCGTCCTTGATGCTGCTCTTCTTCATCGATTTCACTGCCTGCTTGTCCACCGTCAGGCGCCAGCGCTGGGCCGGGTCGGTGGCAATGCGCATCCATGCGGCCAGCACGTTCGCTGCCACCGCGGTCAGCACGATCGCCAGGCCCGGCAGGATCGACAGCCACCATGCGGTCTGCAGGTACTGGCGGCCCTGGGCGACCATCAGGCCCCAGGACACATCCGGCGGCTGGATCCCGATGCCCAGGAAGGAGAGCGAGGATTCGGCCAGCATCACGAAGCAGAATTCCAGCGTGGCCAGGGTCAGCAGGGTCGGAATGACCACCGGCACCACATGCCGGGCAATGATCGAGGCCGGCCTGGTGCCAAAGGTGCGGGCCGCGTCCACGAAGGTGCGCGACTGCAGCTCGGCCGACTCGGCCCGGGCGGTGCGCATGTAGATCGGGATGCGGGTAATGGCCAGGATCAGCACGATATTCGCTGCCGACGGGGAGAAGACGAAGAGCACCACAACGGCCAGCAGCAAGGAGGGGAAGGACATGATGATGTCGGCGATGCGCATCGAAATCGACTCGCGCCGCCCCCGGTGGTAGCCGGCCCACACGCCCCACAGCGAGCCGATGACCATGGCTGCCAGCACTGCCGGCACCGCCACCAGCAGCGTGGTGCGGGTGGCGACCACGATGCGGGCCAGCATCGAGCGGCCCAGCGCATCCGAGCCCAGGATGTACTCCCAGCCGTTGGCCGGGTCGAACGGGGCCCGGTTCATGAACATCAGGTCCTGCTTCACGGCAATGGAGCCCATCAGCATCGGGCCGAAAATGGCCACGAGGACAACAAAGGACAGGAAGAGTGCCGCGACGGTGGCGAACTTGTCGCGCAGCAGCATCTTGAACATGGACGGTTTGCCCGCCCGCAGCGCGCGCCGCGCCTCTGCCTTGGACGGCAGTGCGCTGCCGCTGGCAGCAGTGGTGGTGGTGGTTTCACTCATGGTCTGCTCCCCCTTTTCCGCTAGGCCCGCACCGGTGCCGCGACACCGGCCTGATCGTTGTCGTCGCTGTTATTGCCCGCAGTGGCAGCCTGCAGTTGTGCCCGGGCCGCACGGCGCCGGCGCCGGCCCGCCGACGGGCGAACCCGCGGGTCAAGCAGCGCATACAGCACGTCGATGATGATGTTCAGGATGAAGATCGCCACCGCGGTGAGGAAGACGCAGGCCTGCAGCACCGCGAAGTCGCGCTGCAGGATCGAATCGATCATCAGCTTGCCGATGCCCGGCCAGCCGAAGATCGACTCCACGACCACCGCGCCGTTGACCAGGCCCACGGTCAAGTCGCCGGCCACGGTCAGCGCCGGAGCCGCCGCGTTGCGCAGCGCATGCTGCCCGACCACCCGGTACTGGGTCGCGCCCTTGGCCCGCGCCAGCTTGATGTACGGCTCGGACAAGGCCGAGACCATCGCCCCGCGGATCACCTGCACCAGCGTGCCGAACGGGCGCATCACCAGCGTGGCAATGGGCAGCACCCATGCCCCGGCCCCGAGCACCCCCGAGGTCGGCACCCAGCCCAGGGTGATCGCGAAGACCCAGATGCCCACGATCGCCAGCCAGAAGTCCGGGATCGAGGCGGCGATCATCGAGGCAAACGAGGCGATGCGGTCCAGCACCCCGTTGGGCTTCAGCGCGGCGGCCGAGCCGACAATGACCGCCAGCAGGATGGCGATGACCATGGTGAACGCCGCCAGCTGCAGCGTGGCCGGGAAGGCGCGCAGCGCCATGAAGGCCGCATCCTCGCCGGTGCGCATCGAGGTGCCGAAATCCAGATGCAGGATCCCGCCGAAGTAATCGAGCATCTGTGCCCAGATCGGCTGGTCCAGGCCGTTGCGCGCCGCGAAATCGGCGCGCATCTGGTCCGTGGCATTCAGCGGAAGATACAGGGAGGATGGATCACCGGTCATGCGCGCCAGTGCGAAAACGCCGATGATCACGACAATCAGCGGAATCGCAGAGGAGATGATCCGCTTGCGAAGATAAGTCAGCATGGAACTACGGGCTTTCCCTAGGTGTGGTGGTCATACCGGCTCAGCAGCAGCTGCTGCTAGCTGGCAGGGGTGGCTTCGGCCAGGCGCAGCTCGTCGCCCGAGGAGGAGTTCGGCTCGTAGCTCACCGACTTCGAGATGCCCAGCATGCCGGTCTGGTGGCTGATGTGCGCGAACTGGACCAGCTTCTCGTTCTGGTACTTGAAGACCTCCTCGAAGTCCTTCTGCCGATCCTCGCCAGTAGCCTGGTCGGCCTTGGCGATCAGCTTGTCCATTTCCTCGTTGCCGAAGGCGGACTGGGCTCCCTTGGTGGTCATGTACTGGTCTACGGTGAAGGCCGCGTCGCCGGCCTGGTTGCCGTGCTGGATCATGACCATCAGGGCGTTATCGGATTCTGGGAACGGGCGCACCTGGTATTTGAGCTGCTGGCTGGTTTCCAGCATCTTCAGATCCACTTTCAGCCCGATGTCGCTCAGGTTCTGCTGGATCACCTGGGAGAGCTCCTGGATGCGCGGGAACTGTGCGGTGCGGACCACGAATTCGATCGGCGCGGAGGTGTCCACGCCATCTGCCTTGGCTTCTTCCACCAGGGCCTTGGCCTTGTCCAGGTCGTAAGGCCAGATCTGCAGGCTGTCGTTGTGGCCCACCACGCCTTCCGGAACCAGCTGGGCGGCCGGCTTGTCACGGCCGCCGTACAGCGACTTGGTGATGGTTTCCTGGTCAATGGCGTAATTCACGGCCTGGCGGATGCGGATGTCGTTCAGCGGAGCGGCATTGTCATGCATGCGCAGGGCCACGGTCTCATTGTTCGGGTAGGCGACGCCCAATTCGCCGATGTTGTCCTCCGGGCTCAGGCCGGTGGCGATGTCTGCTTCGCCGGCGGTGACCATCGAGGCCCGCACGCTGGCTTCCGAGCGCCACTGGTAGTTGGCCTTCTTGAAGGCCGGCTGCTCGCCCCAGTAGTCGGCGAATGCCGAGACGTCGATGGACTGGCCGGCCGTCCACTGATCCAGCTGGTAAGGGCCGGTGCCGATGGGCTCGCGGACCTTCTCGGTGGCGGAGGTCTCGGCTGGAACCACTTCCAGGAAGGACAGCCGCAGCGGGAGGATCGGGTCCTTCTTCTTGGACTTGACCGACAGGGTGTAGTCGTCGACCACCTTGGCGTCCAGGTCGTCATCGCCGAAGACGTAGCCCTCGACATCGCAGCCGATCTTGGAGTTCACCGCGCGGTCGATGGTGGCCTTGGCATCCTCGGCTGTGAAGTCCGATCCGTCGTGGAACTTCACGCCCTCGCGCAGCTTCAGGGTGAAGGTCTGGTCGTCATCGCTGCTCCACTCGGTGGCCAGCTTCGGCTCCAGCTCGCCCGAGGTCGGGTTGCGCTCGATCAGCGGCTCGGTGATGGTGGATCGGTCCACGATGCCGGTGGAGGTCAGGTTGGCGTCGCAGGCTTCGAGCGTCGGTGGCTCCTGCTGCAGGACTACGCGCAGGGTGTCGCCGGCCGCTGCCGGGGCGCCGCTGCCGCCACCGGCTTCCCCGGAGTTGGCCACCGAGCAGCCGGACAGCGCGCTGGTGCCCAGCAGTGCGCCTGCTGCCACTGCCAGGGAAAGCTTGCGGGCCCGGCTCGAAATGCGTTGTGCGTTGAACATCATTGTTTCCTTCGAGTTGCGAGTGTGATCGGCAGCTGGATGTGATCGGCGCCACCTTGCCTGTCCCACAAATATTCAGCCCGCCCAATGGCCGGGTCAAGGCGTTGGGGCCGGTGCAGGCGGCAGCCATCGCGGCATGGCATCCACAGCGAGATGTGAAGCGCCTGTGACTTTCCCTACATTAGGCACCAGAATGGGAACCAATGCTGAAGGGGTATTGATCTATGCAATCTGCATGTTGGACGGCATCAGTGAGTTCTCCCTACGATGCAGGTATGAGCTACGAGAACCCCATTACCGGAGACCAGATCCTGCGCGTCGGACCGGTCAACCCAGCAGTTGCCGCCATCCTGGCCGACGAATTCCAGGCCACCGTGCTGCCCGGAGCCGAAGAACGCAATGCCTGGCTGGAGGAACACGGCACAAGAATCCGCGTGGCGGTCTGCTCCGGCAAGATCGGAGTGGACAGCGATTTGATGAAGCAGCTGCCGAACCTCGAAGCGATCGTGAACTTCGGCGTGGGCTATGACGCCACCGACTTCGGCCAGGCCGCCCAGCGCGGCATTCTCCTGAGCAACACCCCGGATGTGCTGACCGACTGCGTTGCCGACACCGCCATGGGCCTGTACCTCGACACCCTGCGCGGGCTGAGCGCCGCAGAGCGTTTTGTGCGTGCCGGCACCTGGGCCAGCGGCCAGAACTTCCCTTTGGCCACCCGCGCCACCGGCCGCAAGGTCGGCATCCTGGGCCTGGGCCGCATCGGCCAGGCGATTGCCGATCGGCTTGAGGGCTTCAAGACGGAAATCCACTACCACTCCCGCAGCCAGAAGGAGGGTGCCGCATACCAGTACCACGCTTCGGCGAAGGAGCTGGCCGAAGCAGTGGACGTGCTGATCGTCGCCGCGGCCGGCGGCCCGGATTCTGCCAACCTGGTTGATGCCAGCGTCCTGGCGGCCCTGGGCGAAAACGGCTTCATCATCAACATCGCCCGCGGCTCGGTCATCGACGAGGCTGCCCTGGTCACGGCCTTGCAGCAGAAAACCATTGCCGGCGCCGGCCTGGATGTCTTCGCAAGGGAACCGCATGTACCGTCCCAGCTGCTGGAGCTGGATAATGTGGTGCTGCTGCCGCATCTGGGCTCGGGCACCGTGGAAACACGGGCCGACATGACCTCGCTGACCATCGAGAACCTGCGCTCCTACTTGAAGGACCGTGCGCTGATCACCCCGATTTCCTGATCTGCCAGGAATTCGCGGAACCCCGCAACGCCGCTTGACCCGTCCCTTGCCCGGATGGGTCCAGCGGCGTTCTCGCGGGATGGAGCCGGGCCTACCAGTCCAGCTTCAGGCCCCGGGCAATCTGGGCCCGGACATGGGCCAGCGCCTGCGGATCGTCATTGAGCGTTGCGCCCAGATGCGGCAGCTGCCCGCGCAAGGCTTCGAGCCAGCGCCCGAAGTGCTGCGGGAAGGATGCGGCGAGCAGATCCAGCACCACCGAGACCGAAGCCGACGCGCCCGGGGATGCGCCAAGCACCGCCGCCAGGGTCCCGTCCGCGCTGAGCACCACCTCGGTGCCAAACCCGGCAATGCGGCCTTGTCCATCAATGCGCTTGGCCAGTTGCACCCGCTGGCCCGCCGTGATCAGTTCCCAGTCCCCGGCATGCACCTCTGGCAGGAAATTCTCCAGCTCCTTGAGCCGGCTGGCTGGAGTGCGCAGCAGTTCGCCGATGAAGTAGCGCAGCATTCCGGTGCCGTTCTGCGCGGCCTCCAGCAGCGTGCGCAGGTTGTGGACGGTCACCGATCCGGGCAGGTCCCACAGTTTCCCGGCCTTCAAGAAGCGTGGCGAGAAGGCTCCAAACGGACCGAACACGAGGTATTCGGTGCCGTCCATGACCCGCAGATCCAGATGCGGCACCGACAGCGGGGGCGCCCCGGGCGCCGGATGGCTATAGGCTTTGGCCCGGTGGCGTGCCACCAATCGCGGATTGGCGGTGCGCAGGAATTGGCCGCTGATCGGGAAGCCGCCCATGTTCCGGGTTTCGGCAATGCCGGCCTGCTGCAGCAAGGGGAGGGTGCCGCCGCCGGCAGCGGTGAACACGAAACCGGCGTCCAGCGTTTCGCCCGTGGACAATTCCGCCCTCCAGCGGCCGGCCGCGGTGTGCTGCAGCCTGCGCACCGAAGTGCCCAGCTGCACCGCGGCCCCTTGTGCCCGGGCGTGATCCAGCAATCTCCGGCTGAGCGTGCCATAGTCCACGTCGGTGCCCAGGGTGCTGCGCGTTGCCGCAATGCTGCTGAAATCGGTGCGCTGTTCAAACATCGCCGGAAGCCACCGTTTCAGCGTTTCCGGATCGCGGCTGAATTCCATGTGCTCGAACAATGGATGGGCACTCAAGGCCCGGTACCTGGCTTCCAGGTAGGAGGCCCAGTCGACGGTATGCGCATAGGAGTTGTGGTCCACGCTGCGAATGAAGCCCTCGGGCTCCCCCAGCTGGCCATCGGCGGCCAGCCGGGCCCAGTACTGGGCCGATACCAGGAATTGCTCGTGGATGCGCAAGGCAGCGGCGGGGTCCACCGAGCCGTCGGCGGCGGCCGGCGTGTAATTGAATTCGCACAGCCCGGCATGGCCGGTGCCGGCGTTGTTCCAGCCGTGGGAGCTCTCCAGGCCTGCCGCGCCCAGTGCCTCAACCACCAAGATATCCCACTGCGGCTCGAGCTCGGCCAGCAGCGAAGAAGTGGTGGAGCCGATAATGCCGGCACCGATGACCAGCACGTCGACGCGGCGTGGGACATGGGTGGAAGCCATGGCTGTTATCTCCTGAAAGGCACGGCGGCGGATGCTAGCCGAAGGACTTGTGGCTGATTCCCGATTCCCGCTCGAGTCGCTTGATGGAATTGGCCAAGTGCAGGCGCATGCACGAAGCAGCCAGCAGCTGGTCGCCTGCGGCTATGGCCTCCCGGATGGACTCATGCTCCTCGGCGACCTGCCGCAGGCGCGGAGTGAGCTGGCCTTCGGGCTCGTCAAAACGCTGGCGCGGCATGGTGATCATGGCCGGGCCGAAAGTCTCGATGGCCTGGACAAGATAGGGGTTGGACGATGCGCGGGCAATGGCAAGGTGGAACTCGTAGTCGCAGCTCATGGTCTGCGAGGCGTTGCCGCCCGAGGCGCGGAAGGCCGCGAGCGCAAAATCCATGTCGGCCAGCGCGCCCTGGGGCAGGTGGCGGGCCGCGGCGGAGGCGGCCTGGGATTCAAAGCCCATGCGGAATTCCAAAAGCTGCCGGCGTTCCTCCAGGGTCCGGGGCACCTTGCCGGCGGACGCATCCGCTTCATCCCTCGGAGGGGTCAGGGCAAAGCTTCCCGAACCGCGGCGGGTGTGGATCAGCCCTTCGGCCTGCAGGCGCATGATGGCCTCGCGCACCACGGTGCGCGACACGCCATGCTCGGCAATCAGCGTATTTTCGCTGGGCAGCTTGTCCCCGGGCGCGATCTGTCCGGTGCTGATCAGCTCGCGAAGGAACTCGACCAGGGTCGCGGTCCGGTTCGTCTTACTTTTTTGCATAGCTATAAGAATAAGCGCGGAAGCATCCGTGGTGCAGGTTGCTTCCGCGCTTGCTCCTTCCCTGGGGAAAAAGGGGATGCGGGCAGGGCTTATGCCTTGCCGAACTCCACGGTTTCGGTGGTCCAGGCGCGGGCCTGGTCGCTGAGGGAGAAGCCAAGTCCCGGACGGTTAGGCAGCAGCATGCGGCCGCCCTGGGTCTCCAGGCGCTCGTTGAACAGCGGGTCCAGCCAGTCGAAGTGCTCAACCCATGGCTCGCGCGGGTAGGTGGCGGCCAGGTGCAGGTGGATTTCCATGGCGAAGTGCGGTGCCAGGTCCAGGCCGGCCTGGTCAGCCAGGGTGGCCAGGCGCATGAACTGGGTGATGCCACCAACGCGCGGTGCGTCAGGCTGGATGATGTCGCAGGCGCGGGCTTCGATCAACCGCTCGTGCTCGGCCACGGAGGCCAGCATTTCACCGGTGGCGATCGGAGTGTCCAGTGCGGCGGCCAGCTGCGCGTGGCCCTCGGCGTCGTAGGCATCCAGCGGCTCTTCGATCCAGACCAGGTCGAATTCCTCAAGGCGGCGGCCCATGCGCAGCGCGGTGGCGCGGTCCCACTGCTGGTTTGCGTCAACCATCAGCGGCACATCCGGGCCAATGTGCTCGCGCACGGCGGCGACACGGCGCAGGTCTTCCTTGGAGTCCGGCAGGCCGACCTTGATCTTGATGCCGCCGATGCCTTCTTCGATGGACTGGGTGGCGCGGTCCTTGACCTCTTCGATGGAGGCATTCAGGAAGCCGCCGGAAGTGTTGTAGGTGCGCACCGAGTCGCGGTGGGCGCCGAGGAATTTGGCCAGCGGCAGGCCTGCACGCTTGGACTTCAGGTCGTAGAGGGCGTTGTCGATAGCGGCCAGGGCCTGGGTGGCGACACCCGAGCGGCCCACCGAGGCGCCGGCCCAGAGCAGCTTGGTGTAGAGCTTGGCGATGTCATTGGGGTCCTCGCCAATGATGGTCTCGCCAATTTCCTTGACGTGGGCGAACTGGGCGGGCCCGCCGCCGCGCTTCGAGTAGGAGAAGCCCAGGCCTTCATGGCCCTGCTCGGTGGTGATTTCAGCAAACAGGAAGGCAACTTCGGTCATTGGCTTCTGGCGTCCGGTGAAGACCTTGGCGTCGGAGATCGGAGTAGCCAGCGGAAGACGTGCGGTGGAGAACTTGACGTGGCGAATCGCGTCAGGAGTGTAGTTCATGGAAGTAGCCCTTCAAGGAATGTGCTGTGCGTCGATGCACTTGATTCATAACTTATAGTACAAGTTGTTCATTGCTCTAACAAGTAATTTTCAGGGAAAAGTCAAAAGAATCTTCAACGGCTGCGCGCAGGAACCAGACAGCAACCGCCCGGGATGGCCGGAAAGGCGCCAGAAGCGGAAAGCGCCTGAGGCCAGCGGCCGGTGATGTCGCCAGCAAGGCAACAGGTTCCGGGCAATTAAAAAGCTGGCTGGCACCTTTCGGTGCCAGCCAGCTGGATTTTTGCCCCTTGGCGAAGTTCTAATCAGGCAGGATTTCAAGCTTTCGGATCAGGCCATCGTCCACGATGAATCGCATCGGACCGGTGCCGTTGTGCCCATTTCCGCTGACTGACAGCGTCACGTTGAAGACGTTGGCTTGCTCTTCAAAAAAGTCCACGAGCTCGAATTTGCTCTGCACCCCGATGTTATCGGTGCTGTCCCAGGAACGAATTGCCACCTTTCCTCGGTACTTGCTGCCCCAGTCATCGAGTACGGCGTCTTCAGCAAAAGCATCAGCAAACTTGGTGCTATCAGCTGCATTGGTGGAATCGATGAATTGCTGGATTGGTGCTGGAAGCTTGTCCATGGCCATTGCCTTTCCGAAGTAATACATGCCTGAAAATATGAATTGCCGCGGCCTGCCTTCCAGATCCCAGAGGACAGGCCGCAGCGCGATGGCGCTAGAGCGAGCTGTTTTCGCCCAGCAGCTCCTCGAAGCCGATCCGTCGATAGAACTCGGCGCGGATGCGGTCATAAACCGCCGACACCACTTCGCTGCCGTCCTTGCTTGGATCGACATGCACACGGAAGGGGCGCTGCCCATCCGGCAGGCCAATCACGCTGGCGATCTCGTCTGCCACTTCCCCGGCCTCATGGCCTTCGGGGAAGATGGCGGCGAGGCTTCCAGCCATGTTTTCACGCAGCTGCCCATACAGCTCGTCGTATTCGCTTGCACGCGCGTGATCATCGGGAGCACCAGAGTGGGCAAAGTGGTTCGTACCCGAGGTGTAGGCTCCGGGCACGACAATGCTGGTTTCCACGCCGAACTTGGCCAGTTCCGCTGCGTAGCTTTCGGCGAGCGCGTCCATGCCGGCCTTCGCCGCGAAGTACGGGGCGAGGAATGGCGGGTGCCCGCCTCGGGTGGAGCTTGAACCGATCCAGATCACCAGGCCGCTGCGCTGTGCACGCATGATGGGCAGTACGGCGCGGTTGACGCGCTGGGTGGAGACCACGTTCACGTCGTACTGGGCTGCAATCTGTTCCGGGGTGAACGCCTCGGCCGGCCCCAGCACCATATGCCCGGCATTGTGGATCAGTACATCGATGCGCTGGCGCTGCCCATGGATGTCCGCAACCGCGGCATCGATGGAGGTTTGGTCCTGGACATCCATTTCGATGCCCTGGATGCTGAGGCCTTCGGAGGCCGCCAGCTGGTCGAGCTGCGCGGCCTTGTCGGCGTTGCGCCCGGTAATGGCTCGCATGCCCGCATAGACCGTGTGGCCTGCGCGAGCCAGGCGACGGGCCGTGAGGTTGCCAAATCCGGAGGAAGCCCCGGTGATGACAATGACTTTGGGTTCGCTCATGAGCGTTTGCCCCCTTTCGTGTGGCTGCCTGCTAGGCCAGTCCGCCATTGGTGAAGATGGTTTGGCCATTGACCCAGCGGGCCGGGCCGGCGAGGAAGGCCACGGATTCAGCAATGTCTTCCGGGTCGCCCAAGCGCTCGAGCGGAACGGCTTTGGACAGGCCGGCGATTACTTCTTCGCTCTTGCCGTCGAGGAACAGCGCGGTGGCGGTTGGACCGGGCGCTACGGCGTTCACGGTGATGTTCTTCCCGCGCAGCTCGCGGGCCAGGATCATGCTCAACCCTTCGACTGCGGACTTGCTGGCTACATAGGCGCCATAGTTCGGGAACTGGGTGCGGGTCACGGAAGTGGAGAAATTGATGATGGCACCGCCTTCGCGCACCCGGCGTGCTGCCTGCTGGGAGACGACGAAGGTACCGCGGACATTGGTGCGCATGATCTTGTCGAAGTCATCGAGGTTGAAGTCGGCAATGGGGCCCAACCGCATGATGCCGGCAGTATTCACCACGACATCAATGCCTCCGAAGGCTGCCTCGACCTGGTCGAACAAGGCGCTCATGGCGGTTTCATCGGCAACGTCGCCGCCTACTGCCAGAGCGCGGCCACCGGCTGCGGTGATGCCCTGGACGAGCGCGTCGGCCTTGGCCTGGTTCCCCGCGTAGTGCACGGCCACCGCAAAGCCCTCGGTGGCGAGCTTGTCGACTACCGCCTTGCCGATGCCGCCGGAGCCACCGGTAACCAGTGCGACGCGGGGAGTGTTTTCTTTGGAGTTCATTGCAATACGTCCTTTACTTGGTCTTGTTGCCGGCTTGGAAGCGGTCAAGCCATTCATTGAGCAGATAGGCTTCTGCGGGCGTGAAGTCGGATGACTCTGCCAGTTGCGCCCGCAGCGTGGTGGCGGCCTGGGCTGCCGGGCTTGCGGAGGCTTCAGCCCCGGAGAGGATGCCGCGCAAGGTGGCCTCCCTGGACTGGTAGCTGGCCTGCTTCGGATCCTGGTCTGCGTCGCCGCGCAGGATCAGTCCGAGGGCCAGCCCGCTGTTGGCCGCCATGATCACCCGCGCCGCCTGTTCCGGCCCCAGCAGCAGCCTGCCCTCTGCGGCGAGCCTGGAAGTGATGCCAACCAGGAGCTTCATGGCCTCCCCCATGGCTGCCGGCCGGGCCGCAAGCGCGGTGCCGAATACGAGCCGGTAGGCATGGGGATTTTCCAGAGCGAAGGCCGTGTGGTTATCCCAGCCGCGGCGCAGGTCTTCCAGTGCATCATCGGAGTTCTTGGTGGAGCGCTTGGCGGACAGGTAGTTTTCCCATACGTGGTCGGCCACCGCCGCCAGCAGCCCGTCCTTGTCGCCGAAGTGCCGATACAGGACCGGCTGGGTTACCCCGGCGGCTTCGCAGACTGCCCGGGTGGAGATGTCGCCCGTGGCCGATTCAGCCAGAAGCCGTTCAGCACTATTGATTATCACTGTTCTCGTTTCCACATAACAACGATAACACCGCTTTCGTATCAACGCAATGAACTTTTCATATCACTGATATGAACTGCTGGTGCAACAGGTCGGCGCCCGATCACGGCCGCCCCTCCACTGGAGCGCAACCAGTCCCCGCCGTGCCGCGGTGAACATGAGGCCATCAGCATGGCCTTTGATGCTCCGGCGGGCGGTGGCCAATTGGCACTCGATGCTGCCTTCCCTGCTTGGGATGCGGCTCTTAGACTCTCTCTCCCTCTTTCAATTGTTCGACCGACAGGGATCCGCTTCAGGAATGCATGACAAAGACCCCAGGGCATCTGCCCTGGGGTCTTTGTCATGGCTGCTGGAGACTAGCCGATGAATGTGCTCAGCAACAGCACGCCGAGCAGGCCGAGAACCGCCAGTACCGTGGTGTACGTGGTGCGCACCGCGATGGCCTGGCCGACGTTCAGGCTGAAGTATTCCTTGAACATCCAGAAGCCCGGGTCATTCACGTGGCTGAAGGCCAGGGAGCCACAGGCTGTAGCCAGCACCATGAGCTCAGGCGAGGCACCGGTTGCTGCAACAATCGGGGCCGCGATGCCTGCCGCGGTGGATACCGCAACAGTCGCCGAGCCCAGCGCGATGCGCAGGATGGCTGCGATCAGCCAGGCAAGGATGATCGGGTTCAGATCCCAGTTGTTGGCGTGATGGGCGATGTAGTCGGCAATGCCTGCGGAAACCAGCACCTGCTTGAAAGCGCCACCGGCACCGATTACCAGAATGATCATGGCCATCGCACGAGCGCCTTCGCTCATGGACTTTCCCACCTGCGCCATGGTGCGGCCCTGCGCCGGCCCGAAGGCGATGGTGGCAACGATCAGCGCGATCAGCAGGGAGATCTCGGGAGAGCCGAACATCTTCAAGACGTGATGCCAGGCGTCGTCGCCCTCGCCGATGGCCATGAGGATGAGCTCGGAACCTGCGATCAGAATGACAGGCAGCAGCGCCACGAAGAAGGACATGAAGCCCGAAGGCAGGTCCTTTTCCTCGAATTCCTTGTCGGACAACAGGCCGCCGGGAATTTTGGGGTCAAGCTTGCGCACGAATGGCAGGCGCGGCCAGAGCATTGCCATCAAGGCGCCAGCTGGAACGGCAATCATCAGCCCGTAGGCCAGGGTCATGCCCACCGAGGCGTCATACAGCCCGGCGACAGCCGTCGGACCCGGGTGAGGAGGCAGGAACGAGTGCATGGTGGACAAAGAGATGGACATCGGCAGGCCCACCCACAGCAGGTTCACCTTGGTGGCGCGCACCAGGGTGAAGGCCACCGGAACCAGGATCACGAAGGCGACCTCGTAGAACATGGTCACGCCGATCAGCATCGATGCGACGATCATGGCCCACTGCACGCCCTTGGCGCCAAAGACGCCCAGGATCTTGTTGGCGATGCGCTGGGCGGCACCGGCGTCGCCCATGACGCGGCCGATCATGGCGCCAAGGCCGACCACTACAGCAGTTCCGCCAAGCTGGCCGCCAATGCCGTCCTTGATGACTTCCGGGATCTGAGCCAGTCCGGCACTCTCCCCGTCGACGGAAAAGTTGCCAGTGGCAACTGCCCAGAAGGCCACCAGCGCTGATACAACCAGCAGGGAGATGAACCCGTTGAGCTTGAACTTCATCATGAGGACAAGCAGTACGACGACTGACAGCCCAACAATGACCATAGGCATATGTAGGCGCTCCGATCTTCTTGCAAAATTTGTGGTGCCTGAATTGGCAATCGGGCACTTATCTCGGTCTTGTTGACCCACGAGACACCGCTTGCGGATTTGTGCCAGCAATCACGTTATCCATGCCACAAGTGCCTCGTCCAAGACCGCACAGGCATGCAGTAATACCCATCCAGCATGACCCGCGCGCACGGCAAAGTGGTTCCAGGTCACAATCCCCGGAACTATCTGTTGTTTTACGCCGTATTCGCCCCTGGCGCTTCCCTGCGGATGACCGGCTTCATGCAACCAGTGTGAGATAGTTCACCCCTGGTGCGCCGTTGTGCACCGGTCCACAGCTCCATGGCCCGACCGCTCCCCCGATGCTCGATGAACCGTGGAGGCCAGCACCATTCCTTTTGGGCATGGCAAAGGCCCGTTGTTGGGCACCGTTTCTGGTGCCCAGCAACGGGCCTTTCAGCTGCGCCTAGGGCTAGGCAGAGGCCTTCACTGCCAGCACAGGACGATCTGCCTGCAGCAGGATGCGCTGGGCGTGCGAGCCCATGATGAACTTGCCCACCTGGGTGCGGTGGCGCAGTCCGATCACGATCAGCGAGACATCCTGCTCGGAGGCGATGCGCAGGAACTCCTCGGTCAGATCATCGCGGTACGTGGACTCGATGATCTGGCTTTCGATGCCGGCGGCGGCGACCGCGGCATCCACTTCGTTCCAGTCGTCCATGGACGCGGTGTTCTTGTCCACCAATGCGCCTTCACGCGAGGAGTTGACGATCAGCAGCTCCTCATTGCGAAGCTTGGCCTCGGCGATGGCGGCGGCCAGGGCGGCCTTGCCTACCGGGGTGGGAACGTATCCGACGATGATGCTCATACTTTTTCCTTTTCGGTCGCTATCTGTGCCGCCAGCGGCTTCTTCTTGTTCTTGACGATGGCGCCCTTGGCGATCGGCCAGAGCGCAACGAAAACGAATACCACGAGCAGCGTGGCCGAAATCGGTCGAGTCAGGAAGCCGCCCAGATCACCTTCCAGCACCAGCAGCGAGCGGCGCAGATTCGATTCCAGCAGGCTGCCCAGCACGAAGGCCAGCACCAGCGGGCCCGGTTCAAAGCCGAACTTCTTCATCAGGTAGCCCAATGCTCCGAAGACGACGACCATAAGCACATCGAAGATCGAGTTGCGGATGGTGTAGGCACCCAGCATCGTGATCAGCGCAGTAATCGGGGCAAGAATCGCAGCTCGGATGCGCAGGATGCGGATGAAAACACCGACCAGCGGGATGGACATCAGGAGCAAGAGGATGTTGCCGATGTACATGGAGTTCACAACGCCCCAGAACAGTTCGGGATCTTCGCCGATCAGCTGCGGACCCGGGGTGATTCCTTGAATCAGCAGTGCACCGAAGATGATCGCCATGGTTCCGTTGGCGGGGATGCCCAAGGTCAGCAGCGGGATGAACGAGCTGGTTGCCGCGGCGTTGTTAGCCGTTTCCGGACCGGCAACGCCCTCAATGGCGCCACGGCCGAAGCGGGATGGATCCTTGGCGGTCTTCTTCTCCACGGCGTAGGACACCAGCGACGAAATCGTGGCACCGCCGCCGGGAAGGATGCCCAGGAGGAAGCCGAGAACCGACCCGCGGCCCATCGCCGGGGCAGCCTGCTTGATGTCCTTGCCCGAAGGCCAGACGCGCTTGACCTTGACCGGCGCACTGGCCGCACGGTGGCGGTCTTCAAGGTTGTAGAGGATCTCGCCAATGCCGAACAAGCCCATGGCCAGCGGCGCGAAGTCAATGCCGTCGGCCAGCGACAGGTTGCCGAAGGTAAAGCGCTCGGCTCCGGTGAAGATGTCGCGTCCGACCGTGGCAAGAAGCAGGCCCACCGCGGCGGCAATGATGGCCTTGTTCTTGGAGGATCCGGAGATCGTGGCCACCAGCAAGATGCCCAGCAGCGCCAGCGCCGCATATTCCGGCGGGCCGAAGTCCAGCGCGAAGCTGGCCACCAGCGGAGCCAAGAAGGTCAGGCCGATGATGGAGACCGTCGCACCGGCAAATGAGCCGATAGCTGCAATGCCCAGGGCAGTCCCGGCGCGCCCCTGCTTGGCCATGACATAGCCGTCGAAGACCGTTACTACCGAGCTGGCCTCCCCCGGCAGCCGCAGCAGCACCGAGGTAATGGTGCCACCGTACTGGGCACCGTAGAAAATGCCGGCCAGCATGATGATGGCCGTGACCGGTTCAATGCCATAGGTCAGCGGGAGCAGAATGGCGATTGTTGCCGCTGGGCCCAAGCCCGGAAGCACGCCGACCAGCATGCCGATGACAACACCGACCAGGCAATAGAGAAGGTTGGTGGGATCCAGAACGGTTCCAAAACCGTCCAGGACTGGTCCAAAGAAGTCCATAGTTTGTCCTTATTCTTCCGTCGCTAGATCAAGTGCGGAATGCTGGTGCCCAAGGCGACAATGAAGATGAGGTAGAAAATCACTACGACAATCAGCGAGTAGAGCGTGGCTGAGCGCCAGCGTTCGCCGCCCAGCCACCTCATCCATACGAAGCTCAATAGCAGCGCTGGCACTTCGAAGCCAATGACTGGCATGAGGATCACCAGCAGAATCAGCGTGGCGAATCCGATCAGCGGGAACCAGCTGTAGCTGCTGAATTTTTCGCCGTCTTCGCCGCCCCTGCGCCCCACCAGGAGCTGCACCAAGGCCATGACGCCAATAATGATGCTGACGATGAACGGCCACATGCCGGCTTTTGGTGTCTGAGGAGTTCCCAGATCCAAGCCGATGGACAGGATGACTCCTGCCACGGCCAAGGCCAGAACGACCAGGCTCGAGGCCGCATTTGCGATTGGCCCTGACTTGGGAGGCGCTTCGGCATCCCAGAGTTCAGCCAGTTCCTCCGGCGTCGCGGCATCGAGCTCGGTGTCGGCTTCCGGCTCCGGCGCTTCAGGCGCTTCTTTGTGCTTTTGCATGGGTGTTTACCTTAAATTGTTCTCGCGCGTGCTCGTGAAACAGTGCGGAGACTACTGGCCCGACACCAGGGAGATGCCCTCGTCCTCGGTCAGCTTCTTGTACTTCGCGGCCAGCTCGGTCCACTCGGACACGACTTCCTCGCCCGAGATCTCATGCGGGGTCAGCAAGTTGTTCTTGTTGAACTCCTTGTAGGCGTCGGTCTGGGTTGCAGCCTCGATGGCGCTGGTCAGCTTCTCCTTGACCGAATCATCCAGGCCCTTTGGCACGCCGACTGCGCGGAACTGGGAGACAGGAACGTCGTAACCGAGTTCAGTGGCGGTTGGCACGTCCGGGAGGAAGTCATTGCGCTCGGTCGAGAAGACCACCAGCGGCACCACGGTGCCGGCATCAATCTGCGGCTTGGCCTCGCCCAGCTGCACGGTGGAAATCTGGACCTGGTCGCCCATCACCGCGGTCAGGGCCGGCGAGCCCGAGTCGAATGGAACGGTGGTGCCCTCGGCATCGGCCTGGGCCAGGATGACTTCCTGTGCCAGCTGCGAGCCGGTGCCTACGCCGGTGGTGCCGAATGACAGCTTCTTCTCGCTCTTGGCAACGTCCTCGAAGGATTTGATGCCGGACTTCTTGCTGGCGATCATGACGTAATCGTCCTGGGAGAGGCCGGCGAGCACGTCAACATCGTCAATGCTCATGGCTTCATCGTCCGAAACCGCCAGTGGAGTAATCGTAAACAGCGAGGCGTTCAGCATGACCAGGTTCTGGCCGTCCGGAGTCATCTCGGCAACTTCCTTGGTGACCAGGCCTCCATTGGCACCGGGCTTGTTCACGGCCGGAACTGCGACGCCGAGCTCATCGGCCATTCCGTCGGCCAGCGCGCGGGCAATGAGGTCGGTGGATCCGCCTGGGGCGGCACCGACATTAAAGGTCACCGGTCCGTTGGGGAATTCGCCTTCGCTGGAGCTGCCGCCAACATTGCCGCCGCAGGCGGTGAGGGACAGGGCCACGGCAGCTGCCGATACGGACAACAGCGTCCGGCGGAAAGTGCGAGTCTTCATGAGAATGTCTCCTGGGTAATCGAGTGCGGTGTAGTTCATGTCATGGGGGTGTGTGAACCACCTCACTGACACGAGTACTAGACAAGAGTAGAAACGAGTTACGATACATGTCCAAGACCCTATCCGCATGGCATGATACCCGGAAGGTAAAACTTGTTTACCCTAGATCAGGCTCGCAGCTTTGTCGCTGTCGCCGAAGAGCTGCATTTCGGCCGGGCCGCCGAGCGCCTGCAGATAACCCAACCCCCGTTGAGCCGCCAGATCCAGAAGCTCGAACGGATCGTCGGCGTTGAACTGCTTGAGCGCGACAATCGCCGCGTCGCCCTCACCGCCGCTGGCGAAGCCTTCCTTTCCGAGGCCCGGCGGCTGGTCATTGCCGCCGAGCGGGCACCGGAGAGCGCCCGGCGCATTGCCAGCGGCCAGCTTGGCGCCCTGCGCATCGGCTTCACCGCTGCCACCGGCTTCTCGATGCTCGGCTCATTGCTGGAAGAAATCGCGGTCAAGATGCCTAACGTGCATCTGGAGTTGACCGAACTGGTCACCAGCGAACAGGTCACCGCCTTGCTCGATGGCGACCTGGACCTGGGCCTGGCCCGTCCGCCGTTCGACGAAAAGCTCTTCGGTTCCACCCTGCTGCTCTCCGAGGGGCTGTTTGTCGCGGTGCCTTCCAGCCACCGGCTGGCCCGGCTGCAGCGGGACCTGACCGCAGAGGACCTGGCCGATGAGCCGCTGATCATGCACTCGCCCACCAAGGCCCGCTACTTCTACGACCTGGTGGTCCGCCAGATCGAGATCGAGCACAAGAACGTGCGCCATACCGTCAGCCAGATCCTGACCATGATCTCGCTGGTTGCCGCAGGGCGCGGCATTGCCTTTGTGCCCGAAAGCGCCAAGGTGCTCGGCGTCCAGGGCGTGTCCTACCTGCGGCTGATCAGCCCGACGGAGCATCCCGTGGAGCTGCATGCCATCTGGAATCGCGAATCGCGCAACCCAGCCCTGGCGCGCATGCTGCAGATCATCAACTCCGATCCACTGAACTAGAAATCTCGCCGATTTTGCGCAGGTCACCTATGCATTAGCCAGATGCGGCACCTCTTATGCCGTGAAGGTATCAATCAATACAAATTAGGCCTTGGACAGGCATAAATCCTTTTCCTAGTCTTGAGTCAACAGGAATTCGCTTCCGATCACATACTCCTCCGCGCTACCCGTCTTTGGACCTGCGGATCAAGCAAAGGACTCGCCATGACTAAGTACACCCCAGCTGAACTTGCCAACAAGCTCAAGGACGGACTGCTTTCTTTCCCAGTGACCGCGTTTGATGCAGACCTGCAGGTCGACGAGGCCGCTTACCGCAAGCACCTGGACTGGCAGTCGAGCTTCAACGTCGCCGGCCTCTTTGCAGCCGGCGGCACCGGCGAGGGCTTCTCGCTGACCACCGAGGAATCCAAGAACGTCGTGCGCATGGCCGTCGAGGAAGCCGGCGACCGCGTTCCTGTGCTGGCTTCGGCCGGCGGCTCGACCCGCCAGGCCATCGAGCAGGCGCAGAACGCCGAGGAAGTAGGCGCAGAGGGCCTGCTGCTCCTGCCTCCATACCTGACCGAAAATGACCAGGAGGGCCTGTACCAGCACGTTTCGGCCATCGCCAAGTCCACCAAGGTCGGCATCATCGTCTACAACCGCGCCAACGCCATCTACTCGCCGGACACCGTGGCGCGCCTGGCCGAGAACCACGAGAACTTCATCGGCTTCAAGGACGCCATCGGCGACATCGAGCACAACACCAGGATGTACGCCAAGAACGGCGACCGCCTGTTCTACCTGGGCGGCCTGCCCACCGCGGAAACCTTCGCCCTGCCGCTGCTGCAGCTGGGCATGAGCACCTACTCTTCGGCCATGTACAACTTCGTTCCAGAGTTCGCGCTGGACTTCTACAAGGACGTGCGCAACCTGGACCGCGTGGCAGTGAACGAGAAGCTCAACCGCTTCGTCCTTCCATACCTGGATATCCGCGACCGCGTGAAGGGCTACGGTGTGTCCATCGTCAAGGGCGGCATGAAGGCCATCGGCCGCGACTGCGGTTCGGTGCGCACCCCATTGCAGGACATGTCCGAGCAGGACCTGGCGGATCTGTCCACCCTCATCAAGACGGCAGGCATCGTTCCTGCCGGCGCCAGCCTGTAACTGCGCAGTCCACGACAAATCTTTTCATCTGTTGACCAGGGAGCTCCTTTGACTAGCATCACCCAGAACCTGACCGGCCAGTCCATCCTCGCAGGCGTGCGCACTGCGGGCAACGGACGCGAAGTTCACGGCTACAACCCAGCAACCAACCAGCCGTTGGAACCTGCCTATAGCCTGATTGACGAAGCCCAGCTGAAAATCGCCACGGCCGCTGCCGCGGAGGCTTTCACCTCGTTCCGCGCCCTGGTACCGGCCAAGCACGCCGATTTCCTCGACGCCATTGCAGCAAATATCGAAGCTGTGCGCGAGGAGCTGGTAGCCCGCGCCATGGCCGAAACCGGCCTTCCCGAGGCCCGCCTCAACGGCGAAACCGCCCGCACCGCCGGACAGCTGCGCCTGTTCGCAAGCGTGGTCCGCACTGGCGACTTCCACGGCGCCCGCATCGATCCAGCCCTGCCAGAGCGCAGCCCGCTGCCGCGCGTGGATATCCGCCAGCGCAAGGTGCCGATGGGACCGGTTGCGGTCTTCGGCGCCTCGAACTTCCCGCTGGCTTTCTCCACCGCCGGCGGCGATACCGCCTCGGCACTGGCGGCCGGCTGCCCAGTAGTTTTCAAGGCCCACAACGCCCACCCGGGCACCAGTGAAATTGTCGGTTCGGCCATCACCAAGGCCATCGAGGAATTCGACCTGCACCCAGGAGTCTTCTCCCTGGTCTACGGCCCAGGCGCGTCAATCGGCCAGGCACTGGTTTCCGACCCGGTGATCAAGGCCGTAGGCTTCACCGGATCGCGCTCCGGCGGCGTGGCACTGATGGAAACCGCGGCCAAGCGCCCAGAGCCGATCCCGGTCTACGCCGAGATGTCCTCGATCAACCCGGTGATCTTCTTTGAAGGCGCCCTGGCAGATCCCGAGGCGCAGGCCAAGGCCTACCTGGGATCGCTGACTGGTTCCTCCGGCCAGCTGTGCACCGCACCGGGACTGGTCTTTGTTCCGGCTGGCGGGGCAGGCGACGCCTTTGTGGCAGCCATTTCCGGCAATGCGCCATCGCACAGCGGGCAGACCATGTTGACCGCGGGCATCTACACCTCGTGGGTCGCAGGTGTCGAGGCACTTGGCGCCCAGGAAGGTGTTGAACTGGTTGGCCAGGGCACCGAAGGCTCCACCGAAAACGCTCCTGCGCCACGGGTCTTCGCTTCCGGTGTCCAGCAGCTCAACGAGAACCCGGTGCTGCAAGACGAGATCTTCGGCGCCGCTTCGCTGGTGATCCGCTACGAGTCGGTGGAAGAACTCGACTCGGCGCTATCCAAGCTGGAAGGCCAGTTGACCGCTACGTTGCAGCTGACCGAAGCCGACTACGCGCAGGCCGCGGGAATCATCCCGACCCTGGAGCTGAAGGTTGGACGCATCCTGCTCAACGGCTGGCCAACGGGTGTCGAGGTGGGCCACGCGATGGTCCACGGCGGCCCGTTCCCGGCAACCTCCGCTCCGCAGACCACCTCGGTCGGGTCCCTGGCCATCGAGCGCTTCCTGCGTCCGGTCGCCTACCAGAATTTCCCCGAGGCCCTGCTGCCCAAGCCAATCGCGCAGGCCAATGAGTGGAACCTGAACCGTCTGGTCGACGGCACCATGACCGTCGCAGGAGAGTAAGCGCATGAGTAACCCAACCATTGTTTCGGTCAAGGTCATCCCAGTTGCCGGCCATGACTCCATGCTGCTGAACCTTTCCGGCGCCCATGGGCCGTTCTTTACCCGCAACATCGCCATCGTCACCGATTCCGACGGCCGTACCGGCCTCGGCGAGGTGCCTGGCGGCGAAGCAATTCGTTCAACCATTGAAGAAGCAGGGGCGCTGATTTCCGGCGCTCCGGTAGCGACCTACCGTTCGCTGCTGCGCAAGGTGTCCTCCCGTTTCGCTGACCGCGATGCGGGCGGTCGAGGCGCGCAGACTTTTGATCTGCGCACCACAGTGCACGCCGTCACCGCCCTGGAATCCGCGCTCCTAGACCTGCACGGGCAATTCCTGGGCGTGCCGGTGGCCGAGTTGCTAGGCGATGGCCAGCAGCGCGAGGCGGTACCGATGCTCGGTTACCTCTTCTACGTCGGCAACCCGGATATCACGGACCTGCCTTACCTGCGCGAACCGCAGGGTGCAGATGACTGGGAACGCGTGCGCCGCGAAGAAGCCATGACCCCTGAAGGCGTGGTTCGCCTGGCCGAAGCCGCACAGGCCCGCTACGGGTTCAAGGACTTCAAGCTCAAGGGCGGAGTGCAAGCGGGCGACCTGGAAGTTGATGCGGTCACCGCCTTGAAGCAGCGCTTCCCCGAAGCCCGGATCACCCTGGACCCCAATGGCGGCTGGCTGCTTGAGGACGCAATCCGCTTGGGCAAGCGCATGAAGGGCATTGTCGCCTACGCAGAGGATCCATGTGGCCCCGAAGGGCGTTTCTCCGGCCGCGAGGTCATGAGCGAATTCCGCCGGGCCACCGGGCTGCAGACCGCAACCAACATGATCGCCACCGACTGGCGCGAAATGGCTCACGCGGTGCGCACCAACGCTGTCGATATCCCGCTGGCAGACCCGCACTTCTGGACCATGTCCGGCTCGGTGCGCGTGGCCCAGCTGTGCAACGAGTTCGGCTTGACTTGGGGTTCGCACTCCAACAACCACTTCGATATTTCGCTGGCCATGTTCACCCAGGTAGGCGCCGCCGCTCCGGGCGAGATCACCGCCTTGGATACCCACTGGATTTGGCAGGACGGCCAGGATCTGACGCAGAACGCGCCACAGATCGTGGACGGTGAAGTAAAGGTTCCAGAAGCCGCCGGCCTGGGCGTCACGCTGAACATGGACCGGGTCAACGAGGCGCACGAGCTGTACAAGGAACATGGCTTGGGTTCGCGTGATGACGCGGTCTCCATGCAATACCTGATTCCTGGTTGGACTTTTGATTCCAAGAGCCCTGCCCTGGTGCGCTAGCGCAATAGAGCAAGTACAAAACACACATTGCCCAGGGGGCGGTGGATGCCTGAATCGGACGATGGCATCGGCCGTCCCCCTCGGTGTGCCGCAGCGCAGTGCGGAAACACGGTCGGGCGTTTGCGGCTTGGAGGCCTGATGCAGGGAGTCTTACAGGGCTTTGCGGTAGTGATCATCCTGATTGGCATCGGCTTCTTCACGGCACGGTATATGCCGCGGCACCGCGAAGCCATCGCCAAGGGCTTAACTCCGCTGATCTACTACATCACCAACCCCGCGCTGATGTTCATCCTTCTTTCGGGCACCGATCTGCACGCGGTCGTTGGGGTATTCACCCCGATCGCCTTGATCACCGCGGTGGTGACCGGCGGCGTGTTTGCGCTGCTGGCCAAAGTATTTTTCAAAACACCGCTGCAGCGCATTCCGGCCGGAGCCATGGCCACCAGCTACGTTAATGCTGGGAACATTGGCGTGCCGCTGGCCTTGTACGCCGTGGGAAGCACCACCCCGGTGGTATCGGTGCTGGCAGCCCAGCTGCTGATCATTGCGCCCCTGTACATGTGCCTGTTCGCCCTGGTATCGCGCCACGACGGCGCGAACGATTCAACCCCGCTGGGGCGCACTATTCTCAAATCCGTGGCCAATCCGGTCACCATTGCCACCTTCATCGGTGCGCTCTTCTCATGGTTCAGCTTCAAATTGCCCGAGGTGCTGCACTCCCCCGTGCAAATGCTCGGCGACTCTTCCATCCCGTTGCTGCTCATGGCATTCGGCATGTCGCTGTACGGGCAGAAGCCCTTGGCGGATAAAGCCTTGCGCGGCGAAGTTCTACTTGGCGCAGGGCTCAAGGTGCTGTTCATGCCGGTCGTCGCGTTCGTGCTTGCTAAACTGGTGTTCGGATTGCAAGGCACGGATCTGCTAGGTGTAGTTATCATGGCTGCCCTTCCGACAGCTCAGAATGTGCTGCTTTTTTCCCAGCAGTTCCGGCTCAACCCGGTAGTTCCACGAGAAGTAATCCTGTCCAGCACGCTGCTCACCCTTCCGGTGGTTTTACTAGCCACGTTCTTGCTGACGTAGAAGAGTGAGCATATATATAGCCATGCGATCATTGGCCCAGTTCACGGCTGCTGGCTCAAGCGTTGCCCTCCAACCACTAGGAGAATAATGTACGGCGTCATCGAAGGATTCTTCGGTATCTGGGTCATTATCGGTGTCGGCTACTGGTCGGGGAAAAAGAATCTCTTCGGGGACAACGGACGCTATATCCTGAACCGGCTGACGTTTTTTATCGCTTCCCCGACACTGCTATTCACCACCATTTCCGCAGCCAAGCCCCAACAGGCGCTGGGGCCGCAGCTGTTTATTGCCGGGATTTCGGCCATGGTTGTTTTTCTGGCTTACGGGATTTTCTCCCGGCTGGCATTCAAGCGCACCCCTGGAGAACGAACCATTGGCGCGATGGCAGCCTCGACGGTCAATGCAGGCAACCTGGGCCTTCCCATTGCCATCTATGCGCTGGGAGACATTTCCCTGGCGGCTCCGATTGCGCTCTTCCAGATGTCGGTGATGACCCCGCTCTCGCTGTCGCTCATGGAAAAAGCCACTGCCAAGGGCGGAACGAAGTTCACCGGAGTTCTTTGGCGCACGATCAGCAATCCGATGATCCTCGCTTCGGTTCTGGGCCTGCTCTGCTCGATCTACCAGTGGCAACCACCGCAGATCATCATGACCCCGATTGAGCTCTTGGCTGGCGCTTCGATCCCGGCCATGCTGCTCGGTTTCGGCTTGTCCCTGGTCGGGTCCCGCCCGCTGCAGCGCAGCTCCCAGCGCAGGACCGAGGTATGGGTTGCCACCTTCAGCAAACTGGTGTTGCATCCGCTGCTGGCCTGGGCGCTGGCCGCCTGGGTATTCCGGCTTGACTCCACCGGACAATACATCGCCGTCATCATGGCCGCGCTGCCCACTGCACAAAATATCTTTGTTAATGCAGACCGGTACGAGTCTGGCATCACCATCGCCAAGGATACGGTTCTGTTGACTACAGTGCTGGGGATCCCGGCAATGCTTGGATTCGCGGCACTGCTGCTGCACCTCGGCTAGTGGCCATCGACCTCTCCTGATTCGGGCGAGACCAAAGGCGCGCCGAGGCCATTCGCTCCAAGCAAGACCGAGCCAAAAACACAGCCCCTCATTCTCTGTGCAACTGGGATTAGCAACTGCGATGTGCCTGATTTCAAGCGCACGAGTCGGTGAAGCCAATATGTTTCCCGCGGGGCCTACCGCATGTGGAGCACCTGATCCTTAGGCGGCTAAACATCCATTTTGGGCGCTGGTTGGCATCTATCCAGCACCACGGGCATATCCGGTCAGCTGGCAACATTTGCTTGGCTCATCGACAAGCCGAACTGCGGCATCTCCAAAGTGCCGTTCCTCCGCAACCGCAACAAGATTTCCAGCTGGTTCACGGCGAACATGCGCTTAGCCTCGATTGCCCTTGATGGCCGGACCTTCGACGGTCTGAATCGACTCCAGGTAAATTTCCTTCAGGCGTCGAGCCGCGGGGTTGGCGTTGGTCTCTTCCATGGCCAGAACAATGTCAGATTGATTCATTTCTTGAAGTCCCGAAGGTCCCACCAATTCTTCAAAGGCTACAGAATCCGGTGAATACTGCATCGATCCAGCAGGAACAAGTGAAACCCCCAGCCCCACCGCTACCAGGGATATGAGCGCCGGTATCTGGCTGGCGATTTGCGTGATGGTCGGCTTGGCTCCCACCGAGTCGAAGAGTCTCAACACAAGTTCGTGGAAATAGCGCCCCTCCGATGTTGAATACATCATCAACGGCAGGCCCTCCAGTTCCTTGATCAGCACCCCTTTGCCGGTGACCAGGTAATGATCCTTGGGCAATGCGACTACCAACCGGTCTTTTTTCACCAGGGTCGTTTCCACGCCGGCGCGGTTGGTGAACGGTCGCAGCAGTCCCAGGTCCAGCGTGCCCTTGCTCAGCCCATCCAGCTGCTCTACGGAGACGGCCTCGCGCAGCACCAAGGAGACCCCGGGCAGTTCTCGGGCCGCAGTAGCCAAGAACTCTGGAAGGACGGATTGCCCAGCGACTGCTGTGTAGCCCACGACTACGGTTCCGAAGTCCCCAGTGGCCACCCGTGATACTTCCATGCTTGTCTTGCGGCTCATGTCGACGATGCGCCGGGCATTCGGCAGCAGCACTTTTCCCGCGGTAGTCAGCTGCACTGTGCGTGATGTGCGGGTGAATAATTTGGCTTGCAGTTCACGCTCAAGCAGCTGGATTTGCCGGCTCAGCGGTGGCTGCGTCATGTTCAGTCGTTCAGCGGCTGCGCCGAAATGCAGCTCTTCGGCTACCGCGATGAAGGATTCCAATTGCACCAGAGAAAACATCAATGCGCCTTTTGAATTGAATCTTGCACTTTTTAGCTTGGACAGGTATCGAACTTTCATCATACTGTGATTCAGAACGCAATCTAGAATTGGAGCTTTTTTCATGTCCACTCCCCGTGCACTCATCACGTCGGTAGAGGTTACCCCGGTAGCTTTCGCCGATCCTCCACTGCTTAATTCGGTCGGGGTGCACGAGCCGTATGCGCTGCGAGCCATCGTCGTGGTTCGCACGGACGCTGGACATTACGGGTTGGGCGAAACCTACGGGGATGAAACGCACGTCGCTCGGCTGAAACGAGCCGGCGAGTTCCTGGTCGGCACGGACGCATTCAACATCAACAAGATCGCCGAACGCGTTGCAGAATCGCTTGCCGACGACAGCGGCCAAGGCGGACACGGCACTGGTGGCATGGTCACCACGACGTCGCTCGAAGACCGTGTGCTTTCAGCTTTCGATGTCGCCGCATTGGACATCCAGGGCAAAGTGCTCGGTGTTCCCGTCAGCACCCTGCTTGGCGGAGCGGTCCGCGATGAGGTGGAATTCAGCGGCTACCTGTTTTACAAGTGGGCCGGGCATCCTGGCTACGCTGACGATCAATGGGGCGCCGCGCTGGACCCGAGCGGCATCGTGGCGCAGGCTCGCAAGATGGTCGACCAATACGGATTCAAAGCCCTGAAGCTCAAAGGCGGAGTCTTCCCTCCCGATGAGGAGGCAGCTGCCATCGAAGCATTGCGCGAGGCATTCCCGGACATCCTCCTGCGCATCGATCCCAATGGCGTGTGGAACGTCGAGACTGCGGTGCGCATCGGCCAGCGCCTGGAACCGGTCCTGGAATATCTGGAAGACCCCTGCCTGTCCATCGAGGACAATGCCCAAGTGCGCAAGCAGGTGAATCTGCCGCTGGCGACCAACATGTGCGTTGTCGCCTTCAACGACTTGCCCCCAGCGATCAAGGCCGAGGCAGTGGATGTTGTTCTTTCGGATCACCATTTCTGGGGCGGGCTGAACCGTTCGCGCCTGTTGGCTGGCATTGCCCAGACCTTCGACTTGCGCCTGTCCATGCACTCGAACTCGCACCTGGGCATCAGTTTCGCCGCGATGATCCAGCTGGCCAGCGCCACCAAGAATATTGACTATGCCTGCGATACCCACTGGCCATGGAAGAAGCCGGAAGATGACGTGATCGTCCCCGGTGTCTTGTCCATCGCCGAGGGCAAGGTGAAGGTCCCCACCGCACCGGGGCTGGGCGTGGAGCTGGATGAAGCAGCCCTGGCACGCATGCACCAGCAGTATCTCGACGCGGGTTTGACCAAGCGAGATGACACCAGCTACATGCAGTCCATCAATCCGGAGTACGAGCTCCAGGTGCCTCGTTGGTAGCTCGGCTGCAGGTGGTGGTGACCGATCCGATTTTGGAGCGGCTCGCCGACGATTTCGTGGAGCAAGCCGGGCAGCACGACTGGCATTTCGCCTCTGCACTTTCACCGGAACGGCAGCAAGTCCTGCTGGCATCCTGCGATGTGCTCGTGTGCGCGCGGCTCACTCCTGAGCAGGCGCGGGGTTGCGGTGCGCGATATGTGCACATTACCGGTATCGGTGCCGACCGGGTTGCGGTAGCCCATTTGCCTGCCGGAACTATCGTTTCCCGCACTGGCCATCATGAGCGTTCCATCGCGGAACATGTAGTGATGGTCTCGATGGTCCACCAACGCCGGCTGCTGGAGACCAGTCGGGAACTGCAGGCTGGAATCTGGCGTACGGTAGCGACAGCTCCCCAGACACCAATGAATCCAACTTTTTCGGGACTGACCTTCGGATTCGTGGGCCTTGGCGGTATCGGCGAACAGGCGCTGGCACTGTGCAACGCCCTGGGGGCGCGGAGCGTCGCGGTGCGCCGGTCTCCCGGTGGAGCACTGCCTGCCGGGCTGGAATGGGCCAAGACCATGGATGCGTTGCCAGAGCTCCTCTCGGCCAGCGATGTCGTCGTGCTCGGCGTGCCTCTTACGGCCGAAACCACCGGGCTGATCGGCGCAAGCCAGCTGCGCCAGATGCGCCCGGGCGCGCTGCTGGTCAACGTGTCGCGCGGTCCGGTAGTCGACCAGGACGCGCTGTTCGAAGCGCTGGTCAATCAATCAATTGGTGGCGCCGCGCTTGATGTCTGGTGGGACGCGCCTTCCGGCGTGGTAGCGCCTGAAGCAGTCCGCAGATTTGCCCAGCTGCCAAATGTCATCGCCACACCGCACAACTCAGGACATACACTGGATACCTTCGGTTCCAGGGTGGGTGAAATCGCTCAGAACATCACTGCTTTTGCCGACGGCCGGAGCTTGAGCAACCAGCTTTAGGGCCGCGCCAAGTCAACGGCAGGTCGCAATGAAGCAACCAAGACGCGTCCGTGTCGATGATGCTCCGTAGAATAGTAGCCATGCAAGATGAAAAGCTGTTGCAAACGGTTGAAGAAGAGTTCACCGCCATACTTCTGCACGCCCGGGATATGCTCATTCGCCGTGCGAAGGCCGTACACCCGGACCTGCAGGCACCAGGCTACCGGGTATTGGCACTGGTCATCCGTGATGACGCCCAACAGCAGGGCGTCCTAGCAGAAAAACTCCGCCTGGATAAGGCGACCATTTCCCGTTTGGTTCAGCATCTGGAAGCCCTTGGACTGGTCACCCGAACCCAGGACCCTTCCGATGGCCGGGCGCAGCTGGTCTCCGCGACCCCGCTGGCCCATGAGAAATGGCTGGCTAGCGGCAACACCTTGCGTCAAGAACTGCGTCGGCAGCTCACCGAATGGGAACCGGGCGAGCTGCAGAACTTCGGTGAATTGCTGCACCGATTGAACATCAGCTTCGGCGAACTTGCCTAGACGGCAAGGCAGTTAGCTCATCAGGGCCAAGAAGTCATCTGCATTCAGGGCTGCCTGCTGCCCTGCTTGGGCTTCGTCGCCAAGGACATCATTAAAGAGCTGCGTCTTCTTCGCTTGAAGTGCCAGAACCTTGGATTCGATGGTGTCCTTAGCGACGAGGCGATAAACATAGACCGGCTTCTCCTGGCCGATGCGATGCGCGCGGTCAATAGCCTGGGCCTCGGCAGCCGGATTCCACCAAGGGTCCAACAAGATGCAGTAGTCCGCCGCCGTGAGGTTGATGCCAAAACCGCCTGACTTCAGCGAGATGAAGAAGACCGGGAACTGGCCATCTGTGAACCCCTCAATCAATTCCTTGCGCTTGGCGGCACTTGTCGAACCGTCCAGGTAGCCATGAGCAATGCCCAGCTCTTCGGCTATCTCCTTCGCTTTGGTAAGGAAGCTGGTGAACTGGCTGAAGATCAAGATCTTGTGTCCTTCTGCCACGGCATCGCCAATCATTTCACGCAGCAATTCGAGCTTCGCGCTCGCTCCGTCCCCTTCTCCGACCAGTGACGGGTCCAGGGCCAGCTGACGCAGCAAAGTGAGCGACTGGAGGATTTTGAACCGGTTCGAATCGACGTCGTCAACCAAGCCGAGCACCTCTTGGCGCACGCGCTGGAAACGCCGGTCGTAGGCTTTGCGGTGGTTTGGTTCCAGTTCCACCTCCAAGATTTGCTCCGTCTTGGCAGGAAGTTCGGGAACAACCTGTTCCTTGGTGCGCCGAAGGACAAAGGGGCGCAGCCGGCTCTTGAGCCGTTCAAGCCGTTCCTTGTCCCCGTCGGATATCTGCTTTTGGTAGTTGTCCTTGAAAGCGTTCTGAGCGCCCAACAGCCCAGGGGCTGCCAGCGAAACCAGGGCCCACAGCTCCAGCAGGTTGTTCTCCATCGGAGTGCCTGTGACCACAAATTTGCAGGGGACAGGCAGTTGCCGGGCCTGCTTATATCCCTTGGAGGCATGGTTCTTCAGCTGTTGGGCTTCATCCATGATCATGACCGAGAACCCTGCCGCTTCGAACTCTTCATAGGAGAGCCGGAAGATCGCATAGCTGGTCACGATCAACTGGGCATCGCCCAACTGGTCTGCGACTGTTTGCCCTGCCTTCTTGGCGGTAGAGGTAATCCCCCGCGTCTTCAGATTGGGAGTGAACCGGTGTGCTTCATTGATCCAGTTGCCTACGACCGAGGTAGGTGCCAGAACCAGGAATTTTTGGCCCGGGTTCTCGATGCGTGCCTGTTCGAGGCACGCCAGCAATTGGACGGTTTTACCCAGGCCCATGTCATCTGCCAGAACCCCTCCCAGCGAGTGGGTTCGCAGGAAGTTAAGCCACGCGAGCCCCTGTTCCTGGTAAGGGCGCAAGTTGGCCTTGAAACTCTCGGGCAGTTCCACGGGATTAAGCTCTTCGCCGCTGGTGAGCTCATTCATGTTCTGCAGCCACTGGTTATGCTGGGCTTCGATAATGCCCAGATCCAGCAGTTCCTTCCACCAGTCGATGCTCAGTTTGTGTACCCGAATTGTATTGCCTTCGACCTTGCCTAATTCACCGGCCTCGTCGATCAGCTGACGCAGCTGGGCGAAGTCTTCTCCGCCGATGGGAATGACGGTCAGGTCCTCAAGAACCAGATAATCCAAGTGCAGCGTGAGCGCAGCTAGCAGTAGCGCAAATGGCACCTTGATGTCATCGATGGTGACCTCGACTGTCAGATCAAACCAGTCTCCAGTGCTTTCACCAGCATCGATGGCTACCGTCGCAGGAGAGTCGATAATCCGATACTTGGGAAGCTGGTTCTGGGCTTCAATCAAGATATCGGGATGTTCTTCCAGTAACGGCAAGGTGTAGACCAAGAAGTCGATGGACTCATCCATCGTCAGCTCTCGATCTTCGTAGATCCCGTTCGATTTCACCTGTCCCAAGGCAGAGTCGTCGCCCAATTTGTCATTGATCGAAGCGATGATTTCCTTTTCAACACTTCGCTGGCGTTGGGCCTTGGCTGCGTACTTCCATGAATAATGCAGGCTGACGCTGTCGGCAGTGCTTGAAACGCGCAGTCGCAGCACTGGTCGTGGAGGGTCGGGGATGGCGTAGGAAACATCCGCGCTCTTCAATGGCGCCAGCTGGCGCACCCTGTCCAGATGGGTTTGCTCAAACCGGCCTACTTCAGAAGACGGAATGAACTGGACACCGGAGGCAATAAACGTGGCGAGCTCTGCTGATACCGGATCAGCAAATTCTGCCAGGCCCCAGGTCTTGGATTTGGCCAACGGCTGGGAGGAAAAAGCCACAAAAGCAGGGGGATTTCCTACGGGCAACAGGTGCGTGTGTTCAGGTTCAGGACCATGAAGCACGCCTTCGACGGTCAGGCCGTTTTCCCCTTGACGGAAATCCACGTATGCATGGGCCAGTTTTTCACTGAAGTTCACCGGCGGCTTGGACGCAGAACCGCCATTAATAATGGCAACGCCTGCATCCTTGAGATCCTTGAAAGCGGCCAAGAGATCCTTGCCAGGAAGTTCCATCAAGGAAATCCAGTCTGTGGTTTCCCAGAAATGACCGTACTTCACCTTTTCGGCATGTTCCCGCAGGCGGTTCAATTCCACGACTGCGCGGCGTTGCGCCCTGGAAAAGTGCTCGTCAAAGGCGACCGATTTCCAGCTAATGCCGGTCTGCACCCACGGGCTCTTGGTTCCTTGCTTTGCCGGCCTCGCTTGGAGAGTGAGGACATCTTCTCCTCCGTACCGTGGCTCTGTGACGACCTTCAAAATCAGGCCCAGCGGCTCTTCGACAATGTCGGTTTCTACTTCAACGACGGGCAACAACCGATTCAGGTTTCGTTCCCATTGGGGAACCGCATTGCGTTGCCAGCCATAAGGGTCGGCTGCCTGATCCGAGACGTAGAGCGGGTCTTCGGCGTCGCTGACTATCTCCAGCAGCAGTGCTGCGACTTCCGGGCAGGAGTACTCAGATGGATGTTCGGTGCAGAAAGAGTGGAATTCTATGCCCTCGTTGCCGATCCGAAACCCGACCATGACCTCGCTGTTGCGAACCAGCGCAGTGACTCGGGCGTTCCCCCGTTCACGATGGCGTTCAACATCCTGGACTTTTCCGGATTCGAAGAAGAATTGCCCGATGCGAAGTTCTTCCTCGGACACTAATGAGTTCACTGAGGAAAGAGTCAGCTGGAATTCCATCATCGCCATCCATGGGTAGTGCGTTGGAGCGGATTGCTACCCACCATCCTATCGACGCTAAGGGACAGGACAGCCATGACGAAACGTTAAGTGGATACTTTACCGATCCGCTTGCCACACGATACAAAGGAACCACTGAATCACGAGTTCCACTCATCACAGCCCTGGCTGAGTGGACGGCAACCCTTTAGGCCATTGTGCGGGGTGCCCCAGGTGACGATTCGACGCATCTTGAAATCCAGGATCGTAAACGATGGCGCCCCTGCGCCAGAAAGGGGATGAATCCCCATGCCTCACGCAACAGCCAAGCTATCCGTGGCCGAAGACCGCTCGCAACGCCTGCAAGAAGCCGGTGCCGGTTGGGGCGAACGGATTTCCTCCGCTCCGCACAGTGCCCAGTTGACTTTCACTGTCCAGGGCGAGGGCTTTGCTTCGGTCGCCAGCAATATTCGCGCCGGCAAGCACACCTTCACCGTCGATGAACCAGCAGCGCTCGGCGGTAACGACATCGCCGCCAGCCCCGTTGAATACGCATTGGCAGCCTTGGTCTCATGCCAGGTCGTGGTCTATCGGCTCTACGCCGAGAGCCTGGGCATCCAGGTTGATGATGTGCAGATTACCGCTGATGGGCAGCTCGATGTTCGCGGACTATTCGGCATCGACGCGTCGGTGCGTCCCGGTTTCTCTTCAGTGGAATTGAAAGTCCAGATAGCTGGTCCAGAATCCGTCGAGCGCTACGAGGAATTGCGCCAAGCAGTTGATTCCCACTGCCCAGTCCTCGATCTGTTCGCCAACCCGGTGCCAGTGGCCACCTCGCTGCATCTTGCCGAGGCCAACTAGCACCTGCTTAATAGCAAAGACGCGGTGGCGGCCCTTGTTATCAGAAGCCACCACCGCGTCGTTGTACTGGGAGGGATTACCGCTCCAGGAAGTTCAGCAAGACCTTGCCAGACTTCGAGGAATCCTTGGCTGTTTCAAAAGCTTCAAGGCCATCGGATACCGGGAACTCGTGGGTGACGGCCGCGCCGATGTGCAGGGAACCGTCGGCCAGCGCATCGATCACCTGGTCGATTTCGTCGTTGAAGCGGAAAGAGCCGACAAGTTCCAGCTCGCGGGTGATGGCCAGCGAAATCAGGGCAGGTTGCTCGCCGGAGGGCAGCAGGCCGACCATGACGACGCGTCCGCCACGCACCGCGCCGCGAATGGCAGAGGCCAGGCCGCGGTAATTGCCGCTGGCCTCGATCACCACATCGGCGTTGACCTTGGCGATTGCTTCCTGGTCATCGGCGCGCAGGGTTGCGGTGGCACCGAGTTCTTTGGCAATGCCCAACGGCGTTTCGTGCATGTCCACCGCGATGATTTCGCTGGCACCGGCGCGCTTGAGCACCGCTACGGCCAGCGCTCCGATCGGGCCAGCGCCAATGACCAGAGCTTTTTTGCCGGAGACGGTGCCGGCACGCGAGACCGCATGCCAAGCCACGGCGGCTGGCTCGGCCAGCGCAGCGTCACGCAGCGAGAGGCCGGCGGGCAGTTCGCGCAGCATGCGTGCAGGCAGATTCACCTCGCGGGCAAAGGCGCCCTCGGTGTGCGGGTAGCGGGCAGCCGAGCCCAAATAAGTGCATCCGGGTGAAAGGTTCGGGCGGTCAGAAGGATAGGGTTCCCCGGTGTCTCCCGGTGTTGCCGGGTGCACCGCGACTTTGCTTCCCGCGCCCGGGCCGCTGCCATCAGCGGCCGCCTGGATAACGGTGCCGACGATCTCATGCCCGAGAACCATCGGGGCCTTGAGGATGGACTCCCCGGCCGCTCCGTGGCTCCAATAGTGCAGGTCCGAACCGCAAATGCCGCCATAGGCGATGGCGATTCGTGCTTCATCCGCAGCGGGTGCGGGCAGGTCGATCTGCTCGATCCGCAGGTCGCCAGCGGCATGGGCGACGACGCCCAGGGTCTTGTTGGAAAGGGTGCTAGACGACAACGCTCATGCCTCCGTCGATGAAAATGGTTTGCCCGTTGACGTAGTTGGATCCGTCCGATGCCAGCCATACCGCTGGACCGGCCAAGTCCTCGACTGAGCCCCAGCGGGCAGCCGGGGTACGGCCCAGGATCCAGGAATTGAACTTCTCGTCGTCCACCAGGTTCTGGGTCATTTCGGTGTGGATGTATCCCGGTGCAATGCCGTTGATCTGCAGGCCCGCGCCAGCCCATTCGGCGGTCATCGCGCGGGTGAGGTTGCGCAGGCCGCCCTTGGCCGCGGTGTAGGCGGAGATGGTGGGGCGGGCGAGGTCGGTTTGCACCGAGCAGATGTTGATGATCTTGCCTTCGCCGCGTTCCACCATGCCGCGGGCGGCTTCTCGGCCTACCAGGAATGCGCTGGTGAGGTTGGTATCAATCACACGCTGCCAGTCGGCCACGTCGAGGTCCAGCATCGGCACGCGGTTCTGGATGCCGGCGTTGTTCACCAGAATACGGATGGCGCCGATGTTCTTTTCGATGGCTGCGATGTTCTCGCGCACGGCGGCGTCGTCGGTGACGTCAAAGCAGGCGCTGTGGATTTTTTCGGCACCGTAGCGGGTGGCAAATTCGGCGGCGGTTTCGGCCAGACGCTGCTCATCGCGGCCATGCAGGATGATCGTGGCGCCGGCATCTGCCAGGGCGCGGGCAAGTTCGCGGCCGATGCCGCGGGAGGACCCGGTGACCAGGGCCAGTCGTCCGGACAGGTCAAAAAGTTGGCTCATGAATTCCCTCGCATGAAGTGTCGATGGTACATCGACGGGAACTCATCACCGGTGTAAACCAACTGACGTATCCGAAATGCAGCCCCGTCGCCTACTGAAAACATATCAGATATATGAGGAGCTAAGGGTAATAAAGTCCGACTTATTTAACTGGTGCTCTTGCTACCAGATCTAGCGGGTCTGCGAGTAGAACCAGGTGATGTGCTCTTCGAGCAGCTGGGCTGCGCGCTCGCGCTGGCCGGTGGCAAAGGCATGGTGGATGGCCTTGTGCTGGCGGCGCAGCACCTTGACCACCGGTTGCCAGGCTTCGTCGTCCGGGATGGACGCGGCAACATAGTCACTGATCGAGTTGCGCAGGGATTCCATCATGGATTCGACCACCGCGTTGCCCGCCATGGATGCGAGCAAAACGTGGAATTCGGCATCAATGCGGTGGAAGGATTCGCGCGAGAGCTGCGCATCATCCATGCGCATGATCAGCACCGCGGTCCGATCTATGACCTGCTGGGCATGGATGGGGTCGCGCGGCGTCATCTGGGCTGCCCAGGTTTCCAGCAGGATGCGCGATTCAACGATCTCGCGGACGTTGATGCCCTTGGCCGCCAGATGCAGGCGCAGCGCCTGGGAAATTCCCGCCGCGGGATTGGAGATGATCACGGCGCCGGAGTTCGGCCCAGATCCAGTGGAGGTCCTGATAATGCCCATCACGTCGAGGATGCGGATGGCATCGCGCACCGAAGCGCGGGAAATCCCATGCTGCTCCGCGAGCGCACGTTCGCCAGGAAGCTGGTCCCCCACGGACAACTTCTCGGTACGCAGATCTTCCTCAATGGCCTGAAGCACGATCTGGTACGCACGCGGAGCTGGGTTAATTGGCATCGGAACTATTTTAGCCGTTCAGCACCCTATGGAAGCATCCATGAAAGCACCGGGGTGGACTGCAGGTAGACCAGGACGCACAGCACCAGCAGCATGCCCACCGACCAGCCGGCGACCTTCTTGAGGATCACCGATTCCTGGCCTTCCATCTTCACGCTGGTTGCGGCAATGGCCAGGTTCTGCGGGGAAATCAGCTTGCCGACGACGCCGCCGGAGGTATTGGCCGCCACCAGCAGATGCGGATCGATCCCGGCATTCACGCCGGCGGTCTGCTGAAGCTTGGCGAACAGCGCGTTGGCCGAGGTATCCGATCCGGTCACCGCGGTGCCGATCCAGCCCAGGATTGGCGAGAGGAAGGCGAAGAACCCTCCGGCACCGGCCAGCCAGGTTCCCACGGTGATGGTCTGGCCGGACAGGTTCATCACGTAGGCCAGCCCCAGGACCGAGAGGATGGTCAGCGCGGCGAAGCGCATGTTGTAGATGGTCTTGCCGATCTCCGACAAGCCCTCGCCGAAGGTCATGGCGTACTTTCCGCCGCCGGTGTTCTTCGAGTACACAAAGGCGACGATCACGCCGGTGATCAGCAGCAAGGTGCCCGGCGAAGACAGCCAGGAGAAGGTGTACATGGTCGAGGAAACCGCCTTGCCGCTGGCATCCACCACCTGCCCGTGCAGGCCGGGCCAGCCGAACTTGATGTCGGTGCTGGCCAGCCAGGCAGGGATGTCGACGCCCAGCTTCCAGAGCTTGGCCAGGCCGAAGACCACGATCACCAGCAGGTACGGGAACAGCGCCATCCAGGTGTTCGCGCCGTGCAGCTTGGTGCCTTGCTGCACCGGCACGGCGGCGGCTTCGGCGGTCAGCACGCGGGCCCGAGCTTCGTCGGCGCCCTTCGGGGTCCAGAAGCGCAACAGGATCACGGCCGCTGCCAGGCCGACCAGCGATGCGACGATGTCGGTCAGCTCGTAGGAGAAGTAGGTGGAGCACAGCCACTGGGCCAGGCCGAAGGAAATGCCGATGACCAGGGTAGCTGGAAGCACCTGGCGCACGCCGCGCCAGCCATCGAGGATCAGCACCAGGATGGTCGGGACAAACAATGCCAGCAGCGGCGACTGGTGGCCAACCACGGCGCCGATTTCATGGGCCGGAATGCCGGTCAGGGCTCCCGCGGTGGTGATCGGAATAGCCACGGCGCCAAAGGCCACCGGTGCCGTATTGGCAATCAGCACGGCGCAGGCCGCACGCAGCGGCGAGAGGCCCAGGGCCAGCAGCATGGTCGCGGTAATGGCGACCGGGGCGCCGAATCCTGCCAGCGCTTCGAGCAGTCCGCCAAAGCAGAACGCGATCAAGACGGCCTGGATGCGCACATCGCCGCCGCCGATCACGTCGAAGACCCGGCGCAGGTCTTCAAAGCGTCCGGACTTGACGGTGACCTGGTAGAGGAAGATGGCCATCACCACGATCCAGACGATCGGGAAAGCGCCAAAGACCATGCCCATGGCCCCGGAGTTCAGGGCCATGGCCACCGGCATCTTCCAGCCGAGAATGGCGACGATGATGGCCACTGCCAGCGATCCCAACCCGGCCCAGTGGGCCTTGGTTTTGATCACTGCCAGCAGCACAAAAAAGGTGACAAGAGGAATCAGTGCGATCAGCGCAGAGATCGCAACACTTCCTGCTATCGGTTCAGTTGAGGGAGTAAACACGGTGTGGGCGTCCTTGCTCGAGTATTGGTCTGACCATATGTGGTCCGACCACCAAGGGTACAAGGGTGAGTGGCATCACAACAAGTCTTGACTATCGCGAAAATAATCGCATAGTATGGTCAGACCACACTTGAAAGAGTCTTTAATCATGCGAATCGCCCTCTTTGCCACGTGCATAGTCGACGCCATGTACCCGGAAACGGCCAAGTCGACAGTGAGAATCCTGGAACGCTTGGGCCACGAGGTCATTTTCCCCAAGGCGCAAGCCTGCTGCGGGCAAATGCACATGAACTCCGGCTACATGCCAGAAGCACTGCCCGTTGTCGAAAACCACATCAACGCCTTCGACACCGACGACTACGACGTCGCGGTCGCCCCCTCCGGCTCCTGCGTCGCCTCCATCAAGCACCAGCACCCCTATTTGGCGCAGCGCCTGGGCAAGCCAGAACTCAAGGACCGGGCCACTGCTGTCGGTGCCCGCACCTACGAGCTGACCCAGCTGCTGGTGGACGTTCTGGGCATCAGCAACGCGGCCGAGCAGCTGGGCAGCTACTTCCCCGAAACCATCACCTACCATCCCTCCTGCCACGGCATGCGCTCGCTGGGCCTGGGCGACCGCCAGCTGGATCTGCTCAAGACCGTCGGCGGCATTACCGTCAACGAGCTTCCCGAAGCAGACCAGTGCTGCGGTTTCGGCGGCACCTTCTCGATCAAGAACGCAGACGTCTCCTCGGCCATGCTCGAAGACAAGGTCAAGAACATCTGCTCCACCGGCGCCTCGGCCTGCTCCGGCGGGGATGCCTCCTGCCTGATGCACATCGGCGGCGGCCTCTCGCGCACCGGCGCCAAGCCGAAAACCCTGCACCTGGCCGACATCCTGGCCAGCACCATGGAAGAGACGGTGTCACTGTGACCCAGGTATTCCTCGGCATGCCCGCCGGAGGACAGGGCAACCTGTTCGAGACCGAGCCCTTCCCCCAGGCGGCGCACCTCGAACTGGGCAACACCCAGATGCGCAAGAACCTGCGCCATGCCACCCACACCATCCGCGACAAGCGCTTGAAGGTCGTGGGCGAGCTTCCCGACTGGGAGGCGCTGCGCGATGCCGGCAGCGCCATCAAGAACAATTCCATGGCCACCCTTGAAGAGCGCCTGTTGGAGTTCGAGAAGAACTTCACCGCCCGCGGAGGCGTGGTGCACTGGGCCCGCGACGCTGGCGAGGCGAACAAAATCGTCACCGATCTGGTCAAGGCCACCGGGTCGACAGAGGTGGTCAAGGTCAAGTCCATGGCCACCCAGGAGATCGGCCTGAACGAGCACCTGGAAACCGAGGGCATCGATGCCTTCGAAACCGACCTCGCCGAGCTGATCGTCCAGCTGGGCCACGACAAGCCAAGCCACATCCTGGTTCCTGCCATTCACAAGAACCGCACCGAGGTACGCGACATCTTCCTCAGCCAAATGCCGGTGGTGGATCCGAACCTGACCGATGAGCCGGCCAAGCTGGCCGAAGCGGCACGTTCCCACCTGCGCAAGAAGTTCCTGGCCGCCAAGGTCGCGATCTCCGGAGCCAACTTCGCCCTGGCCGATACCGGCACCCTGGGCGTGGTGGAATCCGAAGGCAACGGCCGGATGTGCCTGACCCTGCCCGAAACCCTGATCACCGTCATGGGCATCGAAAAGGTCCTGCCGCACTGGGAGGACATCGAGGTCTTCATGCAGCTGCTTCCCCGCTCATCCACCGGCGAGCGCATGAATCCGTACACCTCCTTGTGGACCGGTGTCACCGAGGACGATGGCCCGCAGAACGTGCACATCGTCCTGCTGGATAATGGTCGCACCCGCGCGCTGGCCGACCGCTTCGGGCGCACCGCGCTGAATTGCATTCGCTGCTCGGCCTGCATGAACGTCTGCCCGGTCTACGAGCGCACCGGCGGCCATGCCTATGGCTCCACCTACCCGGGCCCGATCGGCGCGATCCTCTCCCCGCTGCTGACCGGCATCGAGGTCGAGGAAAACGGCTCCCTTCCCTACGCCTCCTCGCTGTGCGGTGCTTGCTACGAAGCCTGCCCGGTGAAGATCAACATCCCGGAAATCCTCGTGCACCTGCGTGGCGAAGATGTGGATGCCAAGCGCGCCAAGCACAAGCTGCCAACCCAGATGGACCTGCTGATGAAGGGCGGCTCCTGGGCCTTGGGCAAGGGAAAGAACCTTGGCCTGCTCGAAAAGGCGCTGCCGCTGGGCCGGCTGGCTGCGGGCAAGGACAAGAAGATCAAGAAGCTGCCGGGCATCGCTGCCGGGTGGACGCAGAGCCGCGACATTCCGGCCCCGCCGCAAAAGTCCTTCCGCGACTGGTGGAGCGACGAAAAGGAGTCCAAGTGAGCGCGAAAGAAGAAATCCTGACCAGGATCCGTTCAGCCCTAGCCGATACCCCGGCGACCGAAGAGGTTCCCCGCAGCTACCGCACGGCTTCGACGCTGGGCAAAGAGCAGCTCATCGAGTTGCTGGTGGACCGCTTGGTGGACTACAAGGCCGGCGTTGAGGTGATCGAGGCGGGGCAGATTCCACAATTTGTTGCCGCCAAGCTCAAGGATGCCTCCAGCGTGGTCTACCCGCAGGGACTGGATGCCAGCTGGCTTTCGGCGCTGGGCCAGAACGTGGAACAGCGCGTTGATGCTCCCGGCGCCCGCTTGAGCGTCGCCGAATTGGATGCCACCAGTGCCGTGGTGACTTCTTCGGCGGTTTCCGTTGCCGAATCGGGAACGATCATCCTTGATGGCCAGCCCGACCAGGGGCGCCGCGCTATTTCGCTGGTTCCCGATCACCACGTGTGCATTGTGCCGATCTCCACGATCGTGCAGCTGCTGCCCGAGGCCATGCCGCGCCTGTCCATCACCCGGCCTCTGACCTGGATCTCCGGCCCTTCGGCAACCAGCGACATCGAGCTGGAACGTGTTGAAGGGGTGCACGGACCGCGCACCTTGGATGTGCTGATGGTTCGCGGCCTGTAGCAACTCGCGCTAGGCATTGTGGCCGGTTCCCCCACCTGGAAAGGGCCGGGGAACCGGCCACAAGTTTTTATCGGTCTGGCGCTACTTGGTGGTCACGGCCATTTTTCGAATACGTTTCAGCACTATCTGAGCGAATTCAGGGCAGTTAGCGTCGCGCAATGCTTCCGGAAGTTGCTTGCCGTCACGTTTCGCCCAATACGGAGCTTGGAACTCGATAACTTTTTGGACGGCTTGTGGATCAGATTTTTCGATCTCCACAAAAAACTCGTCGCAGGAGTAAACATCATAAAGCGCCAGATCAGAAGAAAATCCAGAGTCCTGTGTAAGTAAAATATCTGCACGGCTTGCTTCTGCCGCATGGTGAACATGCCAGTCTCCGGAATCTGCCATACCGTCGACTTTGCCCCCGGGGAAAACCTCAATAATCTCGTCAAAAATATCTTGGATCTTTGACATCAATGAGGAGATTCCTTCGCCATCCCACTCAGGATGATCATCTCTTAAACGGGTTCCCGCTTCATTAATGACATCCCACGAAGTATGTATCTGAAAAAGTCGGCCGCGCGATTCAATCCGCAGCAGAAAGAGCCAGTCATACAGGGTTCTGCTAAAGAGAACATTCGCATCAACAAAAACACGTTGGGCCATGGCGCTATTCCTACCATGGCCCGACGTGCCTGATTCCTAGAAAGTGCTACTTGTGATTTTCGATTTCATCACGAATCTCTAGAAGGTCCATCATCGCGGCCTTTCGCGCAACTTCGCGTTTGGCCTTGAGATTCATAACGTCATCTCGCTTGAACCTTGTATGACTACCGACCTTGAATGAATCGATATCTCCGGCTTTTGCCATTTTTAGCAGAGTAGGCCGGGATACCCCCATAACTTCAGCAGCGGTATTGCTAGTAAGCTCGTCGGGCAAGGAACCCACAGTGACACTTCCATTTAGGGCAAGTGTGCGAATTACTCGAGCGATGATCCTCGAAAGTTCCGGAGATAGCTCGCGTGTTTCACCGTCAGCCATGATTGCGGCAAACCCAGCGATGCCGGCTGGAGCGATATCAACTTCGTGCCGCACCGATATGAGCTCCTCAGCACTGACCATGACGTCAGCCTTGGATAGCACAGCACTCATCTTGATCCCCCATGTTCTCTACAGCTCAAAAATATCACTTTTCACTTATAAGTGAAAGGGGTAGTCGTGGTAGTTCCAGACCGCCATTCAAGGCATCGCAAAACTCGATGACACCGCGCTGTACTTTGCCCGCCCTCCGGTGCGTTCGGCTAAGCACTGTCCGTCAATATTTCATCGCGCCCAGAAGGCACGCAGGTATGCGGTCGAGGAACCGGCCAAAAGTATTTATCAGGCTGGCGCTACTTGGTGGTCTCGGCCATTTCGTTGGGCTCGGAATCCAGGAGCACGGAGGTGCAGCGAAATTATCTGATCGTCGCCCGCGTTTGACTCAAGGCCCAGCCCCGCGCTACCTCCCACAAGTCCTGCTTTATGCGCCGGGTACTGCCGTCATCGATAACAGCACGTTCGGGGTGAGTCTGCTTACATGAGTGGGTAGGCTGAAGCATTTTCCGAAGGACATCCATGGCTGAGCAGCACCCACAGGTACCGGCGCATTCGGTTCCCGATTCCGCCCTGCGCTTCATCGGATTCCTTTCGTTTTTTGACCGCTACGGCACTCCGCCGATGCTGCTGGCACTCTCGCTGGGCACGTCTTTGGACTTCTCCCAAGCCGTTCAGCTTGTCACCGCCTACTCGTTGTTCTACGCCATCGGGCAACCGCTGTGGGGACTGGCCAGCGATCGCTTCGGACGACTTCTCGTCCTGCGTTCAGCGCTCATTGGTGCCGGTGCCGGCGCCCTGGCAAGCATCATGTTCAGCGATTATGCACCTCTGCTCATTGCACGATGCCTCACCGGACTGATGTTCGGCGCACTCTATCCGACGCTCCTGACCTTGCTCGGCGACACTCGCCACGGTGTTGAACGGGCACGCGGGCTATCGGATCTTCAGATCTATTCGTCCTTGGGCACCACCTTGGCCACGCTCTCGGCAGGAGCGCTCGCTACCTATCTGGATTGGCGCCTGGTCTTCGCGCTTCCAGCGCTAGGGAGTGTCGCTGCGTTGTATTCCTTGCGTCGTTTGCGAGAGCCACAGCATTCGCGCAGCAGTTTTAGCCTTGCAGCGGCATTGCGTCCAATGAATTTGGCCTTGTACGCCATCGTCTTTCTGGAAGGCGCGCTGCTGATGGGTCTGCTGACCTACGTTGTACCCGCCTTGCAGCGCTCGGGTGCTTCCATTGGAGTAGCGGGCGTCTTGGGGTGCGGTTTTGCAGTGGGAGTAATTTTGGGCGCGCGGTTGATGCGACGGCTGGTGGCGCGAATCTCGCGGACCTGGCTGATCGGTGGAGGCGGATTGCTGCTCTGTGGAGCTTTCCTGCCATCCGCGCTCTGGCCTTCAGCCGGTTCATATACCGCCACTGCCCTGCTCCTGGGAGCCACGAATGCCATCATGCACTCTTCGATGCAGGGCTGGGCCACCGACATCGCACCGGATGCTCGGGCGACCACGGTATCGTTCTTCGTGTTTTCGCTCTTTGCCGGCGCCTCGGCGGCCACCTATGTCAGCGCCGCCACCGCAGAACAGGGACATTACGCGCAGATTTTCGGTTACGGCCTAGTCTTCAGCCTCGTATTAACTGTTCTTGCGACCACTACTCATGCGCTATGGCGCAAGAAGACCCCAGGCAACTAATCTGTCCGCGGCTTGGCAGCACAAACAGCCTATGAATGGGCAACGCCTTGCTGCACTTTGAGCGGAGCCTACTTGAACGCGCTGATGATCACGCCGGCACCCATCAGGAACAGCGCCGCACAAGCCGTCCACTCCAAACGCAGAGCGATCTCTGGTCGCTTGAACCAGTGCATTGCCTTGGACGCAGCAGTGCTCAAGATCAGCATGTAGCCGAAGCCTACCGAAGCGAAAATTGCACCTAGCCCCATCCCCCAGAGGAAAGTATTGGAATCCTTCGGGATGAAACTTGGCATCATGGCAAGAAAAAGCAAGCCCAGCTTTGGATTTAATGCAGCAGAAAGCATGCCAGCGGCAAAGGTCTTTCCCAATGAGTGAACTTCCCGACGATGCCCCTCACGAGTTTCAGTGCGAGCGATCGCGCTATCAGCCTTGGCAACCGCTCGCGATTTCAGGAAGCCGCTGAGCCCCAGATACGCCAGATACAGCCCACCGAGAATGGCGATAACGGTTTCAACCACGGGAAACCGCTGAATTACCGAAGCCGCGCCAGCTCCCGCCAAGGTAGCCCAAGCGAAAATGGCGACCATCATTCCCAGCGCTGCAATTATTCCGTGCATCTGCCGCACCAGCGAATAGCGCAGCACCAAGAAAGTATCTGGTCCAGGTGAAAGTGTCACCATCACGCAAACGCCAAGGTATGCGCAGAACGAAGCCCAAGTCATAATGCACCAGTTTAGAAATGAAATTGCTACATCGGCGAAACGGTGACGATGGCATCAACCAGTTTCACGGTTGGCAGTCGCTGTTCTCGATAAGGGCTTCTGGGGCTCGAGCAGAACATTTTCTCCAGTTTGTACGAGAATTGACCCAAGCATTGATTTAATAGACTCACCATCAAGTTTGAAAGCAGGCGGCAATGTCTACTCCGAATGGCGAACCGCAGAATCCGTACACTGCGGGGCAGCCAAACCAGGGCCAGAATCAGCGGTTCGGTCAGCAAGGGCAATACCAGCAGTCGCAGTATCAACAGTCCCAGTACCAGCAGTCTCCGTACCAGCAGACGCCTTACCAGGCTGGCTATCCCGGATACCCAACGCAGGCGCAGTTCGAGGGAAGCCAGCTGGCCCAGACCTCCATGATCCTTGGCATTCTTTCGATCTTTATCTTGAATGTAATTTTGGGTCCCATAGCAATCGTCAAGGCCAACCGGGCCGAGCGCGAGTTTAATACAGCGGCAACCGTGGGCAAGGTGACTGGCTGGATCGGCACCATTATCGGCTTGTTCTGGGTTCTTGGCTTCGTGGGCATGATGGTTCTGGCAATCTTCGCGCCAGAAATGTCCTACGACACCTACGACAACGGCTTCTAGGCTCACTAGAAAATCCGCTTAACGACAAAAGCCTCCGAACCATAACTGGTTCGGAGGCTTTGCCGGTATCGGCCCTCATACCGCCAACCCCATGGCGGTTCTCGGGAAGCTATTTAGGCTGCGGCAGGCAGTACGAAGGAAGCATCAAGCTCGATCTTGACCTTGTCGCTGACCAGAACGCCACCGGCTTCCAGCGCTGCGTTCCAGGTGATGCCGAATTCCTTGCGGGAGATGGTGGTGGATGCGAAGAAGCCAGCGCGGGTTGCACCAAAAGCATCGACAGCCTGGCCGCCAACTTCAACTTCGAATTCAACTTCCTTGGATACGCCACGGATGGTCAGGTCGCCAACCAAGATGAACTCGTCGGCACCGCCCTTGAGGCCGGTCGACTTGAAGGTCATGGTTGGGAACTGCTCGGCGTCGAAGAAGTCAGCGCCCTTGAGGTGGCCGTCGCGGTTTGCATCCTTGGTGTTAACCGAGCTGATCTGAACGGATGCTTCAACGCTGGAAGCTTCCAGGGTCTCTGCGATGTTCAGGGTTGCATCGAATTCGGTGAAACTACCGCGAACCTTGGAGATGCCAGCGTGGCGGACCGAGAAGCCAACCTCTGAGTGCGATGCGTCAAGGTTCCAGGTACCAGCGGTCAATGCAGTTGCAGTCATGTCTAAATCCTTCCGTTGCGCCAACAAGTAGTTGACGTTTCAATTTGTTTCGATGACACCAGTATTGCACCAATTAAGTTGAAGCGTCAATGAGTTTTCTCAAAAAAAATCCCCAACACGCACGCGTGCGACCAGAATTCGTATGTTGACCTCAATCTTTAGGCTACAAAATTCTTTTTGAACTACTTTTGCACTCGACCGGTCTTGGCTCAATGCGGCGATTTGGGTGCAACCCAGCCCATTCATTCTGCAACCACGGCTGAACCGGGGAAACCAACCCTGGATGAACCTTCAATGGCAAAAGCTGGACCCCGACTTCCAAAGAAGTCGAAGCCCAGCTTGCGAGGTCATCCACTATCGAACGCTATATCAAGGCTTGGAAACCAGCCCTTGATCAACCATCCATTCAAAGGCAACGTCTGCTGGCTCGCGGCCAACGACATCCACCTGGTAGTTCAGTTCCATCAGGACTTCATCGGTGAGCAGCGGAGCGATCTGGGCCATAATGCCTTCAACTTCCGGATGCTCTTTCAAGAATTCGCCATTAAAAGCTGGAGCGGCGTTGTAGCTCGGGAAGTACTTCTTGTCGTCTTCCAATACCGTCAAGTTCAAAGCCTTGATTCGGCCATCGGTGGTGAACACTTCGCCGAAGTTGCAAGCACCGTCGGCTGTTGCCTGATAGATAGCGCCAACGTCATAGAGGCCAATATTGCTCTCCGGAACCTCAGCCCCGCGGTCAATGCCATAGTGCTCCAGCATTGGCGTCAGGCCATCGCGGCGCGAATTGAATTCAGGATCGACACAGAAGGTCAGATCCTTCGGATCCACATCTTTCAGCTCTGAAAGCTTGGTAACTCCCAGGTGTTTTGCCGTCTCTTCATTCATTGCCATGGCATACGTGTTGTTCAGTGGTGCCGGATCGCCCCAGTCGATGCCATTGGGAATATCGTCCTTTTTCACCGCTTCCCACTGTGCCTGTTCTCCATCGACCGGTTCTTCATGGCCAAGATATGTCAGCCAAGCGGTGCCGGTGTATTCCCAAAGCACACTAGCGTCCCCGGAGAGCAATAGCTGCCGGGCGGGCTGGGAACCTGGCACGTTGGTCAAGTCGGTGACGTCGTAGCCGGCGGCTTCCAAGGCGATCACGGTGATCTTGCCCAAGAGCAGCTGCTCGGTGAACGACTTGGAAGTCACCGTCACCTTCGACTTTTCCTGGCCATCAGCGACCGGCTGGATTTTTCCGGGCCCCACCGCGGGGACGGTACCCGTTGACGGGCTCAGGCCGCAACCGGCTAAACCGATCACCGCAGCGATCGAGACCAGGGACAGTTTCATTGCGTTTTTCATGACAGTCCCTTCGGCCGTGCAACCTGTTCCACGACGCGTCCCAGCCAATCGATGGTCAAGGCCAGCAGCGCAACCAGAAGCGAACCGGTAATCAGTACGACGTTGAGGTTGAGGTTCACCCCGGTGGTGATCAGGATGCCCAATCCGCCACCGTTGATGAAGGTCGCCAAAGTGGCAGTACCCACCAGGAGAACCAGCGCGGTGCGAATGCCGGACAGCATCACGGGCACGGCCAAGGGCAGCTCCACCTTGAACAGCACTGCCATCAAGCTCATGCCAATGCCTCGCCCGGCCTCGACGATGCGCTGGTCTACCTGTTGCAAGCCCACGATGGTATTGGACAGCACCGGCAGAATGGCATAGATCACCAACGAGACGATCGCGGTCTTGGCGCCGAATCCAAGCCAGAACGCCAACAGCACGACAACGCCAATAGCCGGAGCTGCCTGGCCGAAGTTGGCAATGGCCCGCACAACCGGCGCCGCACGGCGCAAGCCCGGACGGGTCAGCACAATGCCCAGGGGAATGGCGATGATCAAGACGATCACCGTGGAAATCACCGTCAGCTTCAGGTGCTCCAGGGTGTATCCCCAGATCGTGGCCGGATCCAGTGTCTGGCGTTCGGTCTCGGTCAGATCAGCGGTCAGCAGCCACACCATGAGCACCGCGAAGGCCGCGGCGATGGCCACGATTTGCCATATAAGGGTTCGTTTTTCTGCGCTCATACAGGTTCACCATCCGAATTGGCGGCCCCGCTATTGATGTCCACGATGTTGATAGCTCCAGAGTTCAACCCGACCGGTGCCGAGTGGTCCCCGTCTTGGGCGCCATTGGCCGCAGCGATGGCTTCCATCACCGTCTGGACGGTGATGGTGCCCAGCAGCACGTCTCGCCGGCCGGTGACCAGCGCCGATTCGGAACTGGCCACCAGCATGGTGTCCAGGGCATCGTTGAGCGTTGCCTGCTCGCCAACGACCGGAAGGCTCTGGTCATAGGTGCCGTCGATGATCTCCGCACGCGAGAGCTGCCGGCGATCCAGCCGGCGCAAGGGACGCCCGCGTGAATCCAGGACCACCGCGTACTTGCGGCCGGCGCCTTGCACTTGCGAGAGCACATCGGAAGCCCGCTTGCCCGGCGATGTCGTGATCGCTTCTTCCAGGTCCACCTCGTTGACCCGGGTCAGCGTCAGCTGCTTCAAGCCTGCGCCGGAGCCAATGAAGTTCTCCACGAATTCGCTGGCCGGATTGGCCAGGATCCTTTCGGGAGAATCGTATTGCTCCAGCTGCGCGCCTTCGTTGAAGATGGCGATCCAGTCCCCCAGCTTCACCGCTTCGTCAAAGTCGTGGGTGACGCAGACAATGGTCTTCTGGACCTCGGACTGGATGTTGAGCAGCTCATCTTGCAAGCGCTGGCGGGTGATCGGATCAACCGCGCCGAAGGGCTCGTCCATGAGCAATACCGGAGGGTCAGCCGACAAGGCGCGGGCCACGCCAACGCGCTGCTGCTGGCCACCGGAAAGCTCCTTCGGGAAGCGGTCCCGATACAGCTCGGGATCCAGCGATACCAGCTCCAGCAGCTCATCGACACGTGCCGCGATCTTTTCCTTGGACCACCCCAGCATCTTGGGAACCATGGCGATATTGGTTGCCACGGTCATATGCGGGAAGAGCCCTCCAGCCTGGATGACGTAGCCAATGCGCCGGCGCAGCTCGTCGCCATTCATGCCGGTGACGTCTTCCCCGTTGATCACGATTTTTCCGCTGGTAGGCTCGATCAGCCGGTTGATCATTTTCAGGGTCGTCGTCTTGCCGCAGCCCGAGGGCCCAACGAACATCACGATGGATCCGGCGGGGATCTCCAGGGTAAGGCCGCCGACTGCGGATTTCTTCTGCCCGGGGTACGTCTTGGTCACTTCTTCGAGCATGATCGACGCGCCAGTGACATCCTGTGCGGTCATGGTTTCGGAATTCTTATTTTCAGACACGGATACCTCGCGGGGTAGTCAGTCGGCCGATGCCGAGCAAAATCAAGTCAAGAATGAGCGCAAGAATCACGACGCCGGCCACGCCGGTCACGACAGATTCCAGGGAGTTGGCTCCGCCAAGGCGGGAAAGGCCCTGGAAAATGAAGCCACCGAGGCCCGGGCCCAGCGCATAGGAGACGACAGCGGCTACGCCCATGACCATCTGGGCCGAAACTCGCACGCCGGTCAGGATGACAGGCCAGGCGATGGGCAGTTCCACGGAGATGAGGGTTTTCAGCCGGCTCATTCCGATGCCCTTGGCGGATTCGACAATGGACGGTTCGATATTATTCAGGCCCACGATGGCATTGCGCAGAATTGGCAGAGCAGCGAAGAACGTCACCACGATCACCGCTGGTGCAACGCCGAAGCCAAAAGGAACAATCAGCAAGCCAATCAACGCGAAGGACGGGATGGTCAGCCCGATGGCGCTGACGGAGTTGGCGATGCCGGAGAGGGATTTATTGCGGTACACCAGGACGGCAATAAAAACAGCAATGACAGTTGCCAGGATCAGGCACTGAGCGACCAGCGAAAAGTGCTGCCACGAGGCGAAGAAAATATGGCGATATCGCTCGCCAAAATAGTCACCCACATTAAAACCTACTTCACTTTAGTTACGTATCCAGATAGATCTCAGGGCAGCAAAACTGCCCCGTTCATATCCTGAGCTTACCGGGGGTAATTCAGGTCACCAAGATTATCGGGGCTGGGCACCGCGCCCCGCACCATGTTCTACCGGGCAAAACAATCCTTGTGGGAAGCTGAAACAGGGTGTGAATTCGACCCGAAATGTAGTGAGATAGAAACATGAAACTTGCTACGCTCCGCCTCGCCAGCGAACCCGGCCATACCACGGCAGCTCTCATCGACGATGGCAGGGCCTACTATCTGGACAATCTCGACACCGTGCAGCGTTTCCTTCGGCTCGATCCCGAAACCCAGCAGGAAGTCATCGCCCGCGCGCTAGTCGGCGAGTCCATTGCAGAGGGCGAAGCCGACTACGCCCCCTTGATTCCCCAGCCGTCGAAGATCTATTGCATCGGCTTGAACTACAAGTCGCATGCGGCAGAAGTCGGCGAGGAACTGCCCAAGTACCCCACCGTATTTGCCAAGTTTGCTTCATCGCTCTGCGGCGCAAACGACGCGGTGGAGATCCCGGTAGAAGACCATCGCGTTGATTACGAGGCTGAATTGGCCATCATCATCGGCGCACCGGGCCGCCGAATCAGCGAGGAATCCGCCCCGGAACATATTGCCGGCTACGCCGTTTCCAGCGACGTTTCCATGCGCGGATACCAGGGGCGCACGCAGGAGTGGCTGCAGGGAAAGATCTGGGATCACTCCACTCCCCTTGGTCCGTGGCTGGTGACTCCTGACGAACTGGATCCAGCAGCAAAAATCACCAGTTCCGTCAACGGCACGGTAGTCCAGGAGGCCCGGATCGACGATTTGATCTTCTCCGTGAGCGAGCTGGTTTCCTACCTCTCGACCTTCAACGAGCTGCAGCCCGGTGATGTCATCCTGACCGGCACCCCTGCAGGTGTAGCACTGGGACGACGCGACGAAAATGGGCGCCACCCGTGGCTCAAGCACGGAGATGTGCTGGAGACCCGGATTGAGGGTCTGGGAATGGCCCGGACAACGTTCCACGCACCACAGAACTAGCCATTTAGCTGCAATGGGCCTGCCAGTTGAACTGGTGGGCCCATTGCCTTGCGATCACCTCTCCGCTTGTTATTGAGAATCATTCTCATATAAGCTGAATGGTGTGAAAGTCATAGTTCTCTCTTCCCTCGACACTTCCTGCCGCGACGCAGGGCTTAAGCACCTCTTGGGCCACCATCCGCAGGCCGTGGTGCTTTCCTACGACTTCGTCGAAGGCAACCGCCTGGTGCGCACCGTCTCAGGAAATGCCTCCGCAGAATACGGCGAGGCGGTTCTCGAGCATCCGTGCATCGGCTGCGCGGTCAAATACGAGATTTTCCCTGCCATCCAGCGGCTGGCGCCACGACATGCCGACGCCACAATGCTCCTGGGCCTGCCAGCAACTTGGCACAGTGGTTCCGTGCTTGAAACCCTTGCCGAAAAGCTGGAGCTGGCAGGCATCAGCGTGGGCAGCAATGTCCTGTCCTTGGATCCTGTCGAACTCGAAGACCAGATGTGGGATCGGCACACGCTCTGGGAATCGGGTTTCAGCTCCATGCAGCAAGACCAGCGGACCCCCGGCGAGTATTTCTTCACCGAGCTCATGCAAGCTGACACCCTGATTCCGGTGGAAGGGATGCAGACTCAGCTTCTTGAAGCGCCTGACAGCCCCCGCCGCGATGGCGGAAAGGACTTCATCGCCGGGTTGGAGCTCGCCCAGCATCTGGCCCCGCATGCCGCTTTGTGCCGCCATGGCAGCGAACTCGGATCCTTCAGCTATGAGGCCGTCCAATGGCGAACCCGTGCAGGCCACGTTCCGATGGCCCGCCACCTCGCCCCTTCTGGCAGGGCTCCCCTTCACTTGCATGCTGAACGCCCGTTGCACCCGCAGCGATTCCGCGAAGCGCTCTCCGAACTTGCCGCGTCCTGCACTTGCCTTCGGGGCCGGCTTTGGGTGGCCAGCGCGCTCAGTGAGCGAGTGGCTATTGGCGGCGCCGGGCCACGCATCTGGATGGAAAATACGGGTTCATGGTCGACAGAAATTGCCGCCTCTGAACTGATGCTCTACGGCTCGGAACATGAAGCCGGACAGATCGCCAAGATCTTCGAGAACTGCCAGGTCACCGAGGACGAGCTGCAAGACCTGTTAACAACTGCTCCAGCTCCAGGCAACAACCCTGATCTGCAAGGAGGTGAATGAAATGAAGGTTCGCAACTCACTGCGCTCGCTGAAAAACGAGCCAGGTTCCCAAGTTGTCCGCCGCCGCGGACGCGTGTTTGTCATCAACAAGAAAAATCCTCGGCTCAAGGCCCGCCAAGGATAGCCGCCTGTCCTGCCAGCAAGGCCATGCAACTTGCTGGCAGGAAGACCGCCCAACGCGTGAATCACGCCACCCACCTGCGCATTCAGTGACATGGGTCGCACCCTGCCTTAGGATGTGAGCTATGAAAGCTTGGGCTTTCGTGTCATCACCCACTCGCGCAAAGGATTGTTGAGCTTATGGAAGCGTTGGGAACACTCTTCGGAGATATTTCCTCATTTATTTGGGGGCCTTTTTGCCTCATCCCGCTATTGCTGGGCACCGGCCTGTACCTGACCATCAGGCTCGGCGGACTGCAATTCGCCAAGCTTGCAGCTTCCCTTCGCCTCGGGCTGCTCAAGCGCAAGGACGACGGCGCTGAAGGCGACGTCTCCCAGTTCCAAGCACTGACCACTGCACTGGCGGCCACCGTGGGAACAGGCAACATTGTCGGTGTTGCCACCGCTATTGGCATCGGCGGCCCCGGCGCCCTGTTCTGGATGTGGGTCACCGGCCTGCTGGGCATGGCTTCGAAGTACTCTGAAGCATTCCTCGGAGTCCGCTATCGCGGCACCGACGCGGCCGGCGAAAAATCCGGCGGCCCGCAGTACTACCTGCAACGCGGTATCCGCGGCCCGCTGGGCAAGTTCCTTGCCCTGTTCTTTGCCATCGCCGCCACCCTGGCCAGCTTCGGCATCGGAAACATGACCCAGGGCAATTCCATCGCGGCCAACCTGGACAACTCCTTCGGCGTCACGCCTTGGGTTACCGGACTCGTCTTGACCGTCCTGTCCTTGGCCGTGCTTGTTGGCGGCATCAAGTCCATCGGCAAGGTCACCGCAGGCTTTGTGCCAGTCATGATCGTTTTCTACGTTGCAGCCTCGATCTTCATCCTGGTCTCCAACGTCGCTGGCATTCCGGCAGCCTTCGCCGAGATCTTCTCCGATGCCTTCACCGGCACCTCGGCAGTTGGCGGCTTCACCGGCTCGGCCATTATCATCGCCGTTCAGTACGGTGTGGCTCGCGGTATCTTCTCCAACGAATCCGGCATGGGTTCGGCAGCTATCGCAGCTGCCGCAGCACGGACCACCCACCCGGTTCGCCAGGGCCTGGTATCGATGACCCAGACCTTCATCGACACCATCATCGTTGTCACCTGCACCGGCCTGGTCATCATCACCACCGGCACCTGGAACAAGATTGATGAAGCCACCGGCGAGCAGGTTTCGGCCGCGCTAATGACCGGCGAAGCCTTCACCCACGGCCTGCCCGGCCAGTGGGGCCACTGGATTGTCACCATCGGACTGGTGATGTTCGCCTTCTCGACCATCCTGGGCTGGTGCTACTACGGTGAACGCAATATCGAGCGCCTGATCGGCCGCAAGGCAGTCATGCCATTCCGCGTGCTGTTCTCGCTGATCGTCTACGTAGGTTGCACCACCGAGCTGACCGCGGTATGGAACTTCTCCGACATGATGAATGGCTTGATGGCCCTTCCGAACCTGATCGGCCTGCTGATCATGTCCGGCCTGATCGCCCGCGAAACCCGCTGGTACCTGAAGAATGATCCCCAGCTGGAAGCCGGCAAGGCCCAGATCGAGGACTTCATGAGAGACCGCGATGGCTGGAGCGAATGGAAGTCCGGCGATGTCGTGGGTTCGTCCCACAGGCGCTAGGACTTCGGCGCACCCCTCATAAGAATCATCCCAGCGAGACCCTTGATTCGGGGTTTCGCTGGGATGATTTCTATGTTCAGCGCAGTGCGGTATCTACCGCTCTGCGGCTACGCGTTCCACAGGCCGTAGGAGTCTGCCAAATCCGCGATCTTCTGTGCACGGGCCAGGCGCGGCAAGTACGAGCCGTCGCCCACCGAGGCGCCAGCCGCGTGGGCTTCGAGCAGTTCCATTGCCCAGGACAGCTCGTCCTCGCTGGGAGCCAGGGCGGCATTGATGCCATCAACGTGATCTGGTGAGAGCGAGAGCTTGCCGGTCATGCCCATGGATGCAGTGACCCGGGTTTCCTCGGTGACCTTGGCAGCGTCGGAACCAGCTGGCGGCGGGCCGTCAATGGCGCCGGGCAGCTTTCCGACGCGGGAGGCGATGACCAGCTTGCCCCGGGCATAGGCCAGGGCCAGCGGGTCGTCGGAGACACCGGTGTCCTTGCGGAAGTCGTTGACACCGAAGGCCAGGCGGAAGGTGCCTGGGGCTGAAGCGATGGACGTCGCATTCTCGATGCCCAGTGCGGTTTCAATCAAGGCAAGGACCGGAGTGCCTGCGCGCAGGCGCATGGCGCTGTAGGTCACCTGCTCTGGCTGCTCGGTCATGGCGAGCATGATTCCGCGAAGGCCCGGAGCTTCGGAGAGTGCTGCGAGATCGTCAGCCCAGAAGTCGGTATCAATGCCATTAACACGCACCCATGCGGTCATGCCATTGGACAGCGCGCGGACGACATTGTCGCGGGCTTCAAGCTTCTTGTCATCCGGAACGGCAGCTTCCATATCGAAGATGACCGAGTCCGCTTCACAGGCAAGAGCCGGCGCGAAGTCCTCCTCTTTTGCTGCGTTCACCAAAAGCCAGGAACGGGACAGTTTTGCTGGGAGAGCCGCTGCTCGACGATTTCGAAATGCCATAGTTCCCAGACTACTCACTCGTGCCATGGTGCTTCCACTAGGCATGTACACTATTTGCCTCAAATCGGCTGGAATCGACTCCCAGTGTGAGAGCAATTACAAGTTGCCGGCCCATTTCCGGTAATGTCACACGATGGCGGTCTTTTATGACCGATCACCATCGAGTTTTACGCTTCAGTGGAAGCCGCACGACAAAGGACCCTGCGTGGAAACAAAAGAAACAATTACCCCCGCAGAGACTGGACCCGAGCTGAAAAGGGCATTGTCCAATCGACATATCCAGCTCTTAGCCATCGGCGGTGCCATTGGCACTGGCCTGTTCATGGGCTCGGGAAAAACCATCTCTGTTGCAGGACCATCGGTCATCCTGGTCTACATGGTCATCGGATTCATGCTCTACTTCGTGATGCGAGCTATGGGCGAATTGCTGCTTAGCCGGACCGATTACCGCAACTTCTCCGATTTTGCCGGGGATATCCTTGGCCCTTGGGCCTCCTTCTTCACCGGCTGGACCTACTGGTTCTGCTGGATCGTGACCGGCGTTGCCGATGTCATCGTGATCGCCTCGGTGTATGTCACCTATTGGCTTCCGCTCATCCCGCTGTGGATTCCGGCCTTGGCCGTCATTGTGCTGCTGGTCCTGCTTAATCTGCCGTCAGTGCGCGGATTTGGCGAGACCGAGTTCTGGTTCGCGCTGATCAAGATTGTCGCCATCGTGCTCTTGATTGTCATTGGGCTGATCCTGATTTTCACCGGCTTCGAACATGACGGCGCCAAGGCATCGTTCCTGAACTTGTTCAACGTCGAGGGCGGCTTCTTTGGCGGCGGAGTCATGGGCTTTGTCATGGGCTTCCAGATTGCCGTATTCGCCTTTGTCGGCATCGAGCTCGTGGGCACGGCTGCTGCCGAAACCAAGAACCCGGAGCACAACCTTCCGAAGGCCATCAACGCCATCCCGGTCCGCATCCTGTTGTTCTATGTCGGCTCGCTGGCCATCTTGATGGCCGTCGTCCCCTGGAATCGCTTCACCGCTGACGAGTCGCCGTTCGTGATGCTGTTCTCGCTCGCCGGCTTGGGAGCAGCTGCCCATCTGGTCAACGCCGTTGTGCTCACGTCAGCCACCTCGTCGGCCAATTCGGGCATCTACTCGACTTCGCGCATGGTCTTCGGACTGTCCACTGAGGGCAATGCACCAAAGATCTTCAGCAAGCTCACGAGCCGACAGGTTCCCCGCAACGCGCTATTCCTCTCCGGAGTGGTGCTGCTCAGCTCGATTGTCCTGCTGATATTCGGCCTGAATAAGTCGACCGGATTCTCGATTGTTACGACGATTTCCTCGCTGTGCTTCATGTTCGTCTGGACGATCATTCTGGTGAGCTACCTGGTGTATCGCAAGCGCCGCCCAGAAGCACACGATCTGTCGGTGTTCAGAATGCCTGGCGGCACCTTCATGCCGTACGTGGTGATGGCGTTCTTCGTGTTCCTGCTTTGGGCATTCACCCGCGATGCAGACACCTTGGCGGGCTTGATCGCGACGCCTATCTGGTTTGTCATGGTAGGCATTGGATACCTGTTGCTGCGCAACAATCCCCAGCACCACAAGCTGCGCCAAGCGCATGAGGCACGTGTAGCCGAAGAGAAGCGCGAGGCGGCTGCCTACCTGGCTTCCAAGCAAGGCTAAGAGCTGCCTGCATCTGTACGCCGGCGAACCGGGGCGATCCATCAATATGAGGATCGCCCCGGTTTTCTGCTCTCCGGATGGCTCTTTAGTTAATACGCCGCGACAGGCAGCTGTAGGGAAGGTCCCTGCCAAGAAAAAGTATTTCCAGCAGGCTCATGCTCTCGCCGTAGCGGCTGTAGGCCCACGGTGCCTCATGGCCAATCCGGGACGAGATCTTCGCGAAATACAAGATCGTATCCTCATCCCAGCGGCATGTATGACCATGGGCGAACACTTCGTTGTGCTCCAGCACTGCTCCGGAGAGCCCGTTCAGCATTTGCACGCTGTCCTGGTTGCCCAACCCCCGAACCAGGAATTCCGGATGTCCTACGAGGCTTAGCCCGATGGTGTACGCGAAGGGCTGGTCATATCGGCCAGGCTCCACGAACAGCACCTGCCGCCCGTAATCCCGGATGCATTGATCGGTTCTCGCATCAGCTTCTTCGATGCTCATTCCGTCACAGATATCGCACATGGTCCGTCTCCTCTCCGTGGCCCGCGACTGCCGAAAGCCGCTAGGCGGCGCTGCGGAAATCCTGGTCCTGCTCATTGGCATTTGTCGAACCGGCGTTCACCGGTGCCTCGCAAAGGATCCATTCCGGATCCAGGCCCTGAAGCGCCTCATCGAAAAAGCCCAAAAAGTTCAGGTCCAAGTCCAATTCCCGGAAATTCAGCTCCTTGAAAAAGGGCGTTTCACCCCGTCCTATATCGAAGGACTGCTGATGGACGGTCACCTGTTCCGCCAAGTGCCGCAAGAAGGCGAGCACCTCTTCCACTGTGCCGGCCGTGCTGGCGATTTCAGGGTGGCCCAGCCAGCTCAATCCCAGCGTTGTCCCGATGACTCTCTGGGAGTGCGGCAAGCGAAAAGCGGTCAGGGCATAGCCATTTTGCTCGATTTCAGCGTTGAGGCTCAGAGCAATTCGATCCTCAGCAGATAGAGTCCACTTGATCCAGAACTCCATGTTCTCGAAGTCTTCCACGGCATCCTCCCAAGATGCTTTGCTTTGGGCTAGTCTCACGGCAAATCAGCTCATCAGCGTCTCGGATTCAGCGAAGTGTGGAAAACAAAGAACGCGCCGCCTGCAACCACAATTGGTTGCCGGCAGCGCGTTCAGTGCAACACCGCCAAGCGGTGCGCCGGAAGCTACTGGGCGGACTGCGCCTCAGCAGCCACGGCAGCCGCCACAGCTGGCATCACTCGCTCATCGAGGGCAGAAGGCACGATGTAATCTTCTCCAAGATCCTCGCCGACCAGATCAGCAATAGCGTGAGCAGCAGCGATCTTCATGCCTTCGGTGATCTTCGTGGCACCCGAGTCCAAAGCGCCGCGGAAGATGCCTGGGAAAGCCAGAACATTGTTGATCTGGTTGGGGAAGTCGCTACGTCCGGTAGCAACCACCGCAGCGAACTTCTTCGCATCCTCCGGCATGATCTCAGGAGTTGGGTTGGACAGCGCAAAGATGATCGCGTCCTTGTTCATCTTTGCCACGGCTGCCTCGTCAAACTTCGACGAAGACAAGCCAACAACCACGTCAGCTCCGTCCAAAGCCTCAGCCAGACCGCCCATGACGTCGTCACGGTTGGTGCGGCCGGCAAGTTCAGCCTTGATCGGGTTCAAATCATCACGCTCGCGGTTGATGGTTCCCCGCGAGTCGAGCACGATCACATCGGCGACGCCGGCCTTGAGCAACAAGTTCGTGACGGCAACCCCGGCCGATCCTGCGCCGGAAACTACAACCTTCAGCGAGCTGATATCGCGCTTGGTCTGGCGTGCAGCACCAATCAGCGCTGCCAGCACCACAACCGCGGTGCCATGCTGATCATCGTGCATCACTGGGATATCCAGGGCTTCGATCAGCTTCTGCTCAATTTCAAAGCATCGCGGCGCTGAGATATCTTCAAGGTTTACCGCGCCAAAGCTTGGGCGCAATCGCACAATCGTCTCAACGATTTCATCAACATCGGTCGTGTCCAGCACCAGCGGGATGGAATCCAGCCCGCCAAACTCCTTGAACAGTGCGCACTTGCCTTCCATCACGGGCAGCGACGCTGCTGCCCCGATGTTACCCAGGCCCAGGACCGCAGTTCCGTCCGAAACTACGGCTACCAGGCGTGAGGCCCAGGTGTGCGTGGAGTGCTTGGCTGGATCATCGGCGATCGCTTGGGAAACCTTGGCTACTCCGGGGGTGTACGCAATCGACAGATCGCGCTTGGTGTTCAGAGGCATCTGCGACTGGACAGAGAGCTTGCCGCCAATGTGGGCGTCAAATACTTCTGCGTCGGTGATGGTGGACAGGTCTTTGGTGGATTCAACAGACATTGAATAGCTCTTCTTTCAAGAAAGTTCTGAATGACGAAAACGCAGTACCCACGAATTGGGTGGCAGAGCGTAGGAACGCGCATGACCATTCATCCGACCGCAATGGAGCTTGACCCGCACGCAATTAAGGAGGGCGTCAGGCTTCCATGTACACAGTTCCCAGATGGGCTCCGCCGGGTAAGGCTGAAGGCTCCCTCGTGGTGTGCCGGAAGATGGCTGGTCAGTACTTTCTTTAGACCTACAATTTCCACCATACGGGAAATGTTTGTCGCAAATCAACCCCTTTTCTACTATTCGGGACAATATGACCTCCGTAGCAATGCACCCAGATCACCAGCATTATGTGCGGTTATCCTCCATCTCGGGCAAAATAAACCTCATGGCATCACCGACTTCAGCTCTGGGCAGGGTCCGTACGTTCGAAGCGCTCGACGACAAGACGACAGCACGGTTGCGGCGCGCCCTGGATGAATCGAATGACACCACAATATTTGTGAACGGGACGGCACTGCAGCTGCCAGAGGAAGCGCACGAAGCGCTGATCGAGGTGCTCTCGCGCTTTGCCGATGGGGAATCGGTCAGCATCGGCACCCCGGAGTTGCTTCTTAACACCTCCCAGGCGGCCCAGATGGCTGGCATTTCCAACAGCTACCTGCGCAAGCTCGCCGATGCAGGAACCATTCCAGTGGAATATCGCGGAACGCACCGCCGGATTCGCCCCAGCGCCATCCAGGCTTGGCTGGATTCCCGAGCCGATAACAGCTAAGTGCCAACAGGATGAGTAGAACTGCGGGCGCTCCACAACAAATAGCTTGGTGGGATCGGCTGCTCATTCGGTTCCCCGGCTATTCGCTGATCGCTTGGGCAGGGTGCTACGGGCTTCATCAGCAGGGGCTGCCCCTGAAATCAGCGGTGCTGATTTTCTTCCTGCTCGCCATACCGCTGTTGGCTGCATGGCAAATTTTCCACGTTTGGCAAAGCCGCAAACGCCTGCGCGCTTGGCGCAAGGAACAAGTGCTGTCCCAGCGGGAGCTGGGTGTTCCCAATATTCCGCAGATCCGCGGACAACTCGCTCAAATTGCCGCGGAGAAGACGCTGAACCCGGAGCCGAAGAAGCCCCGCTTTGGAGCATGGGGCATCTTCCTCCTGGCAATGCTCGTCGCTGCCATAGCCATCGCTGCCGGAATTCTCCTTGCCAAGGCGGGGGCGCCGAAGATCGCGGCCTTCGCCATCATTACGCTGCTCTTGGGTGGACTGGGCCCCTTGCAGGTCATGGGCGTGCACAACCGCGCCTACCGCGCCATAGCCAGGATGCCAAAGAAACTATCGGAGATTCAGGATTTGGTGACTGCTGAGCGGTATATGCCCAGTTCCCAGCGCTCCACGCAATCCACCGACAGCACCTTGGAGGCCGCGGTGCTGATCATCAATGAAGCGCTCGGCCACGCTCAAGATGGTTGCCAACGGGCCGCCGTCGATTGCGTGGATCTCTTGGCAGTGCTCGCAAGGGACAGCTGGCCGGCATCTAGCAAACCCCGGACCTTGGCCGAGAACCTGCATCGGCGGATCAATGGCGCACTGGCCCAGCTCAGTGTTGAAGAGCGTAAATCGAGGAAACGGGGCATGAGGTTCTGAGGCTGGGAACATTGGTTCTTGCCAAGCACTGGATTTCCTGTTGGAATACCAAAGTATTCTATTTGAAAACATGCCTTCACGCGGAGCCAGAACGCGAGGAGCACGCTCCGGCAACGCCTGGAGCCTTGGCCAAGGAGGACCATGACCACCGCACCGCAATCCCTCGCCACCGCCCATGAGGCGCTGCTCTCCGACCGCGCGTCCGGCATCAAGCAGTCCGCCGTCCGCGATGTCTTCGAGCTCTCCTTGGATCCGTCGCTGGTCTCCTTGGCCGGCGGCAACCCGTACTTGCAATTGCTTCCCCTGGAAAAAATCGGTGAAATCAGCCGGCGCATCATTACCGAGCATGGGCCCGAGGCCTTGCAATACGGTTCCGGCCTGGGCACCGTGGAATTGCGCGAGCAAATCATCGATGTCATGGCAGCCGAGGGAATCAACAACGTCAAGGTAGAAGATGTCGTGGTCACCAACGGATCCCAATCCGCGCAGGACATGGCCTGCAAGGTGTTCTGCAACCCCGGCGATACCGTGCTGTGCGAAGACCCCACCTATGTGGGCGCGCTGAACACTTTCGAAGCCTACCAAGTCACTGCACAGCCAGTGGGCACCGATGAAAACGGGCTTATTCCCGGAGCCTTGCGCGAGCGCATCAGGCAGCTTCGCGCGGCCGGAGAGCGCATCAAATTCCTCTACACCATCCCGAACTTCAATAATCCGTCGGGCATCACGCTGGCGGCGCAGCGACGCCAGGAAATCGTGGATATCTGCCGCGAAGAAGGCATCCTGATCCTGGAAGACAATCCCTACGGAATGCTCCGCTATGAGGGCCAGGCAGCACCGACCCTGCGCAGCCTGGATCCGGAAAATGTCATCTACATGGGCTCCTTCTCCAAGATCTTCGCCCCTGGATTGCGCATCGGCTGGGCGGCTGTACCCACGCATCTCTTCCGCCGTTTCTATTTGGCCGGCGAAGCGGTAGCACTGTGCCCGCCCACCCTGAACCAGATGATCATCAGCGCCTACCTTAACGAGCATGATTGGAAGGGGCAGATCGCCAAGTACAACGACCTCTACCGCTCTCGCCGCGACGCGATGCTCGAAGCGCTGGCGGCGTACCTGCCCGCTGAGGTCAGCTACACGCGGCCCGAAGGCGGCTTCTTCATCTGGCTGACGCTGCCGGCGGGAATCGACACCTACAAGCTGCTGCAGCTCGGGGTGAAGGCTGGGGTCATTTTCATCCCCGGCGCGGCTTTCAGCCCCGGCGGACAGGCCGATAACAAGCTCCGGTTGGCCTTCTGCTCCGTCGACGAGGCAACCGTCGGCGAAGGCGTCCAGCGCCTGTCGGGATTGCTGGCGACCGCAATCGAGTCCAACGGCGCCTAGGTTGCTGCTGGCTGCTTAGCCCAGGCGTCCGCCAAAGTCATCGGCGATGGCTTTGGCGGCGCCTTGGAGCTTGGGCAGGAGCTGATCCTGGATATATGCGGGATTATTCCGGCTGGTCTGCACCGAGATGTTCAAGGCGCCCAGCAGCTTGCCGCCACGGATCACCGGAACTGCCAAGCCGCGCAGCCCTTCGTCCAGTTCCTGGTTGACCAGGGACCATTCCTGCTGGCGCACCGTCGCCAATTCCTTTTTCAGTTCTTCGATGCTCGATACCGTGTGCTCGGTGTACTTCTGCAGTTCAACGCGCTGCAGGAAGGCCTCCTGCTCGGCGGGCTCCAGGTAGGCGATGAGCACACGGCCCATAGAGGTCACCCAGGCCGGAAGCCTGTTGCCAATGGACACATTCAACGCATGCAGTCGTGGGGCGGCGACACGTTCCACGTACAAAATGTCCTGGCCTTCGAGCACGCACAAGGACGCAGTCTCTTCCAGCTCGCGGGCCAATGACTGCAAGTGGCCCACGGCCGCCTGCGGAAGGGTCAGCCCCGACAGGTAGGCAGCACCGACATCTAGGACCCGTGGAGTCATCCGGTAGGCATTGCCATGGGCCTGCAGATACCCGAGGTCAACGAGGGTGAGCAGGAATCGGCGCGCCGAGGCCCTGGTTTGATCCGTCGCCGCAGCAACCTGGGACACCGTCAGCTCGGAATTGCCTGCCGAAAATGCCAGCAGCACGGCCAAGGTCTTTTCCGCTGACTTAACGAAATAATCCGGCCGCTCTGCCACTGTTTGCTCTCCCAGCTTTACAAGTTTCTGCTCCAGCGATTGCTCTCGAATTGAGAGGCAAGCCTGACCGGCGCATTGGGCGCCCCATACCCATCGTAGCCAGAACGCCGTTCAACTACCTCCAAGAACATGTTGCCGAGGGTCTTGGTGTAGAAATGCAAGAACTCTCCGGCCTCATCGCGGTCATACAACAGGTGCAGCTCCTTGAGGGTATCGAGCAATTGCGCGTCAAGGTCGAAGCGGGCCGCCAGGTCCTCGTAATAGTTGTCGGGAACCTGCAGGAACTCCATGCCGCGTGCGCGGGCATTGCGTGCCACCTCGATGATGTCATCGGCCCGCAGCGCCACATGTTCCGGGTACTCGTGATTGCGCTCGATGATGCTTTCCAGTCCCTGCGGCACAATGTTCAGCGCCAGCCGGACAGCGGAATCCGCCGTGGACAGAACCTGTGAACGCACGAGCCCCATCGGGCTGGGGACTTCTGTTCCAGGACGTGCCTTGAGGTTCAGGACGCTGCTGTAGAACAGCACTGATTCGTCGAAGCATTGCCATGGCTGGGCGATGTTGATGTGGTCGATGCCCAGGATTGGCCCGCTGGGCACCGCGGACGCCGCAGGCCCGGCATCTTCGAATTCCAAAACCCAATTCCGGGTATTGGCCGGCGAGCTGAAGAATACTTCGGTGCTATCTGGCGCCACGAAGCCAGGCAGGTCTTGTTCATTGTTGGTTTGCTGGCGGGGCACTCGCGTAGCGAGCAGGGCCCCTCCGCGTTCGCCGCTGGCCACCGGGTCCGGCACCAGCACGCCGAAGCCGGAGACGGCGGCTTCCACTCCTCGGCTTCGCTGCGAATTGATGATGATCTTCGCCTCGCCCGAGCTCCACAGCTGCACCGGCTTGCGGCGGTGCTGCCCGCTGAAGCTGAAACCGAGTTGTGCCAGCATCCCGGCCACGCGCTCTGGGTCCTCGGTCCGGATCTCGGCAAAGTCGAACCCGGTGGCGTCTTGCTCTCCGGGCAGGACCTTGAGGTCCAAGGCGTAGTGCTCCCCTGTCGAGCTCAACAGCTGGGCCGTCGTGGACTGCAGCCACTGCAAGGACCGCAGCCCGTCGATGGCGGTGCGTTCCACGTTGGATTGGCGGAAAACATCATTGAAGATTTCCAAGGAAATGATGCCGTCATAGCCTGAGCGCACGAGTTCTGCCAGGAACTGGTCCAGCGCGAAGCCGCCCTGTCCCGGGAAGAGCCGATAGTGGCGGGACCAGGAAAGGATGTCCATGGAGAGCACCGGCGCATCGGCCAGCTGGACAAAGAAGATCTTCTCTCCGGGAATGGCGGCAATCTCCGAGGGATCATCGCCGCGCGAGAGGATGTGGAAGCTGTCGATGCACAATCCCACGTTGGCGCGGTCTACCCGCTTCACGATCTCCCACGAATGCTGGTAGGTATCAACATACTTGCCCCAAGCCAACGCTTCATAGGCAATGCGCACATCGTACCGGGCGGCAAGATCTGAAAGCTGCCGGATTTGATCCACAAACAGGCCATCGTCGTTGATGGTGGCGGTGCCGACATTGGAGCACAGCAGCATCAGGTCCATGCCCAGCCGCTGCATGAGCTGGAACTTGGCTTCAGCGCGATGCAGATTGGCCTGCAGCTGTTCTTCGGTGACCCCTTCAAAATCGCGGAAGGGCTGGAACAAATCCAGGGTCAGCCCCAGCCGGTGCGCCATGGCCTTGACTTCCTCGGGCGACATCGGGCTCACCAACAGATCCTGCTCAAAGATCTCGATGCCGTCAAAGCCGGCTTTGGCGCAGGCCAGAAGTTTTTCTTCCAGGGTTCCCGACAGGCATACCGTAGCGATAGAGGTGCGCATTACAGTCCTTTTTCCAGCAGTTCCAGCAAGTGGCCACGCACCTGCTGTGTTTCCGGCCTGATGCCGGTGATGATTTCGAAGGCGTCCACCGCTTGGCCAACGGCCATGTATCCGCCGTCCAGGACTTGACATCCGAGGTTGCGGGCGGCAACGATCAGTTCGGTGTCCACCGGGCGGTAGATGCAATCCGCGACCCAGTGCCGCGATTCCAGTGCTGCGATATCCAGCGGAAGACCGGGATGGTGGTGCATGCCGATCGGGGTGGCATTCAATAATCCATCGACCTCGCCCAGAAGCTGCGGAACCTGGGCAGGCGTTGCGGCATGGACCAGTGCTTGCGGGAAGTTCTTGCGCAGCTCTTGGACCCGGTGGTTGACCCGATCCTCGTCGAGATCAACGATGTGCAGCTGCTCGGTCCCGGAAGCCAGCAAGGCGTAGGCCACCGCGGCGCCGGCGCCGCCAGCGCCCAGCTGGAGCACTTTCTGCTTCTTGGCTCCGGGGAGCCCCTCGGCCAGGCCGCGGGAGAATCCGGAAGCGTCGGTGTTGTGCCCGATGAATTTCCCGTCCTGGATCACCACGGTGTTCACCGCGCCAATGGCCCTCGCCGTTGGCGAGATGTCATCCAGATGGCCCAGAACAAGTTGTTTGCAAGGATGGGTTACATTGAAGGCGTTAAATCCCAGCTTGGCTCCTGCTTGGAGCAATTCCCCGATGCCGCTTGCCGGAAGTTCCAGTTCGGTGAGGTCAATCGGCCGATACAGGTAGCGCAGCCCGTGCACCTCGGCGGCGCGTTCGTGCATCGGCGGGGTCAGCGATGGCATGACGCCGTCACCGATCAGGCCGACCAGATAAGACTCAGCACGTGTACTCATGTTCTCCCGCAGCTCTTCTTGATGACGTCAGGTATTGCCTGAGTTGTGATTTACATCTACTGTAATCCAATGAACACATTCCGAACAAGTGTACGCATAGCGAACATCTAGAGCGGATCGTCACCCTCAAAACACTCGACGAGGAGTCACCCGATGCCATCGCCACACCACTCCGACGCATCTGCCGGCACCGGCAGCGCAGGACGAACACCGGTCAAGGCGGCCGTCGCCAGCTTCATGGGCAGCGCTGTTGAATACTACGATTTCTTCATCTTCGGCTCAGCCGCGGCCCTGATCTTTCCGCATATCTTCTTCCCCGACACCGACACCAACGCCGCGGTCATGTCGCTGGCCACCTTCGGCTTCGCCTACGTGGCCCGCCCGGTGGGAGCCATCTTCGTGGGGCACTTTGGCGACCGCATCGGCCGGCAAAAGGTCCTGATGTTCACCCTGATCCTGATGGGCGCATCCACCTTCCTCATCGGCTGCCTGCCGACCTTCGAGCAGGTAGGCTGGCTGGCCCCGATCCTGCTGGTCCTCGCCCGGCTATGCCAGGGACTCTCGGCGGCCGGCGAGCAGGCCGGAGCCTCATCGATGTCGCTGGAGCACGCCCCGGATCACCGCCGCAGCTTCTTCACCTCGTGGACGCTCACCGGCACCCAAGGCGGCCAGATTCTTGCCGCGATGATCTTCATTCCAGTGGTTGCCCTTCCGGATGAGATCAAGTTCGGCATCGGCTGGCGCATCCCGTTCTGGCTCTCGGCAGTCGTCGTGGTTGTCACCTTCTTCATCCGCCGTTCGCTGCACGAAACCCCGGAGTTCGAAGAAGCCAAGAAGAACAATGAGATTGCCAAGCTGCCGCTGGCAGTCCTGCTGCGCTTCCACTGGAAGGACGTGCTGCGCGTAGTGCTGTGCGCATTCATCGCCGCCGTCTCCACGGTGTACGGAACCCTGGCCATCTCCTACGGCAAGGTCATTGGAAACATGGATGAGTCGATCACCCTGTGGCTTGTTGTTGCCGGCAACATCGGCGCATTGATCTCGCAGCCGCTCTTCGGCATGCTGGCTGACAAGATCGGCCGCAAGCCGGTCTTCATCTACGGCGCCCTGGGCTCGGCGGCCATCATGCCGTTCTATCTGCGGTCCATGGAATCGAGCAACGCGCTGCTGCAGTTCACCCTGTCGGTCCTGGTCTTCTCCTGCGCCTACGCCGCGGCGAACGCCGTGTGGCCCAGCTTCTACGCGGAAATGTTCTCCTCGCAGGTGCGCTTCTCCGGCTTGGCCATCGGCACCCAGCTTGGCTTCCTCATGGCCGGTTTTGCCCCGTCCATCGTAGCCGCCCTGGGCGGGCTTGAAGCCAACGGCTGGGTCCAGATCAGCCTGTTCACCGCGGTGATCGCTGTCATTGCTTCGCTCTCGGCACTGACCGCACGCGAAACCTATCGTGTTCCGACCAAGCAGCTGGGCCACGCCGTCGAGAAGGTCTCCTAGCCGCCATCGCAAGCATCCCGGAACGTTTGGCCTGACTTTTTTCAGGGAAAGCCAAACGTGCCGGGATATTGCTTTTAAGTGGACGCAATAGCGCCGCCCGGGACCGCCTGGAGCTCAAGCGCTGGGCGACTGGATGATGGCGATGCCAAGGAGCATCCGCTCATTGGCATTCAGCGCACGCTCTTCACGCCAAATGGCGCGCAGCTCGCGCATTAGCGCCGGGCCGGCAAACGGAACTTCAACCAACGCCCCTTGCTTGAGCTGGTTCTCCACCGCCAGCTGGCTGAGAACTGCCGGTCCCATGCCTCCGGCGACCAGCTGGCAGATGGTCGCATTGCTATTGAATTCCGCAATCGGCTTGGCCCGCTCAACGGTGGACAAGGAGTTCAAAAAGGCCCTGGTCCCCGAGCCTTCCTCGCGCTCGATGAGCGCAGTTTGCTGCAGTTCATCCAAGGTCACCGGGTCCTTCCGACCGGCCCAAGGGTGGGCAGGCGAAACCACGACCAGCATTTCATCGCGGAACACTTCACGGCTCCTGAGAGACGGGGGCAGTTGTGGCGTTTCAACAAATCCAAAGCCGATCTGCTCCTGTTCCACCGCCTGGATCACGTCGTGGGAATTCATGATTCTCATCCGCGGAATGACGCTGGGCAGCTTCTCGTGCAGCTGCCCGATCCATGACGGGGCCAGGTATTCTGCCACCGTCATGCTGGCCCCGAATTCCAGCTCCTTGTTGCCATGCTCGGCCAGCGAGCGCACTCCGGCGGAAAATGCGTTCAACCCGGCGAGCGCCTCGCGTGCCCACTGGACGGTCAAGACTCCTTCTGCGGTCAGGGTTGATCCGCTGGTTTTCCTGGTCACCAGCGCATATCCCAATCGGCGCTCGAGGGTTTTCAGCGCCCGCGAGGCGTTGGATTGCGCCATGCCGGCCGCCCTGGCACCTGCGCTGAGGCTCCCGTGATCGGCAATGCCAACCAGCAACTCCAATGATGAGAATTGCAGCCAATGAGACATGCTCTGCCCTGCTGGCGAATCGCTATCCATATCATGATCATATGCCCGCGATAGCCAGGAGGTGAATACCGCTGGATAGCGCATCGGCGAAGAATGGTGAGCATGAACCACCACTCGGGATCCACCAGCACGGCTTCTGCTTCCGATGCCGGCTTGGCCAGCAGAACGCCGCGGGCCATCCGGCTGCTCTCCGGCCCGGTCCCTGGCGTGCTGTTGTGCCTGGCCGTCGGCGCGCTGTGCATGCTCGCCAGCCATTTCACCCGTTCCGTGAGCGCGTTGCTCATCGCCATTGTGCTTGGCGCCCTGTGGCGCAACCTGGCGCCAGTGCCTCATGTTGTTGATTCCGGAGTAGCCCTTTCGGCAAAGAAGCTGCTGCGGTGGGGAATCGTCTTTCTGGGATTCCAATTGTCCTTGGAATCCATCCTTGCTCTTGGCCCCGGCGTGCTGCTGGTGGTGGTTTCATCGGTGGCCATCACGTTCCTGCTCACCGCCTGGATCGGCAAGCTGATGGGCCTGGACCTTGAACAACGGCTGCTGATCGCCATCGGCTTTTCCATCTGCGGCGCGGCAGCTGTGGCTGGGGCTGAAGGAACAATCAAGGCCAAGGAGCATCAAGTAGCCACAGCAGTTGGCCTGGTGGTGCTTTTCGGAACCCTGATGATTCCGGCCATGCCCGCGCTGGGCCTGCTTTTGGGTTTGGATGAACGCGGCATCGGCATGCTCGTGGGCGCTTCAACCCATGAGGTGGCACAGGTTGTGGCCGGCGCTGGCTCGGTGTCGGCAGCCGCTTTGGCCGTGGCCGTCACCGTGAAACTGGCCAGGGTTCTCCTGCTCGCTCCGGTGGTTGCCGGAGTCGGAATCTATATGCGGCGCAAGCACAGCGTTCGCGGCGACAAGAATCCGCCGCTGGTGCCCTTGTTCATCATTGGTTTCCTGGCCACCATGCTGGTGCGCACCACCATGGATCTCCCCGAGGTGTTCATCGACGGCGCTTCCACCGTGCAAACCCTGCTCTTGTCTGCGGCCATGTTTGCCCTGGGGCTCGGGGTCCACCTGCGCAGCATCTTCACCTCCGGGATCAAGGCATTGCTCTTGGGACTGGTTGCAACGCTGATCATCGCAGCCGTGGCCGCCAGCGGAACAGTTCTTTTCCCTCCTGCATAGTGCCCGGCGGTGGCTACCGCGCGCTCCAGCCTCCATCCATGGTGTACGAGGCACCGGTGACCATGCCCGCCGATGATGAGCTGAGCCAGGCCACGAGGGAGGCGACTTCTTCTGGCTCAACCAGCCGCTTGATAGCAGCCTCGGTCAGCAGGATCTTCTGCACTACCTGCGATTCGGGGATCTGGTGCAGCTTGGCCTGATCGGCAATCTGCTGTTCCACCAATGCCGTACGGACATATCCCGGGTTGATGCAATTGCTTGTGATTCCGTGCTCGGCACCCTCCAGCGCGGTGACCTTGGACAGGCCTTCCAGCCCGTGCTTGGCCGAAACGTAGGCGCTCTTGAAGGCGCTGGCGCGCAAGCCGTGGATCGAGGAGATATTGATGATCCGGCCGAAGCCGCGTTCGCGCATGCCGGGAAGGGCGGCACGGATGAGCAGAAATGGCGCTTCCAGCATGAGCCGGTGGATCAGCCGCCACGCCCCGGGATCAAATTCATCGATGGCTGCCACCCTCTGGATGCCAGCGTTGTTGACCAGGATGTCGGTCTCGACGCTGCACTGCTCAAGGGACTCGGTCTGCGAAAGATCCACCGCCCAGGCGCTCCCTCCCAAACGGGCCGCAGCCTCGCGGGCCGCCTGCTCATCCCTGTCCGCGATGGTGACTGCGGCACCTGCCTGGGCCAGTGCTTGCGCGCAGGCGAATCCAATTCCGCTGGCACCCCCGGTGACCAATGCGCGCCGGCCTCGCAAGCCGTCATTGCTGGTGGCCGGCCGTTCTGTTTCCTGGGTCATGGCCCGTGATATCCCTTCGTGCGCACCGTTGCGGCAAGGGCCCGATTCTCGGAAGCCCACTGCCAAGCTATGGCCAATTTCCAACTCGGGTCAACGATTCGCGCTGTGCAGATTCCGCAGGTCAATGTGCACTAATGCACGGCTTGGCGATCCCAGCCCGTGCCAATCGCGCAAATATTCAAAGACAGTTGCTACAAATGGCAGGGCATGGTCAAAGAATGCCTTGGGACTATCAAATTGCAGATACCCATCGAAATGTGAAAAGGCCACCATGAACCCCCTCAACCAGCAACGTCGAGCGTCCAGACGAATCGCTGCCGCCGTCGCCGCCTCGAGCGTCGCGGTGATCGGCATTGGCGCAGTCCTCACCACGACGCAGGATGAGGCGTCGACGCAATCACCAACGACTGTGTCAACGACGCAAAGCCAGGAGACGACGCAAACTCCGGAAACCGACACGGATTCAAACGCCGGTTCCGGGTCAAGTTCCGAGTCCACTACGGATTCCCTGGACTCAAGCGCCAATGGCTCCTCACCGGTCTCCCCGGGCACCCGTGGCTCAATCAGTGCAAGATCCTCGGGGTCATAGCCATGAGTGGCAAAACTACCTGGAAAATCTGGGGTTTGAGCGCGGCGATGACGGTAGAAACTGCTCATCTGCTCAAGCCCGCCAAGGCAATTGTTGATTCGGTCCTTGCCGAGGTCGAATTGGCCTGCAGCAGGTTCCGTCCCGATTCCGAGGTGATGCAGCTGGCTCGAACTGGCGCCAACAACACCAGCATCTCCCCCACGCTGGCTCTGCTCATTGACGGCGCCCTGGAAGCAGCGCGCGACAGCGACGGAGACGTTGATCCGCTGTTGGGCGGCGAATTGGCCAATCTGGGCTACGATCGCGATTTCGCCCGGCTGCCTTCAATAACCGCCAAGGGCGTGAGCATCACCCAAGGCCCACTGCGCCCGATCTTGTGGCCCCTGATCCAGCTGAACGGCACGAAGCTCACGCTGCCCGCCGGCACCGCGCTGGACTTGGGGGCCACGGCCAAAGCCATGGCCGCTGATCTGGCTGCTGCACGGGTGGCAGAGGAATTGGATACCGCGGCGCTGGTCAGCCTCGGCGGAGACATTGCTACCGCCGGCAACGCCAAGGAACCCTGGCAGGTGCTCGTTCGGGACACCGATGCCGATCCATGGCAACAGGTCTCTTTGCATTCCGGTTTTGCCATGGCCACCTCCAGTACGCGCAAGCGCCGCTGGAGCCACCGGGGACTGGCCATGCACCACATTCTTGATCCGGCCTTCGGGCTGCCAGCGCACCGGGTTCATTCCAGCATCACTGTCGCCGCGTCAACCTGCCTGCAAGCCAATACCTATACGACCGCGGGCATCGTGCGCGGAGCCAAAGCACTGCAATGGCTGGAATCCATGAACCTTCCGGCCCGCCTGGTCGGCCTTGATGGCACGGTGCAGGGCACCTCCCGCTGGCCTGCACCGGCCCGCAAGCCAGGGAGCGTGAGCGAGAATGGATGAGTTATTCTGGTCCATCGCGCGCACCAGCGGCATCATCAGCCTGTGCCTATTGACCGGTTCGCTGCTGCTGGGGATCATGGCCCGTTCGGGAAGGTCCTTCGGTGCCCTATCCCGCTACACCCAAAGCCTGCTCCACCGAAGTTTTTCGCTTCTGTCAGTGCTCTTTGTCGCGCTGCACGTCATTGCCCTTCTCGCTGATTCCTATGCCCGGGTACACCTGATCGACCTGCTCATCCCGTTCTTCGGCGAATACCGGCCATTCTGGCAAGGACTAGGAACTGTCGGGCTGTTGCTGATGCTTGCGGTGTCGCTGACCGGGTTACTGCGCCAGCGCCTGAGCCTGCCGGTGTTTCGAGGCATCCACCTCGCTTCCTACCTGTTGTGGCCGATTGCCGTGGCCCACGGGCTGGGCAACGGTTCAGACGCCGGCGCCGTTTGGTACCGCGTCATCACCGTCGTTTCGATCGCGCTTGTCGCCGCCGCCGGCATCTGGCGGCTGACAGGTAACTATGCGGATCATGCATCCGCCCGCCGACTGGCCCGTGAAGGAGCAAAGCCATGACCACCACCATCCCCACCATGCACAGCGGTGTCCTTGAAGAACCGCGGTTGCTCGCGGCAGGTCCCGACGCGCGGTGGACTGAGCATCTTGAGTGCTTTGGCCCGCTGCCCCCGACCACTTCAGACCAGCAGATCTTGGCCGAATGGGACGCCTCCGGCTTGGCTGGCCGCGGTGGCGGCGCTTTCCCCACCGCGCGCAAGATTGCTGCGGTACAGCGCTCCGCCGCTCGCACCCGGCGAGCGCCCGTTGTCATCGGCAATGGTTCAGAAGGCGAACCGCTGAGCTGCAAGGACCAGCTGCTGCTGGTCCATGCGCCCCATCTGGTGCTCGACGGGCTGCTTCTCACTGCACGAATCCTAGGGGCCAGTCACAGCTGGCTCGCGGCGAAATCCGGCGTGCATCCCCGCTTGCTTGAAGCACTGGCCGAACGCGGCGAGAACTCTGTGGCATTGCACGCCACGGATTCGCATTTCCTGGCAGGGCAAGCCACCGCCGTGATTTCTTCGCTCGAAGGCGGCCCTTCGCTGCCGCGGCATCCTGCAGGGCATTTGAGCGACGCCGGTTTAGCTGGAGCGCCGACCTTGCTGGTCAACGTGGAAACGTTGGCCCATTTGGCTCTGATCGCCAGATATTCCGCGACATGGTTCCAGACTGCGGGCACCGCTGCGGATCCGGGCAGCCGCTTGCTGACTATTCATGACCAGGGCCGCTACCAGGTTCACGAGGTCCACGGTTCGAGCGATATTTCGCTGGTTCTTGAACAACTGCAGATCTCCGCGGCGAATATCCAGGCTGTTCTTGTCGGTGGCTATCACGGTCAATGGGCCAAGGATCCAAGGATCCAACTAGCCGCCGCCAACGATGTTCACCGCCGCCCGGTGGCCCTGGCGGCCGGGGCCGGAGTCATCGAAGTGTTGCGCCACGATGCCTGCCCCTTGGAGCGGACCTCGCAGATCATTGATTATCTGGCACGCTCTTCGGCCCGCCAGTGCGGGCCTTGCCTTCATGGGCTGCCGACCTTGGCCCGCGATTTTCAAGCGCTCGCGCAGCGCCGCGCCAATGCGCAACTGCCCGAACAGATTCGCCGGCTCGGTGCACTCGTGACCGGCCGGGGCTCGTGCCATCATCCAGATGCCTCGGCGCGCTTGGCCATCAGCACATTGCAGGTTTTTGGCGACGAGGTCGCAGCGCACCGCTCTGGCACCTGCCTTCACACCACCCAGGAGCAGCGATGAGCGCAGAACTGAACATCAATTGGACTCGGTGCCAGGGACGGGGGCTGTGCCTTGAGCTGATGGCCGATTCCCTGGACAGCGACCCGTGGGGTTATCCTCTGCCGCGGGAAGGCCAGGGCACCGATCATGGCAAGGTCCGGGTGCAGGCCGACCAGCTGGAGGCTGCTCGCGAGGCGGTGAAAATGTGCCCGCTGTCGGCACTGTCCTTGCAAGAGGCCGACAGCGCCTTGGACGGCCAACGCTGATCACGCCATACTGGTGGACATGAGCGAATCAAGTCCCCAGACCGTGCCCGAGGTTCCCATCCGCCGTGCGGCCAGCGTGCTGATGCTGCGCGAAAACAATGGCGGCTTCGAGGTCTTTATCCAGCATCGGGTGTCCACCATGGACTTCGCGGCGGGCATGGTCGTTTATCCCGGGGGCCGCGTTGACCCCAAGGACAGCGCAACGGCAGCCAGCGGGCATCTTGGCGAGACGATCATCAGCGCACACTGCAAGCAGTGGGCCGGCACTGCCGTGTGGGACGAAGGCGAAGCGTCAGCCCCGCAGAAAGCCGGGGAAATCCTGGCAGCCGCCCTGCGCGAGGTGCATGAGGAAACCGGGCTGTCCCTTGAGCCCGGGCAGCTTTTCCCGTGGGCCAACTGGGTTACTCCCACCGGCTTCCCGCGCCGCTTTGACACCTACTTTTTTGTCGCGGCACTGGCCGCCGGCCAGGAGCCGGCGCACCAAACCACCGAAGCTGTGCGATCCCACTGGGCCAAGCCCGAGGAGCTTTTCGCGGCACTGGAACGCGGCGAGCTGAAGATGATGCGGCCAACCCAGCGCACCTTGCTTGATGCCATGGCGCTGGGCACCATCGAGCAGATAGCCTCCAGCCGACCGGTCATCAAGGCGGTGCACCCCGATCCGCGCGATTCGCACTCGTCGCACCCGGTGCGCTCCACCGAAATCAGCGCTCCGCGATCCTGATCGCCGCTCAGTCTTCCAGCAGGATCCGTCCCACGATCAGCGACATGATCTCGTTGGTTCCTTCCAGGATCTGATGCACCCGCAGGTCGCGGAAGATCTTCTCCATGCCGTAGTCCGCCAGGTAGCCGTAGCCTCCGTGCAGCTGGATGGCGCTGTTGGCGACGTTGAACCCGGCATCGGTGGCGACCTTTTTGGCCATGGCACAAAGCCGCACCGTATCCGGGCTCTTTGCATCCAGGGCACTGGCCGCGCGGCGCAGCAAAGAACGGGCCGCTTCCAGCTCCATATCCATGTCGGCCAGCTTGAACACCAGGGCTTCCTGCTTGGCCAGGGGCCCGCCGAAGGCCTGGCGCTCCTTGAGGTAGGCGGCCGATTTGTCCAAAGCCAGCTGGCCGCCGCCCAGCGAGCAGGCGGCAATATTCAGACGTCCGCCATTGAGCGCTTTCATGGCCATGGAGAATCCCTGGCCTTCCTCGCCCAGCAGGTTTTCGGCAGGAATGCGCACGCCTTCCATGATGACCTGGCGGGTGGGCTGGGCTTTCCACCCCATCTTCTTTTCATTAGCGCCAAAGCCCAGTCCCGGCAGATCGGCGGGGACCAGGAATGCGCTGATCCCCCGGGCTCCGGTATCCGCGGTGCGGGCCATGACGATATACAGTCCCGAGCTTCCGGCCCCGGAGATGAATTGCTTGACGCCGCTGAGCACATATTCGTCGCCATCCCTGCGGGCGCGGGTGCTCAGTGCCGCGGCGTCGGAGCCGATGCCTGGTTCGGTCAGGCAATAGGAGCCCAGCTGTTCCATGCTGATCAATTCCGGCAGCCAGGCGGCCCGCTGCTTTTCATTTCCGAAGCTGTCCACCATCCACACCACCATGTTGTGAATGGATATGTAGGCGGCCAGCGTGGGGTCCGCCTTGGCCAGCTCTTCAAAGACGAGTACCGCGTCGCTGCGGGTGAGCGCCGAGCCGCCGTGCTCCTCCGAGGCGTAGATGCCGCCCATGCCCAGCTGGCCGGCTTGGGCGAGCACATCAATGGGGAAATGCTGTTCTTCATCCCATTTTTGGGCCATCGGTGCGATCTTCGTTTCCGCGAAATCGTGGACCATGCCGATCAGCGACTTCTGGTCTTCGCTTATTTCAAACACCACCGGCTCCTTTGCCCGTTATTGCTCCATGTGAGCACAGTCTATGTGACCCGCGCTACAACACAAGTTCCGCCGCTTGCCCCGCATCATCACCGCCAGCAACTAGGCTGGCCGGTATGCAGATCCGAACAGCCACCGCCGACGATTGGCCGGCCATCTACGCGTTCTACCGCGAAATCATGGCCGATGGGCAGAGCTATGCCTTCCCCGAGGACCAGAGCATGGACGAGGCCGAACCCTGGTGGATGGAATGCCCGCCGGGGCAGAGCGTGGTCGCGGTGGATGGCGGGAGAATTATCGGTTCGGCCAAGATGGGGCCCAATAGGCCCGGGCGTGGGGCGCATCTTGCCACGGCGTCCTTCCTGGTGGACCCTGGCTACCGGAACCTCGGCGCCGGTCGGCTGCTGGGCGAGCATGTGATCGCCTGGGCCAGGGAACAGCAGTATCGCGGCATCCAGTTCAACGCCGTGGTTGAAACGAATTACGCCGCGGTGCACCTGTGGCAATCGCTGGGATTCAGGATCCTGGGCACCGTGCCCGGTGCCTATAACCACCGGGTGCACGGCATGGTGGGCCTGCACTTCATGTTCAAGGAGCTGGGCTAGCCGGCCTCGTGGGTGATGACCTGCCCGGTGGCCGTGGTGTCCGCCCGCAGCATCCATCCCATGCGCTTATGCGTGCGCACCCCCACATCGGAATCGATGATCTGCATCCCCGGTGCCACCTGCTGCAGGACGCGCTCCACCTCGGCGATCTCCCCCGGGTTGCGCAGCCACAGGGCGAAGGTGAAATTCGAATCCCCGGTGATCGTCGCGCACAGCCGCAGGGTGCGCATGGAACGCAGCTGCCGCACCGCGGCCTCAAGCTGCGTCGGGGGAATGCGCGCATGCCAATGGCAGAAGACCGGATGCCCCGAGTAGTTCTGGGCCAGCTCGCAGCGCAGCAGCACCGCCCTGGAGTCCAGCAGCTGGCGCAGGTGGCGGGCCGCGGTGCTCGGGTGGATGCCCAGCTCCGCGGCGATCTGCGCGGCGGGCATCCGCCCGTCCACGGAGAGCAGCCGGCGCAGCTGGTTCTGCTGGGGCACCGGGGAGCCGGCCGGGGCCGCGTTGACCGGATTCAGTTCGCGCAGCCGCTGCTGCTGGGCCGGGGAGAGGACATCGAGGCGCCAGTTGCTGCCGGTGGCGTAGAGCCCGGTCATCACCGAGACATGGAGCCGGGCGATCCCCGGGTCTTCGCGGACCAGCGGCAGGATCTGCCCGGTCAGCTGCGCCCAGTCCCCGGTCAGCACGGTCAGCCGGGCATCCCATGAGCGCGTCGATTCCTCCACATTGCCCACCTCCGGGATGGCGCACATGCGGGCCAAAACCTCGTTGCGGGCCTGCGGATAGCACTGGATGCTGACAAAGGCGACGGTCCCGCTGGCCGCGATGGACCCCTGGTGCCCGGTGACCCAGACCTTGCCTTCGCTGTGCAGGCGCTCCCACCGCGCGGCCAGCGTGGTGGGGTGCTGATCCAGGATGGGGCCGAGCTGGGCCCAGGAAACGCGCGGGAAGATCTGCAGCGCGTGCACCATCTCCAGGTCCGCCTGGGGCAGTTCCATGCACGATCCTTCGGTTTTTGCATGCCAATTAACTATTTTCTAAGTTTACGGCATGCGGTGAATTGGATCACATCACGCTGGGTAGACCACCTCAGCAACGAAGGGACCACGATGACAGGCACCGCCTCATCCGCAGATCTGACCATATCGCTTCGCGATGACGCGAGCGCCTTGGCCCCGGACATCACCGACCTGCGCCACCGCCTCCACCAGGAACCGGAGATCGGGCTCGACCTGCCGCGCACCCAGGAAAAGGTGCTGGCCGCCCTGGAAGGCCTGGGCCTGGAAATCACCACCGGCACCGACACCACCTCGGTGACCGCAGTGCTGCGCGGCACCGCCGCGCAGGGTTCAGGCCCGCGGCCCACCGTGCTGCTGCGCGGGGACATGGATGGCCTGCCGGTGCAGGAGAAGACCGGCGTACCCTTCGCTTCGCAGATCGACGGGGCCATGCATGCCTGTGGCCACGACCTGCACACCGCAATGCTGGTCGGCGGCGCCCAGCTGCTCGCCGCCCGCCGCGACCAGCTGCCCGGCGACGTGCTGTTCATGTTCCAGCCCGGCGAGGAAGGCTTCGACGGAGCCGGCGTGATGCTGCGCGAAGGGGTGCTCCAGGCCTCCGGAAGCCACCCGCAGGCCGCCTACGGACTGCACGTCATGAGCGCCATGGCCCAGGGCGGCACCTTCCTTTCGAGAGCCGGGGCCACCATGAGCTCCTCGGATGCCCTGGTCGTGACCATCCACGGCGCAGGCGGCCACGGCTCGGCCCCCTACGCGGCCAAGGACCCGGTGCCGGTGGCCGCAGAGATCGTCACGGCACTGCAGGCCATGGTGACCCGCCAATTCGATGTCTTCGACCCGGTGGTGCTCACCGTCGGGGTGCTGCGGGCGGGCACCAAGCGCAATGTGATCCCGGAGAGCGCCCATCTGGAGGCCACCATCCGCTCCTTCTCGGCGGCCGCCAAGCGGAAGCTCAAGGCCTCGATCCCCACCCTGGTCGAATCCATCGCCGCCGCCCACGGGCTGTGGGCCACCGCCGAATACATCGAGGAATACCCGCTGACCGTTTCAGATGCCGCCGAGACCTCCTTCGCCCAGTCCAGCGTGCAGGAGCTTTTCGGGCAGCAGCGCCACCAGGTGCTGGCCAACCCGCTGGCCGGTTCCGAGGACTTCTCCCGGGTGCTGGAGCAGGTGCCCGGCTCCTTCCTGTTCCTCTCCGCGGTGCCCGAAGGCTCCGACCACGAGCAGGCCGCCTACAACCACTCCCCCTACGCCATCTTCGACGATGCCGTGCTGCCCGACGGCGCCGCCACCTACGCGCGGCTGGCCATCGACCGCCTGGCCCTCGCCGCTTCGAACTAAGGATCCGCCATGACAACCACCACCAATGCCGCCAAGCCCGCGGCCGGGCGTCGCAGCGTGGCCCGCACCCTCTTCGGCACCGGTGCCGGCAACGCCGTCGAATGGTATGACTGGGCGGTCTATGCGACCTTCGCCTCGTTCATCTCCACGCAGCTATTCAGCCCGGCCGATCCCTCCAGCGCCTTCTTGATGACCCTGGCCATCTTCGCCGTTGGATTCGTCGCCCGCCCGGTCGGCGGTTTCCTCTTCGGCATGATCGGCGACAAGTTCGGACGCAAGGCCTCGATGACCCTGTCGGTGGCACTGGCTTCGCTCGGCTCCCTGGCCATCGCCCTGACCCCGAGCTACGCCACCATCGGCGCCGGCGCCTCGGCCCTGCTGGTGACCGCCCGCCTGGTGCAGGGCCTGGCCCACGGCGGCGAGCTGCCCAGCGCGCAGACCTACCTTTCGGAAATGGCTCCGGCCGAGCGCCGCGGCCTGTGGTCCTCGCTGATCTACGTTTCGGGCACCACCGGCATCCTGTTCGGAACGCTGCTCGGCGCGGTGCTCTCCACCGTGCTCACGGTGGAGCAGATGCAGGGCTTCGGCTGGCGCATCCCCTTCGCCCTCGGCGCGCTGTTCGGCTTTGTCGCCCTGCTCATGCGCTCGCGCATGGAGGAATCGGCCGTCTTTGAAAGCGGCCAGAAGAACCCGGGAAGCACGCAGGCCGGCAAGCCGCGGCTGCTGGCGGACATGGCCCGGCATTGGCGCCAGGCATTGCAGGTTATCGGCCTGACCGTGGGCCTGACCGTGGTCTACTACGTCTGGGGCGTCTCCACCCCGGCCTATGCCATCAACGTGCTGGGAGTGGATGCCAAGGGCGCCCTGTGGGCCGGTGTGGCCGCAAATATCGTCTTCCTGCTGGTGTTGCCGCTGTGGGGCCGGCTCTCGGATAAGATCGGGCGGCGCCCGGTGCTGCTGATCAGCTCCGCCGGTGCGATCGCCTGCTACTTCCCGGCCAGCGCCCTGCTGCAGGATTCGGCCCTCCAGCTGGCGGTGTCCATGTCGCTGATGCTGGTGTTCATCGGCGGATTCGCTTCCATCGGCCCGGCGGTCTACGCCGAGCTCTTCCCCACCTCGGTGCGCACCATTGGCGTCGCGGTGCCGTACGCGATCTGCGTTGCGGCCTTCGGCGGCACGGCGGCCTACCTGCAGGCCGGGTTCGAAACCTGGTTCGGCGATGCCGGCCGCAGCTACTTCGGGTTCTACGCCATCGCCATGCTGCTGTTCACGGTGATCACCATCCTGACCCTGAAGGAAACCCGCGGCAAGGACCTGTCCAGCTAGGAAAATCCCCGCAGCTGGCTCACCAGCGCTGAACCAGCCGCGCAACGGCCGAGCGGAACCGCATCCGCTCGGCCGTTGCGCTGCGTTCCCCGCCCGTGCAGCTGGCCGCTAGTCGCGGGCGTCGAACTCGTCGCGGGCTTTGAGCACCTTGGATGCATGGTTCTCGGACCACTTGCGCAGCGTTTCCATGGGGCCCAGCAGGCTGTGGCCAACCTCGGTGAGCTCATAGTCCACGCGGACCGGGACCTGGGCGAAGACGGTGCGCTGCACCAGCCCGTCGCGCTCAAGTGTGCGCAGGGTGCTGGTAAGCACTTTTGGAGTGACGCTGCCGATGCGCTGGCGTAACTCGGAGAAACGTTGCGGCCCGCCAGCTAGGCCAAGCAGGACCAGCGGTGTCCATTTATCCCCGAGGCGCTGCATAATTTCACGTGAAGGACAGTTCTGCACGAAGACATTGAATGACTCATGGCTATCCATTAGGAAACCTAGTTTCGTTGTAGTAGTCAGTATCTAAAGGATATCATCATGTTGTACGACAACCAATCAACAGGAGAATCACCATGAAGATCGCAGTCTACGGAGCCACCGGCATGGTCGGCACTGAAGTTGTTGCCGAAGCCATTTACCGCGGCCACGAAGTCACCGCGGTAACCCGCTCCGGCACCGAAGTCGCCGGCACCACCGCCGTCGCAGCCGAACTGGACGACGCCGCAACCTACCGCGAGCTCGGCAAGAACAATGACGTCATCGTCATCTCCGTTCCGCCATCGCGCACCGGCGGAGACCACCAGGAATACCTGGACGCTTTCGAGGAAATCACCGAAACCCTCACCCCAGCGCGCCTGATCGTCGTTGGCGGCGCAGGCGCCACCGAAATCAACGGTGTCCGCCTGGTCGACAGCCCGGATTTCCCCGAGGCGTACAAAGCCGAAGCGCTTACCGCAGCTGCCGTCTACGACATGTTCACCTCCGTCTCCGGAATCACCTGGACCGTCGTTGCACCAGCTCCGGTCATCGCACCGGGCCGCCGCACCGGAAGCTACGCCAAGGGCACCGATTCGCCAGCCGGCGACTTCGTTTCCAGCCAGGACTTCGCGGTGGCAATCCTCGACGAAATCGAAACCCCGGCACACGAAAACCGCCGGCTGACCGTAGCCAGCGAAAAGTAGATACCCGACGCCCGAAGCCGTGCCGTGCATTCGTCGGATCCGCGCCGCAGGGCGCCGATCTGACGAATGCAACGTACATGGCTAAAGTTGGAGTGGTCATTCCACTAGCACCCCGAGGTAAGTTACTTCCCATGCAACGCAACTCGCGCTCTTCGCGTATTCTGGCCGGCGCCTTCGCACTGCCATTAATCGGCGCCCTCTTGGCCGGCTGCTCTTCAACGGGCAGCTCCGATTCCACGGCACAAGGCAAAGAACCGGTCACCGGCGGCACCATGGTCTATGCCTCGGGCGACGCAGAGCCAAGCTGCCTGGACCCGCACGTTGGCGGCAACTACCCGCAGGCGCTGGTGGCCAGCCAATATCTGGAATCCCTGTTCACCAAGGATGCCAACGGCGAGATCATCCCATGGCTGGCCGAGAGCACGGAAGTCTCCAAGGACGGATTGACCCGCACCATCAAGCTGCGCGAGGGCATCAAGTTCACCGATGGGACCAAGCTCACCGCGAACGCCATCAAGGCCAACGTCAAGCACCTCAAGGACCCCAATACCGCTTCCTCCACCGGATACCTCGCCGTGGGCAAAGTGGTCAGTGTTGAGGTCAAAGATGAGCTGACCGCAGTCCTCAAGCTGTCCGCTCCCGATAACGCGCTGCTCGAATCCCTGGCGATGCCGTGGACCGCCATCGAATCCCCCAAGGCCCTGGAACGCGACCAGGCCACGAACTGCGCTGCCCCGGTGGGCACCGGACCGTTCAAGGTCGAATCCTGGGAGCATCAGAAGGCCGTGAACCTGGTCCGCAACGATGGCTATGTCCTGCCGGTCGCTGATGAAAAGCGCACCAGCAGCACCGCCTACCTGGATGGCATTACCTGGCGTTTCATCCCGGAAGCCGCCACCCGCTATGCGGCGTTGCAATCCGGCGAAGTCGACGTGATCGATAACGCCCAGCCTGACACCATTGCCTCGGCCTCCGATGCCGGATTGGGCCACCTCGATGCGCCGCGCCCCGGTGCCTCGAACCGCATCGAGCTCAACAGCTCCAAGGCGCCATTTGACGACCAGCGAGTCCGCGAAGCCTTCATCCGCGCGGTCGATGCGAACACCGGGGTCTCCGCGTTGTTCTTCGGCACCGCCCAGCGCAGCAATTCGCTGCTATCCTCCGTGGAGCCACTGGGATACTCGGACGAATCGCTGTTCACCACCGATACCGCCAAGGCCAACCAGCTGCTCGATGATGCCGGCTGGAGCGAACGCGATGCCCAGGGCTACCGCGTGAAGAATGGAAAGCGCTTGAGCTTGGCCTTCCCGGTCTCCACTAACCAGTCGGTCCCGGCCGAGCAGTCCCTCTTCGAGCAGTTCCAGGCCCAGGCCAAGGCCGTGGGCTTCGAGGTGAAGATCGACCTGCTGGATCTGTCCAGCTGGTATGGAGCGCTAGCCAAGCACGAGTACAACCTGGTCTCCGCTCCATACACCAAGGTCGGCCCCTCGGTGCTGCGCGTGCTCTACCACTCCGACTCCACGGTTCCTGCCCCTTCGGGCTACTTCGCCAATAACGCCCAGGTGAAGAACAAGAAGCTCGACCAGCTGCTGAACAAGGCCGAAGAGACCGAGGATGGCGCGCAGCGCGCCTCGCTCTACGAGCAGGCGCAGAAGATCGTGTTCGAGGGCTACTACGTGCTGCCGCTGTATGACCAGCAGAATCATTTCCTCTACGGCAAGAACGTGCACGGCGTCGGAACCACCACGGCGGTGTCCTCCCCGATCTACTTCGACACCTTCCTGGACCAGTAGCCCCTGATGGGCACGGTTGCTTGGGCTGGGCGCAAGATCGGCGGCACCCTGGTGGTGCTATGGCTGGTGGCCACGGCCATCTTCATCGCCATCCGGCTGATCCCCGGCGACCCGGCCGAAGCAATCATGGGCGGACCGGGCTCCCAGGCTTCGGCCGAAGCCCTGGCCGCTGCCCGGGCAGAGTACGCGTTGGACCAGCCGCTCTTCGCGCAATACCTGCTGTATCTGGGCAAGCTGCTGGTGCTGGACTTCGGCACCTCCTACTCCCTGAAACAGCCGGTCGCCCAGGTCATGGGCGAGGTTCTGCCCAATACCCTGTGGCTCTCGCTGCTGGCCCTGGCCGCCGCCTGGCTGATGGCCCTGTGCTTCGCCGCGGCAGCCACCCGGTCCAGCCGCTTTGCCAGCCAGCTGGGCAGCCTGATGGAAATCATCGCCGCCGCCGTCCCGCATTTCTGGCTCGGCGCGGTGCTGATCATGCTCTTCTCTTCCGCATTGGGCTGGCTGCCTGCCGTGGACAACGGCTCCGCCCAAGGCCTGGTGCTCCCGGTGCTGACCCTGGCGCTGCCGCTGGCTGGATTCCTCACCCAATTGATGCGCGATTCCCTGGGCGAGGCGATGGGCAGCCAGTTCGCCCTGGCCGCCCGGGCCCGCGGCGAAAGCCGGCTCAAGCTCTTCTGGCGCCATGGCCTGCGCCATGCGGCCCTGCCTGCGCTGGGCCTGACCGGCTGGGCGTTTTCTTCGCTGCTCTCCGGAGCCGTGGTGGTCGAAGCAATTTTCGCCCGCCCGGGCCTTGGCCGCTCCCTGCTCTCCGCGGTCTTGGCCCGCGATATTCCGATGGTTACCGGCATCGCCTTGTTCTCCGCGCTGGTCTACATCGTGGTCATGGCCTTGGCCGAAGGGCTCGAACGGCTGATCAACCCGGCGGGTGATCAGCGATGAGCCGCACCGCAAAAATCCTCTCCGCCATCGTCATCGGCCTCTGGCTGCTGATGGCCCTGGCGCCCTCGGTCCTGGCTCCCGGGGATCCGCTGGCCATCAACCCGGTGCAAGCCTTCCAGAAACCAGGGGCGGCGCACTTCTTCGGCACCGACGAATCGGGCCGCGATATCTACACCCGCGTCATCCATGGCGCCTCGGACTCGCTATCCATCGGCCTGGCCGCCACGGCCCTGGGCATGGGGCTGGCCATCATCCTGGGCACCGTTGCCGCGCTCTCCCCGCGCTGGATCGATGACATCATCCTGCGCGTGCTCGAAGCGCTCTATGCCATTCCCTCCTTGCTGATGGCACTGCTGATCATTGCCTTCACCGGTCCGGGCGTGGGCCCGGCCATCGTGGCCGTCGGCCTATCCACGGCTCCCGGCTATGCCCGGCTGGTGCGCAGCCAAATCCGCAGCCTGAAGAACTCCGAAATGCTGGAGGCCGCCACCGTGCTCGGCCGCAGCAGCTGGCTCAAGGTCCGCAACCATCTGGTGCCCAATGCGCTCAAGCCGCTGCTGGCGCTGGTGACCCTGGGCATCGGCCAGGCCGTCATTTGGGCCGCGGCCCTCTCCTTCCTCGGCCTGGGCGCCGCCCCGCCCGCTCCGGAATGGGGTGCCATGCTCTCGGCCGGCCGCACCTACCTGCACCTTGCCTGGTGGATGAGCCTCTTCCCAGGCCTTGCCATCGTGGCCGTCGCGGTGTCCGCAACCCTGATCGGCCGCGCCCTGGGCGGAAAGGTGAAGTCGCTATGAGTGAACAGGAGCTCATCACCGTCAAGGACCTGTCGGTCAGCTTCAACGGAGCACCCGCGGTGAAGAACATCTCCCTGGCTATCCGCGCTGGCCGGGTGCTGGCGCTGGTCGGCGAATCCGGATCCGGCAAATCCGTGACAGCGCGCAGCCTTTTGGGCCTTTCCGGCGGGAGTGTCAGCGCCGGCGAGCTTACCATTTGCGGGCGGGACGCGCTGGGCCTGGATGACCGGGCGTGGCAGAAGATCCGCGGCAATTCGATTTCGATGATTCTGCAAGATGCGCTGATGGCCTTGGACCCGCTGCGACCCGTGGGCCGGGAAATCGCTGACGGGCTCAAGGATCATGGCTCGCTGTCCAAGCCAGAGCGTGAGCAGCGGGTGCACGAGGTGCTCACGTCGGTAGGCATGCCCGAGCCCGGGCTGCGCGCCAAGCAGCGCTCCCCCGAGCTTTCCGGCGGCATGCGCCAGCGCGCCCTCATTGCCCAGGCGCTGGCCGGCAACCCGCAGGTGGTGATCGCCGATGAGGCAACCACCGCGCTGGATTCGGCACTGACGGCACTGGTCCTTTCGCAGCTGCGCAAGCTCAAGGAGCAGGGCCGCGGCGTGCTGATGATCAGCCACGATCTGGCGCAGGTGGCCCACCTGGCCGATGACATCGCGGTGATGCGCCACGGCGAAATCGTCGAAGCTGGACCGGCCGAACGGGTCTTGAATCACCCACAGCACGACTACACCCGCAAGCTCCTGCAAGCGGTGCCCTCGGGAGTCCCGCGCTTCGCGCCGCTTTCGGCAGCTGGCGCTGTGCCGTTGCCTGCCCCTGCCCCTACCCCGAGAATTGTTGCTGGCCCGCCGGCCCTTTCGGCCAATAACCTGTCGAAGAGCTTTGGAAAGCACGCGGCTGTGGACGCGGTGAGCTTCGAATTGCCGCGGGGGAAAACCCTAGGCATAGTGGGTGAATCCGGGTCCGGGAAAACCACCACCGCGCGCATGGTGCTGGGTTTGCAGAAACCGGATTCCGGCACCGTTGACCTGCTCGGCGAGCGCTTCGCGCCCCTGGCCGAGGGGCAACGCCGAAAGCTGCGCGAGCAGATGGGCGCGATCTACCAGAATCCCTTGGGCTCCTTTGATCCGCGCTATTCCGTCGGCCAGCTGCTGGCCGATGCGCTCAGCGGCGGCAAGACCAAGCGGACCGCTGGCTACCGCAACGAGGTGGCTGGATTGCTGGAACAAGTGGAACTTTCCACCAGCCTGCTCCCGCGCTCTCCTCGCGAGCTCTCCGGCGGACAGCGCCAGCGCCTGGCCATCGCGCGCGCCCTCGCGCCAAGGCCCTCGGTGCTGGTTTTGGACGAGCCAGTGTCGGCATTGGATGTTTCCATCCAGGCCACCGTTTTGGATCTGCTGGATCGGATCCAGCGCGAGACCGGAACCAGCTACCTGTTCATCAGCCACGATCTGTCGGTCATCGAGCATATGAGCGATACCGTGGCGGTCATGCACCAGGGCAAAATCATCGAGCAGGGCGACACTGCGTCGATCTTCGCCTCGCCGCAGCAGGAATACACCTGGATGCTGCTCTCGGCGATGCCCCGGCTGCGCTGAGTCCTAAAGTTCCCGCTGGCACAGTTGACAAAATTTATGAGTTTCGCGGGGCTGGATCATCAACGATGTCAGCCGGCAATTTTGGCGCCATGCTGGTTTTCATGCGATTCATCAATGGTCACCCTGGATTCGATTCGCGCGCCGACTGCATTGGCGTATCGCCTGATCGTTTCCAGGCGCGGATTTGAATCGTACTGTTCCATTCTCGATACCCTTTGGCGTGTCACTCCAAGTATTATGGCGACTTCATCCTGCGTCATGCCACGCTCAACACGGATGTCAACGAGATCAGAAATCATCTGCCGATGAGACTGGGACAAGCTCTTCGCACGTTGTCGTATTGCTTCGGAATTCGACAAATGGGGCCAGCTGGTTTTATTTGCCATGGCCGAAATGATAATTCCGCTCCTAACGCTGCGCAACTTTTAAGTTGCTTCTTCAGGTGAACCGGTACCTTGAGACCGCAAAGCCCACTTGCTCTTCCTGATCCCGCCGCGAGACCGCCAGCGATGCCTGCCCGTCGTGCCAGGTCCGCTTGATGTGCTTGTGCAATCTAACTAGAACTGAGGGGTAGCTTGAAGGTTCACCGTGATAGAAACGTAGATTTCTTTGCAGAACCTGCAACCGAAGTTCATATAGATCAGGGTCCATCCGCACCGGCTTCAGTGGTGTTTTAGCATTTCCAACATGTAGTAATTTCCCAGCTGCTGCGTCCTCGAATAGCCCATCAATTTCTCCGAGACAATGGTTTCGGGCGAAGAAATCGAGGCTATTGAGCCAGCCATCCAGCTCCATGACGCGTTTATTTGCGGCGTCGTAACTGAAGACCCACCTGTATGGCGCATTTTCTGGGTGGCTGCATCGCGAGTCCGCACCGCTTCGAGATTTCATGAAACCGAAGCTAGCTAATAGTTTCCCCTACGAGCAGCTCCCCTACGCGAGTTCTGGAAATCCCTCTTGGCGCACGTCAAAAGTCGACGACTGAAAACGGCAAATGCCCCGACGCCCAGCACGAATTGCGCGGACGCCGGGGCATGACACCGGAGTCGACTGAACCCTAGATCTTTTCGATCAGCTCGTCCTTGACCTGCTTGCGCAGGATCTTGCCGAGCAATGAACGCGGCAGCTCTTCGACCTGGACCACGCGCTTGGGCACCTTGTAGGCGGCGAGCAGCTCGCGGCAATGGGCACGCAGCCCGTCCTCGTTGAGTTCAACGCCCGGTTCCAGCTGCACCGCGGCAACCACCATCTCTCCGCCGCGGGCCAGCGGCTTGCCGAAGGCCGCGGCGTCAACCACGTCGGCGTGCTGGCGCAACGCGATTTCCACTTCGGTCGGCGAGACGTTGAAACCGCCGGTGATGATCAGTTCCTTGGCCCGGTCCACGACCTGGGTGAATCCGTCCTCGTCAACGGTGACCACATCGCCCGAACGCAACCAGCCATCGCCGGTTTTCACCTTGGCGGTCTCTTCGGGGTTGTTCCAATAGCCCTGGAACACCTGGGGACCCTTGATCAGCAGTTCACCGGCCTCGCCTTGGGCTACCTCCTTGGACGGATCATCCACCTCGACAACCTTCATCAAGGTCGAGGGGAAAGGCACGCCGATGGTTCCGGTGCGCCGGCTGGGGTGGAAGGGATTGCCCAGCGCCACCGGGGAGGATTCGGTCATGCCATACCCTTCGACCAGCAGCCCGCCGGACATGGATTCCCACAGTTCCACGACATGCTCTGGCAGGTTCATGGCCCCGGAAATGCAGTACTTGGCGCTCTTGAGCGACATGCCGCGTTCCTTGGCGGCCAGCGCGGTGCGTTCGTAGATCGGCGGGACGGCGCAGTACACCGTGGCGGGCGACTTTCTCCACGCGTCCAGGATCATCTGGGCATCGAACTTCGGGAACAGCACCAGCAGGCCCTGCTTCTTCACGCCGAAGGTCAGGTAAAGGGTCATGCCGAAGGCATGGAACATCGGCAGGATCGCGTAGAGGATTTCCTCGCGTTCCTTGGCCCCGAGCATCCAGGCCTCGCCCTGCAGGGCATTGGAATACAGGTTGAAGTGGGTGAGCATGGCGCCCTTGGGGTGGCCCGTGGTGCCGGAGGTGTACTGGATGACGGCCAAGTCATCCACACCCGGATGCGGGTGGTTGGCATCAAGCCGGCCGCCGGAAAGCAGTTCCTTCCACGAAGTGGTTCCCGAGGTGCGGGCGGTCAACGAGGCCTTGGTTTCGCGCAGCTTCTTCACCGGAAGGTTCAGCGCCATCTTCTTCAGTGGCGGGAAGGCATCCAGCAGGTTGACTGCTATGACTGCGTCCAGCTGCACGTCCTTGGGGAATTCCTGCAAGGTGCCCACGACCTTGTCCCAGGCAATGGCCACGCGCGCTTGGTGGTCTTCGAATTGGTGGCGCAGCTCTCGGGCGGTGTACAGCGGATTGTGCTCCACCACCACAGCCCCCAGCCGCAGGACAGCGTAGAAAGCCACCACATGCTGCGGGCAGTTGGGCAGGATCAGGGCCACCCGGTCCCCGGCACGCACCCCGAGCTTGCGCAGCCCTTCGGCCGCCTGCTCCACCTGTTCGCCGAGCTGCGCATAGCTGGTGCGCCGCCCAAAGAATTCTGTAGCCGGGCTCTGGCCTGCTTCAGCCACCGAGCGTTCGAACATGCGGCTGAGCGCTTCGGTAGGCAGGTCAATACTTGCAGGGACGCCGGGCTGGTAATTGGCCACCCAGGCGGGCGCAGCGCTGTTCTCCATAGCTCCCATCATGCCCTACGCGCCGGTAGCAAAGCGATTCTACTGGGCGCCAAGGACATGCCCCCGGCCAAGGACAGCAAAATTGTCCGGTGCACCAACTAGACTGCGAGCCAAGTAGAGTAGCACCCGCGCTCACGCCCCGGAGGCATCCATGGCACGCTGTTATCCGCAAGACCCTGAATTTACCGAGAAGACTGCAGCAGAACAGAAAGTCTTCGAAATCCTTCGCCACGCCTTGCCCGATCAGGTGCTGCTCTTCCATTCAGTACAGTTGCGCAATCAGCGTGCGGAACATGAGATTGACCTTCTGGTGTTGTGGCCGCACGTTGGCATTGCGGTCATCGAAGTCAAGGGCGGGCGGCTCACGGTGGAAGAGGGCACCTGGTACCAATCCGATGGCAAGGGCAAGCATCGCATCCAAAGCCCCATGGCCCAGGTGCAAAGCGCCGCCCATGCGTTCAAGCAGGCCCTCGCCCCCTTGATGGGAACCCCGATCACCAGCAAGATGGCCGATGTGGTGTGCTTTCCCTATACCGATTGGCCGAGCCATTACAGCTCTGTAGGCGTGCCGCGTGAACTCATCATCGACCGTGCCCAGCTGGCGGATCTGGATTCATTGCTGCGCCGCGCCATCGAGGACCACGGCGGCGGTCTAGCTGGGCTGAGTCCCGAGTTTGCCCAGCGCATGGTCAAGCACCTCACAGGGGACACCGGCCCATTGGGCGAGACCAATGATTCCTTCGGTCATGGCGATGCACTGAGCAACGAAGACCTGCAAGAAACCCTCACCAGCAGGCAAGCGATCTTGCTCTCTTCAACCCGCTCCTTGAATCGCGTGAGTTTTATCGGCGGTGCAGGCAGCGGAAAAACGTGGATGGCCCTGGAGAAGGCACGGCAGCTGGCTAAAGAGGGGCTGCGCGTCGGCTTGTTCTGCTACAACAAGGGCCTGGGCCATTATCTCAAGTCGCAGGTGGATCTGTGGCGGCAGAACAAGCCCTCGCATACCGGCGAATTCCATGAGTACGCCCGCTCGGTCGGGGTCCCGGACGGCACCGGCCAGGAGTATTTCGATGTCGCCATGCCCCAGCTGCTCAGGGAGCTGGGACCATCATTGCCGCAGTCGCAGAAGTTTGACGCCGTGATCGTTGATGAAGCCCAGGATTTTGCTCCGGGCTGGTGGGAAGCGCTGCTTTCCTGCACCAAGGATCCGCTTAACGGCCAGGTCTATGCGTTCATGGACAACCGGCAAGACGTTTATCAGCGGTGGAGTGGTGAAAACATCGGCGATGGCACTCCGCTGGTGCCCATCCATGTCGATGACAACCTGCGCAACACCCGGAGCATCGCCCGGACATTCAAGGAAATCATCGGCAGCAACGTCAAGCTGCGCGGCGGCGAAGGACTGCCCGTTCGGTTTGTGCACTGCCCAACCCAAGACGCCGTGGACATCGCATCGGATTGTGTTGACCGGTTGATCGATGAAGGCTGGGCCAACAACCAGATTGCCTTGCTGACCACCAATCGGCGGCACCCCATCCACCAGGACCACTATGAGAACGGAACGATCGATACGGAGTATTGGCCAGCGTTCCATGCTCGCGAGGAGGAATTCTACGGCCATGTGCTCGGGTTCAAGGGGCTGGAGAGAAGCGTGGTCATTCTTTGCGTTAATGGCTTCAAGGACATGAACCGGGCCACCGAGCAGCTATATGTCGGATTCTCCCGGGCGCGCAGCCTCCTAGTGGTGGTTGGCGACCGCCAGCTGGTGGACGAAGCTAGCGGAGCGAACCTGCAGATTTCCCTGAAGGATGCCACCGACTGGACCGCGCCAGAAGCCCTGGCAGGCTAGAAATTCAGCCCGCGAGCAGCCACATCCCACAGCTCAGAACTTCCATCGGGATGCACCGCTAGCACCGAATCAACCAGGTTCACCGCCTGGCACACGTGATTCGGGATCACCTGCAGCTGCGTGCCGTGCGCTGGCAGCTCGAGGTTTTCAGGCCACAGCACCGTGGCGTGATGTTCCGAGAGCGCGCTGATCCGCGCGTCAAGGCACTGGGCAATGCGGCCATAGCCGGTAGCCCATACGGGACGATCGCTGCCAAGTATTTTGCTTCCGGCATCCAGCACAACGCGGCGCGGAATCTGCTCATTGCCTTCATGGCGGCTGACCACGGTCGCGGCCACGGTCAAGGCGATCTCGTCGAAGCCGGTGCGGCCGAGCTCATACTGCTGCGCGTCGCCGAAAACATAGACCCCCGGGCGCACCTCGGTCAGCACCGAATTATCACTGAGCGCCGCGGTGGGAGTTGATCCGCCGCTGATCCGCTTGATGGTGAACCCGGCCTCGCGCAGAATCCTGGTCGCTTCGGCCAGCGCCTTGTGCTCGTCGTTGACGGCGCAGTCGATGCCGTCAGGGTTGTAGCTGTGCCCCGGGAAGGTGAAGACTCCATGCACGCGCATGCCGGCGGCCCGCGCGGCCTCGGCGATAGCCAGCGCATCGTGCGGGCTGACGCCACTGCGATGATGGCCGCTGTCGATTTCGATCATGAGGCGGATCTTTGCTGCTTGCGGCCCGAGCATCCGCGCCATTTGTTCCACGGCCTGCACCGAATCGGTGCCAATGCTGAGCTTGGCGCGCTTCATCAATTCCTGGATCCGTTGCGCCTGGGACTCATCGACCCATAGCGGATAGGCGATGAAGATCTTGGCCACGCCTTGCAGGGCAAAACTCAGTGCTTCGCCCACGGTGGCCACGGTGAGCCCGACCGCCCCTGCCTCCAGCTGGCGTCCGGCGACTTCGAGCATCTTGTGCGTTTTAGCATGAGGACGCAATTTCAGGCCTTGGCTGGCGACCCGATGGGCCATTTTTTCGATGTTCTTCTCCAGCTGCTCCACATCGATCATGATGTGCGGCGTACTGGTTCCAGCCGGGATTGTGGCCACGTCTACCGTTCCTTAGTGCTTGTTGTGCATCGCGGTGACGGTCCTGCCCGAAGTTGAATCCGCCGAACAGAGAGATTACCGCAGGTACCTATCAACACGCCAAGTGCTCACTGGCGCTGGGCTGGACCGGTACGCGCAGCCAGCTTGGTGGACAGCTCATGGGCATGATGCAGCAACAGCTCACCGAGTTCTTTTCTCCGTTCGGCCTCGAATCGCGTATGGATGCCGGTCAGGCTCAAGGCCCAGGCCGGCTGCCCTGAGCTGTCGAAGACCGCCGCGCCCATTCCCCAGCTTCCCTCGACGATCAGTCCCGGATTGACCGAATAGCCGAGTTTCCTGGTTTCAGCGATCTTCTTGCGCAGTTCCCTGGCGCTGTGGGCTGGCCCGTATTCGGCTTCCAGGCTGCTGCCGGCCAGGTAGCGCTTCATGCTTTCTTCGGGCAGGAAAGCCAAAATTGCCATCCCCGCTGAAGCCACTCCCAGCGGGAAGCGCCGGCCTTCATAGAGCACAAAGGACCGGATCGGGAAGGCTCCGTCCTGGCGGAGCAGGCAGACGGTTTCATCGGAGCGCCGCGCGGAGAGGAAGGCGCTCTCTCCGGTCTGTTCGGCCAGCGCCGTGACGTGCTCGCGCGCCAGCTCGCTGATGTCGTAGCGTTCGGCGGCTACGGCTCCCATGAGGTACAGCTCCGGTCCCAGCAGCCATTTGCCGGTGCGATGATCGTGATCGCAGAATCCTTCGGTAACCAATGCCGAGAGCAGCCGGTGCACGGTGGGCCGGGCCAATGAGGTGGCGCGGGCCGCCTCGGTGGTCGTAATGCCAGCGGGCATCGAGGTGCTCACGGTTCGCAGCACGGCAGCCAGCCGGCCGACAACCTGCGCACCTGCCGGTAAATTGCTCATGGCCATATTATGGACGATGTTTGTCCATTGCCCTGTATTTGCCGGAGCAGGGGCGCATACTGTGGGGCATGGAGAATTCATGGCAACTAGTCATTGACTGCACCGACCCGCGGACCATGGTGGAATTCTGGTCCCAGGCAATGCGCTACATTCCCGAGGCGCCTCCGGAGCCCCACGCAACCTGGCGCGAGCATTGGCAAGCCATGGGCGTTCCGGACGATGAATTGGGCCCCGGGGTTGGCGACCTGCCCGAGTCGCTGGTCGACCCGCAAGGCAACGGTCCGCGCTGGTGGTTCCAGCAGGTGCCCGAGGCCAAAAGCATCAAGAACCGGCTGCATGTTGATCTCCTCGTCGGCGGCGGACGCAGCGTCGAATTCGAGACGCGCAAGGAGCGGGTAACCCACGAGGCGCAGCGGTTGGCGGACCTCGGCGCCACCATCCGAGAGGTGATGGACCTGCCCGAAATGGACCATTTTGCAGTGTGCATGGCTGATCCCGAAGGCAACGAATTCGATGTCGTCTAGCTCCCAGCACAAGCGTTCATATTATGGACAGAGAATCCATTTTTCCTCACCATCCGATCAATAAGCAGGCAATGTCCTGATCGCTATTGAATGCTCATCTGGGACTACGTAACTTTGGAAGTAGACACAACCGCACTCCACATAGTGGACGCAGGGAGATATCGATGACAACGAAGTTTCGAGAAGACGCGGCCGCTGAACTAGCCGCCGTCGTCAAGGATGGCATGACCATCGCCGTGGGAGGCTTCGGCCTCTCGGGAATACCCAACAGGCTGATCACCGCCTTGCGGGACTCCAAAGCCACCAACTTGACCATCGTGTCCAACAATATGGGCGTGGATGGAAAGGGCCTGGGCATCCTCTTGGAAAACCGGCAGGTCTCCAAGGTCCTAGCCTCCTACGTGGGCGAAAACAAGCTATTCGCCCAGCAGTTCCTCGACGGGGATCTTGACGTGGAATTCTGCCCCCAAGGCACCCTCGCGGAACGCTTGCGAGCTGGCGGTGTAGGCATTCCAGCCTTCTTCACGCCCACCGGCGTGGGCACTCCAGTGGCCGAAGGCAAGGAAGTCATGGAGTTCAATGGCAAGCCAGCGATCCTGGAACGCGGAATCTTCGCGGACATCGCGCTGGTCAAGGCCTACCAATCCGACTCCGAGGGCAACCTGCGCTATCGGATGACCTCCAGGAACTTCAACCCATTGGTTGCCATGTCCGGACGCCACACCTTCGCCGAAGCCGAGCACATCCTCGATGACTATCTTGATCCATCCCTGGTCGAGACCCCGGGCATTTTCGTGCAGACCCTGGTGCAGGCCGATCAGGTCAAGGACATTGAACAGCGCACCGTGCGCAGCAGGCAGGAGGCCTAGGCATGTGGACTCGTGATGAAATGGCGGCGATTGCCGCCAGCGAACTGACCGACGGGCAATACGTCAACCTCGGCATCGGCATCCCCACCCTGGTGGCCAATCACCTTCCCGAGGGCGTCTCGGTGAAGCTCCAAAGCGAGAACGGCCTGCTTGGCATGGGCCCCTTCCCCTATGAGGGCGAAGAAGATGCCGACCTGATCAACGCCGGCAAGCAGACAGTCACCATCCTGCCCGGTGGAAGCTTCTTCGACTCGGCAACATCCTTCGGCATGATTCGAGGCGGCCACGTGCAAACAGCCATCCTCGGTGCATTGCAGGTAGCCGCAAACGGCGACCTCGCCAACTGGACCATCCCGGGCAAGCTCGTCAAGGGCATGGGCGGTGCCATGGACCTGGTTGCCGGCACGCCCCGTGTCATTGTCTTGACCGACCACACCGCCAAAGATGGAACGAGCAAGATTGTGGAATCCTGCGACTTGCCCCTGACCGGTGTTGGCGTGGTAGACCGCATCATCACCGACCGCGCGGTTTTCGACATCGAGCAAGGGCGAATGACCTTGCGCGCCGTAGCCCCGGGCGAAAGCCCAGAAACCATTAAAGAGATCACGGCAGCAGAATTTGCCGTCGGCATCCTGGAGGACCCGAAAGCATGAGCGTCAAAATCGTGGGCTACGCCCGCACCCCCTTTGTGAAATTCAATGGCGTCTTCGCCAGCGTTCCAGCCACCGAGCTGGGCGCCCACGCCGCCAAGTCGGCGCTGGAGCGTGCCGGTGTTGACCCCAGCGAAGTCGAGCAGGTCATCGTTGGACAGGTGCTTCAAGGCGGAGCAGGCCAGAACCCCGCTCGCCAGTCGGCCGTCGGCGCGGGCATTCCGCTGAATGTTCCGGCCATCGCGGTCAACGCAGTCTGCCTTTCCGGAGCCGAAGCTGTGGTTGCCGGCACTCGCCTCATCAACAATGGCGAAGCCGATATCGTTCTGGCCATCGGCCAGGAATCCATGTCCCTGGCACCTCACGTTCAGCGAGCCCGTGCAGGAACCAAGTACGGTGCCATTGAATTGATCGACACCCTGGAATACGACGGCTTGACCGATGCCGCAGAAAAGCGCTCGATGGGCGCTTCCACCGAAGAGCACAACGCCAACCTGTCATTAACCCGTGAAGAGCAGGACAAGGTGGCCGCCGCGTCGCATCAGCGCGCCGCCGCCTCCCGGGACTTCGCCGCCGGGGAGATCGCCCCGTTCACCATCACTACGCGCAAGGGCGAAACCACCTATTCCGAGGATGACGGCATTCGCGAATCAACCACAGTTGAAACGCTGTCCACCTTGCGCCCGGCGTTCTCGAAAGACGGCAGCATTACCGCAGGCAACTCCTCGCAAATCACCGACGGCGCGGCGGCCGTGGTGCTGGCCAGCGACGCTGCCATTGCGCGGCTGGGCCTGAGCCCGATGGCTGAAGTCGTTTCGCACGCTTTTGTCGCCGGACCGGACCGCACCTTGCACGAACAGCCATCAAACGCCATCGCCGCCGCGCTGCAGAAGGCTGGCGCCCAAGCTGCAGACTTGAAGGCCGTTGAAATCAACGAGGCTTTCGCCGCGGTGGTAGTCCAGTCGGCCAAGGTTCTGGGCTTGGACGAAAAGATCGTGAACCAGCATGGCGGGGCCACCGCCTTGGGCCACCCTATCGGCGCTTCAGGCGCACGCATTATCGGAACGCTGGCCCGCCAACTGCAGGAATTGCCGGCAGGCTCGCTGGGCGCCATCGGCATCTGCGGTGGCGGCGGACAGGGCACCGCCGTGGTGCTTCGCTCGCTGTAGCTCGAACAACCCAGAAGGCTGCCGGCGAATTATCGCCGGCAGCCTTCTGTTCGCAGCTGGGCTTCTAGTGCCAGAGCGGTTCGCGGGACACGTAGGTGGTCAGCAACCGCGCGTCCAGTTCACGGCAGGTCCCGTTGGCCACCCGCGGATCGGCTTCCGAGGTCAATGCGCTGAGCACCGAGCTGATCAGCGCTCCATGGCTCACCACCAGCACGTTTTCCCCTGGGTGCTGCTGGCTGATCTTGAACAGGGCGTTGATCGCGCGTTCAACGAGGTGCTGCTCGGTTTCGCCAGATCCAATGTGCACTTGGCGCTGTTCATCGGCCGGGTGTCCTACCAGCTTGCCTTCCCAATCGCCGAAGTCCTGTTCCATGAGCTCCGGGTTTTCGTGCAGGGCACGGGTGCCGACGCCGTTGGCGATAATTTGCGCAGTCTGCAGCGCCCGGAACAGCGGGGAGGAATAGACCGCAGCCCACGGCCCCTGCATCGCGAGGTCGGCTGCCAGCTGCCGCGCTTGGCGCACTCCGGTGTCGTTCATCGGCAGGTCGCTGCGTCCGTGCAGCCTCCCTGCCTTGTTCCACTCGGTCTGGCCATGGCGGATCAATACAATTTTCTGTTCACTCATCGTCTTCTTCTTTCTTGCGTGCACTTCCAGATCCTGATCTTGAGTGCGAAGTTCTTGCCAATATCAGTTGGCGGCCCGCTGGCCGCCCGCCGACGGGGTTGGCGCCGCGTCCTGCGGCCCGGTCATAAGGTGGTCGCTGTAGGCAACGAACCAATTCACTGCTTCTTGTCCTATTTGAAGTACCCCAAATCCTGATCCGGATTCCGCGAGAATTTCATCTGGGGCAAAAGGATTCATGTTGTAGGAAACTGCTGGCGCCATGAACACCGGGGTATTGATCAGCTGGCTCGTTGCCGCCTGGTGGTAATGCCCGCAGAGGATGGCCTTGATATCGGTGCCGGCGGTGATCGCGGCCAAAGCCATCGGATCCTTTAATCCACGCCCGGCTCTCGCTGGACTCGTGGCTGCCACCGGCGGGTGGTGCAATAGCAGCACCGAACCAAGTGGTGCCGGCGCGGTGAGCAATGACTGCAACCACGACAGCTGGGCCTGGTCCACTTCGCCTTGCGCCAGCTGGAATCCGCCGCTGTCCAACCCGATAATCCGCAATCCCAGCACTTCATGCACGGTATTGGCCGGGTAGGGGCCGGTCGATAACCGCTGGGTATTGAATTCCGTGCCGACGCTTCCTAGTGGATCGTGATTGCCCGGAACACTGATCACCGGGCAGCCAAGCTCCTCTTGGATGTCATTGAGCATCGCCGCGGCCGCCGGGTGGATCGGAGCGCCTCGGTCGGCGATGTCTCCGGTCACGACGATTGCGTCTGGCGAAAAGTGCTGCGTGGCCCGCAGGGCATGGCGAGTTCGCCGCCAGGAATCAATGTTTCCATGAAGCAACCGGCCTTCAGGGCACAGATGGGTGTCGCTCATATGAATGATTGTCAGTGGCTTCATCGATCCCTCCCCCGCGTCCTGCTGCCGTTCACTCCATTGAACTTTTCGGTTCTGACGATTAGGTGAACAAGGAACCGACGAGATGTGAAGTCCTAGCGAATCCCTGTTTTTCGATTACCGAACGAAAATTGCCGAAATCATGGGATATTGCCCGCAATACATGCGATCTGCGGTATATGAACAGCGAGTAGCACCCAAAACGACTACCCTTAGAAGAGCAGATTTGAATCCACCTAGGAGCTACATCCATGACGGGCAGCAAAGTCGTCGCCTTTGGCCACTTCCAGCCAGAGCGCATCGTCCCAAACACCGAGCTGGAAAAGCTGGTGGAAACCAGCGACGAATGGATTACTCGCCGCGTCGGCATCGAGGAACGCCGCTGGGGCACCGGTGTTGAGACCGTGGACTCCATGGCCATCAAAGCCGCAGAGATGGCTTTGGGCAATTCGGCGGACATCGAGGCAGCAGATATCGATCTGATTGTTGTTGCTACCTGCACCGCAACTGACCGCTCGCCTAATATGGCTGCCCGCGTTGCCAGCGCACTGAATATGGAGCAGGGTCCTGCCACCATGGATGTCAACGTGGCTTGCTCGGGCTTCGCCCATGCAGTCGGCATCGCCCAGGGAGCCATCGCCGCAGGCTCCGCGAAGACTGCACTGGTCATCGGCTCGGAAATGCTCACCGATTACACCGACTTCAGCGATCGCACCACGTGCGTTTTGACCGCTGATGGGGCTGGAGCGTTTGTCATCACCGCTTCGGAGGATAACGGAATCTCGCCGGTCGTGTGGGGCTCGGTTCCATCGCTGTCAGACGCTGTTCGCATTGAAACTGAAAACAACATGAAGTTCGCGCAGAATGGCCAAAGCGTTTACCGCTGGACCGTTACGCAGCTTCCAAAGATTGCTTCGCAAATTATCGACCGCGCAGGCATGAAGCCAGAAGAGCTGGACGCGATTGTCCTGCACCAGGCCAACCTTCGCATCATCGAGCCGCTGGCTGAGAAGATCGGCGCTCCGAACGCACGCGTGGCCACCGACGTGGTCTATTCGGGCAACACCTCGGCAGCATCGGTTCCGCTGGCCCTGTCGAAGATGATGGCCTCGGATGAGCCACTGCCTTCAGGTTCCAAGGCGTTGCTCTTTGCCTTCGGTGGCGGCCTGGCTTACGCTGGCCAGATCATCACCATCCCGTAAGCATTGACCACCATTAGTGGGCGCCCCGGCATTCTTGCCAGGGCGCCCACTAGTGCTTTAACAGCGTTTCGCGGGAGATCCAAAATCATTCCCGCAACCCCCTTGCCCAAATGCGTTAGTCACTGCTAACGTATCTTTTATGCTTGATCTGCTGGAAGTCGCTTCCGAACCAACGCGAAGGCGCTTGATTCAGTTGCTGGGTTCCGGAGAACGCACGGTGACGGAACTGGCGGCAAATTTCACGGTCTCCCGTTCCGCCATCTCACAACACCTGCTGCTTTTGATTGACGTGGGACTGCTGCAAGCGCGCAAGGATGGACGCAGCCGCTACTACTCGCTGAACCCGGCAGGCATCGCGAAGCTCAAGGTCCACCTTGACTCGTTTTGGAACACCGAACTTGATCTGCTTGTCGCCGAAGCCGCCGATTTGGCAGCGCTCGGCACACTGCCGAATTCGCCACAGAACCCACCAGGAGAAACGCCATGAGCTTTGAACGAACCGTCCTCCTCCCCGTTGACGCCGACACCGCCTTTGACCTTGTCACCAACCCCGAACGCCTTCGCCGCTGGCAAACCGTGGCCAACCGCGTTGATCTTCGAATGGGCGGGAGCTTCCGCTTCACCATGGGACCAGGCCATCAGGCCACGGGCACCTTCACCGAAATCGAGCCTGGCAAGCGCCTGGTGTTCACATGGGGCTGGGAAGGCTCCGACGCCGTTCCGCCGGGCGACTCAACGGTCTTCATCACCTTGGAACCCTGGGAGAATGGCACCGCAGTCACCTTGCGCCATGAAGGCCTGAACGCAGAACAGTCTTCGGGCCATGCAGAGGGATGGAACCACTTCCTGGATCGCCTCACGAGCTTTGCCCAGTCCGGCGAGGCAGTGATCGACGAGTGGAACGCCGTTCCCGAACCCCAGGACCCGTTCATTTCTGCCGAGGGATCATTGGCGGCATTGCAATTTGCCCTGAACAGCATTTCAGAAGCAGACCTTGGCAACCCCACCCCCTGCGCCGAGTTCTCAGTGAGCAAGCTGCTGGATCACCTTGCAGGTTCGATCTCCTCGATCGGCAAGGGCCTGGGCGCAACGATTTCTGACGACCCTGCGCTCGCTGCCGAAGTTCGCATCGCCAACTTGGCACAGCCGACCCTGGAAGCCTTCGCGGCTCATGGCCTGGAAGGCGAAATCGATCTCGGTTTCGCTGCAATGCCGGCAAAAGTTGTCGCCAGCATCCTGAATCTCGAATTGATGGTTCACGGGTGGGACTTCGCCCAGGCCACGGGGCAGGGCTTTGAGATCCATCCGGGCCATGCCGAGTACGTTCTCGGCCTGGCCCGCAAGACCATCGGTCCAGAACAGCGTGCTTCAGGCTCCTTCGCGGAAGAAGCCGTCATTGCCGAATCCGCCAGCAGCCTGGATCGCTTGATCGCCTTCACCGGCCGCGTTCCAGCAGGGGCCTGAGGACCACTGATGGTTGATGTCTCCACCAGCATCGTGATCGACCGGCCGCCGGCCATGGTGGCCGGCTACACGATGAATCCGTTGTACGCACCGGCGTGGTATCGGAATATCCGCTCGGTGCGCCGGCTGGACCAGATCGATTTTGGGGTCGGTTCCCGCACCGCCTTTGAAGCCCGCTTCCTCGGCCGGGACCTTTCTTACACCTATGAAGTCACGTCGATGCTGGAGGACGAGGAACTGGTCATGGCCACCGCCCAGGGCCCGTTCCCCATGCGCACCACTTATCGATTCGAAGCAATGGGCCCAACGGCAACCCGGGTCCAGCTGCGCAATGATGGACAACCCGCGGGTTTCAGCAAGCTCGTCGCCCCGCTGATGCAACCCATGATGCGCCGTGCCACTATGGCTGATCTGCGATCCCTGAAGAAGATCCTGGAGCAGGCCTAGCAAAGATGTTCAGGTGCAGTGGAAGCGATGCAGCCAGCATGGCGTCCACGGCACCCGTGCGCCACTGACCTGAGTGTTCCCACTCACTAGGATTTTCGACTTGACGTTGGGTGCATCACACCCGCACACTTGTACTCGTGAACCTGTCAGACAGCTGGACACCCGGACAGCAGCCGATCGAGCGACGCTCCGCTGCCGAAGCCGTATTCCACGCACTCCGCCTTGCCATTGAAGCCCAGGAAATCCCGGTCGGGAGCAAGCTGGGCTCCGAAGCGGCCCTCGCCGCCGACTACCAGGTCAGCCGCTCGGTGGTCCGCGAAGCATTGCGCTCCTGTGCAGCGCTGGGGTTGACCCGCACCGAAACCGGGCGCGGCACCTTTGTCATTTCGCACCGCCCCACCCGCGAATTGAAGCTGGGCATCTTCTCCTCCGACGACCTGCTCGAAGCCCGCCCGCATATCGAGATTCCGGCCGCCACGCTCGCGGCCACCCGGCGCACCGCCGAGGATCTGGAACGCATCAGCGGGCTGATCGAGCAGATGGACCAGGAAGACGATGCTGCCGCCTGGGTGGAATTGGATGCCGCCTTCCACGCCGCCATCGCCCAAGCCAGCGGCAACTCGGTGTTCACCAAGGTGGTCTCCGATATCCGCGAGGCCATGGCCCGCCAATCCGAAACCGTGAACCTCGTCGCCGGGCGGCGCAGCCCTTCCAGGGACGAGCACCTGGCCATCTACCGGGCCATCCAAGCACAAGATCCCCAGGCCGCCAACCAGGCAATGGGCGATCACCTAGCAGCCGTACAACATGCAGTGTCCACCATCGTCAGGAGCAATAAGTGATCCCCGCCCACCCGCAGTCGCAGACCGACCCGCTGGCCAACCCGGTTTTGCCACAGCACGCGCCATTGGTAGCCGCCACCCGCGGCCACGCAGTGGAATCCATCCACTACGGCTCGGCCGTGCTGCTGGATGCGCAGGGGGAAGTGCTCGCCGCCGTGGGCGAGCCGCAGGCAGCCTACTACCCCCGCTCGGCGCTCAAGCCGCTGTTCGCCGTGGGCATGCTCCGCGCCGGCCTGCAGCTGGACGACCAGCAGCTGGCCCTGGCCTCGGCCAGCCACTCCGGCGCCCCGATCCACCAGCAGGTAGCCAGCTCCACCCTGGCAGCGGCCAAGCTGGATGAAACCGCGCTGCGCAACTCCACCGACCTGCCCTACGGCGTGGCCGAGCAGCAGGAGTACCTGGCCGCTGGCGGCACCGCCACCCAGCTGGCGCAGAACTGCTCGGGCAAGCACGCGGCCCTGGCCGCGCTGAGCGAGCTGAAGGGCTGGGACACCGCCGACTACCTCCACGACGAGCGCCTGCTGCAGATGCTGCAGGAGACCGTCGAAGAGCTCACCGGCGAGAAGATCAGCGGCGAAAGCACCGATGGCTGCGGCACCCCGGTCTACCTGATCAGCCTCATCGGCCTGGCCCGCGGATTCGCCCGCCTGGCCTCCGCCGAAGCAGGCACCCCCGAGGCCCGGGTGGCCGCGGCGATGTCCAAATACCCGGAACTGGTGGCCGGCGATGGCCGCGATGTCACCGAGCTGATGCGCGCCATCCCCGGTGCGGTAGCCAAGGACGGCTTCGAGGGCATCCAGGCCGTGGCCTTGCCCGATGGCACCGCCCTGGCCGTGAAGATCGCCGATGGCTCGGACCGCGCGCGCATGCCGATCACCGTCAAGCTCCTGGCCGGGCACCTCGGTGATGCCGCTCCTGCGGCCCTGGCCGAGCTGGCCAGCTCCCCTGCCATGGGCGGCGGTGCGCCGGTGGGCGTACTGGCTGCCCTCTAGATCCTTCTTTACTCGAACCACTACCTTTTTGGAGATACATCCACCATGTCTGAAACCTTGCTCAGCGGCGAAACGCGTAGCGAGCATGATCTGATTGGCGACCTCGACATCCCAGTGGAAGCCTACTGGGGCGTGCACACCCTGCGCGCAAAAAATAACTTCAACATCACCGGCACTACCCTGGCTGGCAACCCGCACCTGATCCGCGCACTGGCGCGCGTGAAGCAGGCCGCGGCCCGTGCCAACCACGAGCTGGGGCTGCTGGATGCGGACCGCGCCCGCGCCATCGACCAGGCCTGCGAGTCCATCGCGCACGGCTCGCTGCACGACCAGTTCATCCTGGATCCGATCCAGGGCGGGGCCGGCACCAGCACCAACATGAACGCCAACGAGGTCATCGCCAACCTGGCGCTGGAAATCCTGGGCCACCAAAAGGGCGAGTACCAGTACCTGCACCCGAACGACCACGTGAACCTGTCGCAGTCCACCAACGACGCGTACCCGACCGCGGTCAACATCGCCACCCACTTCGCGACCCAGCCGCTGCTGTCAGCCATCGAGGTGCTCCAGGGTTCCTGCAATGCCAAGGCCGCTGAATTCCGCACCGTGGTGAAGATGGGCCGCACCCAGCTGCAGGACGCCGTGCCGATGACCGTGGGCCAGGAGTTCCGCGGCTGGGCTGTGACCCTGGGCGAGGACCGGGCCCGCTTGGCCGAGTCGCTGTCGCTGGTCACCGAGATCAACCTCGGCGCCACCGCCATCGGAACCGGCCTGAATGCCCCGGCCGGCTACGCCGAAGCCGCCTGCCGCCACCTGCGCGAGCTGACCGGGCTGCCGCTGACCACCAGCCCGGATCTGATCGAAGCCACCAGCGATGTGGGCGCCTTTGTGCACCTCTCCGGCGTGCTCAAGCGCGTGGCCCTGAAGATTTCGAAGATCTGCAATGACTTGCGCCTGCTCTCCTCCGGTCCGCGGGCGGGGCTGAACGACATCCAGCTGCCTGCCGTGCAGTCCGGTTCCTCGATCATGCCTGGCAAGGTCAACCCGGTGATCCCGGAAGTTGTCAACCAGATCGCCTACCAGGTGGTCGGCCACGATTTGACCGTCACCATGGCGGCCGAAGGCGGCCAGCTGCAGCTGAACGCCTTCGAGCCGGTGATCGCCCACTCCATCGGCCTGTCCCTGAAGCACCTGACCAATGGCTGCTTGACCCTGGCCGAAAAGTGCATCGACGGCATCACCGTTGACGAGCAAGCGCTGCGCCGCGAGGTGGAGAACTCCATCGGCTTGGTGACCGCGCTGAACCCGCGCTTGGGCTACTCCGCCTCCACCTCGGTGGCCCTCGAAGCGCTGCACACCGGACGCGGCGTGGCCGAGCTGGTGCTCGAACGCGGCCTGCTCTCCGCCGATGACCTCAATGAGCTGCTCTCCCCCGAGCGCCTCGCCAACCTCTCCGACTAAAACAAGGATCCCGATGGACAATTCCACCCCGCACGCCACTGCGGCGCACGTGCCTGACGCCGCGCTGACCGTCGGCGACAACGATTACCACAAGGGCCTTTCCTCCCGGCAGATGCAGATGATCGCCATTGGCGGCGCCATCGGCACCGGCCTGTTCATGGGCGCCGGAGGCCGACTGGCTGATGCCGGCCCCGGCATTGTCATCAGTTACGCAGTCTGCGGCTTCTTCGCCTTCCTGATCCTGCGTGCGCTGGGCGAACTGGTCATGCACCGCCCATCCACCGGCTCGTTCGTCTCCTACGCCCGCGAGTTCTACGGCGAGAAGGCCGCTTTCGCCACCGGCTGGCTGTACTGGCTGAACTGGGTGATGACTGCGATTGTGGACATCACCGCGGTGGCCCTGTACATGGGCTTCTTCGGCAAGTACGTCGCCTGGATCGGTTCGGTGCCACAGTGGGTCTGGGCGCTGCTGGCCCTGGCCGTAGTGCTGACCATGAACCTGATCTCGGTCAAGGCCTTTGGCGAGATGGAATTCTGGTTCGCACTGATCAAGGTAATCGCACTGGTCGCCTTCCTGATTATCGGCTGCTACTTCGTCATCTTCGGCACCCCGGTAGAAGGCCACGATGTCGGCTTCTCGCTAATCACCGATAACGGCGGGCTATTGCCCAACGGCTTCATGCCGGTGCTGGTACTCATGCAGGGCGTGGTCTTCTCCTACGCTTCCATCGAGCTGATCGGCACCGCTGCAGGCGAGGCCAAGAACCCTGAAAAGGTCATGCCCAAGGCCATCAACACCGTGATCATCCGCATCGCCGTGTTCTATGTCGGCTCCTTGGTCCTGCTTTCTCTGCTGCTGCCCTACACCGCCTACAGCTCCGGGGAATCGCCCTTCGTGACCTTCTTCGGTTCCATCGGCATCAAGGGCATGGACGTGATCATGAACCTGGTGGTTCTCACCGCTGCGCTATCTTCGCTGAATGCCGGCCTGTACTCCACCGGCCGCATCATGCGCTCGATGTCCCTGAACGGCTCGGCTCCGCGCTTCGCCGGACGCATGAACAAGGCCGGCGTCCCGTACGGCGGCATCGTGATCACCGCTGTGGTGGCCGTGCTCGGTGTTGTCCTGAACGCCATCGTTCCTGCTGCAGCGTTCGAGATCGTGCTGAACTTTGCCGCCATCGGCATCATCGCTTCGTGGGCCATGATCGTGCTGTGCCAGATGGCCTTGGTGAAGTCGGCCAAGCGCGGCGAGCAGGATCGCCCGAGCTTCCGCATGCCTCTGGCGCCGATTTCCGGTTGGGTCACCTTGGCCTTCCTGGTCATGGTGCTGATCATGATGGCCTTTGACAACCCGGTAGGCACCTGGACCATCGCCTCGCTGGTCATCATCATTCCGATGATCATTGGCGGCTGGTACCTGTGCCGCGGCCGTATCAATGAATTGGCCCAGGCTCGCATGAACGCCAAGGCGTCAGTGGACTAACCCTGGAACACTAGAATCGCCTAGTCTCGGAAGCGGCGCGGAAGACAAGACCGATCCTGTCCTCTGCGCCGCTACCGCTTTAAGCAGTCTAGGTAAGCTGAACCAATTATTCCGCTTTTACCTTGTGCCTCAGAATCACAGAATGTGTAACTCAAACCGACCTGATCAATCTGAACAATATGATGGCGCTCATGGCGAATCGGACAAAAGCGAATTGAAGACTGCAGCCCAGATTCTGCAACTGGTCTCAAGATTTCTGGTCTCAAGATTTCGCGTTCACTTCTAATCTGGTATTGACAGTACACACCTCACTGAGACGAGATACCTCAGACACGGTATGCCAATCGACTTCGTTGAACCCTACTTCCTCGTTAGCCTAAAGACCTCTTACTGTCACCTATAACGTCATTACTATCAGCACCCCAAGAGCCAAATAAAAGCCTTACGCCCCGTCGCCATCGTCTAACCCCGTATATTTGCTACTTGTAACAATTTTCGACTTGAAGTCATATTATCTCCGTGATTTAGCAGTTCTGGGATAAACAGATAATTTTAACTCTACGAAAAGGATGAACCACGTTGGCCGAGTCACTTGTGCCATAGTTGCGACCTTGTTTATGACGTGCATAGTCGCACCACTTTCGCACGCTGAAGAAGTTGACAGCACAAATTCAGCGCTTGCGACCGCTGGGGAAATGGTCACTGACCAAAATTTCGCGGTCACCAAGACTAGCGCTGTATTTGTTGCCGATTCAGAAGAATCCTCTGTAGTGATTACCACCGACCCCGAAAAGCCGGTAGTTTACGAGGATTCCGCGACTACGATGAAGCTTCACGTCAGGCTCCCGAATGCAGATAAGGCATCTCAAGGAAAAAGGTCTGAGCTGGGCGGCGTCACCTTTGACAACTTCGACGACAGCACGAGCACCGTCCTCCCAAAAACCGATGGCTCTCTGCAAATCGCGACCGTCATTGAATCGAGCGAAGCTCCAAACGAGTACGAGTACACAGTTACCAGTAAATCGGGAGGAGAAATGGTACTGGAGCGTGATGGGAGCGTCTCCATTCTTGATGAGAACGGAGAATGGGAAGCTGGAGTCGCGCGCCCATGGGCAAAAGATGCCAACGGCAATGAAATTCCGACAGAATACCGGATTGATGGCGACAAACTGATACAGCACGTTGCTTTTGATAACGACACGGACTTTCCCGTTGTTGCCGATCCTTGGCTGGGATATAACTTGATTAGCAAAACCTCATGGGCCATGGACCTTTGACAATACAGTCCCACGTTAAAGGTATATCCAACTTCGTTTGGCCGGTACCACGCCGGGCTGGCTGCCAGGTGGGCTGCTTGGTCTGAAACTCTTTCTAAGACGACACGAAAAGGTTGGCCCAACCCGGACACAACTTCGATGAAAAATCAGTTTCTTTGCCATTTCGATGTTGTTCGTCTTCGAGCCCCGAATAAAGAATACTGGGGTCTGGACTCACGACTTCCGAATCGCGGATACTGGGGACACGTGAAGAAGAACTGTAACTAGGAGCAATAATGTCAAGGAACGCAGTGAAAGCCTTCCGAATTCTTTATGCATTGGCATTGACCGGACTGAATGCAGCAGTCATCGCCTTCTACACGCTGTGGCAAATTGCAGATACTGCTGCAATCAATCGAATGGAGACGGGCAGTGGCATGGATGTCGTCCAAATGCTCCCTAACTCCAACCTGATGTGGGCGGCGGCGCATGGATCGCTCATCATGCTGATAATTGTCGACATCATGGCATTCTTCCAAGTCATGACGGCATTTTCTTCTCATGGCAAGGTAGTCTACAACGGAAAATTAGGACCAGCTATTCAAACTACAAAAGTCTAACCTCGCATCTGATCAGGTGTGTTTACTCAACATGAGTAGACACACCTCGGGAGAACGCAGCTCACGGGCAATTACTCGAGGACACAACTACTTGGAGAATTGGTTTGTCCCAGACTTTTCGCCGGTTCACAGACGGGCGATTACTCCGAGAGAAATAGCTCATAATTTGAGAATGCGCTCATCAGCCCAGTTCTTCTGTCGTCAACAACGTAGGTATCACGCTTAGTATCATCCAGCCGCTACAACCGGATGCCACTCAAAGACACCAATTCTGTTCGACGATCATAAATTTACGTCATCAAGTGCGAGTACGGCGCTTTTCGACCGATGGTCCGCAATGCTGAAGACCAGAATCAATATCGCATGACCCATAATTACGCGGGCACCGTACCATAAGTCAGTTCAGTATCCGACAAGACCGGATCTTAAAGAGCAGCCGTGCTGATCTGCTTCCCATGGCAGTCGGTGACAGAGAACGGATCACTAATCAGGCACGTTCCGGCATGAGCGGCATGCTCCCACGGCAATAATGGGATATTTGGTTCCGATGGAAAAATCGCGTGGATTCCACGACCGTCATCGTTTACCTTGCGTTGTGTGTTAACCCAGAAATACCTGCGTATTCCACATGCACAGCAGCCAAGGCGGTACGGCCACCACAGAACTGAGGGACCTCCACGAAAATTTTCTTGGACCACTATACAACCTAGTACTGCTCCGCCGAGAGGCGCATTCCAATCCAATCGATCGTCGAACCGGCCATACCAATCAGTTACGAAATCATCGCTGCGACGATGCCTTGATTTTTCCGGTTTGTCATTCACAGCGAATCATCCGATGCTCTCATAGTCCGCCAACTTACTGAAATTCGTATATCCCCGCGACCTGTATATTTCGCACCCGCCCAATATTTAGGCCCCTCGTAAATGCGCCACAACAAGAGCACTAATTGCGGAGAGTACATCAGTCAATCTCTGGAGTTGAGCTTCAAAGCGTGGCAAGATGAGTGAGATGGAACACTCTAAGCATTCATTTCATAAATTGGATTCGTACATCTCTATGCCCCGGCTCGGCGGCCTAGCTCTCTCCCCTGATGGAACGCGCCTGGTCACGACCATGAGCACCCTATCCGAGGACGAAACCAGCTACGACAGCGCCTTGTGGGCCATCGATCCCAAAGGCCAAGCCCCGGCACGCAGGCTCACCTTCGGAGAACAGGGCGAATCGCAGCCCCAGTTCACCGCCAGTGGCGATCTGCTTTTCGTGGCCAAGCGCTCCAGCAAGGACGACGCCAAGCCCGAAGGCTGGTTGCTCCCGTCCGAAGGCGGTGAAGCCCGCCCGGTCATCTCCCACCCGGCCGGCGTCCACTCTCTGCAGGCCTGCGAGCAATCCCCACAAACCATCGTCCTGCGCACCAGCGCTCATAGCCGCGTCAAGGACCTTGAAGCCGAAGAGAAACTGCGCACGGCCCGCAAGGACAAGAAGGTCTCTGCGATTTTGCACACCGGTTATCCGGTGCGCTACTGGGACCATGACCTCGGCCCATCCACCCCGCACCTCTACACCGGCACACTTCCAGAGAATCAGGATTCTGCCCGTACCGAGCTCACGGATCTAACCCCGGGCATCGGCGCGAACCTCCAGGAGGCCGCCTTTGATGTGGCACCCAATGGCGAATTCCTGATCACCGAGTGGCAGGTGAACGAAGGACGGGCCTCCCTGGCCCCGGGCCTCATGCGCATCGACATGCACAGCGGCGCCCAGGATCTGCTCCTGGCCCCAGATGACACTTTTGAGTACACGCTGGGCAAGATCAGCCCAGATTCCAAAGAGCTGGTCTACGCTCGCTGGCACCGCTCAACAGCAGATACTGCACCGGTCTTCGAACTGTGGCTGATGCACTTGGCCGATGGATCCACCCACCAGATTGCTGCCGGTTGGGACCGTTGGGTCAATGACATTCAATGGGTTCCCAATGGGCGTTCGCTGCTGCTGATCGCGGATGACAACGGGCACAGCCCGATCTTCCACCTGAGCCTGTACAACGACAAGATCACCCGGCTGACCGACGAAGGCAGCTTCACAGACGTGGCCATCAGTCGTGATTCCCGCACCGCCTACGCACTGCGTTCCAGCTACCTGTACCCTGCCGAGCCGGTGGCGGTGGACCTGACCCATGTCCACGAGCTTGAAGCCGGCGACTTCGCCGATCTGACCCAGCTGCTCTCCCCTGCGCCCCGCCCGCAGCTTCCTGGAACACTGGCTGAGGTCACCACCACCGCGGAAGACGGTTCCACGGTGCGCGCCTGGCTGGCGTTGCCAGAGTCGGCATCGGCACAAAACAAGGCACCGCTGCTGCTGTGGATCCACGGCGGGCCGCTGGGTTCGTGGAACGCATGGAGCTGGCGCTGGAGCCCCTGGCTGTTGGTGGCCCAGGGCTACGCAGTATTGCTGCCCGACCCTGCCCTGTCTACCGGCTACGGCCAGGAATTCATCCAGCGCGGCTGGGGCCGCTGGGGCCAAGAACCATTCACGGACCTGATGGCCATCACCGATGCGGCCGAGGCCCGCGAAGACATCGACGAAGCCCGCACGGCTGCGATGGGTGGTTCCTTTGGCGGCTACATGGCCAACTGGGTGGCCGGACATACCGACCGCTTCAAAGCCATCGTCACCCACGCAAGCTTGTGGGCACTGGAGGGCTTCGGCAAAACCACCGATGCAGCCTTCTACTGGACCCGCGAGATGAGCCCGGAAATGCGCGAGCTGAATTCTCCGCATCATTCGGTAGGCAATATTGTCACGCCGATGCTGGTGATCCACGGCGACAAGGATTACCGAGTGCCCATCGGCGAAGGACTTCGCTTGTGGTACGAGTTGCTGGCAGATTCCGGTTTGCCGCAAAAGGAAGACGGCAGCACCGAGCACCAGTTCCTGTACTTCCCGGATGAGAACCACTGGATCCTCTCCCCGCAGCACGCCAAGATCTGGTACGAAGTAGTGACCGAATTCCTGTCCCAGAAGGTCTTGGACAACGCGCCTGGCGAACTGCCCGAGCTCCTGGGCTAGCCACATCACGCACCGGCTGCCGGGGTAGCGCTTACTGCTGCCCCGGCAATACCACCGGCTGCGGCGCATCCCCGCCGGCCCCGCGGCTGGCCAGAACCAGGTCGCGGGCACGCTTGGCCACGTCTGCATCGCGTTCATCGAGCAGGGCGACCAGGCGTTGCAAATGATCAGCCCGTGCGGCATAACCCGAGCCAAGACGCTCGGACAGGCTCATGGTGGACAGTTCCTCGGCTTCGCGCCAAGCCATCATCAGCGCGCGTTCGAAGAGACGCTGCCCCGCTTCATCAGCATGCCCCGACTCCGAGGCACCCAAAACAGCTACGGCGTTGATCTGCGAATCGTCCAGGCCCAGGGCCAAGCGCTCCAACCGCCGCCGTGCCTGTTGCAGCGAGCGCGAACCGCGGGAGAACCGGTTGAAGCGCGAGGTGGCACCCAACAGGTACTGAACCAGTTGGATCAGGTTGAGCACCGTGAAGAAGAACATGAACGTGAGGATCCAGAACAACAACGTCGCGTTGTAGTCAGGTTCTTCATATCCAGCGCGTTTGAGCACCGTCGCGAAGTCCTCGGCCGCATGGGCCACTTCCATCGACGGGTATCGGGATTCATAGATGCTTCCGTACTCCCAACCGCTAGTTGATCCCCACGAGGCAGTCCCGCTGATGACAGCACCTGATATCAGGCCGGGCATGATCCCCTTGCCTTCGTCGGTGATCAGCAACGGAATAATTGTCAGGTTTTCGGGCAGTTCCTGGCTTACTGGATCCATCCGATCCTTGTATTCGTTCTTGATCCTCCAAATGGCCTGCCGCACGCTTTGAGGCGTTGACTCGCGATATTCCGAGCCATCCCTGTTGTGCAGCTCCAGATAGGATTCCGCGTCGCGAACGGCTACCAACAGGTGCTGTTCTACCTCGAAGTCTTCTTCCATGTACCGGCGGATCTCGGCCTCGTCAATCAAACCGGCCTTGTCATCGAATTCCAAGAACATGCCTTGGCCCGACCCATCGTAGGTTGCCTGCGGTTTTTTGGTCACCGAGTACACGATGCTTCCCGCAGCAATGAGGCTGGCGCATAGCAGCACCGCGAGCAAGCCAATGATTTTGGCCCGGCCAAGTTTCCCGGGTTCATCTTTGCCATGGGGCCGTGCCTGAGCCAGCTTGGCCAGCAGCCGCGCTGGCAAGGAGGCCTGTTGCGCGTTCGGCTTCTGCTTCTGGTCGGCGCTGAGCGTATCGCCGAGAATTGAACGAGCCACGCTGTTGGCGACATGCAGCTGATGCAGGGCGCCGTGCTGCGAGACGGGTGCCAAGCCCAAGGTCGAGCGCAGCTGGTTATGCTCCGCGCCCACTTCCGGGATGGGCGGCCGCTTCCCATGTGGGTAGCGGCGCAGCTGCCGGATCAGCCGATGGGCAATACGTGAAAGCTGTTCTTCGGCGGCAGACCACGCCTGTACCGCATCGAGCTGCTCGATATCGCCTTGGGCGGCATCGAGAAGTGTTCCTAAAGCCTCGCGAAGTGCTGCCAGATCCGCGCCGGCAACCATCTTTCCCGGTGCGCCTTCGAGGCGAATCAGCAACGCTGTCGCCGCATCGTTGATCGGACTGCTCAGCTTGTCGAAAGTGGAACCGGTACCGGCCAGGCGCGCATGCACCGATCCGGCACCCATGAGGCTGTCAGCCAAGCCGGTCAGCTTGCGCGTGGTGGCTTCAAAGGCCGCAAGCTTCTCGCCGGTTTCCTTGCTCAGGCATTGCTCGCGGTCAAAGAGTGCACCGACCAATGGGTCCTCATTGCGGGCGGCATTCAGCGACAGCTTCTGCAGCTGCATCCATGCTGAGGTGAAACCTTCGGGACGCCTCGAGGCCTCGGTGGCGGCGTATGTGGCCTCCAATGCTTCCAAGTCCAGTACCACGCGGGCCAGCTTGCGCTGGGCCACCGCCAGGCGACGGTGCCTCGATTCCCACCGGGAACGGAAGCGCAACGCAGGAACAAGAAACGCCGCCGTGAGCATGGCACTAAGTCCGACCACGGAGAACCAGAAAATGACCGAGCTCGTCGCCGATCTATCCAGCACCACCGACGCGGTATGCGCGGCGGCGACCACTGCCTTGGATCCATGGCCTACGGAAACATTCTTGGTGAAGGCCTTCTCGATGTCGTAGCTCAAGTCGGTATGCGCATCATCGCTGCCAGCAAGATTCCTGGCCAGCGCTACTCCGCTAAAGCGTTCCTCGACATCCGTATCCTTGGTTTCAAGGTTATCCAGCTTGGAAGAGATGATGATCTGGTTATCTGGAATCTCGCCGCGCAGCTTTTCGTCACCGGTCAGCCAACGGTCCACCAGGATCAGGGTCAGCGGTTGCGAAGAACGCACTGGGTGCGCAGCCAGTTCCGCATCGACGTGTTCCTGGGTGATATTGAAATCTTGTTTTCCCTTGATCTGGACGGTGACTTCATAGGGCAGCGGCACGCTGGCGGCGTGCACTGCGAACCCGGCGCGAACCCCCAGCAAGGTGGTCACCAGAGCAAGAAAAATCGCTGCAAAAGCCGTCCAATGATAGGGACGGCGCAAGCGTCGGCCCATCGAATCGTGCATCAATCGTGCGGCCATCAGTGCTTCCCGCCATCCTGCCAGAAGGTCCTGAGCACCGAAATCGGATCGTTGGTTTTGGCTGCCGAGCTGGGCAGGAAGGAGCGCATTTGCTCAACCAGCTTTGCCTCGGCCTTCACCTGGGCTGCTTCTGCTTGAGCCAAGGCACCATCCATCAATGAATCCAGTTCGTCGCGCAGCACCCACAGGTCTTCCAGCAATTCGGCGGCCTGCTGCACGGTGGGCTTGGACTTTGCTCGTTCGTGGAACTGGTCGAGTGCATCGGTGTGGGTGACAATTGCCGTGCGAACCTGCGGGGCAATATCCAATTGGGCGGCCCCGTCGCCGTCGAGGAACCGCACCAACAGCTCCAGCCCGCCTCGGTGCTGTTCAATGATCTGGTTCCACGACTTCACAGAGCTGCTGGCCGGTCCCTGCAGGCTGCGAGCTAGCTCAACTGCCCGGCGCAACAGGGAAAGGCGTTCGGACTGCTGTTCAAGTTGCTGTGCCTGGGCTTCAGAAATTCCAGCACCAGCGCTGGTGTCGACGAGGCTGGTTGTGTGTGAATCATGGCTGGCAAGGGCCTGCTCTCGCTGCACCTGGATTTCGTGCAAGGTCAGGGCGCTGCGATTTCCTGGCTGCACGTCAAAACGCGTGGCCGGAATGCGCCGAAGCGCATTAAGATCCTGCTGAATAGAGGATTCCCAGCGTTCGGCCTGTTTGGTTCGCTTTTGGGCAGCCGCTTGCAGCAAATTGCGGCGCTTCTTGCGCAACCCGAAGGACACGAGCACGGCAACGATGAGAGCCAGCACTCCGAAGACGATCGACAAGGCGATCTTCTGATCCAGCGGGGCACGAAGGTTTTCAGTGGCAGACATCGCGACAGCGCTGATTCCATCGGTGTAGTCGCCAGCTTCAAAGTCCGCCTTGCCAGCTTCCAGGATCTTGTCTTGGCTGCCTGGTTCGGTTTCCCTGACGTTGCGCCCGGGATCAACAAAAACCTCGACTTCCCCATCGGCCGATTCCGGAAGCATCACGCCCACCGCAATCCAGCCCTCGCCTACGTAGCCTTTGGTTTTTCCGTTCTCCAGCCAGTCATCGCTGAGCGCGTCGCTGTCCCCGAACATCAGCATGCCACGGACGAGTTGGCTCGCGCCTTTGAGGTTATTGGGCTTTTTATCTACACCGAGAAGAATCTTGGCGTTTTGCCCATCCACTGCCTCACGGACTGCGTCCATGATTTTTTGTGAATCGATGTCATCGATCGCTGCATCCGTCACGGCCAGGTAGAACTTGCCTTCTTGGGAAGTGACCGAGGGGATCAAGATGGTGTCTTTGTCGTCTGACTCGCTGCTTGGCGACGACGACGGGTATACCGGTTCAGAAGAATCAGTGGAAGCTGCCCAGACGGCGCCCTGCACCGGAGCACTGACCGCGCCAATGCCCAGGGTGCCCGCCATGGCCACCGCACTGGCCAGCAAAACAGTGTAGCGAAGTGGTCGTCCACGGCTGAAGCGAGTCATGAAATCTACTGTATCAACAGTGCGTTGACTAACTATTGCGGTTCGCCGCGGGGTACTCCTAGGTTTGCAACTCAGTCCAGTTGCGCCCGGCCCTGCCTAATTTATCGGGGTTCGAAACTTGCATGATGCGCTGGATGGATCCCGAGACAACATCAATGACCAACACGTCTTCCCTGCCCTCCATGGCGAACAGCAAAGCCGGCTCGCCATTGATGTGGCCGGTGCAGATACGGCGCCCAGGGTTCTTTCGATCCACCCCAATCATGAATCGAGCGATCTTTTGCGCGCCATAGACCGGATTAAGCGCGGCACGCACCTTCCCGCCGCCGTCGGAGTAGAGCACCGCGTCCTGGGCCAGCAACCTGACCAGCCCGTTGATGTCGGCACGATGGATGGCTTGTACGATCTCGGTCAGCAGCGACGCGACACGGGAGACTTCAAGTTGCGGGGCTTGGGCTTGGCCGAGCTTCTTGGCGGCGCGGCTGAGCAATTGCCTCACTGCTGCCGGCGAGGTTTCCAAGACCGGGGCGATTTCGGCAGCGGTATATCCCAGGGCATGGTGAAGCACGTAGGCAGCCCGGGACTGGGCTGAGAGCTCCTCGAGCAGAAACAGGACGCCGAGCCGCAGCATCGAATCGTTGATCGCGGCCTCTTCGGGCAGCGCATTCTGGTCGATCGGCTCGGGAAGCCAGGAGCCGACATACTCGGTGCGCTGATGCTGGGCCGAGCGCAGCACATCAATGGATCGGCGGGTCGTCAGCGTGGTGAGGAACCCTGGCCAGTTCTCCACTGCGGCGACCTGATGGGGCTCAAGCTTGAAAACCTGTTCACCGACTGCGGCAACCACGTCTTCCGCTTGAGCCCACACGCCGAGCATGTTGTAGGCCAGCATCGTCAGCCGGGGCTTGGCCTCTTGCCATTGCTCCAGCGCCATGCGGGCTTCGCGTTGTTCCACGCGCCCGATCGTATCAGCAGGTCCTGCCATTAACCGCGTACTGGTGGTTCGAGCTGAGTGGTGATGGCGATGCGGTTCCAAACGTTGATCGTGGCAATGGCCAAGATCAGGTTTCCGATTTCTTCTTCGCTGAATTCTTCGGCCGCGTCGTTGAATACCTCGTCGCTCACACCGTGCATTGCATCCAGTCGAGTGACCTCGTCGGTCAATCGCAGGGCAGCACGCTCTGCGTCGCTGAATAGTGGCGAATCGTTATACGCGGCCACGGCGAAGAGCTTGGCTGCAGGGATGCCCATGTTCATCGCATCATGCGAGTGCATGTCCGTGCAGAAAGAACAGCCGTTGAGGATTGATGCACGGAGCTTGACCAGTTCATAGAGTTCCTTGGGCACCGCGGAACTGGCATAGGATTCCAGTCCCAAGACAGCTGCGTAGCCCTTCTTGTGGGTCTTGCTCAAGTTCATGCGCATGGCATTGCTCCCGTTCTTTCGGCGTTCACGGCAATTTTTATGCCCTCAATAGATACGTCGTTTCAGGAGCTTTAACTGTGACACCCCCGGGGAAAAACTTTTCAAAGTTTTTCCCCGGGGGTGCCAGTGCGGTTTGCTAGTCGAGCAGCATTGCCGGTTCCTGCAGGATGGAAGCAACGTCAGCCATGAAGCGGGCCGAAAGGTCGCCATCGACTACGCGGTGGTCGAAAGACCCGCCCAGTGTGGTGATCCAGCGCGGAACCACCTCGCCGTCTACAACCCATGGCTTTTGGCGGATGGTGCCGAAGGCAACGATGGCCACCTCGCCCGGGTTGATGATCGGGGTGCCGGTATCAATGCCCAGCGCGCCGATGTTGGTGATGCTCAGCGAGCCGTCGCGCATATCCTCTGGACGAGTCTTGCCAGCACGGGCCGTGGTGGCCAACTCGTTCAGGGCAATGGCCAGTTCCTTCATGTTCAGGTTCTGGGCGTCCTTGATATTCGGGACCAGCAGGCCACGCGGCGTGGCCGCGGCGATGCCCAGGTTCATGAATCGCTTCTGGTGGATTTCGGCCCCGTTTGGCGTTTCCACCCAGCTGGCGTTCACCGATGGGTTTCGCGCCGCGGCCCAGATGACTGCACGAGCCAGCACCAGCAGCGGCGAAACCTTGATGCCTTCGAAGTCGCGGGACTTCTTCAGGCGCTGCACGTATTCCATGGTGCGGCTTGCATCCACGTCAACGAAGATCGAAACATGCGGGGCGGTGAAGGCCGAATCCACCATGGCCTTGGCCGTGGCCTTGCGGACGCCGCGCACCGGAGTGCGCTCCACCCGGGCGTCGGCCAGCTGGCCGTGCGCCCAGTAGGTTGGCGCTGCCGCATGCTCGGCCTCGCGCTGGGCTTGGTAGCTGTTCACATCTTCGCGAGTAATCTCGCCCTGGGTACCGGTGCCGACAACATCATTGATATCGATGCCCAGTTCCTTGGCCAGGCGACGCACCGGGGGCTTGGCCAGCACGCGGTCGACAAAGCTCGCCACCGCAGGCTTGCGGCGGTCCACTTCTTCGCGTACGACGCTGCCCAGCGACTGGGCACGTCGGGAGATGGTATCCGCCAGTGCCGAACCGGAAGTGCGCACCGCTGCGGCACGGGTGCCTGCGGCCGAGGGGGCCGGACGGCTGGTGCGCTGGCGGCGTACCGACGAGTCCGCGGTGGGCCCGGAGCCGACCAGCGGGCCAGGTTCTTCCGAAGCCTGCGGGGTTGCAGTGTTCAGTGCTTCCGCCGGTTCAGGCACACCGGTTGGAGGTGCGGCGTTGCCGTCCTGGTCGATGCTGATCAGCGGGTGATCCACCAAGACGGTGTCGCCTTCGGCGGCATGCAGCTCGGTGACGACACCTGCGAAAGGGCACGGCAGCTCAACGAGCGACTTTGCGGTTTCGATCTCGACGAAGATTTGGTTGACCTCGACGGTATCGCCCACCTTGACTTTCCACGAGGCGATATCTGCTTCGGTCAGACCTTCGCCCACATCGGGGAGGTTAAAAACTGTCATTTCTACTCCTTGGGTCCCGCTTTAGTAAGCGAATGACCGGTCGAGGGCTTCGAGCAACTTGTCGATGTCAGGCAGGTACTGCGACTCGACCTTGGATACCGGGTAGGGCATGTGGAATCCGCCGACGCGCAGCACCGGTGCTTCCAGGGAAAGGAAGGCGCGCTCGGTGATCCGGGCTGCGATTTCGCCGCCGATTCCACCGAAAGTCGGGGCTTCGTGTGTGACGATCAGCCGTCCGGTCTTCTGCACCGATTCGGTGATGGTGTCAAAGTCGATTGGGGAAATCGACCGCAAGTCGATCACCTCGATGCTTCGGCCATCTTCCAACGCCGCATCTGCGGTGGCCAGGGCAATAGGAACCAGGGGCCCGTAGGCCACGATGGTTGCATCAGTGCCGGGGCGAACCACCTGTGCTTTGAAGGCGTCCAAGGCCGGCGTTTCGGTATCCACCTCGCCCTTGAGCCAGTAGCGGCGCTTTGGCTCGAAGAAGATCACCGGGTCCTGGCAGGCTGCTGCCTGCTGGATCATCCAATAGGCGTCATGGGCGTTGGACGGGGTGATAATGCGCAGACCTGCGGTGTGGGCAAAGAGCGCTTCCGGGGATTCGGAGTGGTGCTCGATGGAGCCGATGCCGCCGCCGTAGGGGATGCGGATGACCACTGGGGCGGTCAGGCGTCCTTCTGAGCGGGCATGCATTTTGGCCAGCTGGGTGGTGATCTGGCTGAAGGCCGGGAAGACGAATCCATCAAATTGGATCTCCACCAGCGGGTTGAAGCCCCGCAGGGCCATGCCCACGGCGGTGCCGACGATGCCGGCCTCTCCCAATGGCGAGTCGATGACCCGGTGGGCTCCGTACTTGTCGATCAGCCCATCGGTGATGCGGTAGACGCCACCGAGGCGTCCGATGTCTTCGCCCATGAGCAAAGCTTTGTCATCGGATTCCAGGATCTTGTCCAGGCCAGTGGTGATGGCCTTGGCCAGGGTCATTGTGGTGGTCATTTACTGCTCTCCCTCGGCCGCATCTGCGAATCCGGCTTCATATTCCAGGTGCCACGCCAGTTCTTCCTTGATCAACGGGTGCGCTTCCGCGTACACCTGCTCAAAGGACTTCGCCAATGGCGGGACAGGGAATGCCATGGCGTCCTCGCGGACCTTGGCGGCCATCGCGTCAGCATCTTCAGCGAGCTGTTCAAAGAATGCGTCATCAACCAGGTTGTTGTCGCGCAGGTAGGTTTCCAGGCGGATCAGCGGATCCTTCGGCGCCCACTGCTTCTCTTCTTCGCTCATGCGGTACTTGGTGGGATCATCCGCGGTGGTGTGCGCGCCCAGGCGGTAGGTCACAGCTTCAATAAGCACCGGTCCCTTGCCGCTGCGGGCGTGCTCCAGGGCCCAGCGGGTCACAGCGAGCACTGCCAAGACGTCATTGCCGTCTACGCGGACGCCGGGCATGCCGTAGCCGGCCGCGCGGTTTACCAGGGGAACCTTGGACTGCACTTCGAAGGGAACCGAGATGGCCCACTGGTTGTTCTGGCAGAAATACACCACTGGCGCGTCGAAGGAACTGGCGAACACCATCGACTCGTGGGTTTCGCCTTCCGTCGATGACCCGTCACCGAAATAGGCCACGACGGCGTTGCCCTCGGCTGCGCGCCGTTCTTCGTCCCAGCCCTGCTGTTCCATGTTCAAGGCCATGGCGTATCCGGCCGCATGAGGCATCTGCGCGGCAAGAACCATGGTGTACATGTGGAAGTTATTTTCCCGAGGGTCCCACCCTCCACCGGAAATACCGCGGAAGAGGCGAAGCATCTCCGAGAAAGACACGTCGCGAGTCAGGGCGACTCCGTGCTCTCGATAGGTCGGAAAGATGTAGTCGTTCGGACGGGTAGCACGGCCCGAGCCGATCTGCGCGGCTTCCTGGCCACGCAGTGGAACCCAGAGGCACAACTGGCCCTGACGCTGCAGTGCTGTGGCTTCCTGGTCGAACCGGCGGGTCAATGCCATGTCCCGGTAGAAACCGCGGAGCATTTGATCGTCAACGTCACCCAGATACGCATCGTACGTTTCGTGGGAGTGACGCTGGCCGTCCGGGGTCAAGATCTGAATCAGATCCGTCTCCGTCGCCTCAGTCGCAGCACGCGTCATATATCTTCCTTTGATCTTAAATATGCCCCACAAGGAATACATTCCGCATGGGACATATACGGCTTGTCTAACTCCTAAGCCTATAGCCATTGACTGCTAAAACGCGAGACAACAGCACCAATCAGCTATGCGCCAAGTACAGTGATTCCTTGCACAGCTCGATGAATCGATTGTTCGCTTCCACTTCACCAATCGATACCCGCACGCCTTCATTGGCAAAACCGCGCACCGAAAGCGCCACCGCATTCGCCCGCTCAACGAACTGGCCAGTATTCTCCCCCAAAGGCAGCCAGACGAAGTTCGCCTGGGTTGAAGGAATCTTCCAGCCCTGTTCTTTTAGCGCTGCCACCACGCGCTCACGCTCTTGAACCAAGGAATCAACGCGTTCGAGCACCCGGTCAATCTGCGACAGCGATGCGACCGCCGCGTCCTCGGCAACACTGGATACGGCAAAAGGCGTGGCCATCACACGAAGATTGTTGGTGATTTCCGGGTGGGCCACCGAGTACCCTACGCGGAGGTTCGCCAGGCCGTGAGCCTTGGAGAAGGTGCGGAGCAACACAACGTTCTCATGTTCGTTGTAGGTATGAAGTCCATCCACCGACTTCTCATCGCGCACGAACTCGATATACGCCTCGTCCAGGACCACCAGGACGTTTTTGGGTACTCGTGCCAAGAAGTCATCAACTTCGGCCTGAGTCAGGATGGGTCCGGTCGGGTTATTCGGCGTGCACAGCAAAATGATCGACGTGTTTTCGTTGACGGCGGCAATCATCGCTTCAAGATCGTGGCGTCCATCTTCCAGCAGCGGAATCTCCACGGGAAGCGCGCCAGCAGACTGAACGAGGATCGGGTAAGCCTCGAAAGATCTCCAGGCGTAGATCACCTCATCTTGAATGCCGTCTTCGTTCTGCCCTGCGAAGGTGCTCAGAATCTGGGTCAAGGCTCCGAGCGACCCGGCACCCGTGACAATATCCTCGGCGGGAACGTCCAGATACTCTGAAAGGGCCTCGCGCAGCTTGGTCGACAACGGGTCTGGATAGCGATTCAAGCTGCTTTGCTCAATCACTGCCTGTTGCACGGTATCCAGTGGACCAAACGGGATCTCGTTCGATGACAATTTGAAGGCGGCCATGCCTTCTACAGATGCTGGCGGCTTACCCGCAGCGTATTTTGGCAAACGTGCAACGACGGGGCGTGGCTGCACCTGGTCCTGGGTCACCGGATTCTCAGTCATAGCTAAAGCGTATCCTCCATCTGGGGCCTGATTACATCCGATCCACATACCTGTCTCAGCTTTTTATGACAGAGTTAAAGCATGAGCTTCCTCATTCGAGTCATCATCAATGCTTTGGCCCTCGCGGCCGCTGTCTGGATCGTTCCCGGCCTGCAGATTCACGCTGTCGGTGACGGAGCAGTCAACACCGCAGTCGCGTATCTGGTTGTTGCAGTCATCTTTGGCCTGGTCAACGCCCTGGTCCGCCCCATCGTCAAGTTCTTCTCCTTGCCGATCACCTGCCTGACGCTGGGCTTGTTCACCATCGTGATCAACGCGCTGATGCTCCTGCTGACATCGTGGCTGACCAGCTTCACTCCCATCGAGCTGCTTATTGAAAATTTCTGGTGGGATGCCATTGCAGGCACCATCATCATTGCCATTGTCTCGGCGGTCCTGGGACTGTTCGTCAAGAGCGACAGGGACTAGCAACGGCGGTACGCCCCGTGAGCCAAAGGAGTGCGGTTTCCGTATCGGAAACCACACTCCTTTTTTGTGTTCGGAAAGAGTCAGTGAGGCGGAGCCATAGTCTTGAGCTTTTGCACCGTTTCTTGCTGGTCCCGCTTAGCCTTTGGACGCCGAACGCGTTCTATCTTGAATTTCCTGGCTTTCAATGGCGCCCGTGGCAGGTGAAACTGCCGGAGCTGCTCTTGGATTTCAGGTTTCGGCTTTTCATCCAATTCGCGCAGGTGATCGCCGTAGTTCTTGAGCTGATGCGGTGTGCCGAACAAAGAATGCTCCTCGAGCTGCGGCTTGATCGTCTCCTTCGGTCCATCAAAGATCGTCGTGAAATGGTTCCGGCCCCGATTCTTATTCGGTGTTCCATCGGTTCCAGGGACCATATCCCTCGAATCCTCGATCGACAGGCTGCGTACATGATCGGGAATGTCGATATTTCCAATCGGCGATCCCAGCGTGATCATCTTGTTCATCTTGTACTTGCGATTCAAGAATATGTTCCTCATCAGTTGGGCCACGTGAATCCCGCCCTGCGAGTAGCCAGAAAGGATGATCTCATCTCCTTCCCTGGCGCCGCTGGCTTCGATGGCCTCATCGATGACTCCTACGTAGTTCTCCGATTCACGACCTAATCCGTCGACAATTCCCCACTCATCAAAGCCATTCTTGAATCCATCCCTTTCTTGAGTTCCTGGAAGGATCACCACATAGGTATTCTCGTCGGCCTCCACCACCATGAATTTCCCGTTTTCTTCGGGACCCTGGCCTTCGAGCATGCTGTGTAATTCGAAGTAGCTTTCCATCCCTCCGCTCACTTGCACTAATTGCACAGGGTCTTGCTCCGTAATGACTATGTCGGTATCCCGGTGTGAACTGAAGTAGCGGATGAACTCGGCAAGTTCCTTGGTCTGGTGTTCAACCTGATCCCCAAAGCTCTTGTCCCACCCCAGCGCCAGGTCAGGGCGGCTGATCATCAGCAAACGCAGAATGGTCTCCATATGAACGGTGGGAGGACGCATATTGTTGTTCCGGATATCTTGAATGACCTCGCCAACTTTTTGCACGAAGGTAGCAGCAAGAATCTGGTGTTCTACCCGGTTCTCGGCGGACTCGTAATTCTGCCCGGCCTGCCCCATGGCCTCGGTCAGCTCTTGGCTCTCGATAGCCAAGGAACCTGCCTGCATCATTCCAACGCGCAGTTGCAGATCCAGCGCATCCAAGCTGGGGCTTCGCACCATCGTGCCGGCAGCCATGCCGACCGCGGCCAGTTCATTTTGGCATCTGGCCGCGATGCGCAGCGCGGCCAGAACTTGCTCGCGAACCCCCGCAAGTTCTCGAGTTACCTGCCGGCAGATTTCATGCGCTTGCGCGTAATCGAGCTGGTTGTAATTGACGTCATATCCCATGGTCAGGATGCCAATTTCTGCTGCAAGATCTGCAACTCCAGTTCTTGGATTTCCCGGGTTGCGGCACCCACATACGATTCGGCTTCCGCCAGCTCCCGGTTCAGCTGCTCCAACCAGGTGCTTAGCTCCAAGACCCGGTCATAAAAGGCCCGGCCCGCCGCAGATTTCCAAGTCAACGAACCAATGGAATCAAGCTGCGTAATGGCAAAACGGGTGGTTTTCTGGGCATCATCCAACTGAAAAGCCATCGAGTCCAATGTTGCTGAGAACATCATTTTCCTGCTCCTCGTCATTCGAATTCTGTTGCCCATCATGGCCGTGGACGCCACGAATCAGAGCGGGAATGGCCCTCGATGTGGAAACCTGCATGAAGTAAAAGATGTGAAGGCGGGCAAGGAATGGAAGAATATGGGTATGGCTGAGATTGCGCGCACTTCCCTTGCTAATGAACCACTGGCACTGACTGCCCTCGACGGACGCTACCGCAGCGCCGTGGCACCGCTGGTTGACTACCTTTCCGAAGCGGCTTTGAACCGCGATCGCGTTCACGTTGAAGTTGAATGGCTGATCCACTTGACCGACAACTCCGTTCTTCCAGGCACCTCGCCGCTCTCCGATGAGCAGAAGGCTGCGCTGCGCAAGATCGTCACCGACTTCAATGCTGATTCCGTGAAGGAACTGGCAGAGATCGAAGCGGTGACCGTTCACGACGTGAAGGCAGTGGAGTACTACATCGCCAACCGCCTCGAAGCTATCGGCATTGGCAACCTCAAGCCGCTGGTCCACTTCGGCTGCACCTCCGAAGACATCAACAACCTCTCCTACGCTCTGGGCGTCCAGGGCGGCGTGACCAGCGTTTGGCTTCCAGCAGCCCGCGACCTTGTCGCACAGCTGGCCAAGATGGCTGAAGATTCCCGCGAAGTCCCGATGCTCTCGCGCACCCACGGCCAGCCAGCTACCCCAACCACCCTGGGCAAGGAACTGGCAGTGCTGGCATGGCGTCTGACTCGCCAGCTGGACCGCATCGAGAAGACCGAGTACCTGGGCAAGATCAACGGCGCTACAGGCACCTATGCAGCCCACTACGCTTCGGTTCCAAGCGCCGACTGGCAGCAGATTTCCAAGAGCTTCGTCGAGCACCTGGGCCTGACGTGGAACCCGCTGACCACCCAGATCGAATCCCACGACTGGCAGGCCGAGGTCTACGCAGACATCGCCCGCTTCAACCGCATCCTGCACAACCTGTGCACCGATGTCTGGAGCTACATCTCCATCGGCTACTTCGCACAGATCCCAGTGGCAGGTGCCACCGGTTCCTCGACCATGCCGCACAAGGTAAACCCGATCCGCTTCGAGAACGCGGAAGCCAACCTGGAGATCTCCAACGGCCTGCTCGACACCCTGGGATCCACCCTGGTGACCAGCCGCTGGCAGCGCGATTTGACCGATTCCTCTTCGCAGCGCAACATCGGCACCGCCATCGGCCACTCGGTGCTGGCGATCTCCAACGTTGCCAAGGGCCTGGACCGCCTGTCCGTGGCCGAGGCAGTGCTGGCTGACGACCTGGACCACAACTGGGAGGTCCTCGCCGAGGCCATCCAGATGGTCATGCGCGCCGAGGCCATTGCCGGCGTCGAAGGCATGGACAACCCCTACGAGCGCCTGAAGGACCTGACCCGCGGTCACCGCGTAGACGCAGCTCGCCTGAAGGAATTCGTCGGCGAGCTCGGATTGTCCGCTGAAGCCGAGCAGCGCCTGCAGTCGCTGACCCCGGGCACCTACAACGGCATTGCTTCCCAGCTGGTTGACCACCTGAAGAAGTAGCCTCACGCCATGGGAAAAGCCCGGCGCATCTTGGAGGTCTCCAAGATGCGCCGGGCTTTTCCCATGCACCGCGTGTCAGGCAGCTATCACGTTTGCATCCACTTCGTCTTGTGTTCCACGGCGATGCCATGGAGCGGGAATTGGCCCATGGCCATTTTGAAGTACTTCGAATAGTCTGCCTCGGGGTATCGCACCAAAGCGATCTTGACCTTATGACCGCCATCTGCGGTTTGCCGTCCGGGCAGGCCTGCGTCGCCCGCGACTTTCAGCAGCAGCGAACGATGAAGCTGGGACGGGTCCCACAGGAGCTTGACCTTCGCCTCATTTTTATACTGGATGCTGGTGACTGATTCGATGGACTCCCACGGGATCCGTCGTTCTCCGCGCACCACAATTCCGGATTTCTCGACGATCATGTCGATAGCTTCAGCTCCAGTGCGCTTGAGGCCGGCCAAGGCAGTCGCCGTGCCGATAGCTCCAAAGATCAGTAGCGCTCCGCCGAGTGCGGCTGGAATACCTTGCAGGCCGATTTGAGCTCGGCGGGAGGAGGATTCGGGGAGGTCGTTGCTGATCAGGTAGTAACCGAGGTAGGCAAGTACAGCTCCGATAGCCAGAAGGACCAGGCTTTTCCGCAGCCTCGGCAGGTGGTGGGACGGTTGTGTCACGAACCCGGTGACTTTTGGCGCACCGGATTTCCCTTTGCCCATCAGGACTCCTCTCCCTCATCGTCTTCTGCGAATGAGACCGACTCGAAGAATTCGACCATTGGTTCCATCATGAATCCCAAGGTGGTCAGGTCCGCGTCATAGGCTTCCAGCACGAAAATCATTCCATGGCTGCGTCCAACGGTCCTGATATGTCCAATGGCGGCTGATGCCTGAATTTGGTCGAAGGCGATTTCCTCCGAAGCGATGGTCGATGCAGTTTGCACCACCTTGCCGAAAACCCCGGATTTGAAGGATTCCAGGTGCAAGGGAGTCACCGACTCGTACTCCGGCCTGGCGATTTCCTCCAGGCTCGACTCCGGATCATCCTCGAAGATCGCCAGATGCGCCGTGCCCAAGGCGTGTCCGTCTTCCGGCGAATACCAGAAGGTATGCGAGGATTCCTCGAATTGGTTCACCGCGACGTCAACGGCCAGCTGCCGATAGGTCTCGCGCAAGCCTGCATCATCGGGAATTGCGCATTGGGACAGGTCCTCGGCCCATTCTTCGGGAGTCTGGAAACCATCTCCGGGAAATTCACGTGGCACCGGCAGCCAAAATTCCAGATCCGGCTCGATTTCATAGGCGGTCATTTAACCGGCACCCACTTGAAGCTTCCCAATATCGCATATCCCAGCTGCCGCAGCCCCTCATTCATTTCTTCCTGTTTCAACTGATCTAACTCAGCATAGGTGTACAACAGCCAAAGCCCTGCCTTGGGATCAGGATCGACACCGCCATCTGGCAACGGGCGGGGCACCACCATATTTATGCCATGGCTTCGGAGTTCCGGGGCGTCCTTCGCCCTGGTACTGGTGTTCCAATGGTACCAATCAGCACCTTCGACGGATTCCGTCTCTACCGCAATTCCCCGAGCTGCGCTGCGAACGGCTTCGTCCAACGTGCCGCTCGGGCCGGTTTTCAGCGGTGTCACGATTAGCGAAACCGGCCAGACACCTGCCTTGCCGCGTTCGGCTGGTATCGCGAAGCTAAGCGATCCACGCCGACGCAAGTCCTCGAACATCTCGTGGACCTTTTGGCGGAGCATGAGCACGACATCGGCACGGCCACTCGCCCTGGACTCAGCCGTGACCAGCTTCACCAGGGCCTCTTCGAACTCTGCGTTGGTTCGGAATTCACGCCAACCAGGAGGAAAAACCATATGGTACCGGATCCCGGCAGGCGCTGGGCTAGCTTGCATTTGCTCTTGGGCCATGACTTCTCTCCGCCACCACTCGATATTTGCAGCCTGGAACCAGTCCAGGGAAATCAGCCATTATTTTTTGTTGATCTCGTTCTGGAGCTTAAAGAGGCCCGCCGAGATCACCCACTGGCCAAATTCTTCTCGTTTCGCGATGACGCTCATCTTTTCCGCCCACTGTTCAGCACGTCGTGTCACTTGATGCGGATTGTTTGTCACATATTCTGCCAGAGCGCGTTGCTTCGCCGCTCCTCCATCCAATGCGTAGGTGACGAACATCTTGAACTTGTTCTTTGAGAAGGAATCCTCAAACCCCTCCATGTACGCATCTTTTCGCCGATTGTGGGCGTCGGTGAATCTTTGCTTCTTCACGTCGTTTTGCCGACGGATTTGCTGGCGCCTTGGTCCTTTGCCTTTCACCCGGGTCATGCGTGGGCGTCGTCCAACGGACTTGACCGACGACCTGACGATACCTTTAGCGCTGCTCGTGCGTGTCTTCGTCAGGGCCTTGAAGAAGCCCTTTGAGCCCTTGCCAAAACTGGAAAATACCTTGCCAAAGACACGGCCAAAAGGCACCAATCCAATAATGGCAAATGCCAGATCCGACCAAGACCCATCGCCAACGGCCATCTTGTAGATCTCCATGCCCAAAACAATCACGGAAGCCACCAGCGCAATGGCACCAAGTACCAAGGCGAACGGCCCGGTGACGAAGATCGCCAAAATCGCGGCGCCTAACGCGACGTAGTTGAGGATATCGCCAATGAGCTGCATGGTCGTATCGTCATTTCCCGCGGCCTCAAAAGCATCCTCGATCTTTCCTACGGCCTCGTCGTAGGCATCCTCCCAGTAGGAGACCCGGCCGTCGAATTTACCCCAGAGCTCCTCGAGTTCATCTTCGGCATTCTGGCGCGCGGTCTGGGCATCCTTCAGGCCCTCTGCGGCATCTTCCTTCTGCTCGTCAGTTCCTTCTCCCATGCCGAGGAACCCGTCATGCTCATTGACAAGGCCTTGTGCATCGTCTTCGAGATTCCGCTTTGACTCCGCAGTCGTATTGGCTTCCTGGATATCTTCAATCAAGGTGCTCAATGAGGCATAAGTATCAGCCCCGCCCTGAGCAGTGCACCGGGCAAATGCACCTTGGACGCTGGCCAGCTCTGAGGCATAATTCTTCAGCGCTTCACCCGTGCCGTTATAGCGGATCGCGGCCTTGCGCAGGTCTGGAAAAACCTCTTCGGCTGATTCCCGAACCTTGGTGATGGCTTCGGAGATTAAATCCGTGGTTCCGTTGCTGATGTCTTCCAGTCGATTGGCAGCACGGTCCATGGCCTCGCTAGAGCGAATCAGCTCCATGGCATGGCGATGAATGTCTTCTGCATCTCCGTCAATCAGTTCAAGGCTCTCGCCGGTGATCGGTGATTGCAGGGTCATGACTGCGTTCCTTCTGTTGGTCTGCCGTGTTTACTTAGGAGTATCGCTTTTTCGCGAATTCAGGAATGCTTGTTGGGTTTTCGTATCCCATTCCTTGAATCCGTCGCGGATATTTTTCAACTGCTTATGCACGCCGTCCAGCTTCCCCACCAGTTCGTCGCGCGTGTCATTCCAGTCATTCTCGAAATCTTCAACGCGATCCTTGAGATCCCCTTTGCCCTTGGGGTTACCAACCGATCGCGCGATATCCTTTGCAACCTCCGAAGCATCTTTAAAGTCTGTGATGCTTGCCCCTAGATCGGCAACGATCTCGTCAAGTCGGGCCAAGTAGATGGTATCGCCCACTGGTCAACGGCTCCTTTTTCGATAAATCACGACTACATGAATTGCTTGAACGACCAGCGAAGTGGCCGCCTTTGCACTTGCCAGGCGGCCACCTCATGTCGCACTAGCAGCAGGTACTACTGGCCAGCCATTCCGCGGTCAGTGTCCTGGATCTGTGACATCATGTCGCGCAGTGCCGTCGCCATGTCGTTGATGCCTTCGAAAGCCTTCTTCAGGCCCTGGTCCAATTCCTTGTAGCCCTCGCCGAACTGGCCCGAAGCGTGCTCGGTGGTGAAATCCTCGCCCAGCAGCTTGTCGATGCCGGAGTGCAGCTGGTCCAGAATGCCGTCCAGGTCATCGCGGCCGGTATCCAGCTTCGACGCCATGGCTTCCATTTCACCGTAATTGGCCTTGAAATCAGTCATAACTATTCTCCTCAAGAATTCAGCAAGCCCGTTGTTCGGACCGCAATGGCAGGTAACGGAATCTACGCTAATGTGGCAAATGGCTTTAATACAATGGGGAGAAGTCCCCGTGGCGGACCAATATCCCATTGAAGTAGAAAGATCCTATGGACGTCGTCGCAGCAACCCTCGCCAAATCCCGCATACTCGGAATGCGGCCGGCCGATGCTCGCTTGCGCATCTGGTCCTACCTGATTGACTACGCCGTGGCGTTGGCCGCGTTGCTGCCTGCAGGCATCGGCTTGGTGATCTTCCTGGTCAGCGGCGCCTTCTCAACGGTTCCTCTGGTACTGAGTGCAGTCAGCGCCCTGCTCATGCTGGTTTATGCAATCGTGCTGATCTCGATGAACAGCCGCAAGGGCAGTTCCCCGGGCAAATCCGCCATGCGCCTGCGCTCGGCGCACCTGGGCACGTTCCAGGCCCCTGGATTCGCCCGCGTACTGGTCGCCGGCCTGGTCTTCCTGCTCAGCCATCTGCTCCCGGTCATCGGCCCGGCATTGCTGCTGCTCTCCTGCCTGTTCGACAAGGAGCACGGCCGCAGCTGGCTGGACAAGATCGCCCAAACCTTCGTGGTGGATGTCCGCAATGGGCTGGACCCCACCAATCCGCGGGCGCTGGCCCGGGCAGAGTATCTGCTCGCCCGGCCCGAACGCGATGTCTCCGAGCATCTGCCCTCTCTGGGCACGGTGGATGGCGGGGCCGAGCTGGACGAGCTTTCGCTGCCCTCCCGCCCAAGGTCCACTGCGGGCATCATCGGCGCGCAGAACAGCGATTGGCATGCGGCGCCGGAGAATTTCGGCGGAGTCATCCGGCGCGCGGCCTTCGCATTCGATGACGGCTCATATATCCCGGTGCCCGAATCCGGGCTCATCGGCCGGGCTCCGCAAGCCCAGGGCAGTGCCGGCAACGAGCTGCTGATCGCGTTGAAGGATCCCCAGCGCCTGTTGTCCAAAACCCATCTGGCCTTCGGCTGCGACGGGATGAGCGTGTGGGTCATGGATCTGGACTCCGGCAACGGAACCCAGATCACCGTGGCTTCTGGCGCTCCCTATAACATCTCGTCCCGGACCCGGGTGAACCTCAACGACGGCGACATCGTCCACGTTGGCAGCCGATCCTTCCGCATCACTTTCCAGGAGACCGACCAGTGAAAATCAAGGCCACGCTCAGGCGCCAGGACCACAGCACCGTCGATATCGTGATGACCTGCGATGCCACCGCCACGGTGGGCGACGCGGCGCGGGCCCTGGCTGGCGAACAGGCCCCGGAGCGCCCCACCTTGCTGGCAACGGCCGCCGGCACCGCGCCGGTGCAGCTGGACCCGCAGACCCTGCTGGCCGAGGCCGAGCTCGGCTCCGGATTCGCCATCGAGGTCGTGCCGACCACCGATGCCTTCGTCTCGGGCGGTTCGGCCGCCGCGGTGCTGCGCATCGCCAACGGGCCGGATGCCGGCATGGCGTTTGCGCTGCCCGCGGGCACCTCAACGGTGGGGCGCTCGGAAAAATCCACCGTGGTGCTCAACGACCGGCTGGTCTCCACCAAGCATGCCCGCATCGAGGTGGGAAGCAAGATCGAGCTCGTGGACCTGAACTCCGCCAACGGCATCCTGGTCGATGGCGGGCTGGTGCAGCGGGTGGCCGTGATCCCCGGGCAGCTCATTACCCTCGGCGCCACCGATGTCTACTTCGAGCTGCTGCCCCGGCATACCACCGGGCAGTCCCCGGTGCACGAAAAGGGCGGCTCGATCATCTTCAACCGCTCCCCCCGCGTGGAAATCCGCCATCCGGGCCAGGAGCTGCCCCGCCCCGCGATTCCGCAGGAAGCCACCCCCAAGCTCTTCCCCTGGCCGATGATCTTCGCCCCGATGATCATGGGCCTGACCATCTTCTCGCTGACCCAGCGCGTGCTCTCGCTGATCGTGGTCCTGATTTCCCCGCTGATGATGCTGGGCAACCTGATCGGCCAGCGCACCCAGAACAACAACAAGCTGCGGCTGGAAATCGAGACCTTCGAACGGCAATTCGAGCAGCTCGAAGATGCCCTGCTGGACGGGGAGGAAGCCGAGCGGGCGCACCGGCGCAGCGAGGCCCCGGCCACCGCCACGGTGTTCGAGCAGGCCGAGTCGCTCGGCCCGCTGCTGTGGACCCGGCGCCCCGAGCATTGGAATTACCTCTCGCTGAGATTGGGCTCCGGCTCTGCGCGCAGCCGCACCACCGTCGCCGAGCTCTCGGACCGGTCCGGGCTGCAGGATTATGTGGAACGGGTGGAGCAGCTCACCGAGAAATACCGGATGATCGACGATGTCCCGATCATCGAGCTGCTGCCCGCCGCCGGGGCCATCGGCATCGCCGGGCCGCGCATCGAGGCCGCCGACGCCCTGCGCGCGCTGGCCGTGCAGCTCTTCGGCCTGCATGCGCCCAATGACCTGTGCACCGCGGCGATCATCGACCCGGCCTGGACCGAGGACCTGGAATGGTTCAAGTGGCTGCCGCACACCACCGGCCCGCGCTCCCCGCTGGCCAATATCGCGATGGCCGACACCCAGCCCTCGGGCACGGTGCTGCTCAACGCCCTCGAAGAGCTGATCGCCCGGCGCAACGACCCGTCCTCCTACCGCTTGGGCCCGCTGGCCACCAATGATTCCTCCATGGAAATGGGCAAGGAGGTCGGCGAGCAGAATTCCAAGATTCCGCCGGCCAAGGACCTCTCGCTGGTGCTCTTTGTCAGCAATGACGCCCCGGTGGACCGCGCCCGGCTCTCGCAGATCATCGAGCGCGGCCCGGCCGTGGGCATCTACACGATCTTCGTGGCCCCCACCGTCGAGTCCCTGCCCGCGGCCTGCCGCACATTCCTCGATGTCACCGATGGATTGGACGCTGCACGGGTCGGGTGGGTCCGGGCCGGCGAGGAAGCGAGAAGGGTCACCGTGGAAGGAGTCTCGCGCGAGCATGCCGAGCACTTCGCCCGCCGGCTGGCTCCGGTGGTGGACTCCAGCTCGCTGATCCCCGACTCCTCGGATATCCCCGACTCGGTGTCGCTGCTGCGGGTTCTGGGCACCGAGCTGGCCGAGTCCCCCGAGGCGGTGCTCGAGCGCTGGAAGCAGAACAATTCGGTGATCGACCGCGCCGCCACCGGTTCCAGGCCGCGGCTCAAGCGCGCCGGCACGCTGCGCGCCTACATCGGCCAGGGCACACCGGATGCGATGAGCCTGGACCTGCGCACCCAGGGGCCGCACGCGCTGGTGGGCGGAACCACCGGCTCGGGCAAGTCCGAATTCCTGCAGGCCTGGGTGCTGGCCATGGCCGCCGAGTACAGCCCGGACCGGGTCACCTTCCTGTTCGTGGACTACAAGGGCGGTTCGGCCTTCGCCGACTGCGTGGAGCTGCCGCACTGCGTCGGGCTGGTCACCGACCTCTCCCCGCACCTGGTCCGCCGCGCGCTGATGAGCCTGCGTGCCGAGCTGCACCACCGCGAGAAGCTCTTCCACCGCAAGAAGGCCAAGGACCTGCTGGAGCTGGAAAAGCGCCAGGACCCGGAAACCCCGCCGGCCCTGGTGCTGGTGGTGGACGAGTTCGCCGCCCTGGCCGGCGAGGTGCCCGAGTTCGTGGACGGCGTGGTGGACATCGCCCAGCGCGGCCGTTCCCTGGGCATCCACCTGATCCTGGCCACCCAGCGCCCGGCCGGTGTCATCAAGGACAACCTGCGCGCCAATACCAACCTGCGCGTGGCCCTGCGCATGGCCGACGCCGCGGACTCCAACGACGTGGTGGAGGACCCGATCGCCGCGGGCTTCGACCCCTCGCTGCCCGGGCGCGGCATCGCCAAGACCGGTCCCGGCCGGCTGGTGCCCTTCCAGTCCGGCTATGCCGGCGGCTGGACCACCGATGAGCCCGAGGCCGCCGAGGTGCGCGTTGAAGACCTGCGCTTTGGTGGCGCCCGCGTCTGGGAGCAGCCCGAATCCGCCAGCGAGCATATCGAGGAGAACAGCGGGCCGAACGACCAGAAGCGCCTGGTTTCCAGCTTCATCGCCGCCTCCCATGGCGCCGGCATTCCGGCCCCGCGCCGGCCTTGGCTCGATGACCTGGCGGCCACCGTGGACCTGCGCGAGCTGGCCCCGGACTCGGACAGCAAGATCCCGCTGGCCCTGGCCGACATCCCCGAGCACCAGGCCCAGCAGACCGCCTGGTTCGAACCGGATACCGACGGCCACCTGCTGATCTACGGCACCTCCGGCGCCGGCAAGTCCGCGGCTCTGCGCAGCATCGCGCTCGCGGCCGGTGCCAACCCATCGGCCGGCACCGCCGCGGTGTACGCCTTGGAATTCGGCACCAGCTCGCTGCGCTCGCTGGATCCGCTGCCGCAGGTCGGCGCGGTGATCGGCGGCGATGACGTGGAGCGCATCCAGCGCGTCTTCCGCATCCTCTCCGAGCACCTCGATGAGCGCTCCGCCCGCTATGCGGCTGCGAACGCCGCGAACTTGAGCGAATACCGCCAGGTCACCGGCAACATCTCCGAGCCGCGCATCTTCCTGCTGATCGATGGCTTCGGCCAGTTCCGCAGCGACTGGGAACTGGGCCACGGCCGCGGCGAGTTCTACCAGGTGTTCATGCGGATCGTGGGCGAAGGCCGCCCGCTGGGCGTGCACGTGGTCACCACCGCCGACCGCTTCGGCGCCGTGCCCACCGCGATCAGCGCGAACATCACCCAGCGCGTGGTGCTGCGCATGGCCGACGAGCAGGCCTACAACGTGCTGGGGGTGGCCAAGGATGTGCTCAGCGAACGCAGCGTCCCGGGACGCGCCATCGTCAAGGGCCACGAGGCGCAGATCGCGGTGCTCGGCGGCACCGCCAACGTGGCCGAGCAAACGGCTTTGACCACCAGCTGGGCGCAGGAGTTGCGCGCTTCCGGGGCCCCGCAGGCCGCCGGCGTCGAAGCCCTGCCCCAGGAGTTTTCCGCCGAACTGCTTCCGGACTCGTTCCAGGGGCAACCGGTCATCGGCCTCTCGGATGCGACACTGGGCCCGTGCGGTTTCGAGCCGATCGGATCCTTTGTCATCGCCGGCCCTCCGCAGAGCGGCAAGACCACCGCGCTGCGCGCCATGGTCACCGCCCTGGAGCGGGCCAACCCGGCCACCCAGTTCTTCCACATCGGCGGGCGTCGCGCCGAGCTGCGCACCTGGCGGATGTGGAACGGCACGGCTTCGGGCCCGGCGGAAGCCCGCCAGTTCGCCAAGGACATGGTGGACATGGTCGCCGATGAGTCCATGCCCGGCAAGATGGTCTTTGTGATCGAGAACTTCAGCGAATTCGGCGACTCGGATGCCGAGCGTCCGCTCAAGGAGCTGCTCAAGGCCATCAACCGCTCCGACCATTTCCTGGTGGCCGACGGCGACATCAACCAGTTCTCCTCCAGCTTCGGCTTGCTCGGCGAGCTGAAGTCCAGCCGGCACGGCATCGCGCTCAAGCCCGACGCCTACGACGGGGACTCGCTGTTCAAGGTGCCCTTCCCGCGGGTCAAGCGCCACGAATTCCCGCCGGGCCGAGGCTTCATGGTCCAAAACGGCCAGCGGACGCTGGTCCATCTGCCACTCGTGGAGCAGTAGGCCAGCGGCCCGGGCGCAAAGAAAGGTGGATTCGCAACCATGCGAATCCACCTTTGTTTTGGCAAATGCCCCTTATGCGGCTTGGACCAAGGCTTCGCGCAGTTCGCGCGCTGCGAAAGCTGGATCCGCGGCACAGTAAATGGCTCCGCCAGCTACCGCCACTTGAGCTCCAGCTTTTTGGACATCGCCAATCGTCTTGATACTGACCCCGCCAGCCACAGAGAACGGGACTTCGGCAACGATTCCGGCGTTGAGCAGGCCGTTAAGGTCGTAGCCAGGCTGCGCCTGCTCATCGAGCCCAGCGTGGAACTCCACGAATTGCGCCCCCAGGGCAATGACTTCCCTGGCCCGCTTGGCCTTGTCCGGGATGCCGATCAGGTCGACAACAATTCCCTTGTTGCGTTCCTTCGCTGCTTTCACCGCACCTGCCACGGTGGAGTCATCTGCACTGCCCAGCACGGAGACCAAGTCGGCTCCGGCAGCGAAGGCAATGTCGGCTTCCAGCTCGCCGGCGTCCATGGTCTTCATATCGGCAAAGACGATCTTGTCCGGGTGGGCGCTCTTGATCGCGGCGATTGCCGAGAGGCCCTCGGCCTTGATCAGCGGCGTCCCCAGCTCGATGATATCGACGTAGGGTGCAACCTTGGCAGCCAGCTCCAAGGCGTCCTGCGTGGTCAGCAAATCGATGGCAACTTGAATCTTCATAGCTCTCTTCTTTCTCTCTAGATTCCCGTCCTGATTGGCCAGGGCGGCTTATTCCAAATTTGCGTGTCTCGTCCAAAGTTCTTCCGCCGCACAATCCGTGTTCTTCCAGAGGATGTGGAAGATGGTTTCGGTGAGGACAAATAGCGACTGCTCGAACAAGCTGCCCGAATACTGCTGGGACAGCGAAGACCCGTGATCTGTTTTCCGCACGGCCGGAACCAGCACGGTCGCCGTAGCCAGGTTCGCCAGTGGCGACGTGCCGTCGGTGGTCACAGCCAGGATCTGGGCGCCGATGCTTGCTGCCTTTTCGGCGCTCTTCACCACGCCGGAGGTGGTTCCCGAACCCGAGGCAACTACCAGGAGGTCATCCGCCCCGATCGCCGGGGTGGTGGTCTCTCCCACCACATGCACTCTCAGCCCCAGATGCATCAAGCGCATGGCAGCCATGCGCAGCACAAGTCCGCTGCGGCCAGCTCCGGTGAGGAAAACCCGCGGTGCCCCGCCGATCATCCGCGCTGCCTGGGCAGCTTGGGATGCTTCCACGGTCCGCGCACTGGCGGCAAGTTCAGCGAGAATAACATCCCTGGCGGAAAGCACGGACTCGTCCGCCACTGTTGTCGCTGATACGGCCGGCGCTGCGCTCATGCTTTTCCCTTCGCTGGTTGCTGCGGGCTTGCTGAGCTCGCACGGGTGAATACCTTCAATCCTCGCGAATCCTCCGGGTAGGTAATACACCGTCTTCTAGCAGTTTTTCCTACCCGAAAGGGTGGGCCGGTGGCCGGCACCTGGATTAGAATCTCCCCATGGCAATGACGCACACCACCACTTCTGCCGGGCCAGGCGATCGGCTCGCACCATGGGATCTGCTGGAGAAAGTTTCGTTGCTGGCCACGTCCCCGCTGCTGGAAATTGCGCCGCGGCTGCAGTCAGCGTTGTTGCCGGCCATCCGTTGTTCAGCCCTGCTGATTTTCACCGAGGATTGCACGGGCAGGCCGCAAAAGAAGGCCGGGGATGAGTCGATCACGTCAAAAGCGAGCGTTGAGGAATTGGAGCGCATACGGCGTTCCCATCCCGAACAGGTGCGCTGGCGCGCCACGGATCTGATCGCTGGCTCGCAGCGCGAAATACTTGTTCTGCGCTACCTGCCAAGCAATGCGCTTCTTGTTCTGGTGGACCCGGCCTTCGGCGAAGTACCCGTCAACCATGCCGATTCACGGGATCTGCTTGACTACCTGTGGGACCTGACGGCCGCTCGAATCCGGGAAAAAGTTGCTGATGCGCCGCCGTCCTACCTGCGCGAATCCAGAGCGGTATCTGCCGAGCGCACGCGGGTCACCACCGAGCTGGTGGATCAATTCTCTGCGAGCCTGGACGCACTGCTGGCTACCCTGCGCAGCGGGCAAATCGCCGATGCCCCCGCGCGCCAGAAAGCCACCGAGTGGGCAGCGCACACCCTTGTGGGCCTGCGCACGCTCGATGACCGAACCAATGGACTGGTTGAAGAACCGGTAGGCACCGCATTCAGCCGCTTGCGCGATGATTTGCGCCCCCTGAGCGAGGCAGGTGAAGTGGAATTGCAGTTCATCGAGCCGCCTGCCGATGGGCGGGCTTTGCCGGGCGAGGTTGCCCACGCGGCTCGCTCGATCATCCGCGGGCTGGCCATGGCCATGATGGAGCAGCCGCAGATCCAAAGGATTCGCACGCAATGGGACTGCGACGGGAAAAACCTGTTGATCAATGTCCGCGATGACGGCTTTGGCACGCTGGATCACCAGGCACCGGTCATCCAAAGGCTCCAGCGCCAAGTGCAGGCGCTGAAGGGAACGCTGAATCTGTCGGCCATCGCGGGGTGGGGTACCGAAGTTGCGGTAGCGCTCCCGCTAGATGCGCCGCGAAGCTCCGCGGTTGATGTTGCCCACTGGAAATTGGCCACCCGCGAATTCGAGGTATTGAAGCTTCTGGCTTCCGGGCAGGGCAACCGCGCCATCGCAGCAGAGCTGCGAATCAGCGAAAATACGGTGAAGTTCCACATCCGGAACTTGTTCAAGAAGCTGGATGTCCACTCCCGCGCCGAAGCGGCCGCGCTGGCTCATAGCCGCGGCCTGATGGACGCCTCCTGAGGTTGGCCCAGGACGCCGTGCTCCAACCTGGCTCATCTCAAGTTGGCTGGAGCCGGCGCCTGGTACCGGCTGCCGGGTCATTCCATAAGGCAGGAAGCACCCCGGCTAGAATTCGAAGTCGCCGAAATCCCCGCCGGCGCCACCGAGGAAGTCGCCGAATGCGCCTTCTCCAGCCGAGGAGATCTGCTCTCCGGCACCCGAGATGGTGTCCCCCAGTCCTTCAGCCATGGATCCGAATTCCTCGCCGATTCCGGAAAAGCCTTCCAGCAATGGGCCAGCAATCGCGGTGCCGATAAATGCACCGGCCACTCCGCCAAGCAGGCCAACGCCGAGTCCCCCGGCACCGGCAGCCAGGCCGCCTGCCATTCGCGAGCGTCCCGACCCCGAACCGAGGATCTTCTCCATGAAGCCAGGGCGTGACACCTCGGCACGCGTCGCTGCCCGGGCCAGGTCTTGCGGCCGGTCGCTGGCCGGGCGTTCTGCCGCCGGCAATTGCTCGGAAAGCTCGGACTGCAACAGCGCACGCTGCTGCGGAGTCAATCGCGAGAAGGCCTCGGCGTGCGCGCGCTCCATCTCCTGTGGCGGAGCGGTACGCAGCATGTACTTGTACTTCTCGATAGCCGCCTGGTCTTCGCGGGAAACCCCGGCAGCAGCTGGACGCTGGTTGGAATATCCCTGGTTTCCATAGGATGGACGCTGCTGATGCTGGGAATACGCGGGAGCAGCACCGCGCGATTTCTGCGACCCCTGCGAGCTGCGCTCGGTGAGCTGCTCGCGCACATACTCGCCGGCCATCTGCTTGCCCTTGCGGATCAACTTGTTGAACATGGACACGACTATCACTCCTTGTTGAGAGGTCGGCGGATCGCTCTGCGACCGCGTCTACCTTCTTAAACTCCTAGGCCGTGGACTTAGTTCCCACCACTTCTGCTTCACGCTGCGGGCTGAACACCCCAGAACCGTGGCGCCAGCGGTAATAGGCCAGGCAGGCGAGGGTGAACGGAACACCGAAGTACAAGGCCGGCCGCTGCACCGGATCAAACCCCACGCCGATCAGTGACGCGCCAAGCAGCACCAGGGCAATGATCGGAAGAATCGGGAACAGCGGCGCCCGGTACGGCAAGGAATCGGTGGATCCGTGCACGGCGACGTAGTGGCGGCGGAAGGACAGGTGCGATGCGCAAATCACGATCCACACCGCCACCACCGCGAACCCGGCAATGGAAACCAGCGCGAGGAAGAGCGACTGCGCGGCAATGAAGCTGGAGAACAGCGAGACCAGTCCGCCGAGCATCGACAGGCCCAGGGCCAGCATCGGGATGCCACGGCTATTGGTCTGGGACAGGGCCTTGGGCGCCTGGCCTGCCGCACCCATGGAATGCAGCATGCGGGCGCAGGAATACAGCCCGGAATTTCCGGCCGAGAGCAAGGCCGTGATGATCACGAAGTTCATGATGTCGGCCCCGGCTGGCAGGCCGGCCACATCCAGCACGGTCACAAAGGGACTCTCATTCGCACCGGCTTCGGCAAAGGGAATGATCGCGGCAACGACCACGATGGCGCCAATGAAGAACACCGTCAGGCGCACCACGGCGGTGCGGATCGCGCGGGGAATGCTCAGCTGGGGATTCTTCGCCTCGCCGGCGGCGACGCCAATCAGCTCGGTGCCGCTGAATGCGTAGAACACCGACAGGATGGTGACCAGCACACCGGTGATCCCGGTGGGGAACAATCCTTCTGCGGTATGGAAGTTGGACAGGCCGATGACCCCGACATCGCTGGCCGGATTGATGCCGATGATCGTGGCGGCGCCAACAACAATGACCAGCAGCACCGCGGCCACCTTGATCAGCGCAAACCAGAATTCCGTTTCGCCAAAGACCCGCGAGCTCGTCGCATTCAAGGCATACAGGAGGGCAGCAAAAATCAATGAGAAGACCCAGACCGGGATTTCGGGGAACCAGCGCTGCATCAGCAATCCGGCCGCCGTGAATTCACTAGCCAGGGCTACCACCCAGCACAGCCAATAGAGCCAGGCCGTGGCAAAGCCCCATGCCGGGCCGAGATCACGGGTGGCGTGGGCGTGGAAACCGCCTGCCACCGGATGCCGCGCCGAGAGCTCGCCCAATCCGCTCATCACCATGTAGGCCACCAGGGCACCCACCGCGTAGGCGAGCACCGCGCCGAGCGGTCCTGCCTGGGAAATGGTGTAGCCCGAGGACACAAACAGGCCCGATCCGATGACGCCGCCCAAGGCGATCATCACCAGGTGGCGCGAGGTCATGGTTCTTCGCAGGCCGGACTCTGATTCTGGAGTCTCGTGGGTGCTGGTGGTGCTCTGAATCATGGGGCTCCTTCTGAAATGAATGCGCTTCAGGATATCGAGATTGGCCAGCCGTTTCGGCCGGGCGTGTCATGCGTGGTCACACAGCGTCAAGATCGGTCATTCAGGCCTTCTCCGTGTACCCTCGATGACGTGCCTACCCCAAAACACCCCAGTAATTTCCGTGACGCCCTGAACGACCAGAGCACCCCAGCGATCATTCTCGATGGCGGCCTCGGCACGCATCTGGCCGATCGAGGCAATGACGTCACCGGGGAACTTTGGTCCGCGCAGATCCTCATGGACCGTCCCGACGAAGTCCGTGCGGCGCACCAGGACTTTTTTGCAGCCGGCGCCCAGGTGGCCACCACCTGCTCCTACCAGGTCAGCCGTGACGGCCTGGCCCACGCGGGCTCTTCCGATCAGTTCGAAACGATGCTGCGCACCAGTGTGCGCCTGGCCCGGGAAGCCGCCACTGCAGATGGAGATGCCCCAGCGCGTTGGGTCGCCGCCTCGGTGGGGCCCTACGGTGCGGGGCCGGGTGCCGGCACCGAATACGACGGCGCCTATGGCCTGGACGCGGGCGAATTGGCCCAGTGGCACCGCGAGCGCCTGGCCATTCTTGCTTCGGCCGGAGCCGACGTTGTCATCTTTGAAACCGTGCCAAGCCTTGCCGAGGTAGAAGCCCTCACTTCCCTGGCCAAGGACCTGGACCTGCCTGCAGTGCTCAGCCTCGCGGTCCGTGCCAACGAGCAAGGACAGGTAGTGCTCGGCGATGGCTCGGATCTTCGAGCTGCTGCCAAGATCGTCCGGGACTCTGGCGTCTGGGCTGGGGTTGGCGTGAATTGCTGCCCGGTGCCGCAAGCAGTCGCCGCGTTGAAAATCCTTGGCGAAGAAACCGGGCTGCCACTCTCGGCCTACCCGAACAGCGGCGAAATCTGGGATCACGAGGCCCGTGTCTGGGTTCCAGGAACTGAAGGCAATGACCTGCCATCTGCGGTGCCCGAATTGATCGCCGCCGGCGCTCGCCTGATCGGTGGTTGCTGCCAGGTCAGCCCGGAACAGATCACCCGGGTGCGTGAAGCCGCCCAGCTGGGCTAGATTCTGGAAAGTTTTTCAACCGTGACCCGGCTCCCTGAAAGTTAACCTGACCAGTTCAGTTCCATACTTTCAGGGAGCTTTTCGTCCCTCAGAATAATTCGTTGCCTGCCAAAAAACGTCTTGTTGCTGTCCGTCTCTTGGGATTGGGTTCGGTCATGTCTCGATATCCTCAAGATCAGGTATAAATCTGAAGTCCGTTGAAGGTGTAGAAGCACGATTTAAGCTTTGAGGCAGTGCAGCGTTGGACCGAAAGCCAACTAAGCGGGCGTATTCCTTCGAATTCAAACGCGCGATCGTTCGCCAGTTCCCTGGCAGCGACGGCCCAGTCGGAGCCTGCCCAATTACACTAGCGCCGTTCCCCCAAGGTCCTTGGGCAAGTGGGCCCAGTTCTATCATGAACAGTGCGACGGTGGCTTGCGTCCCAAGGCCAAAGGACGAGCGACTTCTGCGCCAAGAATTCACCTGGTTAGAAGCCCTGACCACTGAACTGGTTGCCTGCGCGCTAGATACAACTATCAACGCATTACATTAATGCTCTAATGCCAGGACCCATGCATATCGGGCATAGGAACTCATGCCAAAGTCCCTTACCTATCGAATTAAAGCATTGAGGTCCGCTTCAGTAGCCCGACAGAATGTCCAGCCCAATAGAGGGCCAGCTGCAGTCTGCGATTGAGCAACCGGCAGCACTAACGCAAAACCTACTGGTCTTTGTTTTTCTGATCATGGCGGTATCGCCCGTACGAAGCACACGCTGCTATGAATGCTATTCCGAAAAGGAGTGCTAGTAAAAACTCAGTTCCCATTGCTCTCTCAATCATGAATAAAAATTCCAGAAGACTAATAATGAAACTTCGTTACAGATCCACTGAAATTCTTGCCGTCTCAACGCTATTCCTAAGTCGTACCGTAGCAAAGGGTGCTGAGAATTCAGTGAAGGTTGCAAGCCTCCTCGTGTCCGTCCCGGGACAAAGTCTTGTCCTCACCTCAGCAGACAATGGAACGCATCTCACTGCCCAATGAAAATGCTGGACAGATCAAGCTGTGGCATTCTGATGGTCGCTGGCTATCCGTTTGCCTGCCCCGGAATGCGCAGCTGAGCAGCCCGACCAATCGGATAAGTGCCCGCCACAGGTGCACTAGTCAACACTGAGCCCCTGAGAACATACAACAGAGCACTAGATCCTGACTCCAACACCGACCGTCAGCCCGGCCACCGCCTCGAGAATCAACAACTCCGCAACGCCACAGCCTCTAATGTCCGTCTTGAATATCTCGCCTTCCCGATTCACTCTTTCCAACAAATAGTCAGCTGTCCCTATCCCCGCGACAAGCGCTTTGCCCACGACTCTTATTTGCCAAGTCCAAGTTTCAGGGTCCAGTTCAGACCGGACTCCTCTTGGACAGGCACAGCCACTACCGTGGCGCCGGGTGCATTATCAAGCTCGGTTCATTGCTGGGTGGATTCGATCCGGAGTTGTCGGCAGTTCCACAATGTTGCCAGGTGCGCTCCTCTCGGCGTGATCCCCCAATAATTGCATCAGCTGCGCCGCAACGCTGACCGCGATGACAGCGGGCTGCTTGCCGGCGACCTCCGGGATCCCAATGGGACATTGGATCCTCGAAATCTCCTGCTCGCTATGCCCGCTGTCGCGCAGATTCTTGCGGAAGCGGGCCCATTTGGCCTTGGACCCGATCAACCCGATGGAGCCCAGCGACCGGTAGCGCAGCGCCGCGTCGCTCAGGTGGAAATCCTCAGCGTGATCATGGGTCATGATCAGCACGTGGCTGCCTTCGGGAAGGGTGCCGAGCACCTGCTCGCCCATAACCGCGACCTGGGCATGGATCGTAGCGACGCTGGGCTGCAAGAGCGCCGCAGCCTCGATGGCTTCGGGGCGCGAATCGGTGAGATACAAGTCGATGGGGTGGCGGGAGAGGATGCGGGCCAATTCCATGCCCACATGCCCCAACCCGAAAATTGCCACCGTTTCCGGGACCGGCAACGGTTCAAGCAAGAGCTTGATTTCCCCGCCACAGCATTGCCGGCCATAGGTGGCCGGTGCCTTGTCATTTAGCCGCAGCTCCATGGTTTCCGGGGCGCTGCTCCCCTGACCGATCAGCTGGCGGGCACGGGCGATGGCAGCCATTTCCAGGTTGCCGCCGCCCACCGACCCAAAGGTTTCATCCGCGGAAATCACCATCTTGGCACCGGCTTCACGTGGAGCATGCCCGCGCACCGCGGTGACGGTCAGCAGCACCGCAGCCCGCCGCTGGCTGCGCAAGGTGCTGACCGCGTCAATCCACGTTTCCATGATTACCCACGCACCGAGTCGATAGCCCAGAACACCGCTTCAGGAGTTGCCGGCGATGCCAGCTGAACTGAAGATCCTTCCGGGCCGAAGGCGGCCACTGCCTGGCGCAAGGCCTCGCGGACGGAGAACGCCAGCATCAACGGCGGCTCGCCTACCGCCTTGGATCCGTATACCGCGCCCTCTTCGTGGGCCTTGTCCAGCAGGGCCACGTTGAAGACTTCGGGCATCTCGGAGAAGCTCGGGATCTTGTAGGTGCTGGCCGCCTGGGTGGCCACGCGTCCACGTCCCGGACCGTCGGAGGTATCCCACCGCAGGTCCTCCAAGGTCAGCCAGCCGGTGCCCTGGACAAAACCGCCTTCAATCTGCCCCAGGTCAATCAGCGGCGAGAGCGAGTCGCCCACATCATGGACGATGTCCACCCGGCGCAGCACATAGGAGCCGTCAAAACTGCTGACCTCCACCTCGCTGGCGGCCACCCCATAGGCAAAGTACTTGAACGGGCTGCCGGTCATGCGCGACAAATCCCAATGCAGCCCCTCGGTCCGGTAGTACCCGGCCGCCGACAATTGAATGCGCTGCATGTAGGCTTCGCGCACCACGTCGTTGAACTCAAGCACTTCGGCCTTGCCCAGCCCGGTGATCTTGCCGTGGGCAAAACGGATATCCGCGGCGGGGACCCCCAGTTTCCCGGCGGCCACCTGGGCCAGCCGGCCCTGGATCTGCTCGCACGCATCCTTGACCGCGCCACCATTCAGATCGCTGCCCGAACTTGCCGCCGTCGCCGAGGTATTGGGCACCTTGTCGGTTCGCGTGGGGGCAATGCGCACACTCGAGAGCGGGACGCCCAGGCTGGTGGCGGCCACCTGCAGCATCTTGGTGTGCAGGCCCTGGCCCATTTCGGTGCCACCGTGGTTGACCAGCACCGAGCCGTCCTTGTACACCAGCACCAGTGCGCCGCCCTGGTTGAAGGCGGTGAGGTTGAAGGAGATTCCGAACTTCACCGGAGTAATCGCCAGCGCCCGCTTGCTGTAGCGGCTATTGGCGTTGAACTCGGCAATCTCCGCTTCGCGCCGGGCCACGTCGGCGCCGTCGAGCACCTGCTGCCAGGCAGCTTCGATCCGTTCCGGATGGCGCACCGGCTGGTAGTACGGGGTGTCCTGGCCTTCGGTGTAGAAGTTGAGCCGGCGCAATTGACTGGCATTGATGCCCAGCTGCGGAGCAACCCGGCCGAGGATGTCTTCGATCACCAGCATGCCCTGTGGCCCGCCAAATCCACGGAACGCGGTCTGCGAGGTCTTATGGCATTTGGCCACGCGGCCGGCCACCCGGATGTTGGGAATCCAGTAGGAATTATCGATATGGCACATGGCCCGGGTCAGCACCGGCTCGGACAAATCCAGGCTCCAACCGCCATCTGCGGTCAGCTGGGCGTCCAGGGCAAGGATCCGGCCCTGCGCGTCGAAGCCGATCTTCCAGGTGGCATAAAAACCATGGCGCTTGCCGGTCATCGTCATGTCCAGGGTGCGATCCAGGCGCACGCGCACCGGATGCCCGGTCAGCTTGGCGCCCAGGGCCGCGATGGCCGCATAGCCGTGGGGCTGCATTTCCTTGCCGCCAAAACCGCCGCCCATGCGCAAAACCTGCACCGAGATTTCGTGGGCCGGCACGCCAAGCACATGCGAAACGATGTCCTGGGTTTCGGTGGGATGCTGGGTGGAGCAGTGGATCAGGAGCTGCCCGTTCTCATCGATCAGCGCCAGCGAGTTCTGCGTTTCCAGGTAGAAGTGCTCCTGCCCGGCAAAGTCGAAGTCGCCCTCGAAGACGTGGGCGGCCTGCTCGAAACCTGCTTCCCAGTCGCCTTTCTGGATAACCGGCTGGATTCCGTGGAAGCTGCTGGCCTTGATGGCATCCTGCACCGTGATCAAGGATTCCAACGGCTCATAGTCCACCGAAACCGCCCTGGCTCCGGCCTTGGCTGCCTCAAGGTCTTCGCCGAGCACCCACGCCACCGGCTGGCCGTAGAACATGACCTCGTCCACCGGAAGCAGCGGCTCGTCATGCTTGGCGCCCTGGTCGTTGACCCCGGGAATATCGGCCGCGGTGATCACCTGCACCACGCCGGGAACCGCTAGCGCAGCACTGGCATCGAGGCCCAGGATTCTTGCGTGGGCGAGAGTGGATTGCACCGGATAGGCGTGCAGCACTCCGGCCAGCCGGTGGGCCAGATCCTCGGTGTACAGCGCGGTGCCGGTGACATGCGCGGCCGCCGATTCGTGGCGGTGGCGCTGGCCGGCAATGGCTGCTTCGGGACGTTGGGACAGCTGGCTCATGGCTGCACCTCCTTGCTTTGAGCTGGCACCGCTAGTTGCTGCGCGTAGAAGCGCTCAAGGGAGGAAGCAAGCATGGCGGTGCGGTACTTGGCGCTGGCGCGGTGGTCATCCATGGGGGTGCCCTCGCCAGCCATCACGGCCGCCGCCTCGCGAATGGTCTCGATAGTCCACGGCTTGCCTTCCAGCATGGCCTCGGTGGCCCGTGCACGCAGCGGCGTCGCAGCCACGCCGCCCAGGCCAATGCGCGCCGTGGCGATCACGCCGTCCTCCACCTCCACTGCATAGCCCACGGCCACCGAGGAAATATCGTCAAAGCGCCGCTTGGAAATCTTCTGGAAGCTGGTAAGGGCAGCCAGCGGCAAGGGGATGCGCACCGCGGTAATCAGCTCCCCGGCAGCCCGGATGGTCTGCCGGTACCCGGTGAAATACTGCGCCAAGTCCACCACGCGTTGGCCTTGGACGCTGGCCAGCACCAATTTTGCGTCCAGGGCCAGCAGCGCCGGCGGGGTATCGCCGATCGGCGACCCGGTGCCAAGGTTTCCGCCCAGGGTAGCGGAGTTCCGGATCAGCCGGGAGGCAAACTGCCCGAAAAGCTGGCCCAGCAGCGGCACCTTGCCGGCGAGGTGCCGTTCCAGCTCGCTGAGCGACAAGCCCGCGCCGAGCTCCAAGAAGTCCTTCTCCCAGCGGATCTGGCGCAATTCCTCGAGCCGGTCGATGGCCAGGACGCTGCGGGCGCGAGCGCCTTTGATATTGACCTCGACACCCCAGTCGGTGCTGCCGGCCACCACGGTGGCCGCCAGCTCATCGGCCAGGATCTGCAGGGTTTCGGCCAGTGTGGCCGGCCGGCGGAAGCGCCCGAGCTGACCGCTGGGAGTATCGGCGGCAAAAAGGTCGGTGGCCACCGGCGCCGGTGCGCTGCCTTCCTGCCGTGCGGCCAGCGGATCGCCGGCTTCGGGCTCGCCCAGCGCGTAGGCGGCATCGCGAATCGGGCGATAGCCGGTGCAGCGGCACAGGTTGCCGGACAGCGCGTGCAGGTCAAAGCCGTTCGGCCCGCACTCGTGCTGTGCCGGATCCCCGGTCGCGCCCTGGGCCGAGCGCTCCGGCCGGTAGTACTCGGCCGCCATGGAGCAGATGAAGCCCGGGGTGCAGTACCCGCATTGCGAGCCGCCGCGATCGGCCATCTCCTGCTGGACCGGGTGCAGCTTCTCCACCGTGCCCAGCCCTTCGGCGGTGATCACCTCCTGCCCATCGAGCGCAGCGGCGGGAACCAGGCAGGCGTTGACCGAGGTCCAGCGGCTGCCCTGGGCATCGGTGCGCGCCAGCAGAATTGCGCAGGCCCCGCACTCGCCTTCGGCGCAGCCTTCCTTGCTGCCCACCAGGCCCTGGTTGCGCAGAAAGTCCAGCGCGTTGGAATGCGGCGGACCGGCAAAGTCCAGCTCGTTGCCGTTGACTGTGATTCGGCAACCGGTTTTCAGGGAATTTTCGGCACTCATGCCGTTGACACCTCCTGCACCCTGTTGTCCGGGTGCACCATGAATGATTGGGATACTGTGCGGGGCAGACCGCGCCTAGTGTCCGTGCGCGATCTGGCCCCTGGACCAGGCGATGCTTTCAGCCATGGGAAGTTTCTCCTTCAAACCCGTGTGGAACTCAAATATAACCCCGATCACATCAACCCAGCAGGAGCGTCAGCGGTCCCCTGGCGAAGTAGACCAGGAAGCCGAGGGCGACGATCCACATCAGCGGATGCACCTTCTTGTGGCGTCCGGCCGCGGTATTGACCACAACCCAGGCGATGAAGCCCGCGCCGATGCCGTTGGCGATCGAATAGGTCAACGGCATGGTGATCAGGGTGAGGAACGCGGGCATGGCCGAGGAGAACCGCTTGAAATTGATCTCGCGGATCTGCGAGCACATCATGGTGCCCACCAGGACCAGGGCCGCCGCGGCCACTTCCATCGGCACCACCGAGGTCAGCGGCGTGAAGAACATCGAGCCCAGGAACAGCAGGCCGGTGATGACCGAGGCCAGCCCGGTGCGCGCTCCTTCGCCAATGCCGGCCGCCGAATCCACGTAGACGGTGTTGGAGGAGCTGGATCCGGCCCCGCCGGCCACCGCGCCCAGGCCCTCGATCACGAAGGCCGCCTTCAGCCGCGGGAAGGTTCCGTCCTTGCTGGCCAGCCCGGCATTTTTGGCCAGCCCGGTCATGGTGCCCATGGCGTCGAAGAAGTTCGTGAAGACCAGGGTGAAGACCAGCATGGTGGCCGCCAGCACCCCGATCCTGCTGAACGATCCGAACAGGTCGAAATCCCCGGCCAGCGACAAATCCGGCAGCGACACGATCTGTCCCTGCAGCACCGGCATGTTCAGGTGCCAGCCGTGCGGGTTCGACTCGCTGCCCGGCCCGATCTTGAACACCTGCTCGGCGATCACCGCCAGCACCGTGGAGGCGACAATGCCGATGAGGATCCCGCCTTGGACCCCGCGGGCCACCAGCGCGCCCATGATCAGCAAGCCCACCACGAAGATCATGGTCGGTATCGAAACGATCGATCCGCTCTCCCCCAGCTGCACCGGCGGGCCGGCCGGGGTGCGGGTCACAAAGCCGGAGTCCACAAAGCCGATGAAGGTGATGAACAGGCCAATGCCCACCGTGATGGCGGCTTTCAGGTCCTTCGGGATGGCGCGGAAGATGGCGGTGCGGATGCCGCTCATGCCAAAGAGCACGATCAGCACGCCGTTGATCACCACCAGGCCCATGGCCTCGGGCCAGGTGACTTCCTGGACCACCGAGACGGCCAGGAAGGAGTTCATTCCCAGTCCTGCGGCCAGGGCAAAGGGAAGGTTGGCGATGAGGCCGAAGAGGATGGTCATCACCGCCGCGGTCAGCGAGGTCATCGCCCCGACCTGGGCGGCGGGCAGCCACTGGCCGGCCACGTCAACCGGTGCCGCGCCGGTGCCGAAGCCGCCGATGATCAGCGGGTTCAGGATGACGATATAGGCCATTGTGAAGAAGGTGACCAGTCCGCCGCGCACTTCGCGGCCCAGGGTGGACCCGCGCTGGCTGATGCTGAACAGGGAGTCCAGCAGTTTCCTTGCTCCGCCCGGTGAAGGAGCGGAGTTGGCAACGTCGTGCTGTTCGCTGAGCGTTGTCATGGCCGGCGCCTAGTAGTCGGTACGGGTTTCCAGGGCGTCCCAGGCCTCAAAGGGCTTGAGGTGTTCGACCGCGTCGTTGTCGAAGTGCTGCACCGGCATCAGTGCCCGGTCGGAATCCGCTTCGAAGTATTCGTAGAACACTGCGTCATCGAATCCCGCCTTGGCGGCATCGTGGCGGTCGGCGGCGTAGCAGACCTTGGAGATGCGGGCCCAGAGCGAGGTGGCCAGGCACATGGGGCACGGTTCGCAGCTGGTGTAGAGCACGCAGCCGGACAGATCGAAGTTTTCCAAGGCCGCGGCGGCGGTGCGGATGGCGACGACTTCGGCGTGGGCCGAGGGGTCGTTGCTTGCGGTGACCCGGTTGACCCCCTCGAAGACCTGTCCATCCGGGGTGACGACGATGGCGCCAAAGGGGCCTCCGGCGTTGTGGACATTCTGGGTGGCAATCTCGATGGCCATCGAAAGATAGTCTTGGCCAGTGGTATTAACGCTCATCGCGCGTCTCCTCATGCTTTAGACAAGCACGGCGCATCATCCGGTTGCCCGCCATGACCCGGCCGTACTCGGCTGCTGAATTGATCAGTTGCACGCCCGGTAGATAGCGACCCTTTGATGGGTGCCCGCCATAGACACGTATGAGATTATCAGCGTGATCCAGACCACGCAATATATTTTTGAGATTGTTTTTTCGCATGATGAATATGCGGTCTTTTCCCGGTTTCCAACGGATTACAAACCTCTATCGGCCTCGAAACGGCGCCCGTGAGTTTAAATTCCCTTCGGTGCAACAACCACTGCACCTTCGCGAAATACCGCTTTGCCATGCTCTAAGCATCAGTCATCTGCGAAGGGAACAAATGCCGTGAGCTCACAAGTAGACCCAGCAGCGCAACTGCGCACCGACACCGCATCCTCCCTGGATATCAGCCCCGGACGCTGGATCAACAACTGGACCCCCGAGGACCCGAAGTTCTGGAACAGCGTCGGGCAAGACACCGCCGGGCGCAACCTCAAATGGTCGATCTTCGCCGAATTCCTCGGCTTCAGCGTCTGGCAGCTTTTTGCCATCGTGGTCGTCTACCTCCCGGCCGCTGGCTTCAGCTACAGCACCTCCCAGCTCTTCTGGCTGATCTCCATGCCCAGCCTGGTCGGTGCCACCCTGCGCATCCCCTACACCTTCATGGTCGCCCGCTTCGGCGGACGCAACTGGACCATCGTCTCGGCCCTGCTGCTGCTCATCCCGGCCGCCGGCCTCTCGCTGGCGCTGTCCAACACCAGCACCCCCTTCGGCGTGATGCTGCTGCTCGCGGCCTTGACCGGATTTGGCGGCGGCAACTTCGCATCCTCGATGGCCAACATCACCCACTTCTACCCGGCCTCCCGCAAGGGCTGGGCCCTGGGGCTGAACGCTGCCGGCGGAAACCTCGGCGCCGCGGTGGCCCAGCTGCTGGTTCCGATCGCCATCACGATTTTCGCCGCCGGCGCCCTGCAGCTGCCACTGGCCGGGATCATCTGGATCCCGTTGATCCTCGTTTCGGCCTGGGGCGCATGGCGCTACATGCACAACCTGTCCTCGGCCAAGTCCGATGTCCGCGGGGCGATCGCCTGCCTGCGCGAAAAGCACCTGTGGATCATCGCCTGCCTGTACGTGGGAACCTTCGGCTCCTTCATCGGATTCGCCGCGGTCTTCCCCAAGCTGATCGTTGACACCTTCCCCGCCTTCTCCCACCTGCCGCTGGGCACCGCCACCATCACGCTGGCCTTCCTCGGCCCCCTGGTCGGCTCGCTCTCCCGCCCCTACGGCGGCAAGATGGCCGACCGCCACGGCGGCGCAAGAATCACCGTGCTCGCCCTGGCCACCATGGCGCTGATCACCGCACTGGTGGTCCTGACCCTGCCGCTGGCCAACTTCTGGCTCTTCCTGCTGCTGTTCCTGCTGCTGTTCGCGGCCACCGGCATCGGCAATGGCTCCACCTACCGCATGATCCCGGCGGTCTTCGCCCTGGGCGTGGGCTCGCAGGGGGCCGAAGCATCACGCAAGTCCGCCGCGGCCCTGGGGCTGATCTCCGCGATCGGCGCCTACGGCGGCTTCCTGATCCCGCAGGCGTTGGGCTTGTCCATGTCCGGCGCGGGATCCTACACCCCGGCCTTCATCGTGTTCATCGGCGCCTACCTCGCGCTGATGCTGATGACCTGGTACAACTACGCACGCTCCGGGACCCGATTCGCCCAGCATGGAGTCTAGAATGACCGCCACCCACTGTCCCTACTGCGCCCTGCAGTGCGGCATCACCCTGGATCCGGCCGACTCGGGAACCACCCTGAGCGGCCGGGACTTCGAAACCAACGGCGGGGCCCTGTGCCGCAAGGGCTTCAGCGCCGCCAAGCTGCTCGAGCACCCGCAGCGCCTGGACACCCCGATGCTGCGCCAGGCCGACGGCAGTTTTGCCCCGGCCAGCTGGGATGACGCGCTGGATCTGGTGGCCGAGAAGGCCCGCAGCATCCGCGCCGAGTCCGGGGCCGATGCGGTCGCGATGTTCGGCTCCGGCTCGCTGACCAACGAAAAGGCCTACCAGCTGGGCAAGTTCGCCCGGCTGGCCCTGGGCACCTCGCGGATCGACTACAACGGGCGTTTTTGCATGTCCTCGGCAGCGGCCGGCAGCAACAGGGCCTTCGGGCTGGATCGCGGCCTGCCCTTCCCGCTGGCCGACCTGGATACCGCCTCGATGATCCTGATGCTCGGCTCCAACGTCGCCGACACCATGCCGCCCTTTGTCCGGCACCTGGAAACCGTGCGGAAACGCGGCGGGCTGATCGTGGTTGACCCGCGCCGCTCGGCCACCGCCAAGCTCAGCGCCGAGGGGGCCGGCTGGCACCTGCAGCCCACCCCGTCCACCGATCTGCAGCTGCTGCTGGGGCTGGCCCATGTGGTGCTCGCCGAATCCCTGGCCGATACCGGCTACTTGAAGGCGCGCACCACCGGCCTTGAAGCGCTGCGTTCCTCGGTGGCCGCCTGGTGGCCAGAGCGCACCGCCAAAGTCACCGGCGTGCCCGCCGAGGCGATCCGCCGCACCGCCCGAGCGCTGGCCGCCGCGGCCCGCGCTGCGAAAAACGGCGGCCACCCGGTCTACATCCTCACCGGGCGAGGCATCGAACAGCACGCCAACGGCACCGATACCGTCACCGCCGCCATCAACCTCGCCCTGCTTTTGGGCCTGCCCGGCACCCTGGCCGGCGGCTATGGCACCATCACCGGCCAGGGCAATGGCCAAGGCGGGCGCGAGCACGGTCAAAAATGCGACCAGCTGCCCGGCTACCGCAAGATCGCCGACCCCGCACACCGCGCGCACGTCGCCAAAGCCTGGGGCGTGGATCCTGGCATCATTCCCGGCCCCGGCATCCCCGCCGTGGAGCTGCTCAACGCCCTGGGCACCGAGGGCGGGCCGCGCATGCTCATGGTCCACGGCGCCAATCCGGTGATTTCCGCGCCGGATGCCACCCGGATTTTCAGCGCGCTGCGCCGCCTGGACTTCCTGGTGGTCTGCGATTTTTTCCTCTCCGAAACCGCCGCCGAAGCGGACCTGGTTCTCCCGGTCTTGCAGTGGGCCGAGGAGGAAGGGACCATGACCAATCTGGAGGGCCGGATCCTGCGCCGGCGCGCCGCGGTGGCAGCACCCGGCCAGGCCAAAAGCGAATTGTGGATCCTCTCCCAGCTGGCCGATCGGCTCGATGCCCCGGGCACCTTCTCCCCCGACGCCGCCGAGGTTTTCGAGGAGCTCAAGCGCGCCTCGGCCGGCGGGATCGCCGACTACTCCGGGGTGAACTGGCAAGACGTTGACCAGGGCGCCGCCATCTACTGGCCCTGCCCCGAAGGCAGCGCAATCAGCACCGAGCCCGGGACCCGCAATGGCACCCCGCGGCTCTTCCTCGAAAACTTCGCCCACCCCGACGGCAAGGCGAAAATCGTTGCCGTCCACGCACCATCCACCCTGCCGGCCCAGCAGATTTCGCTGGTCACCGGCCGGTTGCTGGAGCACTACCAGTCCGGCGCGCAGACCCGCCGGGTGGATGAGCTGGCCGCCACGGCCCCGGAAGCGGCACTGGAAATCCACCCGAGCACCGCGCTGGCCCACCAGATCAGCGACGGCCAGCGGGTCGAGATTTCCAACCAGCGCGGCACCACGATCGCCCGCGCCAAGCTGAGCAGCGACATGCGCCTGGACACCGTGTTCCTGCCCTTCCACTTCCCGGGCACCGGCACCGCCAACCTGCTGACCGACCCGCGGGTGGACCCGGTCAGCTCGATGCCCGAATTCAAGCATGCCCAGGTGAGCCTGAACCCGATCAAGGGGGAAAATTGAAGCATCCCGAACAGATTGTCATCATCGGATTCGGCCCGGTAGCCGCCTCGCTGGTCGAGGGCCTGCTGCCCGCGGTGGCCGCCGGCCGCTGCCAGCTGACCGTGATCAGCGCCGAGGAGCACCTGGCCTACAACCGCGTGCTGCTGGCCGAGCTGGCCATCGGCGCCGCGCAGTTCGAGCACCTGCTCATGGTCGACGAACAGCGCCTGGCCGACGCCGGGGTCCGGCTCGTGCTTGGCGCGCAGGCCACCGGAGTGGACCGCGCCCGGCGCCGGGTGCTGATTCGCGGCAAGGAAGCGGTGCCCTACGACCGGCTGGTTTTTGCCACCGGCGCCCGCGCCATGATCCCGAGCCTGAACGGCCTGAACTTCGATCCGCACTCCGACACCGCGCTGCCCGAACGCGTTTTTGCCCTGCGCACGGTGGATGACGCCCAGCAATTGCAGCAGTCGCTGGCCGATGGCCGGCGGATCCTGATCCTCGGTGGCGGCATCCTGGGCATCGAAGCGGCCCTGGCCATTGCCGCTGCTGGCGGCCACCCCACGCTTGTGCACCACGGCCCTGCTCCGCTGGGCCGCGTGGTGGATTCCGACGGCGGCGCGCTGCTCACCCGCTGCCTTCTCCAGGCCGGTGTTGAGGTGATCTCCGAGGTCAAGGCCACCGGCGTCGTCAAGGACGAGCACGGCTTCACCGCCCTGGCCACCTCAACCCACGGCGAGATTCCCGGTGGCGCACTGCTGATTTCCACCGGCGTGCGCGCCCGCACCGAATTGGCCGAAGGCTGCGGGCTGGCCGTGGGCCGAGGCATCCAAACCAATAGCTACCTGTGCGCAGATACCGAACAGCGCATCTACGCCCTGGGCGATTGCGCCGAAGTGGACGGAACGCCCCCGGTCGGCCTGCTCGCCCCGGGCTGGGCCCAGGCCAGCTGGCTGGCCCAGCACTTGACCTCCGAGGCCGAGATCCCGGCCCCCGATTTTTCCGCCTCCGATGTGCTGATGCTCAAGGGCCAGGGTATCGAGGTGGCCGCCGCCGGCGATATCAGCGCCGGCTTCTGGGACAACCCGGAACTGCAGGCCACCGTTTTTGCCGACCCCTCCGCCGGCCGCTACCTGAAGGTGGTCACCCTCGACGGCGCGGTCACCGGTTTCCTGTCCATCGGCCTGCCGCAAACCAGCGCGGAGCTGGTCCTCGCCTACGAGCGCGGCAGCGCATTGCCGCAGGATCGTTCCACGCTCTTGCGCCTGGACGATCCGGCCGTGGATCCCAGCTCGGCGATCCCCAGCGATGACGATCAGCTGTGCCGCTGCTCCGGCGCCACCTACGGCCAGGTCGCGCATGCGGTGGCCGAAGGCTGCACCACCGTGGCGCAGGTCGGCGAATCCTGCCGCGCCGGCACCGGCTGCGGTGGCTGCAAGTCCAAGATCGAGGAACTGCTGAACAAAGCTCCCGCACTGGCCTAGGCACTAAGCAACGCAGGGACGAGATATCTCGTCCCTGCGTTGTTTCATGTGATTCAGTTGCTGGTGATGCAGTTGCTTGGTGCTGGTCTCAGGCTGCAAGCATCCCGCCCTGATCGTGGACTTCGAACCAGCCCTGCCAAGCGCTGTGTTCTACCTTGATGCCTTGCTCCGCTTTGCTGCTGCGCTCCATATTGGCGCTGCTTTCTGCGCTGTTCATTTGATCTGCTCCATCCACAGCTGGCCTTCAACTTCCATCATCTTGTGCACTGGCAGCGCCGGCGAATCGGCGTTCAAGCAGGCACCGGTATCCAGCCGGTAGACCTCCTTGTGCAGCGGGCAGGCCACGGTGGCCACCGCTTGGCCCTCCACCACGGTGTCGCCCAGGATGCCGCGGGCCATCACCTTGGCGCTGCTGGTTGGGCAGTGGTGCGAGGTGGCATAAAAGGTGTCGGCGTCGGTGCGGAACAGCGCCAGCTGGGCGCCTTCGAGCAGCAGGGCTTCGCCCCAGCCTGGCTCAAGTTCTTCGCTACGGCATACCGGCGCAAAACTCAGGGTTTCTTCGAGGGTCTCTTCGGCAAATTGCGTGCTCATGAACAGGTTCCTTTGGTGGTTGGTGTTCGCTGATATACCGAGCTTAGGATCCGCGTGTTTCGCCCAAGGCCGTGGGCGATTGCTAGGCGGTAAACCCTGGCTAACAGCAGATCAAGGGAGCGTGAGTCCGCATTTGCACCGGAATTTCCTGCAATTCTCCGCCCCCGCACCCGCGCGGGAACCAGCTTTCCGCGGGCAATAAGTCCACCATGTTTCGCAGCTTTAACCGCCACCTGCGGGGCTGGGGAAGAGATTTACGTCGGCCGAAACACAAGGGAAATTGCACGGCAAAAACGGCTTCCTACAGTGGTGTCAACAGCCTGAAACTCCCCGTTTCCCAGCGAAAGTCGAATCTGATCATGGGTACTACACACACCGAACGCCGCGTCCTGGTAATTGGCGGCGGTCCCGCAGCACACCGATTCACCGAATCGCTGGCCAGCCGCGCGCCGCAGAACCTTCACATCACGGTACTGACCGAAGAAGCCCACCTGCCCTACGATCGCGTGGCCCTGTCCAAGGCACTGACTGATCGCGACGTGGACCTGACCCTGGGCGATGCAACGCTCTGGGAAGCCGAGCACGTCACCCTGGAAACCGGCGCCAAGGCCGTAGCCATCAACAGCGAACAGCGCACCGTCACGACCGCCGATGGACGCAGCTTCGGCTACGACGAACTGGTCCTGGCCACCGGCTCCAACGCCGCCACGCTGCCCATCCCGGGCAACGAGCACACCTTCGTCTACCGCACCCTGGAAGATGTCTGGTCCATCGCCGAGAAGGTCGAGGAACTGAAGACCACCCTGGGCCGCGCCCCGGTAGTTGCCACCATCGGTGGCGGCCTGCTCGGCCTGGAAGCCGCCGCCGGCGCCCAGGCACTGGGCGCGCAGGCAGTGGTGATCGACGGCGGAAAATGGCTGATGGGCACCCAGCTGGACGAGGGAGCAGGCCAGGCCATGGGCCGGTTGATCGAGCAGACCGGCTTCACCGTGCACGGCGGAGTTTTCCCCAAGGAAGTCCTCGCCGAGGGCTCAACCGTCACCGGCGTGCTGATGGCCGACGACCGGGTGATCGAGGCCGACATGGTCGTGGTTTCCATCGGCGTGCGCCCGCGCGATGAGCTGATCCGCAACTACAACCAGGCCCTGGAAGACTCGGGCAGCGAGGCTGACCGCTTCGCCATGGGCCCGCGCGGCGGCGTGGTCATCAACGCGAAGTGCGCCACCGACATCGAGCACATCTGGGCCGTGGGCGAGGTCGCGAACTTCGAGGGCCTGTGCATTGGCCTGGTCGCCCCGGCGAACTCCATGGCCGAGATCGTTGCCGAACAGCTTGCCGGCGGAGAGGCCGAATTCGCCGGTTTCGATACCGCCACCAAGCTCAAGCTCTCCGGTGTGGATGTGGCCAGCTTCGGTGATGCCTTTGCCCGCACCGACGGCGCCCTGGAAGTGGTCTACGCCGACGCGCCCCGCGGCCTGTACCAGAAGCTGGTGGTCTCCGCCGATGCGAAGACCCTGCTCGGCGGCATCTTTGTCGGCGACGCCACCCCGTATCAGTCGCTGCGCCCGATGCTCGGACGCGAGCTTCCCGGCGAACCCGGCGCCTACCTCAGCGCGCTGGGCGGCGAAGCTCCAGAGAGCGAATTGCCCGATGACGCGGTGCTGTGCTCATGCAACAACGTCTCCGCCGGCGCCATCCGCGATGCCGTTTCGGGGTGTGGCAGCTGCGAGGGCAAGGACCCGGTCACCACGGTTTCGGGCCTCAAGGGCTGCACCCGCGCCGGAACCCAGTGCGGTTCCTGCGTGCCGATGCTCAAGAAGCTGATGGAATCCCAGATGAAAAAGGACGGGGCCGAAGTTTCCACCGCCCTGTGCGAGCACATCTCCTTCTCCCGCCCCGAGCTCTATGAAGCCATCCAAGTGGCCGACCTGCACACCTACAGCGAGGTCATGGAGCGTTTTGGCTCCGGATCGGGCTGTGATATCTGCAAGCCGGTGATCGCCAACATCCTCTCCTCGCAGACCGCGGTCCACCCGATGGATGCCGGTTTGGCCGGAGCCCAGGACACCAACGACCGCGTGCTGGCCAATATGCAGAAGGACGGCACCTACTCGGTGGTTCCGCGTATTCCAGGTGGCGAAATCACCCCGGAGAAGCTCGGCGTGATCGCCGCCGTCGCCCAGAAGTACGGCCTGTACACCAAGCTCACCGGTGGCCTGCGCATCGACATGTTCGGCGCCCGGCTGGAGCAGCTGCCGGATATCTGGCGTGAACTGGTGGACGCCGGGTTCGAATCGGGCCAGGCCTACGGCAAGTCGCTGCGCAATGTGAAAACCTGCGTCGGTTCCTCGTGGTGCCGTTACGGCATGCTCGATTCCACCGCCCTGGGCATCGAGATGGAGCTGCGCTACCGCGGCCTGCGTGCCCCGCACAAGCTGAAGATGGGCGTTTCGGGGTGTGCCCGCGAATGCGCCGAGGCCCGCGCCAAGGACATTGGCGTGATCGCCACCTCCGAAGGCTGGAACCTCTATGTCGGCGGAAACGGCGGCGCCAACCCGGCCCATGCCCAGCTGCTGGCTGGCGGACTGGATGATGAGACGCTGTTCAAGTACATCGACCGCTACCTGATGTACTACATCCGCACCGCGGACAAGCTGCAGCGCACCGCGCACTGGCTGCAGGATCTGGAAGGCGGCCTGGATCATGCCAAGCAGGTGGTCGTGGAGGATTCGCTGGGCCTGGCCGAAGCGCTGGAAGCAGCCATGGAATCCCACGTGGCCAACTACGAGGACGAATGGGCTGCCACCTTGGCCGACCCGGTCAAGCTCAAGCGTTTCCGCTCCTTCGTGAACACTGCCGAACCGGATACTGCCCTGGAGTACGTGTCCGAACGCGGCCAGCGGCGCCCCGCCGAGCCGGTGGCACTAGGTGCCAGCATCCCGGTCGGAGCGCCGCAGCACTAATCGGCCTGATCCACCCGCGCTGCTACCAGCGCGGGTGGATTTGTGCGCGCAGCGAGGAATCGTAGAGATCGCGTACTGACTTCTTGAAGCCCTCGCTGATCTCCAGTGACCCGGCCGCCGCGTTGGCTCGCGCCTGTTCCGGGTTGCGCGCGCCGGGAATGATGGTGCTGATTCCCTCTTGCACAGCCAGCCAAGCCAGCGCTACCTGCGCGCTGGTGGCCCCGGGAGCTTCTGCGGAGGCCAACTGCGCAAACTGCCCGGCGGCTTGGACTCCGGTTGCGTAGTCGACACCGGAGAAGGTCTCCCCCACGTCGAACGCTGAGCCGTCGCGGTTGTAATTGCGGTGATCGTCCTTCGCGAACTCGGTTTGCAGGGTGTAGCGGTTGGCCAGCAGGCCGCTGGCCAGCGGGACGCGCGCGATGATTCCGACGCCCGCCTTGCGCGCTGCAGGAAGAACGAGTTCCAGCGGCTTGTGCCGGAAGGCATTGATGATGATCTGCACGGTGGCAATATTTGGCCGGGCAATGGCGGCCAAGGCTTCCTCTGCAGTTTCCACCGAGACACCGTAATTTGCCATGCGTCCTTCCTCCACCATGGCATCCAGCGCATCGTAGGTGGCCTCGGTGGTGTACACCGGGGTTGGCGGGCAATGCAGCTGAACCAGGTCCAGCGTATCCACCCCGAGATTGGCGCGCGACCGGTCATTCCATGCGCGGAATGCGTCGAGATTGTAGTTTTCCGGCAGCTGGTCGACGCGGCGCCCCATCTTGGTGGCTACGGTGATGTCGGCATCGGAATTATTTTTCAGCCATGTGCCGATCAGTTGTTCGCTGCGGCCATCTCCATACACGTCGGCGGTATCGAAGAAGTTCACGCCCGATTCATAGGCTGCATCGAGCACGGCCAAGGCATCGGACTCTTCTACCGACCCCCAGTCGGCGCCAAGTTGCCAGGTTCCCAAGCCGATGACAGAAACATTGCGTTGCGTACGTCCAAGTTCTCGTTGTTGCATGGTTTCGAGTGTAGTGCGTCACCTCCATTTCACGCATGGAAGACGAGGCGTTGCTGCCCAATCGGCGTTTCAACCAAATTCTTTATGATCCATTCGATAGAATATTCACTGTCATCACAACATCGAGGAGATCATGTTTCCCACCATTTTTGCGCTGTTCTGCGCGCTCATCGGCCTGGTCGTCATGCTGGCCGGCAAAACGATGAAACCTGAGAACAAGAACCGTTCCGCAACGCGTGCCACCGGCATTGGCGTTTTTGCCGTCTCGCTGGTCGTTCTTGGCATCATGTCCACCACCATCGTCCAGCCTCGCACCGTTGGCGTGAAGGTCGCGCTGGGAAAGCCGACATCCGTGGTGAGCAACGGCTTCCACCTGAAGTGGCCGTGGGAAAAGGTCGAGAAGCTGGATGGCTCCGTGCAGAACGACGTCTATTCCGGCGACAGCGGCATTCCCGTTCGCCTGGGAAACAACGGCCGTGCCAATGTTGATGCTTCGATCCAGTGGCAGCTGAAGACCGACGATGCCATGGACGTGTTCCTGGACTACCGAACCTTTGAGGGCATCCAGTCGAACCTGGTGGATCGAAATTTCCGAGCCACGTTGAATGAAGTCATGGCTACCTATGACCCTTTGGCCTACACCGAGCCATCGAAGGGCGGCCAGGATCTTGAGGGGCTGGCCAAGGCAGTGCAGGAAAAGATGCAGGGCAAGGTGAAGACCCAGATAGAAATCCGTTCTGTCACCCTGCCAATCATCAACTTCGATGAGCCGACGCAGAACCGCATCAATGAGCTTCAAGCCGAAGCGGCCAAGACGCGCGTGGCTGAACAGCGCAAGCAGACCAGCACCGCTGAAGCCGAAGCCAACAAGATCCTGGAACGTTCCCTGACGCCGGAAACGTTGACATCCAAGTGCTTGGACATTGTGGCGGAATCAAACCAGAGCCCGATTGGATGTTTCCCGAATTCTGGAGTTCAGCCAATTACCATGACTGGCGACAAGAACAACAAGTAGCATTCACCGCCAGGCACAACTCGCCCCAGTTCGTATGGACTGGGGCGATTGCTGTTTCCAGCTCGCGTTCTACTCCCCGTGCGGGCAGGTAGCCCCGATCAGGCAGAGATATCCTCGATATCCGGCGGACTGCTCCCGGTGTCCGGCGGCCGGTTCAGCCAGTCCTCGAAGGAACGCACCCAGTCAGCTTCGCTCATGCACTGCGGATAGGGCTGATGCGCAAAACCTGTCGCCGGCGGAGCGGTGGAATGGTACGTCGGCCCCATTCCGGTAGCGATCTTCATCCGGTGCGGCCCCCGGGAGATGACAATTTCCTGCCTTCCGGGGGTTTCCTTGGCCTGGTTGCAGAACTTGCACCTTCCATCGGCGTTGACCACGCAGGTGCGCCCGCCCAGGCAGGCCTGGGTGACGTGGTCGATTTCCTCGATCATCCCGTCGCAGAAGGGGGTGCGGCAGCGCCGGTCGCGGGTTCTGATGAACTTCTTCATTTTCTCCGGGAAGATCCGTGCGGTGGAGTCCATCGCGATCAGCTCCCGGTCCCCGGGGGCGGTATAGAGGCGGATCAGCTCGATGCTCGCTTCCAGGGTGTCGATGAAGGCCGGGGGCCGGGTGGTGGCCATTTCCGCGAGGGTCATGTTGTTCAGGATTTCCTTGCCGGCGACCAGCTCGCGCGCGTATTGCGGGGCGATGACCCCGTAGCCGTCGAGGTAGGCTGGCTGCCGGTCGCCGAGGAAGAGGGTCTTGTCGGTCATGACCAGTGCGACGTTCATGTTCACGGGCACTGTCGCGTCCGGGCTGGTGCAGAAGCTGGAGAGGTAGTCGGCTTCGATTTGCGCGCGGGTGCGCGGGTCGCCGTGGGCTTTGAGGCTTGTGGATTTTGCCTTGATGTCGTTTTTCAGGGCCAGGCCGGCGATGATGGGCAGTTCGGCGTGGAGGCTCATCATGCCGGTGTCCGGGTGCGCGGTGAATTTGATGCGGCGTTGCTCTTCAGCGCTTTTTTGTTCTTTGCACTGGTCGTCCGAGGCGTAGGCGTAGGTGAAGTCCTTGACGGTGTCGCTGATTTTCCTGGTGCCCTGGTTGGCGAACAGTCGGGGGTTCTTGGCGTACAGGTGATCGAATTCGGTGCGGCGTTCGGCTTTGAGGATGCGCAGCGGGGTGAGGATGGCGCGCATTTGGGCTTCGGTGAATTCGCCGCGGCTGTAGGCGGCGGCCAGGTGCGGGGTGTCGTTGAAGAGGATGCGGCAGTTTTCGAGGTATTCGCGGTAGCCGTGGGGGTCTGCTTTGCGGGCGAGGGCTATGGTGGCGGCGGTGCCGCGGTTCAGCTGCTTGAGGTTGCCGCGGGTGGCGTTCTGGTGGACGACGTTGATTTCGGTTTGGTGGGCGAGGGCTGCTTGGTGGTAGCGCAGGGAGGAGATGGCGCGTTCCAGGCGGGCGATGCTGGTGAGGCATTCCTCGGTGGTTCCGTGTTCCTCGATGTGTGCCAGGCTGGTTTCCAGTCCTTTGACCACGGCGGTGAATCCGTCGTGGTTCTCGGGGTTGGGGGTTTGCGCTGGGGGGATCGTGGTTTCGGACATGTTCTTATTTTACGCTGGTTAGTCGAATATGTCTTCGATGGTTTGGTTGCGGGTGGATAACTTTTAGAACACGGTAAAGTTACCAGTCAGCGATGGTATTTCAAGTTCAGAGCGGATAGGCCCGAGGTGGCATGGGCGTGCACGTGGTCGTGGTGTTCGAACGGGCGCGCCACAAATCTAGCCCTGGGGCATCGGCCGATCGCCGGCCTGGCCGGGCTGCTCGGCGATGATTTGCACTTCCAGTCCCTGCTGGTCGTAGAGCTTGCCGTCCACGAGGTGATCGCCGTCGGCCAGCCCCTCAAGCTGGTGCTTGTAGATGGAACGCTGCGAGGTTTCCTTCTTGCCCCAGTTCAGCTCGTTGAAGATGATGTTCAGCAGCACGGCCATGATCGTCGCCGAGGAAATGCTCGATTGGAAAATCGTGCCCACCCAGGCGGGGAAGGCGGCATAGAAGTCGGGCTTGACCATCGGGATGCAGCCAAAGGCCAGCGAGGTCGCGATGATCAGCATGTTCATGTTGTCCTCCTTGGCCTTGGCCAGGGTGCGGATGCCGGCAGCGGCGACCGAGCCGAAGAGCACCACGCCGGCGCCGCCGAGCACCGGCTGCGGGATCGAGGCGATGACGCGGCCAAGCACCGGCAGCAGGCCCAGGACCACGAGGATGCCGCCACCGGCAGCGACCACAAAGCGGCTTTTCACCCCGGTGATCGCGACCAGGCCGACATTCTGCGCGAAGGCCGACTGGGTGAAGGTATTGAAGATCGGGCCGACCGCCGAGGAGAGCATGTCGGCGCGCAGGCCGTTGGCGATGCGGCGCGAATCCACCTTGGAGCCGGTGATTTCGGCGACCGCGAGCATGTCGGCGGTGGTCTCGGTGTAGGTCACCAGGATGACGATCATCATCGAGATGATGGCGCTGACTTCGAAGACCGGTGCGCCAAAGGCGAAGGGCGCCGGCACCGCGAAGATCTCGCCGGCGAGCGCCTGCGAGAAGTCGGCCATGCCCATGAGAACGGCCACCAGGGTGCCCAGGGCGATGGAGAGCAGGATCGAGAGGCGCGAGAAGGCGGCCACCCCGGACTTGGACAAGGCCAGCAGGATCAGCAGGGTGATCGCGGCCAGGGCGATGTTTTTCATCGACCCGTAGCTATCGCCGGCGGCCGACCCGCCCATGGCCCAATCCGCGGTGACCGGGAAGAGCGAGACGCCGATGATGGTGATGACCACGCCGGTGACCACCGGCGGGAAGAAGCGCAGCAGCTTGGCGAAGAACGGGGCGATCAGGATGCCGATCGCGCCCGAGGCGAGCACCGCGCCAAAAACCGCGGGCATCCCCCCCGCCGCCATTGAGGATGGCGATCATGGTGGCCACCCCGGAGAAGGACGTGCCCTGCACCAGCGGCAGCTGGGCGCCGAAGAACGGGATGCCCAGGGTCTGCAGGATCGTGGCCAGGCCGCCGATGAACAGGCAGCAGGCCACCAGCACGCCCATCTGCGCGGTGTCCATGCCGGCCGCCCCGCCCATGACCAGCGGCGGGGCGATGATTCCGCCGTACATGGTCAGCACGTGCTGGAAGCCGTAGGCCACGGTGCGGCCGGGGCTCAGGCGTTCGTCTTCGGGTCTGGTGCTCATGGGGAAAATCCTCTGCGGTGGACTGCAAATTGGCGCATCCCGCGTTGCCGGGATGCGCCCCGCCCTCAATTCTCCCGCATGAGCCCGATAGATCAGCTATCCAGCGTGCGCCCGGGCTGCTGGGTGTGCTCCACGAAGCGCACCATCATGGCCTTGAAGCCCGGGGTGTTCGATTCGCGGGCCACCAGATCGCGGTGCACCAGCGCGTTCGCCTCCGGGTAGTAGGCCGCCACGCAGCCCTTGGCCGTCGGGTAGGAGACCAGCCGGAAGCGGTTGGCGCGGCGCTCGGTGCCGGCGAAGGTGGAGATCACGTCGACCAGGTCGCGGTCCTTGAACCCGGTCTGCTCCAGGTCTTCCGGGTTGACCAGGATGACCCGGCGGCCGTCCTTGATGCCGCGATAGCGGTCATCGAGCCCGTAGAAGGTGGTGTTGTACTGGTCGTGGCTGCGCATGGTCTGCAGGATCAGGTGTCCCTCGGGGGCTTTCAGCGCCTCGAAGTCCGAGACGGTGAACCGGCCCTTGCCGATGTCGGTGGCGAAGGAGCGGGTGTCGCGCGGCGGGTTGGGCAGCACGAAGCCGTTCTTTTCGCGCACCCGGGCGTTGAAGTTCTCGAAGCCGGGCAGCACCTTCTCGATGTGGTCGCGGATCACGTCGTAGTCCTCGGCCATGGCGCGCCAGTTGACCGGGTGGTCCTCGCCCAGGATCGCCTGGGCCATGCGGGCGACGATCACCGGTTCGGCCAGCAGGTGCTCGGAGACCGGGGTGAGCCGTCCGCGGGTGGACTTGATGACCGACATGGAGTCCTCCACCGAGAGGAACTGCGCCCCGCCCGGGTGCTTGTCGTCCTTGTCGGTGCGGCCCAGGGTGGGCAGGATCAGCGAGGTCTTGCCGTGCACCACATGCGAGCGGTTGGGCTTGGTGGAGATGTGCACGGTCAGCTTGGCCCGCTGCATGCCCGCTTCCAGCGCTTCGGTGTCCGAGTTGGCCAGCGCGAAGTTGCCGCCCATGGAGACGAACACGTCTACCTCGTCCTTTTCGAAGGCGTGCAGGGTTTCGGTGGAGTCGTAGCCGTGGGCGCGCGGGGAGCTGATGCCGAATTCGGCGTCGATCGAGGCCAGCAGCTTCTCGGTGGGCTTCTCCCAGATGCCCATGGTGCGATCACCCTGGACGTTGGAGTGGCCGCGCACCGGGCAGGCGCCGGCGCCGGGCTTGCCGAAGTTGCCCTGCATCAGCAGCAGGTTGATGATTTCCTTCAGCGTCGGCACCGAGTGCGGCTGCTGGGTCAACCCCAGCGCCCAGCAGATGATGGTGGCCTTGGACTTGATCAGCAGCTGCGCGATCTCGGTGATCTGCTCGCGACTCAGGCCCGTGGCCTCTTCGGTGGCTTCCCAGTCCACGGTGGCACGCGCTGCGCGGTAGGCGTCGAATCCGTCGGTCACCTGGGCGATGAACTCGTGGTCCACCACGCTGCCCGGGTTCTTCTTCTCCTCTTCGAGCAGCAGGTGGCCGAAGGCCTGGAACAGGGCCAGATCCCCGCCGACCTTGATCTGCAGGAAGTCGCTGGCCACCGGCTCGGCCTTGCCCAGCATGCCGCCCACGGTCTGCGGATCCTTGAAGCCGAAGAAGCCGGCTTCGGGCAGCGGGTTGATCGCGACCACGCGGGCCCCGCGCTTGCGCGCGTCGGACAGCGCGGAGAGCATGCGCGGGTGGTTGGTGCCCGGGTTCTGGCCAACCACAAAAATCAGCTCGGTGTGCTCGAAGTCCTCCAGCGAGACGGTGCCCTTGCCGATGCCGATCGTCGGATTCAGCGCGGTGCCCGAGGATTCGTGGCACATGTTCGAGCAGTCCGGAAGGTTGTTGGTGCCCAGCGAACGGGCGAGCAGCTGGTACATGAACGCGGTCTCGTTGGCGGTGCGCCCGGAGGTGTAGAACACGCAGCGATCGGAGGTGGTGGCGTTCACGTGCTCCGCGATGGTGGAAAAGGCCTGCGCCCAGCTGATCGGCTGGTAGTGGCTCTCGCCCTCGTGGATGATCATCGGGGTGGTGATCCGGCCCTGGGAGCCCAGCCAGTATTCGGTCTTGTCGCGCAGGTCCTCGATGGAGTGCTGGGCAAACCATTCGGGGGTGACGGTGCGGGCGCTGGCTTCCTCGGCGATGGCCTTGGCGCCGTTTTCGCAGAATTCGGCCGGCTTGCGGCGTTCGGTGATGGATTCGGGCCAGGCGCAGCCCGGGCAGTCGAAGCCGCCATGCTGGTTCACCCGCAGCATCGAGCGCAGGGTGCGCGATGCTCCGGCCTGGCTGAAGCCGCGCTCCATGGAGACCATGACCGCTTTGAGGCCCGCGGCGGCATGGGCAGGTTCGCTGACTTTCAGATCATCCTCGTTGATGTCTTTTTTAGGTGCCGAACGATGCATGAAACCCTCCTGGTGGTGACGCGACCGGTACTGATATCCAGCTCACATATTACAAGGCTACGCCTTATTGATCCGATGCGCATGTGTATAAATGTTCACGCTGTGCTTGCGCGAAAAAGCCGCCAGCGTCAGACCCGTCTCATCGGCCAGATCCACGGCCAGGGAGGAAGGCGCGCTGACCGCGGTGAGCAGCGGAATTCCGGCCATCGCCGCCTTCTGCACCAGTTCGAAGGAGGCGCGTCCGGAAACCTGCAGCACCGTATCCTTCAGCGGCAGCATTCCGGAGCGCAGCGCCGCCCCGATCACCTTGTCCACCGCATTATGCCGCCCCACGTCCTCGCGCAGGATCAGCAATTCGCCGGCGGTGGAAAACAGCCCCGCCGCGTGCACTCCCCCGGTGGAAGAGAACAGCTTCTGCGACTCGCGCAGGGTGTCGGGTAAATCCAGCAAGGTCTCCAGTTCGATCGACCCGGCCGAGGCATCCAGCTCGAACCCGGCCTTCTTGCGCACCTCGTCGATCGAGTTGGTGCCGCAGATCCCGCAGGCCGAACTGGTCACCACATTGCGCGCCTTCGCCGCATCCGGGGGCGTGGCCCCGGGACCCAGCTGCACCTCGATGACGTTGAAGGTCTGGTTGCCTTCCTCATCGGTGCCCGCGCAGTAGCGCAGGGAAAGCAGCTGCTCGGAGGCCCGGATCACGCCCTCGCCCACGAGGAACCCGGCGACCATGTCGAAATCGTCGCCCGGGGTGCGCATCGAGGTGGTGTACGAGGTATGCCCGAAACGGATTTCCAGCGGTTCCTCGCCGGCCAGTTTCTCCTCGCGCGGGCGCCAGCCGCCCTCTCGCGTGGCGCGAATAACCCGGCGGCGAACGATCTTACGGCCCATCTTGGCTGCTCCTTGCGGTGCTTCTTGTTGCTCTGGCCAATACTCGCACACCACAGGCGAAAACGCAGTGCCCGATGTCCCTGGAGGCCGCAAATCAGCCCGGCAACTGCTCACTGGCCGCTGCGAACTCCCGTTGCCGTTTTTTCCTTGTAGGCCGCCAGCGGCAGCCGGGTGTCGTTCCTCAGCTCCTTGACCAGCGACATGCCCAGCAGCGTCACAATGACCGTAAACGGAACGGCCGACAAGATGGCCGCTTGCTGCAGCGCTTCCAGGCCACCGACCAGGAGGAGCACGATTGCGCAGACTCCGGTCAGCAGCCCCCAGATGGTCAGGATCGGGCGCTTCGGGTACATATTTCCGCCTGATGTCAGGGTCCCCAGCACGTAGGTATTGGAATCTGCACCGGTGATGAAGAAGAGCACCACGAGGATCACCGTGAATGCAGAGGTCACTGCCGGCAAGGGCAGCTCGGCCAGCATCGCGAAGAAGGTGCTATTGGTATCGGCGAGGGTGGCCTGGCCGATGCCGGAGGAACCGTGCATTTCCTGGTGCATCGAGGTTCCGCCGAAGATGCTGAACCAGATGCTGAAGACCAGCGATGGAACACCCATCACGGCAATCACGAACTCGCGGATGGTGCGGCCCTTGGAAATGCGCGCCAAGAAAATGCCGACGAAGGCTCCCCAGCTCAGCCACCAGGCCATCATGAAGTAGGTCCACCACTGCATCCACTGCAGGTCCTCGGCGTTTGACGGCGTCAGCAGCGCCACCGCAGGGAATTCCGCCAGGAACTGGCCCATGGACCGGAAATAGATATTGCTGATGAATCCGGATGGACCGGAGATGAAGACGAAGATCCCGATCAGGGCGGCACCAATCATGGTGCCCTGGCTAAGCCACTTGATGCCCTTGCCCACTCCGGACAGGGCGGAGAGGGTGAAGATGATCGTCACGCCAGCGATGATGACGATCTTGACGAAGATGTCCGTGGGAATGCCGAACAACCGGTTGAATCCCTCGGCGATTTGCGATGCGCCCAGCCCCAGGGACGTCGTCGTGCCAAAGAGCGTTGCCAGAACAGTGAAAACGTCGATGGTCTTGCCCAGCACGCCATCCATTGACTTGCCCAGGATCGGGCGCAGCATCACCGAGACCAGCCCCGAGTTTCCGCGGCGGTGGGTTGAGTAGGCAATGGCCAGGCCGAAGACCCCGAAGAGCGCCCACGCGTTCGGTCCCCAATCGAAGTAGGAGAATTGCAGCGCAAGAACCGCCGCATCCATGGTCCCTGGCTCGGCCCGGTTGTGCGGCGGATCCATGAAGTGGCTCATGGGTTCTGCCGCGCCATAGCTGATCAATCCAATCCCCATGACCGCCCCGAGGATCATGGCGATCCACGCCCAGGTGGAGAATTCGGGACGATCATGGTCTTTGCCCAGCCGGATTCCACCGTAGCGCGAGAAGCCCAGGAACAGCATCAAGAAGATGCATCCGAGCGTGACCACCAGGTAGCTCCAGCCGATGTATTGCGCAAACCACGAGGAAGCGCCGGACATCAGTCCGTTGAGCTGTTCCGGGGCAATCGCTGCCCACAACACGAACGCAACAACTAGCAGCAGCGAAATAGCCAATACGCTGCCCGGGCCATGGAGTTTCTGATAGACCTTCTTGGAGTCGGCCGAACTCGAAGCATGGTGCAATTCGCCACCGGTGAGGGTTGGCCCGCCCACCGGCCCCTGATTGCGGTTCGTGTCGATATTCATTTCCTTGAATTCCTTAGCAATAGTGGAGCCTGCTCACGGCTGGCTTAGAGTGCTTGCAATTCTGCGCCGTCGAAGAATCGGCCGGCCTTGTAGATCATCGGTTCGATGTCTGCGACTTCCGAGTGCTTGACCTTCGCAATGAATACGGTGTGGGTCTTGGCCTGGAAGCGCTCCTTGATTTCGGCCTCGATCGACGCAGCGGAACCGTCGAGCATCGGAGTGCCGTTCGGTCCTTCGTGCCAGGCCAGGTTCGCGAATTTGTCGTCCGCCTTGGAGGCGAAGGTGCCCACGGTTTCACGCTGTTCGTTGCTCATGATGTTGATGCCCAGGTGCGTTGACTTGAAGAGCGAAGCGTAGGTGCTCGTCGTCTTCTGGACGCATACCAGTACCAGTGGCGGCTCCAGGGAGACCGAGACGTAGGAATTCGCGGCCAGCCCTCGCGGTGCGCCGTTCTCATCTTTTGTGGTCACCACGGTGACGCCGGTGATGAACTGCCGGTTGAAGCCCTTGAGCTCCTCCAAGTTCGGAACCCCGCTCAGATCGTCAACGACGATTCCGTCGTCCGGCGTTTCAAAAGCCGATTTGAGCGATGGGACTCCCACGTCTTCCAGCAATTCGCTCTGGTCCCACGTGACTTGCTCGGAAATGACCTTCCCGTCCTGGACTTTCAAGAGATTCGAACCCCGCGTTTCCACGCTATGGCCGGTGGCCGGCACGCCCTGCAAGGCCCTGGTGAAGGTTCCGTTCGTCCGCCAGAATACGGCGATGGACTGTTCCGCGTCATCAACAAGCAAGTGGTCGATCGTCGTAACCAGGTCGGGGAAGGCCTCGCGCACTGCCAAAATGTCTTCTTTCAAGGACTGGGCAGTCGAGACTTTCTTGGATTTGTTGCTGACTCGCTGGTAATCGGCGTGGAGGATCTCATCGAGTGAATCCACGTTGCCGTGGTCCCATGCTGCTTCCCATGAGGCGACGAGGGCATTCTTGACTTGCTGGAGCGAAAGTTGTGTTTGTTGCATGCAAGAAATGCTAGCAAAGCATGTGACATAGTCAACAGATTTCCAGAAATCTTTAAAAATTCGTGAATTGTCAGGAATCTCTTGCATACATGATCATCTGTGGATATGGTTCTTGTATGCAAGAGAGTTCAGTGATTGAAACCAGCCAAGACAATGCAGTTGACCTGCCGCTGCTAAGCAGGTTGCGCCAAATGATCGTCACCGGCGCAGTATTGCCTGGCGACCTGCTGGCAGAGACGGCCCTGGCCCAGGAGTTCTCGGTCAGTCGAACTCCGATTCGCGAGGCCCTGAAACAGCTGGAACGCGAAGGCCTCGTGGAAGTGCGCTCCAGGGTCGGAACATTCGTCAGAAAACCCACTCAACGGGAAATCAACGAAATGTTTGCCTTGAAGGAGTCTTTTGAAGGACTCGCCGCCGGGCTGATGGCCCGGCGCGGCCCGGTGCCTGAACTCGAGCATCTCAAAGACAACGTCGAGCAAAGCCAGCTCGCGGTCAAGCGGGGAGACACTGAGGCGTACTCGCGCCTCGTACACGATTTCCACAGCACCCTGGTGGCTGGAGCCGACAACAGGAAGCTTTCCGAGCACTACGACCTGCTGATGAATCAGCTGGCCTATCAGCGCATTGTCTCGCAGACCCTGAGCCAGCCGGGGCGTCTGCAGAATTCTGCCAGCGAGCATCAGGCAATCATTGATGCCATCTGCTCAAAAGACCCGTTGGCCGCTGAACTCGTCATGCGCCGCCATGTGGCCGCCTCAAGCCAATTAGCAACCATCGCCGCCTTCAAAGACGACAAGGCCCCCAAGGGCTAGCGGCCGACGCCGATCTCCAGACGAAAGAAGATCCAGATGAACCCTCCCTTGATCGTTTCCAGCGACCTGAGCACCCGTTCGACACTCGCTGGCTACTCGGATTTTGCCGCAGCGACCGGACTGCGCAAATTATCGAGCACCGTTGAAGAAGTGCCGCACGAAAATTTGGGGACCATCACCCGGGCCACCGCCATGGCGGTCATTGCGAACCCATGGCTGGGCACCGGTCCGGATCACGATCTGTCCGAGCGCACCGAAGCCATCGCACCGCTGCTGGCCAAGCTGATTTCCGACCGTCTGCTGGAGGCCCTGGGCGGGGTGGAGAGTGTCGAGGCCTTCGGCAAGGCCGCCCTGGTCGGCAGCGACGGCGAACTGGAGCATGCCGGAGCGCTGATCCACACCCCGTACTTCGGCAACCTGCTGCGCGAAGCCCTGGGCGGAACCTCCATCATCTGCTTCGCCGACGGACGCGGCGTCCCCGGGGAAACGCTGCGCGTGCCGATGTGGCACAAGAACGCTGCGGCCACCCGCACCCACTACCAGACCATGGACCTGTACCTGCCCGATGCCCCGCACGCCGGGGAAATCGCGGTGATTGCCGCAGCCTCCAGCGGACCGCGGCCCCATGCCCGCATCGGAGATCGAACCACCGATCGCCCGGTAACATCCGAAATCCTGAAGGGAATCCAACTATGAACTACCGCAAGCTAGTGACCATCGTCGAGGAAATCGCCACCGAAGGCGGACGCCCGGTTGATCCCGTGGCCAAGGTGGCCATTGTCGCCGCCGTGTTCGATAACCCCTGGGCCGGACAGGGCTTCGTCGAGGACCTGAACGAAGGCATCGATGCGGTCGCTTCAGAACTCGGCGCGCTGCTGGCCCCACGGGTAATCGAAGCCCTGGGCGCACCGCTCGAGGCCTACGGCAAGGCCGCCATTGTGGGCCTGGAGGGCGAAATCGAGCACGGTTCGGCGCTGATCCACACCCTGAAGTTCGGCAACCACTTCCGCGACGCGGCCAAGGCCACCACCCTGCTTCCGGCAGTGGAGAAGCGCGGGCCAGCCGGGGTGCAGTTCGACATCCCGCTCAAGCACTTCACCGATGCGACCATCCGCTCGCACCACCAGAGCGTGGAAGTGAAGGTCTCCGATGCCCCGCATCCGGGCGAGATCCTGATCGCGCTGGCGGCCGCCACCCGTGGCCGTCCGCAACAACGCCTGGCCCCGCTGTCCACCGAACAGTAGCCCCCAGCAGCACTCGAAACGGAGCGAAGCACCCATGACAAGCACCGAGCGCCCGCAGGTAGTCCTGCTGCACGGAGTGGGCCTGGACCACACCATGTGGCAGCCCCTGCGCGAGCACCTGTCGCACCAGACCGTGGCCCTGGATCTTCCGGGGCACGGCGGACAGCCGCCCCTGCGCACCGCGCAGGACCTGGCGAGCCTGGCGGCCGATGTGCTGGCGCGCCTGGACACCCGGGACCCGGTGCACCTGGTCGGCTTCTCGCTCGGCGCGCTGATCGTCCAGCATCTGGCACGCTTCGCTCCGCACCGGGTGCGCACCCTGACCGCGGTCAACTCGGTCTGCCGGCGCACCGCCGACGAGGCCGCCGCCGTGGAACAGCGCCTGGCCACCGCCGGCACGGACTTCGCCCAGGGCATCGACCGCGCCATCCAGCGCTGGTTCCCGGCAGGGGAAACCGCGGTGGACCAGCGGATCATCGAGGCCACGCGGCAGACCCTGGCCGGCAATGACGTCGAATCCTATGTGCATGCCTATGCGGTCTTCGCCCGCAGCGACCGCGAGATCGCAGGCGAGTTGTCCGGCATTATCCAGCCGGCCCTGGCCATCACCGGGGAACTGGATCCCGGATCCACCCCGCAGATGTCCCGCCGGCTCGCCGAGTCCATCCCCGACTGCCGGCTGCGCATCATCCCCGGGGCCAGGCACATGCTCCCGGTGGAGAATCCGGTGGCACTGGCCGGCGAATTGAACAAATTTTTCAGCGACAATGAAGGGAATCAGGCATGAGCGAGCGCTACCTGCATTTCATCAACGGCGAGCACGTTGCTCCCAGCGAAGATCGTTTCTTCACCAGCACCAATCCGGCCACCCTTGAAGAACTCTACGAGGCCGCCCGCGGCACGGCCGAAGACGTGGATCGGGCCGTCAAGGCCGCCCACCGCGCCTTCACCTCCCGCGCCTGGAGCTCGCTGAGCGCGACCGCACGCGGCCACCTGCTGCGCCGGCTGGGCGATCTGGTCGGGCAGAATGCCGAGCAGCTGGCCCGCTTCGAGTCGCTGGACAACGGCAAGCTGCTGCGCGAGATGCGCGGCCAGCTGGCCACCCTGCCCGAATACCTCTACTACTACGCCGGACTGGCCGACAAGGTGCAGGGCTCGCAGATCCCGAGCATGAACCCGGCCATCTTGAACTACACCCAGCGCGAGGCACTGGGCGTGGTCGGGGCCATCACCCCGTGGAACTCGCCGCTGACCCTGACCATCTCCAAGATCGCCCCGGCCCTGGCCGCCGGCAACACCGTGGTCATCAAGCCCAGCGAGTACACCTCGCGCACCGTTCTGCTGCTGGCCGAACTGGCCGACCAGGCAGGCTTCCCGGCCGGGGTCATCAACGTGGTCACCGGCTTCGGCGCCGAGGCCGGCGCCGCGCTGGTCGCCCACCCGCTGCTGGCCAAGATCTCCTTCACCGGGTCCACCGCCACCGGCTCCTCCATCGCCGCGCAGGCCGCCAGCCGCTTCATCGGCTGCACCCTGGAGCTGGGCGGGAAGTCGCCGAATATCGTCTTCGACGACGCCAACGTGGACAACGCCGCCATGGGCGTGGTGGCCGGCATCTATGCCGCCGCGGGCCAGACCTGCATCGCCGGCTCCCGGGTCTTCGCCCACAAGTCGGTCTACGACGAACTGCTGGAAAAGGTCGTCAACCGCGCCAAGTCCATCATCATCGGCGACCCGCTGGCCGAGGCCACCGAGCTGGGCCCGCTGGCCTTCGCCGATCAGCTGGCCAAGGTCTCCTCCTATGTCCAGATCGGCGCCGGGGAAGGCGCCACCGTGCTGGCTGGCGGCTCGCGGCCCGGCGGATTAGATCTGCCCGGCTATTTCTTCTCCCCCACCGTGCTCACCGACGTCACCAACGACATGCGCGTGGTGCGCGAGGAGATCTTCGGCCCGGTGGCCGCGATCATGCCCTTCGAGCATGAAGACGAGCTGCTGGCCGCGGCCAACGACACCGAGTACGGGCTGGCCGCCGGCGTCTGGACACAGAACCTGGCCCGCGCCCACCGCATGGCCCGCCGGCTGGAGGCGGGCACAATCTGGGTGAACACCTACCGGGCGATGTCCCCGATGTCCCCGCGCCAGGGCTTCAAGAGCTCCGGGGTGGGCATCGAGCACGGCCTGGAGTCGATGAACGAGTACACCCGGCTGAAGTCGGTCTGGATCAACACCGACGAATCCCCGGTCGCCGACCCCTTCGTCATGCGCGCCTAAGGAGCCACCCATGCCACTGATCGATATTTCCATCGCCAAGGGCCGCAGCGAACAGCAGCTGCGCAGCTTCATCGCCGCGGTGCACCAGGCCGCGGTGGACACCGTCGACGCCGCCGACGAGAACATCACCGTGATCGTGCGCGAAGTCGAGCACGAGCACTGGTCCCGCGGCAACCAAACCATCGCCGAACGCCGCTAAACCGCAACGCCTAACCCACGAAGGAAGCATGACATGCGCTTTTCCCTCTTCCTCCACATGGAACGCTACGATAATTCGCTGAGCCACGAGGAGCATTTCCAGAACCTGGTCGAACTGGCCCAGATGGCTGAAGCCGGCGGCTTCAGCACCGTCTGGATCGGCGAGCACCACAGCATGGAATACACCGCCTCGCCGAGCCCGATCGCGCAGCTGGCCTATCTGGCGGCCAAGACTTCCACCATTCGGCTGGGCTCGGGCACCATCATCGCCCCGTTCTGGAACCCGATCCGCGCGGCCGGCGAGCTGGCCCTGCTGGATGTGATTTCCGGCGGCCGCGCCGAGGTGGGCGTGGCCCGCGGCGCCTACCAGTTCGAATTCGACCGCGTGGCCGGCGGCATGCCGGCCACCGACGGCGGCAAGGCCATGCAGGAGCTGATCCCGGCCATGCAAAAGCTGTGGGAAGGCGATTACGCGCACGACGGCGAGGTCTGGAAGTTCCCGACCTCCACCTCCGTGCCCAAGCCGGTGCAGAAGAAGCTTCCGGTCTGGGTGGCCGCGCGCAGCCCGGAATCCCACGACTACGCGGTCGCCAACGGCTGCCATGTCATGGTCACCCCGCTGATGAAGGGCGATGAGGAGGTCGAGGACCTGATGCGCAAGTACGAGACCGCCATCGCCAACCATCCAGAACGCACCGACCGCCCGGACATCATGGTGCTGCGCCACACCTACGTGCACAGTGCCGATCAGCCCGAGGCCTGGCGCCCGGCCGCCGAAGCCATCTCCAAGTTCTACCGCACCTTCGACGCGGTCTTCGGCAACAAGGCGCCGGCCGTGGACGGCTTCTTCGAGCCAAGCCCGGAACAGAAGTTCGAGGGCCGGCCGGAATTCGCCGCGGAATCGCTGCACCAGACCGCGATGATCGGCACCCCGGCCGAGATCATTGAGCGCCTGCACCACTACGCCGGCCTGGGTGTCACCGAGTACAGCTTCTGGAACGACAACTCCATGAGCCACGAGGAGAAGAAGCGCTCGCTGCAGCTGTTCATCGACGAGGTTGTCCCGAACTTCGCCAAGAACTAACCCGCACAGCAAAGGGGGCCCGCGCTAAAGCGGGCCCCTTTTTGCTGCGCCGGCTATGGCGCGGCGACCTCCAGCACCCCGGCACCGGTGGCGGTCTTGGCATGGTGCTTCACGCCGCTGGCGGTATCCATCGCGGTGAAGCCGTAGGGCGGGGTCCAGTCAAGCTGGTTGCTGAAGCCCTTTGTCGCCCAGTCAGGCAGCGGGTCGCCGCTGGCCTGGGCTGCGCGCTGCTCGTACTGCCCGGCGGCGATCGCATCCAGGTCGGCCGGCTGCTGGTTGAACCAGGATCCCTCGTCGTGGAAGTTGTTGGCGTTCCAGACGTAGACCGCTACCGAGGCGTCGGCCCCCGGGCCGGTGTAGTCGAAGGCGTTGCGCTCGGAGAAGACCTGCGACTGGTAGCCCAGGCCCAGGAAGTAGTGGTAGCCGCCGGCCGCGGTGCTGGTGACCGGGGAGTCCGGGTCGTTCACCCGGCCCTGGAAGTAGTTGTTGGCCACGTGCACCTGGCCGTAGCGCACGCGCGGGGCGCGTTCCTGGATGCCTTCGAAGTAGTTGCCGATGATGCTCACGCGCAGCCGGCCGGCGTCGGTGTCCGCGTTGTCATCCCCGGAGCCGATCAGCATGGTCTTGTCGTGGTTGAGCAGGTGGGAATTGCTCAGCGTGACGAAGTCGGTGCCGTCCTTCATGTCGAACAGGCCGTCGTGGCGGTTCATCGGGGCGCCGTTGGGGCCGATGGGCGCGTCGCGGTCAAGGTACCGGCCATCGCCCAGGGTCACGTGGTCCACCCAGATATTGGTGGAGGTGACCGAGGAGATCGCATCGAAGCGGGCGTTCCAGGCGCCGTCCTCGCCGTCCCATGGATCCCAGGAGGAGAAGTAGTCGACCGGGGCTTCCAGCGACAGGTTGCGCAGCACGACGTTGTGGGCCAGGTGCAGCATGATGTTGGACTGGACAAAGCCGGCATCCTCGCCCAGGCCCACCAGGGTCGTGTTGCTCGGAATGGAGATCTCCGACTGGCGCTTGAGCGCATTGCTGCCGGTGACCCTGGCGCGGCGCTGCTGGCCGCAGTACTCGTGGCTCTGGTCGCTCCAGGTCCCGTCCTCGCCGAAGCAGCTCAGGTACTTGGCCACGTCGTAGCCCGGCGCGTAGTCCTGCTCCCCGAGCAAGGTGCCGTCGGCGGCCTGGTTGCCCTGGATGGTCCCGGAAACGTAGATGATCTTCGGCTTGTCGCGCTCCCCGTGGTTCTCCAGGGCCGCCATCAGCTCCTGGCGGTTGGCCACGGTGTAGGTGGACTGCGCATCGGCTCCGGCGCCGCCGTTGGTGCCGCCGTTCTGCGAGGCCCAGCCTGGGGCTTGGTCCGTGGTCATGAAAACGTTAGCTTCCGCTTGCTCCGCAGGCTGCGCGACGGCGCCCTGCGCGCCCGTTGCTGCCAGGGCCAGCGCGGCGACCGTGCTCGAGAGTACAGAGAGCTTCCTTGAAATTGATGACACGATGATCCCTTTCATGTCAGATCAGAGCGATGCCCGCCATTGGAAATCGCTTTCCGAGCCAATTATGGTGCAGCTCCCAGCGCAGTTCAACACTTGTATTTGCAAACGGTTTCATATATGGCGAACGCGACAGAAGCCCGCGACTGCGGGGCGCTCAGGCCCGGTGCCGCGTCGGCTGGATGATCGAGAACTCGGCGCCGGTGGCATCATGCAGCACGGCCATGCGCCCGAAGAAGGAATCCTGCGGCTCCCGGATGACCGCGCCTCCCAGCAACTCGGCGAGCGCCACGCTTGCATCCGCGTCGTCGACCGCAAAATAGGTCCGCCATCCGGCCTGCGCTTCCGGGCCCTGGCCCGCAATGTCATAGATTCCGGCCAGCGCCTCCGAGCCCTGCCCCAAGGTGCAATAGCGGAACTCGGGTGAATCGGAAACCGTGCTCAGCTCCCAGCCCAGGGCCTCGCGATAGAAGCGCGCCACCGCGTCGAAATGCTTGGTGTGCAGCTCGCTCCAGATGCGGGTGCCGTGGCGCCTCGCGGAGTGCAGGTCGCCGGCGTCAAAAGCCTGGAACAGGCCAACGCCAATGCCCTCGGGGTCGCTGATCATCGCCAGCGTCCCCTGCTCGGGGATCTCCACCGGCTTGAGGTGGATCTTGCCGCCATGCAGCCGCGCGGCGAAGGCGGCAGCGTGGACGTCGGCCACATTCAGATAGGTGGTCCAGACATCGGGCGCACCCGAGTCCCGGTCGTTGTGCACCAGCCCGGAAACCAGCTGGTCATCGAGGTAGGCCGGCAGGTAGCCTTCAGCGCGGGCCTCAGGGCCATCGTCAAAGCGCCAGCCGAAGAGGCGTGAATAGAATTCGACGGCACTGCCCAGATCGCTGGTGAGCAAATCCGCCCAGCAAGGTTCGGCCCGCGGTTCCCTGGCTCCCGGCATCGCTACCCCATTCCGCGCTCAATCCAGCTCGATGGGCTGAGTCTATTCCGGTTCCCCGCAGATCAGCAACGGATTCCGGGCACAAATAGGGATTATTACGAAACCGGATATCTTGATTTGAATCGCGGTTCCATTACGCTTGTTTGTGATGCAGGGCATACTCCTATCCCTACGGTGTCGAGGAGACGTCAATGAGCACATCCAATCTCACCCTCTCGGTGGCGGCAATCCTCGCCGAGGGCGCCACTCGCTATCCCGGCTTGAACGCCATCACCATGAATGGGCAGAGCACCACCTACCGCGACCTCTGGGATCAGGCCAGGGCCTACGCCGGGGCGCTGGAAGAGCAGGGCATATCCGAGGGCGACCGGGTCGCGGTGCTCATCCCGAACGTCACCGATTTCGCCCGGACCTACTACGCCATCCTGTCCCTGGGCGCCACCGTGGTGCCAATCCACGCGCTGCTCAAGGCCCGCGAAATCTCCTATGTGCTCGAAGACGCGGCAGCGAAGCTGCTGGTCTGCGCCGCCGGGCTGCTGGGCGAAGGCGCCAAGGGCGCGCAGCACTCCGGGGTCCGGCTGCTGACCGTCATGGACCCGGATGCCAGCGCCGGCAACCGGCTCGAGGACTTTGCCGCCCAAGCCACCCCGATCACCACCTACCTGCCACGCCGAGCCGAGGACATTGCCACGATCCTCTATACCTCAGGCACCACCGGCAAGCCCAAGGGCGCCCTGGGAACGCACCTGGCGCTGATCGAGCAAACCCACTCCACGCTGCTGAACACCATGGACATCCGCCAGGGCGACAAGCTCTTTGGCGGGCTGCCGCTGTTCCACACCTTCGGCCAGACCTGCGTGCTGAACACCGGCCTGCGCATTGGCGCCGAGGTGATGCTGCTGCCCAAGTTCACCGCAGAAGCGGCCTTGGACCTGGTGCTGGATGCGGACATCGACGTGTTCTTCGGGGTCCCGACCATGTACGTGGCGCTGCTGGAGGCCGGTGCCCAGCGCGAAGGCAAGCCGGAGAAGCTGCGCTATGCGATCTCCGGCGGCGCCTCGCTGCCGCTATCGGTGCTCGACGCCTTCGAGCAGCGCTTCGGCTCGCGGATCTACGAGGGCTACGGGCTGACCGAAACCTCGCCGGTGGCCTGCTTCAACCATGTGGGGCGCGAACCCCGCCCCGGCACCGTCGGCACCCCGGTGTGGGGCGTGGATGTGGAGATCGCCGATCCGGCCTATCCCGATGAAATCCGCCTGCTGCCGCGCGGGGAACTGGGCGAATTGGTGGTGCGCGGGCACAACCTCTTCTCCGGCTACCTCAACCGCCCCGACGCCACGGCGCAGGCCGTGGTGGATGGCTGGTTCCGCACCGGGGATCTGGGCACCAAGGACGAGGATGACTACCTGCGCATCCTTGATCGCACCAAGGACATGATCCTGCGCAATGGCTATAACGTGTACCCACGCGAAATCGAAGAGGTGCTCACCAGCCACCCGGAGGTTTCCAATGCGGCGGTCTACGGGGTGCCGCATGAGAAGCATGGCCAGGAGATTGCCGCGTCGGTGACGCTCAAGGCCGGTTCCTCGCTGAGCCCCGAGCAGCTGGGCGCATGGGCCCAGGAGCAGATGGCCGCCTACAAGTACCCGCGGCATATCCAGATCGTCGACCAGTTCCCGCTCGGGCCGTCGGGCAAGATCCTCAAGCGCGAACTGATCGCGCAGTTCAAGAACGGGTAGCCGGCCGGAAGTCGGGGGCGCGGTGCGCCGCAAAGGCCGCGCGCCCCTCGGCCAGGTCCCGGTTCTGCGCATTCTCCTCCCACACGGAGTCCCACCAGCTATCGCTTCCCTCGCCAGCGACCGCCAGCGCGATGGCTTCCTTGGTGCGCTCGATCGAGTAGGGCGAGTTGGCGTGCAGCTGGGCCAGCAGCTGCGCCAGCTGGGTTTCGAGTTCGGCCTGCGGCACCATGCGGGTGAACAGGTTCCAGCTGCCGATCTGATCGGACGGCAGCCGGGCACCGGAAAACAGCAGGTATTTGGCGCGGTGCTCCCCCACTGTGCGCACCAGCCGCTCAATGCCAGGGCGCGGGAAGAGCAGCCCGATCTTGGCCGGGGTGATCGCCAGGCGCACCTGGTCGCTGGCCAGCTGGATGTCGCAGGCCGAGGCCAGTTGCCACCCTCCGCCATAGCAATTGCCCTCCACCACCGCGATGGTGGTTTTGCCGCAGGCCAGGATGCTGCGGTCCACCAGATCGAAGTGGTTGATCAGCGCCCCCTGTTCGTCGCAGTCGAAGAGCACCCGGTCCATCTGGTCGATGGCGATGCCCGAGCAGAAGCTGGAATCCGCTCCGCGCAAGACGATGGCGCGCACCGCGGGATCGGCCGCCAGAGTGGCGAAGGCCCCCACCAGCTGCAGGCACATGTCCTTGGTCAGCGCGTTATATTGTCCGGGATTATCCAGCAGGACGGTGGCGGTTGAATCCTCGATGCCCACCAGGACTTTCGCTTCGCGAGCCATAATTGCCTCCCTGCCCAGAACTGCAGTTTGATCGGCACAGGGTGAAAAGGCACCTGCCCCGTACCAGCAATCTATCGCTGGTACGGGGCAGGCGCACGGACTTTGCTGGACTGTTACTTCACCTCCAGCCTCAGGAAAGTGACCGAGTGGGCCGGAACCTCGTAGTCAAGGCCCGTGCTGCCGGCCTTGACTTTGAACTTTCTGGGCACCACATTGGTCGGATCCTCCTTGGTGTTCTGCGCTTCAGGGGCAGCTACCAGTTCAGTGGCCCTGGCCGTGGAACCGATCTTGACGCCATCCACGGAGATCTTCGTCTGCGATGCCATGGCGGTCGGGTTCACCAGCTTGACGATCAGCTCGCCGGTGGCGCTGTCCCGCGTCACCACCTGGTAGAGCGGCTTGGCGGCAGGCTCGGTGTACTGGAATTGGAACTCGCCATCCAGATAGAGCTTGATGGTATTCCCATCGACCACGATCTTCACCTGGTAGTCCTTGCCGGTTTCCAAACTGAGATTTGGACCTGCCGCCACCTCGCCTTGGCGTGCCGAATCGGCCCGTTCAAGCACCGATCGGGTGTTGCCCCAGCCTCCGAGGTTCCACCAGTAGAACTTGTCCGCCGCCCCGGCGGCAAAGCCGATCAGGAAGCCTTCCTTGCCAGCGTCCTTGCGGGCGGTCAGTTCAACCGTGTAGTTCTTCCAGTCCTTGTCATAGGCTCCACTGACCAGGGTACGGGCGTCTTCGATCCCGGTATCCGACTGCACATAGCGGCCGTCCTTGATCTTCCAGTTGCCTCGTTGGGCCTCCCAGTTGGAATCGTCGGAGAAGTCGTCGCTGAACAGCTCCTGGCCGGAGCTGTTATCGGTGACTTTCACATTGTCGTATGCGGTTTTCGTCTGCCAGCTGCTCAGGAAAACGCCTCCCGCCAGATCAGCCGCGGTGGAACTGTTGCCGCTGAGTTCGGAAGGCACCACCTGATCGCCCACGTTGTTCATCCACAGCTTCTGGTTGTAGTAGTTCGCTGAGCCCCACGACTGGTCGTTGTCGAACCACATCATGTCCGGGGCCCATTGCACATAGTCCTCGTTGGCGAACATCGGTGCGTAGGAGGCAAGCTTGACCACGTCCGAGTTGCGTTCAAGGCCGGTCATGTAGGCAGCTTCCGAGAGGGCGTTGGCGAAGGTGTTGCCTCGCGAGGCATACTCGCCAAGGAACACTTCCGGGCCGCTGCGGTCGTAGGAGTCGTAGCGCTCGTCGTTGCCCAGGAACCACGACGGGTCGTTGTAATAGTGCTCATCGACCATATCCACGCCTTGGTCCTTGTTGAACTTCCACAGTTCGTCAAATCGGGTTCCGGTGTCATCCGGCCCGCTATTGGAAATGATCGTGATGCCGGGATATTCAGCGGCAATGGCGTCGCGGAACTTCGGGAAATTCGCTTCAAAGGTCTTGGTGACCTCCTCGTTGCCCAAACCGATGTATTCCAAGTTGAATGGCTCGCTATGGCCCAGTTCCGCGCGCTTGGCTCCCCATGTGGTGTCGGTGCCTCCGTTGGCGAATTCGATCAGGTCCAAGGTGTCCTGCACCCAGCGGTCGATGCGCTCCTGATCAGTCATTTCGGGAATTTTAGAACCGCAACCGTTGGCTCCGACGGAGACTACCGGCAGCGGGGTGGCCCCCAGGTCCTCGGCCCATTTCAGATATTCCAGGTAGCCAATGCCATAGGACTGGTTGTAGCCCCAGAAGTTCCAGTTGGTCGGGCGTTCTTCCACTGCGCCAATGGTTTCCTTCCATTGGAATGTTCGCTGGCGGTCCTGGCCATCTGATTCCAAGTACGTGTCGAAGGTTCCGACGTTGGTCACGCAGCCTCCCGGGAAACGCAGGAAGCTTGGATTCAAGTCGGCCACTTTTTCTGCCAGATCCTTGCGCAGCACGGATTTTCCATTCACCGGGCCCACCCAGGTCTCCTGCGGGAACAGCGAAATCATATCCAGCTTCACCGATCCAGCCGCAGCAGCCGACAGTGCCAGCCGGCCAGCAGCTACAGTGTCCTTGGCCTTGATCGTGGCGGTGTACTTCTTCCATTGGTCGCTGCCGTCCACAGCGATGGTGGCGACGCCATAAACCTTGGAACCCGTGGCATCTGTGAGCTTGACATCGATTTCCTTGGCTTCTGGCGAGCGCGCGAAGACGCTGAAGTCGTACTTTGCTCTCTTGTCCAGGGCAAGGCCCTCGTTGTAGGAGAGATTTCGTATTCCATCGCCCGGTGCTTGGGCCTCCAGCTCAAGATAGGCGCGATTGGAGTCGTTGAGCCACTGATCGCGCTCGGAACGAACGTGGATGCCGGCATTGCCTACCGTTTCCCATCCGGTCAACGCAGTGAAGTCCTTGTTGTCGGCCGCGCTGAACTCGAAGGAGCGGTTGCGCACCATTTCTGCGTAGAGCCCGCCGTCAGCAGCGTAATTGATATCTTCGTAGAAGGCGCCGTACATCGTGTCGCTGATCTCATGCGCGGTGGCGTCGCCATCGATGGACAGTTCCTGCTGCCCCAGCTCGCCAGAGCCGAGGGCAAAGCTCACGGCATCGGCTTTTGACCCCAAGCGCAGAGAACCATTCTTATGGCGCACCACCCACGCTGCGGCGTCATCGGACGCCCCTGCCAGGCGCAGGAGGCTTTTTCCGCCACCTGCATCAACCAGCCGCCATGCAGTGCCAGCATCCTTGGTCAGTTGCAGTTTTCCCTTTTTCACGTCCACGTTGCCGGCCTGGGCTGACAAGACCAGTGGATGCTGGCCATCGGGGCCGGTATCTGCAGCCTCGGCAGCAGTGAATCGCAGTGCCGTGCTGGGCCTGGTCGTGCTCAGCTCCAGCCGCTGCTTCTTATCGGCCGCCAGAAAACCCAGCTCCTTGGCGGGCTCCAAGGTGAACGGTCCTTCCGGGACCAGGTCCGCCGGACCTGCTTCGTTGAGCCAGAAGCTGTCGAAGGTGGCCGAATGGCCGGTGCCGTCTTGGGCGGCGAGCGCATACAAGCCGACCTTGGTGGCATTCCAATCCACGCTGAAGCTTGCGGCTTTCGCCCAATTGCCTTCTGCATCGCCGTAGGAAACGGTGATTTCCTTGCCCTTGCGGTCCAGACGCAGCCACTCGGTGGTTGATCCGGGACGCGCGGTGAACTGGGACGCATAGCTTCCCGCCGATTCGGCGGCGCTTTCAATTACGACCGGACCGCCCGGAGCGCTGGAGACATGCGCCAGGCCTGCACGCACGTAGTTGTCGAAGTCTTTCCAAGCCAGGAGCCCCGCGCCTTGGAAGTCCTTGGATACCGGAGAGGTGAGGTGGGTTGCCACCGAGAAGTCGCCCGCGGGGACATCGACCATGAACAGGTTCTTGGCGTCGTTCGAGTCCTGCCAGGTGTCTCCTCGCTGGGAGGTCAGGGTCAGCGCGGAGTCCTTCAGCTGCCATGCGCCTGCTTGCTCGTTGATGATGGAGAACCTGTCATCGAGCTCGGCCCCGTCGAATTCCTCGCGGAAAGTGCCTTCCGGAAGCTGAGGGTCAGGGCCCGGGACGACGGGCCCTGGCGGTTCGGGCTCCTCGCCGGGCGGGTAGGCGGCGATCAGTGCCTGTTGCTCCTCGGCGGTGATTGGCAGGACCGTTCCGTGGCGCGGGCTGGTGGGCAATTTCGCGTCGGGAACACTGGTCCAGTCCCCTCCGGCCAGATCCTCGGATTCAAATACCATGTAGCCGTTGCCACCATGATAGGAGGGCTGGTCGATCATCAGGTACCAGCTGTCATCGGTCAGCGAGGGGAACATGGTCGGCCCCTCGCCCGAGGTGAATGTTCCGCCCCACGGGTTCGGCTGGCCGACACCGATTTGCTCCGCAATCATCTCCCATCCATCGCCTTCGCTCACCCCCTGGGTGCGCAGCAGCTCCGGGGAGGATTCCATGCGCACGCTCATGTCGCCCTCGTCTTTGGTCAGGCGGTAGTAGGTATCGCCCACCTCGGCGACGGTGGAGTCGATCATCCCGAGTCCCGGGCCTTGGCGTTCGTCGATCCACACCTTGGGTTCGGAGAAGTCGACGAAATCGGTGGTGGTCGAGTACATCATGCGCTGATAGGAGTCCGTGATATCGCGCTGGTCAGCGGGAACATCATAGGGATAGAGCGCCGAGGCCCAGTAGACGATGTACTGGCCGGTAGCCTCGTCCCAATGCGCCTCCGGAGCCCACAAATTGCCGGAGTTCTCCGGAGCCAGCTCCACTTCTCGCTGCTCCGACCAGTTGATCAGATCCGAGGACTCCCAGATCATCAGCGAATGGCTTCCGGTTTCCTGCGCGTCGCCGAAGCTGCCGCCGCCGTACATCTTCAAGTCCGTGGCCAGCAGATAGTACTTGGATCCGTCTTGGGAACGGATCAGGAAGGGGTCGCGCAGGCCCTTGGTTCCCAGTGTCGATTCCAAGACGGGTTCGCCGTCATTGAGGGTATACCAGCTGTTGGGATCATTGCCCTGCGAGACAGCCAGGTGGATTTTCTCTCCGTCGTCGGTGCTTTCACCAGTGAAATACGGGAAGACGTAGGCCTCGTAATCAGCAGCTGATTCATCTGCATCTGAGGTGGCAAAAGGCAAGCTCGGCCTAGCCAGTTGTGGAACCGCGGCTAGAGCCGAGGCGGGGATTGATAGTGAAACGAGCAGCGCCAGTGGCACGGCCCATCGTTTACGAGGATGCATCACTTACTTGAACCTCCATGAGGTAGTTCGACGTGCTAACGTCGTGATGACGAGGACGGGTTCCGGCAAAAGACACCGTTCTCGCGAAGGGATATTCGCCGCCGATCGGCGGCTGGATATGGTCCAGGGTTCGGCACGGTCGTGCCGAACCCTGGACTTTTTCGCTACGGCACTAGGTCCTCCGCAGGGAAAGTATTCGCTGCAGGATCACGAAGATCAGCAGCAAGACACCGATAACGATCTTGGTCCACCATGAACTGAGCGTTCCTTCGAACGTGATGATCGTTTGGATCAGCCCAAGCACCATGACGCCTACGACTGAGCCGGCGACAAAACCCATCCCGCCGACGAGCAGCGTGCCGCCGATGACCACTGCCGCAATCGCGTCAAGTTCCATGCCCACGCCGGTGAGCGCATATCCTGAGCGGGAAAACATCGCGAACAGGATGCCTGCCAGCGAGGCGCAAGTACCGGAGATGACGTAAACCATCACTTTGGTGCGAGCTACTCGCAGCCCCATCAGGGTGGCAGAATGCTCGCCACCGCCGACCGCATACACGGTGCGGCCAAAGCGCGTGCGGTGCAGCGTCCACCAGGCCCCGGCAACGACGAGCAGCGCGATGAGCACGGCCGCGGTCAACCGCCATCGTCCGGCCGCCAGGCTCCAGTTGGTCAAGGAGGTAAAGCCCTCGTGCCGGATTGGCACCGATTCTGGCGCGAAGATGAAGCACAGGCCGCGGGCCAGGAACATCCCAGCCAGGGTGGCCACGAACGGTTGCACGTCGAAGTACTGGATCATCACTCCCATGCCCAGGCCAATGAGCGAGCCAGCCAGCAAGGCTGTCGGCAACACCAGGGCCAATGGGACTCCGGCCTGCAGCAGGGTTGCGGTGATCACCGAGGACAAGGCCAAGACCGCGCCGACCGAGAGGTCGATGCCTCCGGTGAGGATCACGAAGGTCATGCCCGTGGCAAGCACAATGAGGTGCGCATTATTGATGAAGAGGTTGGAAATCACCGCCGGCGAGAGGAAATTCTCGTAGCGCAGGCCGCCAACCAGCAGCATCAAGAGGAAAACAATGACGGTGCCCAGCACCGGGAGGTAGCGCCGGTCCAGCGAGAGACGCAGCGACGGGCGGGGCGTGGTGCTGGCAGTTGCGGTGCTCATGCGTTGACCTCCTGGAAACGGCGGCGCTCACGCAGTCCGGCCAGCATGGCGCGCAACCGCGTGGACATCATCAGTGTTACCGCGATGACGACAATGGCCTTGAAGAGCGAGGTCACCAGCGGCGATACCCCCAGCACCGTCACCGTCAGGCTCAGGGTGGTAATGATGAGCACGCCAATCAATGTGCCCGAAAGATTGAACTTGCCTCCGGCCAATGACGTGCCGCCAATCACGACAGCCAGAATCGCATCGAGTTCGATGAACAGGCCAGCGTTGTTTGCATCGGCGGCCATGGTGTTCGCAGCGAAGATCAGCCCGGCCAAGCCGGAGAGCATTGCGCACAGGACATAGACGGTGAATACGAGAGTTTTGGATTTAACCCCGGCAAGGCGGCTGGCTTCAGGGTTGATGCCCACGGATTCCAGCAGCATGCCCAGGGCGGTGCGGCGCACCAGGAGCGCTACCACGATATAGACCCCATAGGCGATGATGGCGGCCACCGGAAGCCCCAGCAGGAATCCGGACGCCAAAGTGCCAAAAGGCGCGCTGGCTACCGTAGTGATCTGGCCATTGGTGATCAGCATGGCGATGCCGCGGCCAGCAGTCATCAGGATCAGCGTGGCAATGATGGGCTGGATGCCGAAATTTGCCACCAGCATGCCGTTGAAGCATCCCAGCACGAAGCATAATCCCAGGGCCACCACGATGGCGCCCAGCGCTGTTCCCAGCGATCCGGGATGCTCGGAACTGGCGATGAATGTCAGGGCCACGGCCCCGGCAATGGCAACGGTGGCCCCGACTGACAGGTCGATGCCTCGGGTTGCGATGACCAGCGTCATGCCCAAGGCCACCAGCAGCAGCGGCGCGCTATTGCGCAGGATGTCGATCGGGGCGCCGAACAAATGCCCATCCAGGACGGTGATGCCCAGAATGCCAGGGCGCCTGATGCTGCAAGCCAGCAATAGTGCCGCCAGCGCGGCCAGCGGCCAGAACAGCCGGTGTTTGAATATGCGGATCATTTGTCTTCTTCCCCGGAAGCGATGATTTCAATGAGTCGTGGCACGTCCACGTCTGGGGTGCTGGGTATTTCGGCAACCTTCGCATGATCGCGCATGACGACAATGCGATCCGAGAGGCGCAGCACCTCTTCCAGCTCGGCGGAAATGAAGACCACCGCCATGCCTTGCTCGGCCAGTTCTGAAACAAGGTTCATGATCTCGGTTTTCGCGCCGATATCTATGCCTCGCGTGGGTTCATCCAAAATCAGCAGTTTCGGAGCAGTCGCCAGCCATCGGGCCAGCAGGACTTTTTGCTGGTTTCCACCCGATAGGTTCTTAAGCAGCGCTTGGGGGTTGGCCGGTCGTATTCCAAGCGCCTTGATATAGGCTTCAACGACCTGTGATGCCTTGGCCGCTGGCATCGGGCGGGTCCAGCCACGAGCGGCTTGCAGTCCCAGGATGATGTTCTCGGCCACGGTCAGGTCGCCGACCACGCCTTCGCCCTTGCGGTCCTCGGAAGTGTAGGCGATCTTGTGCCCAAGAGCTTGGCGAGGGGTACGCAATTTTGCCGGTGCCCCCTGCAGATTGATCGACCCCTCGTCGGCCTTATCTGCGCCATAGAGCAGTCGAGCCAGTTCAGTTCGCCCAGAACCCAGCAGCCCTGCCATTCCGATGACTTCGCCAGGATAAAGTTCCAGGTCGAACGGTTGCACTGCACCCTTGCGGCCCAGGCCTACGGCCTGCAGCAAGGGCTTGGCATTTTCGGCACGCGAACCGCTGGAGTTGCGCTCGTTGGCTTGGCCGACCTGCGCATCCGGGGTGCCGGCGATCATCAGCGAGACCAGCTCCCGTTGCGGCAGCTCGCCAGTGAGGCGTTCTTGGACCAATGCGCCGTTGCGCAAAACCGTGATGCGGTCCGAAATGGCGTAGATCTGGTCCAGGAAGTGCGAGACGAACAGGATTGCCACGCCATCTTGGCGCAGCTGGCGCATGACGTCGAACAGCTGTTCCACTTCATCGGTATCCAACGATGAGGTCGGCTCATCAAGGATCAGGACCTTGGCGTTGACTACCATGGCGCGGCTAATCGCCACGAGCTGCTGGACCGCCAGGGAATGGGATCCCAAGGAGCTGGCAGGGTCGATGCCCAGCCCCATTCGCGTGAGGAACACTTTGGCTTGGCGGCGCATGCTGTGCCAGTCCAGACCGCCAAAACGTCGTGGTTCGCTGCCAAGCATGATGTTTTCAGCGACTGTCAGGTTAGTGCACAGGTTGACTTCTTGGTAAACCGTGGAGATTCCATGTTCCCGCGCGTCGGCAGGGCCGCTGAAACGGGCTGGGGCTCCGCTGACCATGACGGTGCCAGCAGCAATCTGGTTGACTCCGGTCAGCGCCTTGATCAGCGTGGATTTTCCCGCGCCGTTCTCTCCCATCAGGGCGTGGACTTCGCCAGGAAATAGCCTGAAATCAACGCTGTCCAGTGCTTTGACGCCGGGGAATTCCACGGTGATTCCGGTCATCTGGACTACCGGTGAAGTTGGTGGGTACTCGGGGATATCGGCTGCGTTTGGCCGCTGTTGAGGTTCTGATGCAATCATTAACTTGCCTCTATGGGTCCGTAATCTGTTGCTAGTTGATGATCCGGCGCACAGTAACCCCGTGCGCCGGATCATGATGCCCTTGGCGCTTAGTACTTGCGCTCTGGCAAGGCCTTGGCTGCTTCGTCCTGGGTGAAAGCTGCATCTTCAACCACGATGCGCTTCTCCACCGCTTCGCCAGCGACGACCTTTTTGGCGATCTCGGAAAGGTCTTGCCCGAGCAGCGGATTGCATTCAACGATGTAGTTGATCTTGCCGTCTGCCAGGGCCTGCATTCCATCCTTCACCGCGTCAATGGTGACGATCTTGATGTCCTTGCCCGGCTTCTTGCCTGCTGCCTCGATGGCCTCGATGGCGCCCAGTCCCATATCGTCGTTGTGCGCGAAGACCAGGTCGATGTCGTCATGCGAGTTCAAGAACCCCTCCATGACCTGCTTGCCGCCGGCGCGGGTGAAATCGCCGGTCTGGGAATCCATGATCTTGATGTCAGTGCCAGCGATTGCTTTTTCGAAGCCTTCTTTGCGGTCGATGGCAGGAGCGGAACCGGTGGTCCCTTGCAGTTCCACCACCTTCAGCTCTTCATCCTTGAAGTTCTCTGCCACCCAGTCCCCAGCGCGCTTGCCTTCTTCAACAAAGTCAGAACCGATGAATGAGGCATAGAGCGAGTCATCTGCGGTGTCGACCGCGCGGTCGGTGAGCACTACCGGAATGTTGGCGTTTTTAGCTTCCTGAAGCACTGCGTCCCATCCGGTCTCCACGACGGGCGAGAAAGCCAGCACATCTACGCCCTGGGCAATGTACGAGCGGAGCGCCTGGATCTGGTTTTCCTGCTTCTGCTGTGCATCGGAGAAGCTGAGCTTGAAGCCATTGGCTTCGGTGAGGGTGTCCTGGATGTCCTTGGTGTTCGCCGCGCGCCATCCCGATTCAGCGCCAACTTGCGAAAATCCGATGGAGATGGTTTCCGAGCCGCCGCCGGATGCCGCAGATCCGCCAGAGTCCGAGCCTGAGCAGGCGGTCAAAGCCGCCATGGCTGCAACAGAGAGCGCAGCAATTCCTGCGCGTAAAAAGGTCTTTCGCTTCATTGAGATGTCCTTCTCGTGGGTCCCCGCCGACTGTCGAGTGATTGATTCCGAATGCGGGATGCCTGTGTCGGTGCTCACAATGTTAGCGCTAACAATTTAGCCTTGGAAGAGTCTGGGTAAATTTTCTTTTTTTATTACAGAATTGCCACAAACATTCGAACCCTGAAATTTCAGTCCGGCGACTAGGAGTTCTAGAGAAAAAGTTAAAAACCCAATGGGACTATTCGGTCGATTTGCACGTGGGAAAGGTTCTGCGCTCGGCATGCCTGCCCCGGAGAACAAGGGATCCTCTCCTGGCAGCACGCCAACGCAGCCTGCCAGGGCGCCACTGCACGAGGGTGGCGCCGGGCATCAGCTTCGCACGTTCGGTTGGCCCTTCCGGCCATGGGACCATGCTCGATGCTGTCACCGTCTTTGGGCAGCATCGAGATGGGCTTGGAGCTTGATCAGCTTGGTCTTCGCAGTACGCCCCTCGTTATTCCAGGCTGCAGCTGCGTAGCTGCCAGGGCCTGCTCGCCGACGCGGGGTGCAGAAGACCTGCGCTGAAGACCATGCAGTCGTGCCCGTGCCACACTAGGTGGGTGGATACACAGATTATTTACACCATTCTTGCTGGAATCTTGCTCGTGGTTTCGGCCCTGGGAACGATCTTCCCGGTGCTGCCCGGTTCGCTGCTGACCATCGGCACCCTGCTGGCCTGGGGCTGGCTGCTCGGCTCCAGCGCCTCCTGGTGGGCCGCCGGCCTGGGCATGGGAATCGCGGTGCTGGGATGGTCCGCCTCGGCCATACTGACCGGCAGGAAGCTCAAGGAGCACCAGGTTCCCAAGGGGTCGATCCTCTTTGCCGCGATCGGGGCCATCGCCGGGGCATTCATCATCCCGGTCCTGGGTCTGTTTATCGGCTTTGCCGTGGGGCTCTTTGCCGGGGAAAGCGTGCGGCGCCGCGAGATCTCCGGTGCTTTCAGCTCTTCCTGGGCGGCATTGAAGGCCATGGGCCTGGGCATCGTGGTGGAATTCGGCTGCGTGCTGCTGGCCTCTTCCATCTGGGTGATCGGCCTGATTGCGCACTTCGCGACTCGCTAGATCCAGCCCATCTCACGGGCGTAGCGCGCCGCCTCGATGCGGTTGGCGGTGCTGGTTTTGCCGATCGCGTTGGACAGGTGGTTGCGCACGGTTCCCACCGACAGGTGCACCGCGGAAGCAATCTGCGAGACCGGCGAGCCGGAGGCGGCCAGCGACAGGATCTCGCGCTCGCGCCCGGTCAGCGGGTTGCTGCTCGCCTCCACGCTGAGCATGGCGCGCTGCGGATCCACGACCTTGTCCCCGCAAGAAACCCTGCGGATGGCGGCAACCAGCTCCGCCGGTGGCGAGTCCTTGACCAGAAAGCCATGGGCGCCGGCCTCGAAGGCCTGGCGGAAGTAGCCGGGTCGGTCGAAAGTGGTCAGGATCAGCACTTTCACCCCCGGGTGGCTGGCCCTGAGTTCCGCCGCGGTGCGCAGCCCATCTTGCCGAGGCATCTGCACATCCAGCAAGGCGATATCCGCCGGGTGCTCAACTAGGGCAGCTGCGACTTCGTCCCCGTCGGCGCATTGCGCGACGACCTGGATATCTTCTTCGAGGTTCAGCAGGGCGGCCAGCGCACCGCGGACCAGGTGCTGGTCATCGGCGATGAGTATCCGGATCATGCTTTGCTCCCTTTCGCGCCAAAGGCTACCTGCACGCTGGTTCCGCCCAGTCGTGACGCCCCAACGGTGCAGCTGGCGCCGAACTGCCTGGCGCGTTCTTGCATTCCCCGGATGCCATGGCCCGGGGTGCTGGCCTGCAGTCCGTCGCCGTCGTCATCAACGCTGACCTTGCCCGGTTCCAGATGCAGCACGATTCTGCTGGCGTGGGCGTGGCGCAGCACGTTGGTGACCGCTTCGCGCAGGATCCACGCCACGTGCGAGCGCAGTTGCATCGGCACCTGCTCGGCGGTGCCTGCCACGCTGAATTTCAGGTTGTTGTCGCTGCAAGCCTGCTGCAGCTCGGCCAATTCCGCGGCCAGGTCCTGGCGGCTGAGCCCGTGCACCGTGGTGCGCACCGAATCCAGCGCGTCCACGGCCAAGGCACTGAGCTGCTCCAGTTCCCTGCGTGCCTGGGCGTATTGCTCCTGGTCCATCAGCCGCAGGGCGAGCTGCGCCTTCAAATTCAAAGCGGTCAGCGAATGTCCGATGCCATCGTGCACATCCCTGGCCACACGTTCCTGCTCGGCCACCAGCAGGTAGTCGCTGCGGATCTTTTCCGCTGCGGTCGAGCGCCGGATGGCGGCCACGGTGATGGCATACACCACCATCAGCACGAGGTTCAGGCCAATCAGGAAGATCGCATCCATGAACTGCCCGAAGATGATCGGCAGCGCGAAGCTGAGCACCAGCACCGCCGCATAGGTGGCGATGGCCCAGGTCCTGCTCAGCAGGAAGATCGCGAACGAGGTGATGAAGGGGAAAAGCCCCATGGTGGTCAGCCCGATGACCGGGATGCCTGCGGCGATGATCGCGCAGAGGACCAGGAAGCTCGCCTGCGCCCGGCGGGCGCTAGTTCCGCCCTGCCCGATCGTCCACGAGAACTGCGCATAGGACCTCAGGTACACGGCGGCGAACAGGGCAATCAGCGCCAGGCCGATGATCCGGGTGGGCAGCGCATAGTCATCCAGGACCAGGTCCAGAACCGGGAAGACCAGGAAAATCACCCAGACCCCGGCAATCAGCCAGCCTCGGCGATCCCAGAATTTCTGGTCATCGTCGAAGCCGCAGGGCAGATCGGCCGCTGCGCCGGCGCCGGGCTGGCTCTGGCTCACTGGCGAGCCTTGGCCTTCCTGGTGGCCAGAACCGCGAAGAGAACGAAGATGAGTGCCCATGCCACTAGGTTAGCGGTTGGGATCCACAGGGCATCCGGCGCCATGTCCACTCCGGCAGGCATGTCCTTGAGCAATGGGTAGCGGGCCAGTGCGACGTAGCCGTACATCGGGGTGAAGCGTGCCGCGTCGAGCATGCCTCCTTCCAGGGGCATGAAGACGTTGCCGAAGAAGGCGAAGAACACCATCAGTCCCGAGGCCAGGCCCAGGGCTGATTCGGATTTGAACATCATGCCCACCCCAATGCCATAACAGGCGAAAACCAAGGCGCCGAGCAGGATGATCAGGTAGCTCGCGCCCCAGATCCAGCCTTCTTGGACTTCGGCCCCAGTGGCCGCTCCCAAGGCGAAGACCAATGCTGCCGAAGCGCCAGCGACCGTCGCGGCAACGATCATCTTGCTTCCAACGAACATGGCCGGAGGCATTCTGGTCAAGGCGATTTGCCGGCCCCACCCCTGCATGGTTTCGGTGGCCACGGTGCCGGCGATGGCTACCGTGCTGACCGCCGCTCCGTAGGCAGCCATGGAAATCATCAGATAGAACTTCACGTTTCCAGCGCCCAGCGCGGATTCGGTGTAGCTGGGGATGTTTCCGAACAGGATGTACATTGCCGCGGGCAGCAGCAGGGCGAAGATCAGGTTGTACCCGTCGCGGAAGTGCCGCGCGAATTCCACGCGGATATAGGTGCTCATCATGATGCGTCCTTGGTCAGCTGGATGAAGGCGTCTTCCAGGCTCGGTGAGGAAATTTCCAGGTCGTAGCCCTGGTATTCGGAAAGCAGGGCGGCTGCGAAGCGGTCAGAATCTGCGCTGTGGAAGGACAGGCGCAATCCGTTGCGCTCGGCCACCTGCACCGAGTCGCCAAAAGCCGCGGCCCGGTCGGCGTGTTCTGGCGAGGGGAAGGAAGCGCTGACTGTGCGGCCGGAGATGAGTTTGCGCAGCTCTTCGGTCGCCCCGTCAGCGACAATCCGCCCTTGGCTCATCAATATGGTGCGTTCGGCGAAGTTCTGGGCTTCTTCCAGATAGTGCGTGGCGAAGATGATGGTGCGTCCATCGGTGGCTTCGGCGCGCATCGTGGCCCAGAAGTCCCTGCGGGCCATCACGTCCATGCCGGCCGTTGGCTCATCGAGGATCAGCACATCCGGGTCGGGCAGCAGGGCCAGGGCGAATTTGATGCGCTGCTGCTCGCCTCCGGAGCATTTGCCCACGCGCCGCTTGGCGATCTTGTCCAGGCCCGTGCGTTCCATGACCGGGCCAATGCGATCGGCCTTTTCATGCATGTGGGCGATGACGGACACGGTCTCCTTGACGGTCATGTCACGCAGGAGCCCACCGGTCTGCAAAACGGCCGAGACCCGGCCAGACAAGATCGCTTGGCGCGGATCCAGGCCGAGGATTTCCACCGATCCCCCGGTGGGCTGGGTCAGCCCCAGGATCATGTCCACGGTGGTTGTCTTGCCGGCTCCATTGGGTCCCAGGAAGGCCACGATCTGCCCGGTCTGGATCTTCAGGTCGATGCCCTTGACGGCTTCAACCTTGTTGCGCGGCGTCGAGAAAGTCTTCTTCAGGCCTCGGAGAGAAACCGCATCGGCTTTAATTAGCGTTTCCATGTTTCACAGTCTTCCCCGTTTGCCAGGTGGGCAGAAGAGCAGAATGTCATGTGTTGCCCATGACCGTTGTCATGGGCGGAAATTAGTTGCCCGGATTCAACCATGCAGTTGATTGCTTCTGGACCGACTGTGAGCTTGGCAACTCGCCGCCACGAGATGCCCGATGGCTGCTGTCGCCAATCTGGCGGAAAACCATGATCCCTCCGGGTCAACGAACACATTGGAGATTTTCTCCCTTGTGGCCGGGCAATCCAGCAGCGGAGCTTCGGGATACCCCTATGGGAAACTCACAGTGACATCCCGTAGGATTTTTCCTGTGCTAGATCAATCTTCTTTTCTTTCCTTCGTGACGGACTTTGCGTCGCCGACCGTGGGAGCGGCCTTCCTGCCAGACTGGCTGAACCCGGCTGTCTTCCTGAATAACCCGGAACTCGGACCATGGGTTGTCCTGCTGGTCTGCGTCATTGTCTTCGCCGAAACCGGATTGCTCGTGGGATTCTTCCTGCCAGGCGACTCGATGCTCTTCACCGTCGGCATGCTCATCGCCACCGGAACCATTCACGTACCGCTGTGGCTCTTTGCCCTGGCGATCTTCATCTGCGCCTTCGCCGGTGACCAAACCGGCTACATCATCGGCAGGAAGTCCGGCCCGGCCGTCTTCAACAAGCCGGACTCGCGCTTCTTCTCGCAAAAGAATGTTGAACGCGCCCACGAATTCTTCGAGAAGTTCGGTGGCCGCGCAGTGATCCTGGCACGTTTTGTTCCCGTCGTCCGCACTTTTGTCCCGGTCATCGCTGGCGTGGCCAAGATGGACCACAAGACCTTCGTCACCTTCAACCTGATCGGTGCCGCTCTCTGGGGCATCGGCGTCACGCTGCTGGGCTATTGGCTGGGACAGTTCAGCTGGATCGAAGAGAACATCGACATCATCTTCATTCTGATCGTTCTGCTCTCAGTGATCCCTATCGGCGTTGAATTGCTCAAGGCCCGCAAGCCAAATAAGAGGATCGAAGACTAGTTTCTAAGCACTTCGGCGGCCGAATCGGCCGCCACCCCACTGTACGCCGTGGCGCATCAACCAATTTTCGCAAGGTTGAATGGTGCCGCGGCGTACTCCTTTGCAGACCAAATCCTCGCCCGCATCGATCAGGCGCATCGCCTCGGTGGTTGCCGGCCGCACCACGTTCAGCAGGACTTCGCAGTCGCAATATCCGCCGAGCACCCGCATTTTCTTCTCCAGCGCGCTGGCTCGCGGAGCGCATTCATCACGATAAAAACTGAGCATCCGCAGGCTTCCATCGCAGGCGGCGTCCGAAGCCACCCGATACAAATAGCAGGGCAGGCATTCATGAATCACAGGCCTGGGCAACTCGGACATCAGAACTCCTTGACGCAGTAGTGGCGAGGCCGGTTATTCCGCCGTCCTCGCCACTACTGTCCAACGCCGAGTCCTCCCCGCAGCACGTTGGGAAGCGAACTGTGGACATCTAGCCCAGGGCCAGACTCCGGCGCAGGAACGCGTCCACCCGCTCCAGGGCTTCGGCCACGCGCTCGTATCCGGCGGCAAAAGACAGCCGGATGAACAGATGGCCTTCGAAGGGGTCAAAGTCCCCGCCCGGTGTCAGCGCCACATGCGCATTCTTCAAAACCTCTTGGCAGAAGCCGCTGGCCGACCCAAAATGTTCCAGCACTCCAGGGGCCAACCGGCCATAAAGGTAGAACGCGCCGTCCGCAGGCGCGGCCTGCTCGATGCCCAGCTTCTCCAGGCTGCCGAGCACCAGTTCCCGGGTGCGGGCGAATTCGCCAACGCGCGCGTTCGCTTCTTCCAGGCTCTGCGGGGTAAAGGCGGCCACCGCGGCGCGCTGGGCAGGAGCCGGGGCGCACAGGGCAAGGTTTGATGCGAGTGCATCCACCGCTGGCAGCAAGTCGTCGGGAACGATCATCCAGCCAAGACGCCATCCGGTCATGCCCCAGTACTTGGAGAAGGAAGAAACCACGATGGAAGTCCGCGAATACTCCCATGAGGTGTGGCCCTTGCGCTGCGGGTCGAACTCGATGCCGTGATAGATCTCGTCGCTGATCAGCCGGACCCCATTGGCCTCGCACCACAAGGCCAGCTCCCGCAGCTCCTCGGCGCTGAACATCGTGCCGGTGGGATTGTTCGGCGAGGCCACCACCAGCCCGTCGAGACGGCCATGCTCCTTCTTGGCTTGTTCCAGATTCTTGATGGTGGGCTGGAAGCGTTGTTCGGCGGTGGTCGGCAAGTCCACCACCGTCAGGCCCAAGGCACCAAGGATATTGGCATAGGCCGGATAGCCGGGGCGGGCCAAGGCCACCACATCGCCGGAATCGAAGGCGGCGAGGAAAGAAAGCTGGAAAGCGCCGGAGGATCCGGTGGTCATGACGAAGTTCTTCGCGGGAATCTGCACCGCATAACTGTCACGGTAGTGATCGGCAAGGGCCTGGCGGGTTTCGCTCAGGCCGGCCGTTGAGGTGTAGCCGAAGTCTGCATGCTCGCCGTGCAGCTGTGCTGCCAGCTCATTGACGGCGGCAGGCGCCCCGCCACCCGGTTCGCCAACGCACAGCGAGATCACGTCGTGGCCGGCCTGGCGCATCTTCGTGACCTGTTCAACGATCTGCATCACTTCAAATGGTGCAACCTTGGCGCGCTGGGATACCTGCACTCTTTGTCCTCACTGGTTACTGGTGCGGCGGGCCCGCACGGCCGGGTGAGGCGCGATTCGGCTGATTCGCGCCCACCCAAGTCCCAGCATCCCATGCTACCCCGGTCCTCCCAGCGGCCGGCTCGCGGTTACAACGGCTGCCGGCGCACCGCGCGCAGGACGGTCTTGGCCAGCATCAAGACCAGCAGCAGGACGCCGACATAGCCATTGACCACGTAGACCAGGTTGACCATCTGCGAGAACGGGAGCAGGAGGCCGATGACGGTTCCGGCGACGGCCAAGATGACGGTGAGGTATTTGAAGCCCTGGGTCCGGTCGGCGTAAAACCGCGAGGAGACCGTCCACAGCAGCGGCACGGCGGTGGTGTAGATGCCGGCGAGAATCATCACCGAAATACCAGCGGCCAGGATCGGATTGATGTCGGCGGCCAGCACCAGCATCGGAATTTCTGTGCCGCCCACTCGGGTGATGTTGGCCAGAAGGCCCAAACCGACAATGACGCACGCCAGCGAGAAGACCGTGGCTCCGGTCAGCGCCCCGGCGGTGGCTTCCTTGCGATTGCGCGCGGTCTTGCCCAGAGCGGTCAGGAATGCGGCCAGCCACAGCATGCAGAAGCCAACGTAGGACAGCCCCGACATGAACCAGTTAGTTGATGCCTGGGTCAGATCCAGGGTTGGCAGCAGCGCCTGCCCTTCGGCAATTCCGCTCGGATTGCGCAAGATGCCGATCAGCCCAAGCCCGACGGCAACAACCACGATCAACGGACCGATCTTGCCAATGACATCCACCAGGTTCTTCAAGCCGAACCAGACGCTCAATCCCACCACGATGGCCAGGCCGACGCCGCCAAAGTATTTGGACATTCCATAGTGTTCCTCGAAAACTGCTCCAGCGCCGGCGACCATCACGGTGAAGCTGAGGAAAACGAAGAGGACGGAGAAATAGTCGAAGAAGGTGCCCAGGTATTTGCCACAGTAGTAGTGGAAGATCCTTGACGGCTTCTCGAACTTCTTTGCCTGGCCGACTATGAAGAATTCAACGGCGACGTAGCTCATGAGCAGCAAGACCAGCAGGCCGGTTCCGAAAATTCCGGCATAGCCGTAGGAGGTGAAGTACTGCAGAATCTCCTGTCCCGTGGCGAATCCGGAGCCGATGAGAAAGGCGATAATCGCCTCGGCGTAGGTTGCTACGCGCACCAGCCTTCCCTTTTTGGATGTTGCTTCTGGAACCTGCGTTGATGAAGTGCTGGGCATTCAATTCCCCCGTGATGGCGCAAAGCCATGAAGTGATATATCAATATGACATCAAAGGTATGCGGGGGAAGCAGTCGCGTCAAGGGATTTCTGGAAAGTCGCCGTGGAGTTCTTGCACTTGTAACACGCCTGAGAACTCCGGAACATGTTCCGCCACGCCATGCTTGTTGATCGCTGGGCGACCGGGGAGACTGTAACAAGAGATTCCATGCTGCCCGGGCAGCAATCGGCTGAAAGCAGGAGAAGCGTTGAACGAGCAAAAAGTATTCCATGCCGTCGTTGGCAAAGAGGGCGGCTGGTGGAACATCTGGGTCCCCGAATTGGACCAGGTCACCTGCACCCGGAAGTCCCGCAAGATCGCCAGCTACACCCGCACGCTCATCGCGGCGATCCTCGGCATCCCGGAATCTTCCTTCCGCGTGGAACGCGAACTGGTGAGCGCGGCCGAATTCGAGCGCCGCTATACCGCGGCAGTTCGCAGCACCGATGCGCAGGAAAAACTGTAGTCCTCGCGAAAAGCGAGCAGCAGCGGAACCCACAGTACACGGCAATCCCTGGTGGCCAGCAGCTCGAAGCTGCGTTGTCCTGAACGCCTTGTGCTGCCCGGGTATCAGGACAGCTCGCGTTCCTTCACCGGGTGGCGCGAGAGAATTGAAATCCTGTTGAAGGCGTTCATGGCAACAGCGATCCACTGGATCGCCGCCACCTGCTCATCGGTCAGGACCAGGCGGGCAGAAGCCACCGCGGCAATGCGCTCCTCGGGCTTTGGCAGATCCGTGGCGGCCTCGGCAATGGCCAGCGCCGCGCATTCCTCTTCGCTGAACAAGCCGCCGCATTCATCCCAGGTGCGCAAGAGGTTGATGCGCTGCAGGCTCTCGCCAGCAGCCAACGCCTTGCGGGCATGCAGGTCCAGGCAATAGGCGCAGCCATTGATCTGCGAAACACGCAGGTTCACCAGCTCTGCGGTGCGGTCGCTGACACCGGCGGCGCGGTAGGACTTGGCCACTTCGTTGGAGAACTTTCCAATCGAGTTCCACAGCTCTGGGTTGGTCTTATCAAGAAATAACGGGTCTGAAACGGCCATGATTGAACTTTACCCCGCGCAGCCCATCTCGCGATTCGAGCTACCTGGTTAAAGCACCGCGGAGACCAGAAAACTGGTCTCCGCGAATAATGCTATTTGTCGCCGTCGGCGGCCAGCTGGCCGCAAGCGCCGTCGATTTCCTTGCCGCGGGTATCACGCAAGGTGGTCGGCACGCCCAGCTCGTCGAGGCGGCGAACGAACTTGGAGGTGATATCCGGTTCGCTTCGGGTCCAGATGGAACCCGGAACCGGGTTCAGCGGAATCGGGTTCACATGCACCCAGCCGCGGCCGCGGGCATTGAGCTTCTTGGCCAGCATTTCTGCGCGCCATTCGTGATCGTTCATGTCCTTGATCAGCGCGTACTCGATGGAAACGCGGCGACCGGTCTTCACGTAGTAGTCGAAGGCGGCATCCAGCGCCTCGTCGACCTTCCAGCGGGAGTTGACCGGGATCAGCTCGTCGCGCAGCTCGTCATCCGGCGCGTGCAGGGACAACGCGAAGGTCACTGGGACGTTCTCATCAGCCAGCTTGCGGATGGCCGGAACCAGCCCCACGGTGGACACGGTGATGCCGCGGGCGCTCATGCCCAGGCCTTCGGGGGCTTCGGCGACCATGCGGTGCACGGCGTTCATGACGCGCTTGTAGTTGGCCAGCGGCTCGCCCATGCCCATGAACACGATGTTGCCAACGCGCTCGTCCGGGTGCTTCTGGCCGCCCAGTCCGCCTTCGGCGATCACGCGGTTGGCCTGGACGATCTGGTCCAGGATTTCCGCGGTGGACATGTTGCGGGTCAGCCCGGCCTGGCCGGTGGCGCAGAATGGGCAGTTCATGCCGCAGCCGCACTGCGAGGAGATGCACAGGGTGATGCGGTTCGGGTAGCGCATCAGCACGGATTCGACCAGCGAGCCGTCGAAGAGGCGCCAGAGGAACTTGATGGTCTTGCCATCATCGGTCTCCAGGCGCTTGACCTCGGTGAGCAACTTCGGGAACATGGCCTGGACCAGTTCCTCGCGGCGATCCTTGGGAAGGTCGCTCATCTTCTCGGGGTCGGTGGTGTAGTGCTGGAAGTAGTGCACCGAAAGCTGCTTGGCGCGGAATGCCGGCAGGCCCAAGGCCTTCAGCTCGGCCTGGCGCTCGGCCAGAGTGAGGTCGGCGAGGTGCGTGGGCGGCTGGGAGACCCGGCGCTTGGTCGAGAACTGCAGTTCCGGGCGGCCATCGGCGCCCATCTCCTGCTTCCAGCCTTCTGCGGTGGGAATCACCTGCGAACGGCCTTCGGCATTGGCGCGGGACTTGGAAATGCGCAGCTGCTGGGCACGCTGAGCAGCAGCCTGCTCGGTACGCAGCGCCTTGCGCTCAACGGCGGTCAGTGTGGTGGAGTCGCTGGAAGTCATTACTACCTATTGTTTCACGTATCCGGGCAGTATTGGCGGTGAGTTTGGGCACGCGATAATGGTGCTGCACCGCCAGCTTAGCGCCAGTGCAGCACCACAGGATTCGAGCGACTAGAACTTGCAGAATTGTTTCACCTGGTCAATCTTTCCCACACCGCCGGCCAGGTCCAGTTCGCCCACTTGGCCACTGGTGACCACGGCAGGACGTTCCTTATCAGTGCGAACACACTCTTCCTGCCGATCCTTGGTAGTCACCACGTCGCCGGTGGCATCCATGGTGACATTCAGCTCTCGTGCTTGCCCCCAGATCGGCTCGCCCGTCTCGGATTCTCCTTCATAGACGCGAACTGTGGCATCAATCGTGGCCTGCGAGAGTTTCTTATCGACACTCACTTCCGCATCGTAGGCATACATGCCGACGATCCCCACTTCTTCTCTCTAATAGTGATTGGCAGGTCTGGTACCCGCTGGCAGGATAGATACCGCCCACAATGATGTGACCCACCACTTCTCTGCCTCAGTTCCACTGATGGCTTTGGTGTGACTCGTCCGCCATTATGGGTGGCATCAGTCCAGCCCCTTGCCTTGGCTTGATAAAAGGTTGACCGTACCGAATAGTGCGTGTCTCGTTAGAGAGTTGCCTGACAAGACCCGAAGCCCAGACCGATGCCACAATCAACGGCACCGAAGGAAAAGAGGGTCTTCCATCATGACCATCGTGGTTGAAGCATACGACTTCGTCATCGGCATCGACACCCACGCGCGCACCCATACCTACGCCATCATCAACACTTGCACCGGAGCAAGAATTGGATGCGAAACGTTCCCAGTGACCAACAACGGCATGAACCGCGCCGTTTCCTGGATCAGCAGAAACACACACGGCCAAACTCTGGCAGCCGTCGAGGGGACGAACTCCTACGGCTCCTCGATCCGACGTACCCTGGCCAAAGCAAACATCGACGTAGCCGAAGTGAAACCGCCTCGGAAACGAACCAGATATGGCGTCGGGAAAACAGATCAAATCGACGCTACCGCCGCGGCGATGAGCGCGCTTGGCACCGAGCTCACTTCGCTGCTGCATCCGCGTGATGATGGGGCACGAGCTGCCATTAGTGTCTTGCTTGCTGCACGTCGCCGAGTCGAAGAGCAATGCACCGCCGACCGCAATGCACTGAACGCGCTCGTGCGCCAGATCGATTTGGGACTCGATTCTCGCAAAGCGCTCACTGATGCCCAGATAACCGATATCAGCAACTGGCGGCTTCGCGAAAGCGATAATGTTGAGCAGCGTATTGCCCGTGCTGAAGCAGTCGATCTAGCGAAATCCATTCAGATATTCCATACTCGGTCGAAGGAGATCAAGAGCGAGTTAGCGATCTTGGACGAACAATTGGCCCCACGGATGCAGTCCCAGCTCGGTATGGGTCCAGTGACAGTCGGAATCATTCTTGCCGCCTACTCGCATCCAGGACGGATCCGCTCAGAGGCCGCCTTCGCCGCACTAGCTGGCGTCGCACCATTGGAAGCTTCCTCCGGCAATACCAAGCGTCATCGCTTGAACCGTGGAGGCGACCGCCAGCTGAACATGGCCTTGGACATCATCATCAAAACCCGCATGAGACTGGATGAAGCCACGAAGGCCTACGTAGAACGCAGAACCGCAGAAGGACGCACCTACCGGGAAATCAAACGTAGCCTGAAACGCTACCTGGCTCGCTCTATCTTCCGGCAACTGGAACGACTGATGAGTTGACATCACCCATAAAAGGGTCACACCCGCTATCAGGTTCCCATGACGGCAGTTGTCCCTCAGGGCAGTTGAAGCTCACCACCGCAACATCGCTGAAGCCGTTCGTGTTCCCCGAAAAGCCGATCAGGTGCGAGGTTCCAGCAAACCCCTCCAATTCTCCCACCTGGGCAATCTCGGCAGTGACCCAGGTGGCAGTGCTCTTTTCGGGCGGTGCTGCAGAGGCTGGTGCGAATGCGGTCACTGCCAGCGCCGCGGCACCGGTTACGGACAGAATTCCGCGAAATTTCAATGACATGCTGATCCCCTTCTCGCTCCGCATGCGCCGTTGCATGCGAATGTAGGCTCAGCCAGTTTGTTCCCCGCAATCCATTAATGCAATAGATGGATATAACAGTTACGGTTCTGATACCAGCGCCTGACAATGGGCCCGATTTCCACTCTTCTGGATCAGGGGAAGTCACCCAGACAGGTCATCAATATTTGCTTGGGGCCCTGCACTCCGCTCGACCGCAGTGAGGCAACCTGGAACCACCGCTGGCCAGCGCAAAAGGCCTGCGGCGCGAAGGGCACGCCATTCGCGATGGCCAAACACCGCTAGGCATCCGAAAAGAATCCAGCTTGTTATCTCTTCGCAATACCCGCACGCGCCCTTCGACCCCGCGCCGCGACCAGCAGAGCGCGCTGAAAATGATGATTCGTGCGATCAATCCAGATCACCGGAATACACGAAGAGGCCACCGGGGCCAAGGCATCACTGCACCTGCCGGAGGGGATCCGTCGGATCATCCGTGACGGCCAGTTCTGCCCCGGCGGCTGGCGAAGCCCTCATAGCCATCTGTTCGGGTCGCGGACTCTTTGTCCCCGGCCTTCCTTGTCCAGCAACTCGGTGGCCTGCCCTGCACTCGCTACCGCGCCACAGGACAGGCAGCCATGAATGACGGATCGACCGGTTCCTGAGCTTGATCAGCTAGAAGTAGCTCGATTTTGAGGCTGTCGGAATTACGCGTTCACTGGTGATAATGACGTTCATCGTTGCGACGGCCCGCTGCACAGAATCAGCCGCCGGGGTGTCCTGGGCGATCTCGGCAATGCGTTCTCGCGCCTGGGGTTCGCTCATGGAGGATAGCTCTTCGGCCAGGACCTGGCGTGTTTTGCCCGTGGCTTGCAGAATGCACAACACCGCAGAGTCGCTGACGCCAGCCGTCTTCTCCCCGTGGATTTCGGCGGCAAGGTCGTTGCGGATCTGGCGCTCGATTTGGTCATTGAGCACATGAACGCGCTCCTTGCCCAACCCGAGCATGCTCCGCGCGCCGTATTCGACGATGCCTTGCCTGGCCAAAGAATCAGTCACCCGCCGGACATTGCACAGCGAAGGGATTTTCACTGCTTCGCCAAGAGTGGTGACTGCCTTTTTCTCCAGCTTTTCCAGCGGAGCGGCCAATACCGGATCAGGGCAGGGACCGGCTCCGATGAACTGGATCCGGGAATCGGGGTCCTTGCTGAAAGCGATCCGGCCGGCAATCATCAGGTCCGAGAGCACCGCGGCGTTCATCCCGTATCCCGCAGCTGACATGACTGCTTCTGGCTTGTGGCGGTTGTCGGCCATCAGCAAGTAGAGCTTTTCTGAGATCAACATGCCTACAGGCTACCGATTCCACCCCGGTCGCGTCCTCAGTCTTTTGACGGATATTAGGATTTGGCCGGCAGCTGGGATTCTTCGGCGAGCCGTGCTTGATTCCGTTCTTCGCCATCGCGCGTCATGGCGGCAGTGGTTCGGATGAAGACCGAAATCCACGAGAACATGATGGCCACGACAGACAGCTCGAAACCGGTCAGGTTGTAGTAGGACCAGTCGTGCCACAGGATGAAGGCCGCCCACACGGCTGCCACCGCGGCAATGGACATCATGTGGAAGACGGCAGGGTACCCCGGAAGCAATACCGCGGTGCCCGCCAGAAGGATGATCATGGCCACCGAGGCCATTTGGACAAAGCCAGAATGCACCTGCGTCGATACATTCACCGGCACCATCCCGATGCCGACAATTGCGGTGGCCACCACCACCAGGCACCAGCGCACAATCCTCGGGCGCGGCCGAAGCCTTCTGGCCAACCGGTATCTGCGCAACGCGGGCCGGCAACGGTAGGTCCGGGAGAGCAGCACCAGATCGCGGGTGAGGAACTCGGTGAAGGCCGCCAGCACCAGCCCGGAAATAATCAGCGTCAGGTTGAAGGTCCAAAATGATCCGTGGCCAGCTTGCGAGGTGCCCAGGAACGAAAACATGCTGCGCCACCAGCCCTGGTCTTCGGCCAGCAGCATGCTGATCAGCACCCCTGCCGCCATGAAGATCCCCAGCACCACCGACAAGGTTTCCGCGCTGGTGCGCGCGGTGGCCACCAAGCACAAATAGGCGCTCAGGCCCGTCACCGCGCTGACTGCCAATCCGCCGGCCAGGACATCAAGGCGCAGGCCGAGGAAGGCTTGCTGGAAGAGGTGGAAGAGCACCAGGATGATCATCACCGAGCTGGCTGCATGCACCAGGATCAGGCCTATGGCAGTGATCAGCTGGCGCCATGCCGGGATGCGGCGCAGCCAGGGTTCGCGGTGCCTGAGGATGAAGCGGAAGGCATAGGCGCTGCTGGATGCCGCCGCGGTCGCCCCGCAGATCGCGGAAACCAGCCCCACCGACCAGCGCCCGAAGAGCGCGGGGCGTTCGCCGGCGAAAAAGATGAGTCCGGCGGCGAGCCCGAAAATGGAGCAGATCAGCCCCGCCCAGAGCGCGCGGCGCTCAATGTCGAGTTCGGTGATTCGGCGGCTGGCGGTGGCATCGGGATACTGGTATGGCACGCACCCATTCTCCCATTAGCTGTAGCAAAGCTGTATCGGCTTGCGCCCGGGGTCAGTGGCCTAAGAGCGCGATGATGCCTTCGGCCATCAGGCTGATGGCTCCGCCAAAGGCGATCAGCACCACGAAGGCCCGGCTGTACTTGGCCGGGATTTTTGGTGCCAGATAGTTCCCCAGCAGGATTCCTACGAGCATGGCGCCGAAACAGGCCACCCACTGGGTCCAATGAAGGTGCGGCAACCCGCCCTTGGCCAGCAGGGAGGTGCTGGAGAGCACCAGGAAATACAGCTGAACGGAGATCGCGAACTTCGCCTGCGGCCACCGGCTGGCCACGGCGTATCCGGCGATGGCCGGGCCGGAGACCCCTGCGGTCACCGACATGAAACCGGAAATGGCGCCGGCCCCAATGGCCATGGGTTTGCCCTGGGCTGCCGGAAGGTTGCGGATCAGGAAGCTGGAGACCAGCGCGAGGATCACCATGACCGCGATGCCGATGGACAGCCACGGGCCGTCCACGCGGGCGGCGACCCACGCGCCGGGAATGGTCATGAGCATCGCCGGAACCAGGAGCAGCGCCACTTTCTTGTACTCCACCTGGCGGAAGACCTGGAGGAAAATCAGCAGGCTGCTGCAGGCGCCCAGCAGGTTGACCAGCGTAATTCCCGCGTGCGGACCGAGCACGATGACCAGAAAGGGCGAGGCCACCAGCGCGAAGCCCATCCCGGAGATGCGCTGGGTGGAAGCTCCGACGAATACCGCTGCCGCCAGCGAGATCACTGCCGCCAGTTGCACGCTCTGCTCCACGCCGCCTCCACATCCTTGTTGTTCCCCAACTATTACGTTAGTGCACGCGCAATGCGTCCGTTGACCTGACGGCGGCCTGGCCAAGGATCTAGGCTGGAAAAGTGAGCAACGACGTAGAATTCCTGATCATTGGCGGCGGAGCGATGGGCAGCGCGACCGCCCTGTCCCTGGCGCAACGCGGGCACGAGGTGCTGCTGCTGGAGCGCTTTGAGCCCGGGCACCTGAACGGCGCTTCGCATGGAACCACCCGGAATTTCAATCCCGCCTACGGTCGGCCTGAGTACCTGCGCCTGCTGCAGCGGTCCAACACCCTGTGGGATGAGATCTCCGCGCAGGCCGGCACCCGGCTGCTGCACCGCACCGGGCTGGTGAACCACGGCATCGTGGCCGAACAGCGCCAGATGCACGAAGTTCTGGCTGGAGCCGGATTTGCCAGCGAACTGCTGGGCATCGACGAGGCCGAGGCGCGCTTTGGCGGGCTGAAATTTGAAACCGAGGTCCTGCACATCCCCTCCGGCGGGCAGATCAACGCCGATGCAACGCTGGTCGCCTTGCAGGAATTGGCGGCCCAGGCCGGCGCGGACATCAGGCATTCGCACCGGGTCACCGGCATCGAGGTCCTCGACGAGGGGCAGGCGGCGGTGCAGGTCTCCAGCGCCGCGGGCGAAGAGACCCTGCACGCCCGCCAAGTGGTTCTCACCGCCGGGGCCTGGACCCAGCAGCTGCTGGGCACCGGTTCGCTTCCGGCGATCCACGTCACCGAAGAGCATCCGGTGCACTTTGCGCTGCGCGGGGAGCCGGGCAATTTCCCGGGCTTCAACCACATCCTCGATGGCAGCAGGGATATCGGGTCCCCGGTGTTCGGCCCGGTCTACGGCATGCATACCCCCGGGCAGGGCATCAAGGCCGGCTGGCACGGTTCGGGGCGCGTGGTGGATCCCGAGTACCGCCCGCACCAGGTGCTCGCGGAGCAGACCCGCGCCCTGCAGCGCTATGCCGAGAAGTGGCTGCCGGGCGTGGACCCGGACGACTTCGAGCCGGTTTCCTGCACCTACGCCAATACCGAAGACGAGCACTTCATCCTGGACAAGCTCGGCCCCATCACCATCGGCGCGGGGTTCAGCGGCCACGGCTTCAAATTCGTTCCGGCCATTGGCGAATACCTTGCCGATCTGGCCCTGGGAACCCGGGGCGCCGAGGCATTATTTGCGGCCTCCGGGCCCGCGCGTGCGCCATTGTTCCTGGAACGCCGGCGCACGCTGGGCCTGGCCTAGCCCGGCGGCCTAGTCGCGCGGCAGCTGCTGGGTGATGCAGTGGATGCCGCCGCCCCGGGCGAACAGCTCGCGCGCATCCACGCTGAGCACTTGGCGCCCCGGGTAGGCCTCGGCCAGGATCCGCGCGGCCTGCTGGTCGTTCGGATCGTCAAAGGCGCAGGCGATCACCCCGCCATTGGTGACCAGGTGGTTGATGTACGAGTAATCCACCCAGCCCTCGTCATCGCGCAGCACGCTCGGGGCAGGCACGGCGATGAGCTCGAGCTGGCGGCCCTGCGCGTCGGTGGATTCCGCCAGGCGCTGGCGGACCTCTTGGGAGATCAGGTAGTCCGGGTGCTGCGGGTTTTGCTGGTCGTGATAGAGCACCACGCCGGGGGCGGCGAAGCAGGCCACGATGTCCACGTGCCCGCGGGTGCCGAACTCCTCGTTGTCCCGGGTCAGCCCGCGGTCCAGCCAGATGACCTTGGAGACCCCGAGCTGCCGGGCGAATTCCGCCTCGATGCCAGCCTCGGTGGCGTTCGGGTTGCGCCCCGGATCCAGTTGCACGCTGCGGGTGGCGAGCATAGTGCCCTCGCCGTCCACGTGGATGCCGCCGCCCTCGTTGGTGATCGATGCCTGCACGCGGGTGATGCCCTCAAGGCCAGCCACCGCGGCGGCGACCTTCGAGTCCTTGCCCCAGGCGGCCCAGGACTGGGCGCCCCAGCCGTTGAAGTTCCAGTCGATGGCCGACCACGTGCCTTCCTCGTCGCGCACGAACGTCGGGCCGATATCGCGCATCCAGGCGTCGTCGAGCTCATGGATCGCGTAGTCGACGGCGTCGCCCAGGTGGCGGCGGGCGTCCACCTCGGCCGACGGGTCGACCACCATGGTCACCGGGGTGAAGGCCGCTACCGCGCGGGCCACGTTGGCCCAAGTGGTGCGGGCCGCCTCGGCCTCTTCTTCGGTGTCCCCCAGGGTGTAGCCGTTGGAGGGAAAGGCCATGTAGATGCGCTGATGCGCCTCGGTTTCAGCAGGCATGAAGAGCTTAGGCATGTGCGCCTTCCTCCTGCTCGCCCAGGGCCGAGTCGTTGCGCTGCCGGGTCATCGCGCCGTAGGTCTCGGGGCGGCGGGTTCGCAGGAACGGGAAGAGCGTGAGCCAGTCGCGGCGGGCGTCCAGGTCCAAGGCCGCCACCAGCACCGCGGATTCATCGCGCGGGGCGCGGGCCAGGATGCGCCCGTAGGGATCGGAGATGAAGGAGGAGCCGTAGAATTCCAAGGCGCCCTCATTGCCCCAGCGGTTGGGCACCACCATGAACAGGCCGTTGGCGATGCCGTTGCCGATGATGGTCTGGCGCCACAGCGGCTCGGTATCGAAGTCCGGATGGTCAGGCTCGGAGCCGATGGCGGTGGGGTAGGCCAGCAGGTCGGCTCCGGCCAGCGAGTAGATGCGCGGCGGTTCGCTGAACCACTCGTCCCAGCAGGTGGGCAGGCCCATGGCCAGATCGCCCAGCTCGGGCACGCGGTGCACCGGGTAGGGATCCTCGTTGGGTCCTTCGCGGAAGTACTTGTCCTCGTAGTAGCCGGCGGTGCGCGGAATGTGCAGCTTGTTGGTGGCGGCAGCCAGCTCCCCCGCAGGAGAAACGATGATGGCGGTGTTCAGGCCCAGCCCATCGCTTCCAGGTGCAGTGCGGAACAAGGAAATGTGCACGTGGATCTGGTAGGCGGCGGCCATCTTCTTGGCGAAGCCGAAGGTCCTGCCGGTCATCAGATCCTCGGCGGTGGCATCGGCCGCCCCGGCCTCGGGGACTTCGAAGGCTGGGTACTTGCTCAGCGTCAGTTCGGGCAGGAAGACGATTTTTGCGCCGTGCTTGGCCGCGGACTTGATGCCTTCTTCCAGCTCGGCTTCGGTGTCGGCGGGGTTTTCATGCCAGCGGTGCTGGACCAGCGCCACCCTCAGCATGCCGCGCTGGGCATCGTCGACGCGTGCCGGGGAGACTGGCGGATTCAGGGACAGGATTTCTTGCATGGTTCACCTTCACGGTATTAAACGAATGTGATTCGTTTTTTAGAATAGATGCTTCGCGGCAGCCAAATCAAGAGTTTTAACGAATGACTTTCGTTTATTTTGTGTATGCTCAAGTCAAGAACATTCGACGCGACCGGAGAACACATGGCAAGGCCTTCCACACCCAAGCTCAGCACCAACGCCATTGCCGACGCCGCGCTCGGGCTCGTCGATGCCCGCGGCGAATTCACCCTTCCGCAGCTGGCCAAGGAACTCTCGGTTTCCGCCTCCTCCCTCTACAACCACGTCCAGGGAAAGGGAGAAATCATCGAGCTGATGCGCGGGCGGGCCATGGCGGAAATCGAGCTGCCGGACTTGGGCCAGGTCAGCTGGCAAGAAGCCGTGAGGGCTATCGCGATGGAATACTGGGCTTCCTATTCCAAGCACCCACGCCTGATCCCGCTGCTGACCAGCCATACGGTCCGGGACAGCACCACGCTGCGCGTCTACGATGCGCTGGCCGAAGCATTGGCGCTGGCCGGAATCGAGCCTGGGCGGCGCCTGCAGGCCATCACCATCATCGACTCCTTCGTCCTGGGTTCCGCCCTGGATGCGGCCGCACCGAAAATCGTGTGGGAAGCGAGTGCCGAGTCATCAAGCTATTTCAAAGAGGCGCTGGACGCCGGCTTAGCGGATAGCAACCGCCCGAAAGCCACCTTTGAGCTCGGGCTGGATATGCTTCTTGGCGCCTTGGGACGCCAGGCCACAGCCGACAGCGACGGAGCCTAGGAACAGGTAAAGTACCGGGCGAGCAGCAGCCCCGGGTGGTAGACGATGTTTCTCGTGGGTGCTGTCCCCACCGGTGAAACCCACCCGATATTGCTGCCGTTTTCACTCACCGCATTGCCATCGGTGGTGTAGACGACCAGCAGTTTCAGTTCCATGGACCGGGACCCGCCCGAGGTGACCAGCCCCAGCAGATTCAGCCCTGGTCCATAGGCCGCCGTTGTCGCACCGGCCGCCAGATTCGTATAGCCATAGGTGGAGGCATCGGTCTGCAACCTCAGCACCAGCCTGGCTCCGGGAGGAATCTGCTGCGCGGGCCAGGAGATATTGGCCGTGGTCAGCAAAACACCGGATTCGGTGCAGGCCAGCGGCCCGGTGGCCGGTGCCACCGTGCCCGCAGCGAGGGCCGATGACGCATTAGCGGTTCCGGTGAAGGCGGCCTGGGTCAGCGCGGCCTTGGGGCCGTGCACCGCAAAAGCGGCGAGCAAGGCCACCACGGCCAGCCCTGCCGCTAACCGGGGCCATCGGCCAGTTCCCGGCTCAGGCCGGGGCCGTTCTCCTTCATCCTGCTGCATCTTTGCTCGCCGCATCGGCGGCACTCCCGTTCCGCCGGCACCGTCCTTGGCACTGTCTATGCCGCGGAAGGCGATGAAGAGCAAATAAGCGCACAACAGGCTCCCGAGGGCGTAGGCCCAGGGCTGGCTGAGCCAGGAAACGGCGTAGCCCAGCCCGGGAACGCTCACCAGCAGCCGATCCACCTGGTCCACCGGATAGGCCTGCACATCGGGCACGGGGTTGGTATCCCCCTTGAGCACCAATCCGCCGGGAACCTTCTCAACCACGCGATGGGTAATGCGCTGGTTCCCGCTGTTGACCACCGACACCACGTCGCCCACGGCGACCTCTTGAACAGTTGCGGGAACGGCCAGGCCCAGGGATCCGGTGGGAATGCCCGGAGACATGGAGCCCGAGGCGAAAACCAGCGGCTTGATTCCAAACACCAAGGCCAGCACCGCCATGGCCAGGCACAGCGTGCCCAGGACAGCGCAGGTGTTCAGCAGGATCTTGTGGAAGGCCGTCAGCGAGGACGCCCGTTCAGATCGGGTTCGATTCGCCGGCATCTCAGGACCCCACGGTCGAGGTGAAGGCAAGGGCCACCGTCGTGGACGCTGCCTGCAGGGCATTCGCCGCATTCACCGGCAACGAGTATTGCACGCACAGCGTTTCGCTGCCGCCAGAAGCCAAGGTCCTGGGATCCGAGGCGCTGCCGAACTGGGAGCCGGCAGCCTTCGTCATCAGCGTGGTCCCGCCCGAGCAGGTGACGCTGGAGCCGCTTCCGCTGATAGTGGCACCGGTTTTCACCACGATAGCCAGTCCCGCGCCCAAGGTTCCTGATCCCGATTCAGTGATTTTTCCCTGGAAGACATAGGGCGCGGAGATGGAGCCGGTGTTCTTGACCGTCACCACCGAGGCCGAACTGGACCCCGGGAAGAGGCTGTTGCCGGTGATGGGCATCTGGTAGCTGGCCGAGGTGGCGGTGCCCGCGGTGGCTCCAACCCCCAGTGACACGGTTGCCGTGCTGATGCTCGAGGTGGCGGTCGCTTCCCCGGTCCATGAAGCCAGGGTCGAGACAGCGCCAAATCCCACGAGGATGCCCAAGGACAATACCGCCTTGATGCGCAGTGAACGTTCGCTCATCGTTGTGCCCCGTCCCTTTCCTGTTCCCGTCGATTTGCACCCCGGGATGCGGCCAGCGCCGCGCCCCCGAGCGCCAGGATGCCGGCCGCCGCCCACAGCACGGCACCGCTGAATCCGGTCTCCGGTAGATCAATTTCCTGCTCCGGGCCCGAAGAATCCGGGCCTCCGTCCTCCCGGGCCGATTCCACGGCATCCACGCGCACCTGCAATTCCGGCACCAGCTGGTCCTTGGAGCCATTGGATGCCGACCACGGCAGTCCGACCCTCAATTCGACTTCCCGTGTTCCCTCGTGTTCCAGCGTGAATGCCGAAGCTCCAGTGGTTGCGAAATAGATCCCGGTTGGCTCAGCTGGCGCGAGGGCGTGGACGCTGACTTCTACGTCCCTGTCCCGATCATTTCTGATCCACAGGGATTTGGCGACTTCATCGCCGGGCACCAGCTCGTGGCCCCCGGCAAAGATCGGCGGAGGGTTCTGGGCATAGCTGCGCCCATCCAGGCTGTAGCTCAGCCCGCGATCTGCTTCGGCGCCTGCCGCCGGCACGGCCAGGCCAAGGACAAGGCAGGGAAGAGCGGCAATGGCGCCCATGGCGATTTTGAGCCGGCCCCTATCCATCACTGTCCCTTCCTTTGCCGCTCGCGCCAAGCACTCGCGAACATCACCACTGAATACACCATCAGCCCGCCTGCGGCAGCCCACGTCAGCCAAGTCCTCTGCTGCCCGGTCAGGGCGCTGTTGACGAACCCGAGCATTGGCAGCGAATACCAGAGCTTGCCCCGGATCTGCTCGGGCCGCACCGGCTGGTCATCGACATTATTGGCATCCCCGCGGAAGACAAAGCGCTGGTCGCCTGCAAGGCTGGTTCCGATGCCGGCCACCCGGTGGGTGACGACTTCGGGCTCCCCCGACACCAATTGGTAGGTCGCCACGTCGCCGATGCGCAGCAGCTCGGGATCAATGGGCTTGACCACCACCAGCGTTCCGGGTGGAAACTGCGGCCTCATCGATCCGGTCAGCACGGTATACGCCGTCGCCCCGCCCAATTTCGGGACCACGATCATCACGGCGATCAGGGCCAGCACGATGAACAGCAGCAGCCAGGAGAACACCTGCCCGGCCCACCACAAGATTCCCGTTCGTTCTCGCAGATCCCTGCGGCGCACCACGTGTCCAGCGGTCATCGTTGCTGGCCTGCAAACTTCAAGGCCAGTTCCACCCTGCCGCCAGCGGCCGATTGCGCCGCCCCGGAAGGAACCGAAACACGCACGCACAAGCTCTCGCTCTCTGGCACCGGCTCGGCACCCAGCACCCTGGCGCTTGCAAAACTTGCGGCAGAGCCCAAGGGCCCCGCATACAGTGCCTCGCCGGCCAATGGCTGGTCCGCTTCGCAGGCCACCGGGTCCATGCCGGCATAGACGCTCAGCCGCAAAGCGCCAGCCAGCGCCTGGTCGGCGCTGCTTGGCGAGGCGGCCGCATTAACCGCCCCATTGAGCTGGTACGACAGGTCAACCGTGCCCGCGTTGCTGATCTGCAGCGGCGCCTGGGTGAATGATCCGGGGATCAGCTCGCTGCCTGCCAGCTCCAGGAACTGGTACTTTGCTTCGCCACCGGCCAGCAAGGCCAGCGATCCGCTGGTCAAGGCCGGCGGATCCACGGTGCTTTCGGCACGCCAATTGGCGGCTGTGCCCTGCGCGCTGACTCCCAGCAGCAAAAGCACAGCCGCGCATATGGCGAACTTCAAGGGTTTGGGCATGCACCGGCCGATCCACACGCCATGGCTAGGCGCGAACCTGGTCCAAGGTCAGGGTCAGCGCTTCAAGGTCGAGAACCTGGTCATAGGTCGAAGGCGGGGTGTCTCCGACAGCCCCTTCGGCGAAGGTAACGGTGATCAGGAACGGCACCGAGTACGTTCCCGGTTCGGCAAAGGTCAGTGTTCCGTCGGTTTCCTCGGTGATCCCCGGAGCCGAAGCATCAACCTGCAGGGCGACCGTCACGTACCCTTCCAGCGCGCCAAGGGCGGTGTCCAGCTGGTCAACGCTCAGCGAACCGGCGATGTTCTTGCCTTCGGCATCGATGGTGGCCGTCTGGCTGAATGAAACCACATCGCCTGGAACCAGTTGCTGGGTTGCCGGGTCGAAAGGCTCCGGCGCCTCTGGGTTGCTGATATCTTGCCAGACGCCGGCTCCCCCGGTGGTCAAATTCAGGTGGCCCGTTTCGACGGTGCCCGCATCGATGGTCTGCTGTGCCTGCCAGCGCGCTACCGTGCCGGCTCCGCCGAGAAGCAGCGCGCCAGCGGCCACAGCCGCGATGGTTGCCTTGGTTACTTTCTTCATGAAATACGCTTCCTCAAAGTCCACGTGCCGCCGATGGCACATACTTCAAGTAAAGCCTATTTAGTAAATTTTTCAACCCCCTAATTACCCATGTCCTTCGCTGGCGGAACGCAATACGGCAGGACCGCCCATTCGGCCGCCTGACACCAATGGCACGGAAGTTGCCATTCGCCAAAGATCCCCAGTTGACTAGGCGTTTTAAGTCGCCATGGCAATACTGGGCATCACAGTTGGGCGATGTTCGACAAGTGGTTGAATTTGCAATACATCTGTCCAAATAAGTCTAGCTAGTTGGCAGATCTTCACGCATCGCGAAGGAGTTCGACCATCGGCTGAATTAGCCTCGCCGGTCCGGAGCCGAGGCAAAAAGGTTCAGCCCCATGGCGCGCGAAAGCGCTCCGATGGCAAGCTGCGCCCGCACCGAGTTCCCGGCCATGTCCAGCGGTGGCGAAAACGCGCCAATGGCGCCCTTGCCCGGGGCCACCGCGACGATGCCACCCGAGACCCCCGATTTCGCCGGAATGCCAATCTCGAAGAGCCATTCCCCGGAGCGTTCATACAGGCCATTGGAGGCCACCGTGGCCAAGGTGTCGCGGCAAACATCGGCGTCGACTACGCGCTGTCCGGTGACCGGGTTGACTCCTCCATCGGCAAGGGTGGCGCCCATGACCGCCAGATCGTGGGCGGTGATGTTCAGCGAGCACTGCTTGGTGTAGACATCAACAGCCTCGGACGGATCATTCTCCAGCCGTCCGTAGCTCTTGAGCAGGTGCCCCAAGGCCCTATTGCGCTCATTGGCCAGCGACTCGGAATGATAGACCTCGTCATCCAGGCTCAACGGGCGGCCGGCAAAGGCCGAGAGCCCCTCGCGAACGTTTTCCCACTTCTTGGCGGCAGTCCGCCCTGGCATCATCGACGTCGTGGCAATGGCACCGGCATTAACCATGGGATTCATCGGCAGTCCATTGTTCAGCTCCACGGCCATCACCGAATTGAAGGACATGCCGGTGTTGTTCACGCCGATGCGCTCGCGCACCAGCTCGCGGCCATGCTCCTGGACCACCAGTGCGTAGACGAACATCTTGGAGATGGATTGGATCGAGAACGGGTGGGAGCAATCGCCCACGGCATGCACCGAACCGCCCACGTGGGACATGGCAATGCCAAATAGCCCGGGGTCCGCTTGGCCAAGCACGGGGATGTAATGGGCCAAGAGTCCGTCATCTGCGTCCGCGTAGCGCTCATGCGCTTCCTTCAGCAGGGCATCGATGCGGTCATGCTCCAGCTCGCCGGTGGAAACCTGCTGAACCACGTCATCGAAGTCGGTAGGAATAGTTTCATTATTCCCTTCCGAGGGGTAGGTCATTTTCACCTGCCTTTCTTAATGGCCTTGTTGATTCGCGCTCTGTGACTTGACCTTATCAACAGCGCACGCGGTTGGCACCCGCGAGCCACGCAGCGAGAACACCAGGTGCGGATCCTGCCTTCCATGCCCCGGGGACTGAAGTAAATCCCCGCGGCGGACCATATGTGTTTTCACCTACACTGTGCATCACCTAACAGCGCAAAGCGGCCCGGCTGGCTTAGCATTTTGAGCATGGCTAAGGGTATTACTTTTCATACGCGCAAGTGGGTTCGCCCAGAAGATCTGAATGCAAACGGGACGCTGTTCGGCGGCAGCCTGTTGCGCTGGATCGATGAAGAAGCTGCGATCTACTCCATCATCCAGCTGGGCAACAAGCACGTTGTCACCAAGTTCATGTCCGAAATCAACTTCATCGCCTCGGCAAAAGAAGGCGATTTGATCGAAATGGGCCTGACTGCCATCGACTTTGGCCGGACTTCAATCTCGCTGCGCGCAGAAGTGCGCAACATCTTCACCCAGGAATCGATTCTCACCATCGAGAAGATCGTCTTCGTGAACATCGGCGAGGACGGCACGCCTCAGCCGCACGGCTACGACCACATCACCTACACCCGTGACCGCATTCCGCTGGAAATCACCAAGGCGCTCGTTTAGGCTTCCTCAACTTTTGCCCTAAGCCCACACTGCATTCAGGGTGCTTTCAAGGCCCCGGCCAGCGGCACTGCCACAGTGCCCTGGCCGGGGCCTTGTCGTATCCTGCCGGAAGTTGGCCTGTGCCCTTGATCTGGCACGAAGCATGGCGCAGAGTAGTACTTGCCATCAAGCAGCACCCGCCGAGACTGAAGCGAGAATAGCCATGGGCCGAATGATCTTCGTCAACCTTCCAACCGCAGATCTAGCCACAGCCGACAAGTTCTACGAGGCATTGGGTTTCACGAAGAATCCCGCCTTCTCCGATGAGAATGCCACCTCTTGGATCATCGACGAGAACATCTTCGTCATGAGCCTGCAGCAAGAATTCTTCTCCAGCTTCCTGGTCAACGGCGACAAGCCGGGCCTTGGCTCCGGCCAGCGCGAAGCACTGAACGCCCTGTCTTCCGAGACCCGCGACGGCGTGGATGAATTTGTCGTCAACGCCCAGGCCGGCGGCGGAAGCATCTACCGCCCAGCTGATGAGCCATTCCCCGGAATGTACCAGGCAGCCGTCCAGGATCCCGACGGCCACGTCTGGGAAATTTCCTGGATGAGCCCAGAAGCCTTGCAGTCCATGGAAGCACCAGAGGGCTAGGCCCGGACCAAACGCTAGGACACCTCTGAATTCCGCAAATGCCGCGCATCCGAAAGTGCGCGGCGTTTGCGGAATTGCTTTTTCATCCCCTTGGCTGGATACATCGGTTCTGGCCACCGCGGCTGAAGCACATCGCCCAGGGTCACTCCGCGCAGCCGGCGCCCGAACATCGGCAGCACCCATTGCCGCAGCCATTCCACATCGCGCTGGGTGGCCTGCCAGAATCCCACCCGCTCGGCAGCACCGAGCGGATCAAACTCCAAGTGGTGCTCTGAACCGAGAATCTCAAGGATCCGGATGGCCATATAGCGGTGGCCAGCACGGTTCATATGCAATTTATCCGTATCCCACATGCGCTTATCGCGGTAGGCATGCCACTGCCAATAATCCACGAGCACCACATTCTCCGGATGCATCAGCGCCAATTCGCGCACGCACTCGTTAAAACGCCAGTTCCGCCTCTTGAACGGAGCCAAAACCGGATGCACCGGGATGTCGAAGCCGGTGAACAGCAAGACCTTGGCTCCGGTCGAAACGAGGTCGGCCACGGCCTGGGAGTATCGCTCAAGGAAAATTTTCATATCCTTGCGGAACTCCAAGATGTCGTTCCCGCCGGCATAGAAGGTAATCACTTCCGGTTTCAGTGCCAGCGCCACCGGAATCTGCTCCTCGATAATCTGTTCCAGGCGGCGGCTGCGGATCCCCAGGTTCACGTATTGCCACTGCGGGTCCGCCTTGGACAATTGCTTGGCCACCCGGTCGGCCCAGCCGCGCACGCCGTTGGGCAGCCGGGGCTCCCAGTCCCCCACGCCTTCGGTGAAGGAATCTCCCAGCGCCATGAATAGCCGTCCCATGATAGCGACGCTATCGGCCATAGCTGACGAACCGATGGATGGACGGCAAACGCATGGCCACCTGGAGGTGGACGTTCGGCCAACCCGGGCTTCGCAAGGGCTTGGGCTTCAGCGGCTTTCCGCCAGGCTGTCCATCACCGACAGCCCCTCGACTTTGCTGAAGTCGGTTCGGATCTGCGAGGAAACCACTGCAGCTATTTCCGTCGTGCTCATGCCCATGCCCGGGCCGGCGAGCGCCGGAAGGTCTTTCAGCACGTTAACGGCGGCCGCTTCAATTGCCTGCGCCGCTGCCTTTTCGCCCAGGTGGGCCAGCATCATCGCGGCGGAGAGAATCGCTCCTACCGGATTCGCCCAACCTTTTCCGGCGATGTCCGGGGCTGAACCGTGGATCGCTTCAAACATGCTCGGTGCCGAGCCATCAAGATTCAGATTCCCGCTGGCCGCAACCCCTAGTCCGCCCTGGATGACCGCGCCGAGATCCGTGATGATGTCGCCAAACAGGTTGTCGGTAACCACGACGTCGAACTTTTCCGGGGCTACCGGCAGATGGAAGCACATCGCATCCACGTGGACGTAATCCACGTTGACTTCCGGATATCGTGTGGCCACGGAATTCACGACGTCTTGCCACAGCTTGCCGGCTTCAATGAGGATGTTCTTCTTGTGGCACAGGGTCAGCTTCTTGCGGCGGTTCATGGCCAGCTTGAACGAGTATTCGACAACCCGCTCGATCCCCTGCCGGGTATTCACGGATTCCTGGATGGCAACAGTATTAGGCGTATTGGCATGGATGGTGGAGCCTTGCCCCACATAGGCGCCTTCGGTGTTTTCCCGCACGATGACCAAGTCGCAGCGTTCAGGGGTGAGCCCGGCGATGGGAGTCGCAACGCCGGGATAAAGCTTGACCGGCCGCAGATTCACTGCCTGCTCGAAGGCCTGGCGCATCGCAAGGATGAAACCGCGTTCCAGTATTCCTGGCTCTACCGAGGGATCGCCCATGGCACCAAAAAGCACCGCATCATGGGTCCGCAGCTGCTGCGCCAGATCGTGATTCCACAGTTCGCCGGTGGCTAGATAATGCTTCGCACCAGCCTTGTAGTGGTGGTACTTGATGGAGAGGCTAAAAATATCCTCGGTCGCCGCCAGTACTTCCAGGGCGCCGTCCATGACATCGGGACCGATGCCGTCTCCGGGGATTACTGCGATGGAATAGCTGTTCACGACGCGGTCCTTTCATTGCCATCGATCAAGTTGAGCAGTTCGTCAAAATACTTCTGCAGCTCCTGCTGCGCCTGTGGAACAGAGCCACGGATGATCGCTGCCATCGACGTCTCGATATGGCGATCCAAGGATGCAGCGGCTTCTTCGTACCAGGCACAAGCAGGCAGAAATACTTCTTCGCTCATGCGCACAAGCGGCACAGACCTGCGAAGCTGGTTATTCCTGCTGCACTCAAGAAGACCGGTGTGGAATCCTGAACGGCTTCGAGGCGTCCATGGGCCGGGATTGCCAGCCGCGAGTTGTTCCAGTTGTGCTGCTGTGCCGTGTTGCACGAGTTCGCAGGCGCCGGTTTCCATGATCCGCCGGTAGGCCAGGACTTCCTTGAGCAGGTGGCTTGCCATCCGGGTTACCGAGGCCCGGCCAAGGTCATCAATCTGAATCATGCCGTCGTTTTCAAGCAGGTTCAGCGCATCGCGCAGCGGGGTCCGGCTGACGCCGAGCTGTTCCGATAGCCACGCCTGTGGCAGCTGCTCGCCAGGTTGGTAGCGCCCTGAAAGTATGCGTTCGCTGATGAGTCCGGCTGTTTCACGCGCCAGGGATACGTTGCTGCGCCACGTGGTTGACATGTTCACCGCCCGGATCCGGAACCACCGATTCTCCGGTTCGGTATCCAGAGACTCTTCATTGACCATTACTGTTCCCCGAGCATTTTTGCTTGTCAATGGTTTCATCGATTTTTGCTCAGTTATGGGGTCACTTTTAATAAATCCATTGACTGCGAGCTAGATCACTGATTAGCTTTGAACACCTACTGGTCTGACCAGTAAAACTTCCACTAGCGACCGCTCGAAAGTAGGAATGGTGTCGACTTACCTGAATGCCTATCCAGAAGGATTGCCGATCGGCGGCCATTGGGTTCCGTGCGAGGACAGCGCCGATATCGTCTTCCCTTTCGATTCTTCGCTGATTGCTTCCGCACCGGTGGGAACCGTGGATCACGCAGCCCAGGCCCTGGACGCCGCCGAGCAGGTAGCCGACGAGGTCGAAGGGCTGAGCACCGGTACCCGTCGGTCAATCCTTTGCTCCGTTCATGACCGGCTGGCAGAACATCGCGAAGAACTGGAGCAGCTCCTGGTCCTCGAAACCGGGAAGCCGCTGGTTGACTGCAGGGTGGAAGTGGCCCGCACGTTGACCACATGGTCCTCTGCCGCCGAAGAAGTCGCCCATATCCACGGCGAAACCGTTCCATTGGACTTGCAGCCATCGGGCGAAGGCATGATGGGCTTCTGGGTGCGCAAGCCCGCCGGCATCGTCGTCGGCATTGCCGGCTTCAACTACCCGCTCTTGCTGGCAAGCCACAAGCTGGCCCCGGCAATTGCCGCTGGCTGCCCCATTATCCTCAAGCCGGCCCCCAACACTCCCCTCGCAACCTTGTGGGCAGTGCACATCATCCGCGAGGCATTGGCCGAGCATTCGGTGAACCCCGGAGCCGTTCAACTGGTCACCGGTGGCATCGACGTTGGCGAACGCCTCGTGGGCGACCCGCGTTCCGCGGTGGTTTCCTTTACCGGTTCCGCGGCTGTAGGACATCAAATTGCCAAGAACGCCGCCCCGCGGAAAACCGTGCTCGAGCTCGGCTCCAACACCGGCTTTATTGTCGCCGCAGACGCCAGCATTCCCCAGGCGGTGGACGCCGTTCTGCGCGGCGGCTTCTACGCCAACGGGCAGGCCTGCATTTCAATCCAGCGGGTGCTGCTGGACAAGGAAATCGCCCAGGAGTTTCAGGCACAGCTTCTGGAGCGCCTCGGCGAAGTCGCCGTTGGCGATCCCCGCTCCGCGCAAACGCGGGTAGCGCCCGTGATCAATGAGGCATCAACACAGCGAATCCTGGGCTGGATCAACGACGCCGCGGCCCATGGCGCCCAGGTGCTGGCTGGCGGCGAGCTGGAGGGCAGGGCCCTGAAGCCAACCGTGGTCCGCGATGTCCCCCGGGATCTGCAGCTATGGAATGAAGAAATCTTCGGGCCCGTTATCTGCCTGGAAACAGTCCCCGATCTCGACACGGCTTTCGAGATCCTCAATGACTCCAGGTACGGGCTGCAGGCGGCCATCTACAGCAGCTCGCTCAAGACCGCATTCCGCGCCATCGACACCCTCAAGGTCGGCGGCGTGGTCGTGAACGAAATCCCGGGATTCCGTTCGGACATCATGCCCTACGGCGGGGTCAAGGACTCGGGCATTGGCCGGGAAGGCCCGCGCTTCGCCATAGAAGAGTTCACCGTAACCCGCATGGCGCTGATCCGGCCATAGCAGCCCACAGAGAAAGAAGCCCACTAGTGGACTACACGCAATTATTTCAGTTCGCCTCACGCCGCGTGCTGGTCATCGGAGCCGGCAGCGGCATCGGGCGCGAAGCGGCCCTCGCCCTGCATGCGCACAATGCCCAGGTCATTTGCGCCGATCTGAACGAAGCGGCCGCCCGGGAAACGGCAGCCCTGCTCGGCGGCCATGCGACGGCCATCGGGCTCGACGTGCTCGACCACGACGCGGTCCGGGTCGCCGCCGAAACCTACCAGGACATCTCGGCCCTGGTCTTCACCGCTGCCATGAACGTGCGCAAGCGCATCGTCGATTACACGATGGAAGAATTCGACAAGGTCGTCAACCTCAACTTGCGCGCCTCATTCTCGCTGATCCAGGCCTTCGCACCGCGCCTGGCAGCCAACGGCGGCGGATCCATTATCGGCGTGGCCTCGATTCGCGCTTCCGTGGTGGAGCCGGGACAAAGCGTCTACGCGGCAACCAAGGCCGCGCTGGTGCAGCTGGTTCGCACCGCCGCGGCAGAGTTCGGCGAGCAGGCAGTGCGGGTCAATGTCATCGCCCCGGGAGTTGTCGAAACCCCGCTGACCGCGCAGATCAAGGCCAATGAGCAGTGGTACAACGCCTACGCCACCAAGAGCGCCCTGGGGCGCTGGGCGAAACCCGAGGAAATGGCCGGAGCCATCGTGTATTTGGCTTCCGACGCGTCGAGCTTCGTCACCGGATCGGTGTTGAGCGTTGACGGCGGATGGACCGCCATCGACGGCCGTTTCACACCGCCAAATTGATCCGAGTCGAGGAGGATACCGCCCATGGCGCAGCCACTGCAGCCCGCTGAACCACCGAAGGCGCGAGCCTTCGAAGCCATTGTCGATCACATTGAACGCCAGGTGCTTTCCGGCGAGCTCAATCCCGGAGAGCACCTTCCCGGCGAACGCGAACTGGTCACCGCCTTCCAGGTCAGCCGCTCCTCGGTGCGCGAAGCCATGCGCGTGCTGGAAAGCAACGGCATGATCGCTTCGCGTCCTGGCGACCCCCGCGGGGCGGTGATCCTGGCACCGACCTCGGGCCCCTTGCAGAAAGTGATCTCCCGGCTGGCCCAGGCCTCGGCATCCAGCCTCGCGGACCTGCTGATTTACCGCATGACCTTGGAATCATCGGCTAATTCCCTGGCCGCCACCCGGCGTACCGAAGCCGATCTGCTGCAGCTGGAAAAGGCCATGGCGCGGATGCGCGCGGCCCGGGCACAGGGACAAGAGGCCTTCAGCAAGGCCGACTTGGATTTCCATGATGTTGTGGCCAATGCCAGCGGCCATGCGCTGTTGCGCATTTCCGCTGAGGCGGTGCGCGACTCCATCGAGCAGCTCATCGCCGCAAGCATCGAGCAGAGCCCCGATGACCATGCGCTGATGCAACGCACCATCGACCACCACGACCAGGTATTCCAGGCCATACGCGACCAGGACGCCCACCTCGCCGAGCACCTGGCGCGAAGCAGCCTTTTCGAGTACTACGGGCACCTGCTGGCCAAGGACGAGCAGATCGCCTTGTCCGCCCTGGCCTCCTTCGGCAGCAACACCCGGTAGCCGCTCCTCCCGCCCTAGTCCAGGGCCAGCCAGTTGGGCACGGCGCTGGCCGGCCGCTGCGACTCGTACCAGCTGGCCGCTGCGAGCACCTGGTCATCGGCACCCACCCGTCCGGAGAGCTGCACTCCGATGGGCTTGCCGTCGCTGGTGAATCCGCAGTTCACCGTTGCGGCGGGCTGCCCCGACATGTTGTAGGGAACGGTGAAGCCGATGTGGCTCATGGTGGCGTGGGGATCGGGGTTCGGCATCGGCTGTTCCGCGCGGAAGGCGGGCATCGGCGACACCGGGGAGATCACCAGGTCGTAGGCGCTGGTCGCGGCAATCGTCGCCTTTTGCATCTGGTCGATGGCTCCGAAGTTCCTGATGGTCTGCGCTCCATCGAATTTTGCGCCATCGGTGCACCACGCGGCGATGTAGTCCAGGACTTTCGCCTGTTCGCTGGCCGGCAGTTCCCGGTAATCGGCCAGCGATCGAGTCCTCCAAAAGCCATCCAGCCGATCAAGCATGCCCTGATCGATGAAGGGGGCCAGCACCTGAACCCGGGCGCCTGCCGCGGCAAAGACCTCGGCAACGGCGGAAACTGCCGAGGCTATTTCCGGTTCCACCGGATCACCGGCATTCGCATCAAGGTGAAGCGCGACTTTCAGGCCCCGCACGCCAGGCAGCTCTGCGGCCCAGTCCATGGCCGGATACGGGCGTGCCGTGTAATCGCGCAGGTCCGGCTGGCCCAGGATCGACATGAACAGGGAAATATCGGCAACGCTGCGTCCCATGGGACCGGCAGCCCGGCCGATATATGGCACGTCCAGGGGAATGAGCCCGGCGCTCGGCTTGAGCGTTGCCAGCGCCTGCCAACCGCCGGGCAGCCGGATGGAGCCGCCGATATCCGTGCCGACATGCAACGGGCCATACCCGGCGGCCGCGGCAGCCCCCGCTCCGGCGCTGGACCCGCCAGTGGTCCATTCGGGGTTCCATGCGCTGCGTGAAATTCCATGCAGGCTGGAAACCCCGGAAGAGAGCATGCCCCAGTCGGGCATGGTGGTGGATCCGACAATCACCGCGCCCGCCTCCAGGATGCGATCGGTGATCGGCGCGTTCTGCGCGGGGATGGCGGGATTCGACAGCGCGGTGCCCGAGGGCATCGGGATTCCCTTGCGGGCGATATTCTCCTTGACCGTCACCGGCACCCCGTCCAGGGCGCTCAGCGGCCTTCCGCTGGCCCAGCGCGCTTCGCTTTCCCGGGCTTGGCGCATCACCTCACGCGGATCGAAGGCGTACATGGCGTTGAGCACCGGTTCGCGTTCTTCGACCCGGCTGATGACCGAGCTAGCCACCTGGACCGGCGAAAGCCCGCGCGCCGCGTAGCCCGCACCGAGTTCACGGGCAGAGAGCTGGTGCAGGGCTGTGGAGTGCTCTGATATTTGTGACATGCGGGCCTCTCAATATGTGCTGCGTGCCTAGCGGGAGGCTAGTTCCTCGCGAAGTGACATCGACGAATTGACCAATGTCCGGGTGTATTCATGGCGCGGATTTCCATAGATCTGCTCCGTGGTTCCGCTCTCCACGATCTGCCCATGGTTCATCACCACCACGTTGTCGCAGATGTAGCGCACGACGGAGAGGTCATGGGAGACGAAGACCAGCGTCAGCTGGTAATCGTCGACCAGATCCGAGAGCAGGTTGAGCACCTGGGCCCTGACCGAAACATCCAGCGCGCTCACCGGCTCATCGGCAACCAGGACCTTGGGCTGGCAAACCAGTGCGCGGGCGATGGAGATCCTTTGCCGCTGCCCGCCTGAGAACTGGTGCGGGAATCGCTCGGCAGCCTCCGCGGGCAGCCCCACGGCCCCCAGCATCTCAGCGACCTGCCGGCGATGCTTTGCGCTGTCCACCTTTTGGCCCGGTGCCAGCAGAGGCTCGGCTATGATGTCCCTGACCTTCATGCGCGGATCGAGGGAGCCCATGGGATCCTGGAAGACGATCTGCAGTTGCTGGCGCAGCTGCAGCAGGTCCTTTTCCTTGGCTCCGGCAATCTGGTTTCCTGCCACCTGCACGCTGCCGGAGGTCGGCTGGTCGAGCCCTGCCAGGATGCGCAGCAGGGTTGATTTCCCCGACCCCGATTCTCCGACCACCCCGAACCTTTGCCCGGCGGCCACGTCAAAGGAGATTCCGCGCAGGGCCTGGACTTCGCCGGGCTTGCCGAAGAGCGCCGTGCGGCCCACGGGATAGGTTCTGACAAGGTCCTTGACGCTGATCACCAGCTGATTGCCCTCGGCGGCTGCCTGCGGGGCAGCGGTCGCAGCGGGCTTCTCGGCCTCGGCTTGGGCTTGAGGCTGTGCCTGCGGATCCTCGATGGTGGGCGGCGTATAGGCGGCGGCCGAAGCGACGGTGAACAGCCTTCCCTCGGCATCGGTCGCGTTCAGGTCCGAGGCCGCCAGCAGGCCCCGGGTATAGGGGTGCTGCGGGTTGCTGAAGACCTGGGCGGTGCTTCCTTCTTCGACAATGCGCCCGTTGTTCATCACCAGGACCCGGTCGCAGACGTTGGCCACAACGGAGAGGTCATGGGTGATGAAGAGCAGCCCGGTGCCCCGTTCGGCCACCGATTCCTGGATCAACTCCAGCACTTGTCGCTGCACCGTCACGTCCAGGGCCGTTGTCGGCTCATCGCATAAGAGCAGCCCGGGGTCGTTGGCCAGGGCCATGGCCAGCATGGCGCGCTGGCGTTGGCCGCCCGAGAGCTGATGGGGATAGGCCCGTGCGGCGCGTTCAGGATCCGGCAGCTTCACGGAGGCCAGCAGTTCCACGGCACGCTTGCGGGCTTCGGCCTTGGTGGCAACTACCTTGTGGGTGGTCATGATCTCGGCGACTTGCCGCCCGACCTTCATCAACGGGTTCAACGCGGTCAGCGGTTCCTGGAAAACCATGGCCATGTCCTTGCCGCGGATCTTCTGCAGTTCCTTGTCGCTGGCGTCCACGAGATTTCCGGGATGCCCGGCCAGCTGGATCGAGCCTTGCGCGCTGGCTCCTTCGGGAAGCAGCCCCATCAGCGCCGAGGCGGTCATCGACTTGCCGGAACCTGATTCTCCAATCAGGCCCACCCGGTCCCCGCGTTTCATGCTCAGGTTGAAATCGGCCACCAAGGTGCGGGTCTTGGTCTTGATCGCCAGGTTGGAGACGTCCAACAGGCTTGAGCGCACGTCGTTGTCAGCCATGGTTCAGCGCTCTCCGTTCAGCTTCGGGTCGAATCTGTCGCGCAGGCCATCACCGAGCAGGGTGAAGCCCAGGACCGCCGTGGCGATGGCCAGGCCCGGCCATACCGCCAGCATCGGGTAAGTGCCCAGGAACTGCTGCGATTCCTGGAGCATGCGCCCCCAGGACGGAACCGGTGGAGGGGTGCCCAGGCCCAGGAAGGACAGCGCGGCTTCGGCCAGCACCGCGATGGCAAAGGAAACGGAGCACTGGACGACCACCATGCCGATGATGTTGGGCAGCACGTGGCGCCGGGCGATCCGCAGGCCGTTCTGGCTCGCAGCCTTGGCGGCCATGATGTACTCGGTGCTCATGACCTGCAGCGTCCCGCTGCGCGCGACCCGGGCGAATCCGGGAATCGAGCCGATGCCAATGGCGAGCATGGCGGTGAGCGTGCTGGCCCCGAAGACCGCGCCGAACATGATGGCGACGAGCAGCGCCGGGAAGGCCAGCAGGATGTCTGCGCCGCGCATCGTGACTTCCTCGGCCACCCCGCCGCGCATCCCGGCCAGGATCCCCAGCGGGGTGCCGATCAGCAGCGCGATGCCCACGGCGACCAGGCCGACCAGCAGCGTGATGCGCGCACCGTAGAGCACCCCGGAAAACACGTCGCGTCCGTAGCGGTCGGTGCCCATCAGGTGCTGGGCGCTGGAGCCCTGCAACCTGTCGGCGGGGACTGCCTGGATGGGATCGTAGGGCGTCCAGATGAAGGAGAGCAGCGCAGCGAGCAGCACCAGCGCTACCAGCGATCCGCCCACAATCAAGGTCGGCGAGAGCTTGCGCCTCGCGGGCTTGGCCACAGCGTGTACTTGTGCCATTACGCTCCCTTTCTGATGCGCGGATCCAGGATCGTATAAAGCACGTCCACCACGAGGTTGATGATCAATGTGATGGCCACCAGGACCATCACCACCGACTGGACGGTGAGCAGATCGCGATTTCCCACGGCATCGAGCAGCATGGAACCCAGGCCCGGAATCACGAAGACGCGTTCAATGACCACGGCCCCGATGATCAGCGCCGCCAGCTGCACGCTGGTCACGGTCAGCACGGGAATCGATGCATTGCGCAGCCCGTGCTTGACCAGTGCCTGCATTTTGCCCAGCCCCTTGGACCGCGCGGTCCGCAGATAGTCTTCGCTCATTACTTCCATGACTGCCGATCGGACGTAACGGGTCAGGATCGCGCCCTGGACCGAGGCCAGCGCCAGCACCGGCAGGATGACCCGGGCCAGGAAGTCGCCGAAGTCGGCCCCCGGCGGGGTCCAGCCATTGGCTGGCAGCCAGCCCAAGCCCACGGCAAACACCACAACCAGCAGGATGCCGGCAAGGAAGTTCGGAATCGCCACGCCCAGCTGGCTGATCCCGCTGATCAGGATGCCGCTGGGGTTGCGGTGCTTGACCGCGGCGTAGGTTCCAAAGGGCACCGCGATGGCCAGCGCAACGATCATTGCCATGATGACAAGGATCAAGCTGACTTGGACCCGGTCGGCGATCAGCGGGCTGATATCCTGCCGCGTGACGTATGAGGTGCCGAAGTCGCCCAAGGGCAGGCCCAGCGCCCAATCGAAGTACTGCACGATCAGCGGACGGTCCGTCCCGAATTCGGCACGGGTCTTGGCCAACAGCTCGGGCGTTGCATTCACGCCCAGCGCGATCTGCGCCGGGTCCCCGGGGATGGCCCTCATGAAGAAGAACACCGCCACGGTCGCAACCACATAGGTGACGACAAACCTCGCCACATTGATCAGTATTCGAAGTCCCATCAGCGTTTCCCCTCAAACGGCGGCTTGCTAGTTCCAGCCGATCCCGGTCAGGTTCAGTGCTTCGGTGACGGAGTTTTCCGGGATGCCGGTGACTCCCGATTTGGCGACAACGATGTTGGGGAAGATGAACAGCGTGTCGGCCGCAGCGTCGTCCACGATGGTCCGCACGACTTTTTTCATGCCCGCGACATAGCCTGCTTCATCGGCGGCATCGGCCTTGGCCGCGATGTCCTTGATTTTCGAGTTGTCGTAGCCCAGGTAGTAGTCCGGGTTGTTGAACATGGCCAGCACATCGCGGCTTTCCACGGCCAGCACCACCGACATCTGGTAGTCCTTCTTCGTGAAGACCTGATCCAGCCATACGGCCGGGAACTCCGCGGATTCGATGCTGGCCTTGATGCCGACATCGGCCAGCTGGGAGACCACGATTTCGGATACCGCAGTTGCGTAAGGCCTGGTGGGTACCGTGAAGGTGATGCTGAGGTCTTCTGCCCCGGCTTCTTTCAGAAGCTGCTTGGCCTTCTCCGGGTCATAGGGGTAGACGTCGTTGAGATCCTCGTAGTAGGGGTCGGTGGTTGGAACCGGTCCGCCCACTACGGTGCCGTAGCCATTCCATGCGGTGTCAACCACCGCTTGGCGGTCGATGGCGTACATGACCGCTTGGCGGACGCGCTTGTCATCGAAGGGCGCCTTCTTGTTGTTCATCGACAACACGATTTCGCCATTGGACGTTCCTTCGAGGACCTGGAACTGGTCATTGGATTCAAAGGAGGAAAGCAGCTCGGGAGACTGCATGTTGTACACGACGTCAACGTCCCCGGATTGCAAGGCATTGGTCGTTGCCACCGCGTCGGCGAAGTAGCGCAGCGTGGCCTTGTCGATCGCTGGCTTCTGGCCCCAGTAGTCGTCGCGGGTGGCAAAGTCGATCGACTGGCCGCGGTTCCACGCTTCGATTTCATAGGGCCCGGTGCCGATTGCGGTGCTCGCCAAATCCTCGACGCCGCTGGGGTCGAACATGGCTCCGACCAGGGTTCCCATGTCGAAGAGCCAGGCGTTGCTCGGCTTCTTCAGCGTGACGGCCACTTCGGTGTCGTTGATGACCTTCACCGAATCGACGATGTCCATCTTGGCTTTCAGGCTGGAAACCCAGGCTTCGGATTTGACCCGGTCGATGCTGAATTTGACGTCATCAGCGGTGAAGGCTTCTCCGTTGGAGAAGGTGACGCCCTCGCGGAGCTTGAAGGTATAGGTCTTGTTGCCGTTACCCAGTTCCCACGATTCAGCCAGCAAGGGCTGAATCTTGCCGTCCTGGTCGATCTCGACCAGGCCTTCGTAGACGTTGGACATGAGCGCCTGGGGAATTGCGGCGCCGGCGGTCGTGGTGAAATCGAGGTTGACCGGCTCGCCGGTCAACGCCACGGTGACCGAAGACTTTTGGCTGGCGTCCTGGGTCGCGGTCGAGCTTGATCCGGCCGAGCAAGCGCTCAAGGCCAGCGTGCCAACAAGTGCTGTCGTAACCAACCGGCAGAGGTTCTTCTTCGCGCTCATGATTCTCCATCGTTCAACGTGACAATGAGTGATGTGATCCATGAAACACCATCCATGCTGATATTTCTACTAAGTTTTCTGGTCTTACCAGTTAGAGAAGTTTTCGTTTTTGCCTGCCATTGAAGCGCCAGCTGGGATATCTTTGTCCTCAACCGAGTGTTTTCGATCCAGGAAAGGCACCAGATGAGCAAGCTGACTTTTACGCCGGCCGTGCCAACGTTGACCTACGAGCGGGTAGTCCAGCAGATCGAAGAAGCGATCCTGTCCAAGGAGATCAAGCCGGGACAGCATCTGCCCAGCGAACGCGAGCTGATGGCTCAATTCTCGGTCAGCCGCCCCACGGTTCGCGAAGCGCTCCGGGTGCTGCAAAGCCAGGGGCTCATTGCTTCCAAGCCCGGAGGCCGCAGCGGCCCGGTGGTCCTGCCGGTGTCCACGGATCATCTGGGCCGGTCCTTCGCCAACCTCACCCGGATTTCCTCGCTGTCGCTCGACGAGCTGGTGCAATTCCGCATCGTGCTGGAAAGCTCTGCCTGCCAGCTGGCGGCAGTCATGCACAATGAGGAGCAGCTCGCCGCGATGCGCGATGCCATCGAGCGCATGGAAATCGAGTCCGGCACCGGCTCCGATTCCTTCAACCGCGCCGACCTGGATTTCCACGCCGCCGTATGGGAAGCCAGCCACAACAGCATCCTGCGGATCTGCGGCGAAGCCGTCGCCGGCGCCATCTTGCAGGTCATGAATGACCAGATGAGCCACGCGGATAATGAAACCCGCGAAATGAAGAAGGTCGTCTCCCTGGACCGCGCCATCTTCGATGCCATCGAGGCCGGCGACCCGGTGGCCGCTGGGGACGCGGCCAGAACAGCGATCTCTTCGTACTTCCATAAGAGCCTGGATGAACAGGGCCTGCTGGGAGTCAAGGCGCTCACCGAGAAACGCTAGCCCCGGTCCGCCGCCGCAAGACCGGACCTCACAGCATCTTGCGCATGATCAGCCTGGGCAGCCGGCTGGCCAGGGCATCGCTGACGCCAACTACCTCGAAGCCGGCCTCTTCAAACATCTTGCGGGTCCCGACAAAGGCCATGGTCAGATCCATCCTGCCCTCGGGATCCACCGGGTATGCTTCCACCGCCGGAGCACCCAGGCTCTTGGCATAGTCCAGCGCGCCGAGCACCATCTGGCGATTCACTCCCCTGCGCCGATAGCCTGCCCGCACTACCATGCAGATGATGCTCCAGACCGCGACCTCGTCCACCGGGCGAATCAGCTTCGAGTTCTGCAGCCTCGGAATTTGGGCCCGCGGCGCAATGCTGCACCACCCCACCGGCTCGCCATCCAGGTAGGCAATGACTCCCGGGGCGATCTTTTCGCGGCTCAGCGAGCACATCGCTTCATAGCGGCTCTCCCCTCCGCGGTCCCGGATCTCCTGGGCGCTGAGCCGATGGGACAGGCACCAGCAGTGCTTCTCGCGGTGATTGGGATTCACTACCGCAGCGAAATCCGGCATCCTCGGCTCGGTCAGCGGTTCAATTCTCAGGGCAGGAGCGATGTTCATGCCACCATCTTGCGCTTGACCGGCATCGATGGCCAGAGCCCGGGGGACGAAAAAGTTCGGGTTTTCCCTAATGAACTTCTCCGGTTCCCTCGGTATCCGCACTGACCTGCGCAATCTACTGTTGAATTATGACTTCGACACCCTGGTCCCTCGCGGGCACCTCAACCGGGCGCCCTCCGCTGAAATTGGGCCTCACCCTGCTGCATTTGGCAGTGCTCGGCAGCTTCGGCACGATCGGGCTTTCGCTGCTGATCGCCTGGCTGGCCCTGGGCTTAGGGCTGGTCCCGCTGCTGGGCATCGGACTGCTCTTCCTGGCCGCGTTGCTGGCCACCCTCTTCGCCGTGGCCCGCGCGGAGATCCTGCGTATCAGCGGGCTCTACGGCATCGACGCGGTGCCGCTGCACTGGCCGGCCCGCCGCGGCCCCGGCTTCGGCGAGTACCTGAGAACCCTCGGCCGCGCGCTGGGCGACGGGCGCATGTGGGCGGCCCTGGGCAGCCTGGTACTCTCCTGCATCGCCGGCACGATCATGCTCGGCGTGCTGCAGTGGACGGTGCACTTCGCGATCATTTCCTTCGCTCCGCTTTCCAGTGCAGAGACTGTGGCAGGTCCCTTCTCGCTGCATACCCCGGCCGCCCAGGCCCCGTGGCTGATGCTGCTGGCCATCGCGGGAGCCGGACTTGTCATCGGCACCGCCTTCTTGCACCGCAGCATCACCGTCGGCATCATCGGGTCCCTGGCCCGGGAAACCGAACTGACCGAGCGGGTGCGCAGCACCACGGTGCAGCGCGAAGGCGCGGTGCGCGCCGCCGAGGTGGAACGCACCCGGATCGAGCGCGACCTGCACGATGGAGTCCAGCCCCGGCTGGTCTCGGTGGCGATGACCCTGGGCCTGGCCCATCAGCAGATCGACAGCAACCCCGAGCAGGCCAAGGAATTGGTGGCCGAGGCCCACGCCTCCACCAAGTCGGCCATTACCGAGCTGCGCCAGCTAACCCGCGGCATCTACGCCTCGGTGCTCGATGACCGCGGCCTGGACGCGGCACTATCCGCGGTCGCCGGCCGCTCGCATATTCCGGTCCAGCTCGATGTGCAGCTGCAGGGACGCTACCCCCGGGTGGCCGAAGCGGCCGTGTACTTCGCGATCGCCGAGGCGCTGACCAACGCCGCCAAGCACTCGCGGGCCCAGCGCTGCCTGGTCACCGTGCGGGTGCGCGAAGCCAGCGGGCAGCCGCACCTGTGGGCGCGGGTTGAAGACAACGGCGTGGGCTCGGCCCGGATCACCCCCGGCGGCGGATTGGATGGCATCAACAACCGGGTGCTGGCAGCCGGTGGAACCCTGCACCTTCAAAGCCCTGCCGGCGGACCAACAACCGTGGAAGTGAGCGTGCCATGCGTGTACTGATTTGCGAGGACTCGGTGCTGCTGCGCGAAGGGCTGGTGCGCCTGCTGGATCACAGCGGCCACCGCGTTGTCGCCGACCTGCCCGATGCCACCGGGCTGATGGACTTCCTGGGCTCGGCCGCCGCTGAGGACTTCCCGCAGATCGCCATCTTGGATGTGCGGCTGCCGCCAAGCTACACCGATGAGGGCATCCGGGCGGCCTTGCAGATCCGCAAGGCCTACCCTGAGCTGCCGCTGCTGGTGCTCTCCCAGTATGTGGAGGAACGCTACGCCTCGGAGCTGATCTCCACCCAGTCCGGGGCCATCGGCTACCTGCTCAAGGACCGCGTGGCCGATGTCAGCGAGTTCATCGCCTCGCTGGAGCAGATTGCCGACGGCGGCACGATCCTGGACCAGGAAGTGGTGGCGCAGCTGTTGACCCGGCGGAACCACGATGACCGGATGCAGCGGCTGACCGATAGGGAACGCAGCGTCCTGGCCGCGCTGGCCGAAGGAAAATCCAATCAGGCGATTGCCGCCTTGCTCTTCCTCTCCGAAGCCAGCGTAGAAAAATACATCACCTCCATCTTCCAAAAGCTCGGACTGGAAGCCGACGGAACGGGCAACCGGCGTGTGCTGGCCGCCCTGGCGCATATGCACAACCTGGTCACCAGCCACACAGACAGGAACGGATCATGACTGACACGCAAACCACCCCAATGCCGCCGGTTCCTCCACAGCCCAACGGCAAGCCCCGGGGCAACGGCACGGCGCTGAATATCATCCTTGCCGTGATCGGCGGCCTGGTGATCCTGACCGTGCTGATCAGCTCGGCACGCAGCGCCTTTGCCGCGCTGAGCCGGGATAACGCCACGCAGAGCGCCAGCGTCCAGGGGGTCACCGGCCTGCAAATCACCGCCAGCGCGGGAAGCTTCGATCTGCGCTTTGCCAAGATCCAGGAAGCCACCTTGGAGGTGGAGAGCACCAACTCCCGGGACTGGAAGCTGAAGCGCGAAGGCGGCAAGCTGGTTGTCGACTCCCCGGATTCCTGGGGCGACTGGTGCTTCTTCGGCTGCGGCTTTGATGAAAACACCGCCGTGCTGACCCTGCCCGAGTCAATGAACGATGGCAGCCTGGATGCGTCATTCGAACTCGCCGCCGGAGACTTCAACGCTGTCGGCTCCTATAAGAACCTGGAGATCGAGGTAGGCGCCGGTGCATTGGACATGACCGGGACGGCGCAGTCGGCCAAGGTCCAGCTGGGAGCGGGCCGGGCCGACGTATCTCTGGAAGATGTGCAAACAGCGGACTTCGACATTTCGGCAGGCCGGCTCTCGGGCACCCTGTCCGGAACGGCACCGCAGAACATCACCGCCAAGGTCAGCGCAGGTTCCCTGGATCTTGAGCTTCCCGGCGGCACCTACGATGTGCGCCAGAGCGTTGAGGCCGGGGACGTGAGCAACCTGCTGGCCACGGAGATGGACTCGCCGAACAAGATCTCGGTGGATGTATCAGCTGGCCATGCCACCTTGTACCCGCAGGACTCCGGCCCCGGCCCCTGGGACAACTAACCAGGACCTGGCAAAACAGCGCGGGCTGCCAATGATCAAGAATCATCCACCAGGCCAGCGGGCGGCGGGAATTTTCCCGGCCGCCCGCTGTCGCGGGTTTAACAGGATGCTGGGCAACTCAGACCGCGATCAGCAGAACTTCGCATCATGATCGGAATTGCCGTCCTGGCGAGACCCGAAAATCGGGATCTGCCAAGCGGAACAGCATATTGGCCTGAAGCTGCTATCCCCGTGTAGCACTCTTTTGTCTAGCAACCTCAGCCTCGCACCTGCCTGTGAAGAAGTTTTCGGCGATGCCGGCAAGCACCGGGTTTTACTGCCGTCTGATCGCTATCCCGCCATCGACGAGTGCATTGATGAGATCTTCTGCCAAGAACGCTACCGACAGGGAAACCTGCGAAGGATCACCGAGCCCAGCTTCAGCTCGACCGGCCATCATGGAACCAGCCGATTCTGGACCAGCCGCGAAATGCTCTCTGAGATAGACCAGAGCTTCCATGGTGGATTGCTGGCTCAATTCGTCGTTCAAAAGACTCAAAAACCGGTTCCGAAGTTCTGATGTTTCTACGCTTCGGAGTATTCGATACGAATCGTGGGCGTCTTTGTCGTTCGAGCGCATGGGAGTTTGAAGACGTTCGACGATCTTGTGAATTTTTGCCACTAGAAGCGCAGCTGGCCCCGCAACTTTTGCAGAAATCGACCGGTTGTCGGCAAGGTCCAGCGAGGTAATCTCTTGAACATCGAAGTCGACAAGTGTGGCTTCGATACCCCGTGTTTGCCGGGCTGAAAATTTATCATGAGGCGGGATGCTGACGCTTCGTCGACCCGACCCAGCCAGTTTCCGGGGAACCATCAGATCCACAGGGATCCCATCCTCACGCAGCCACGATCCGGGTTGAGCACTTGGCAAAAACCCTGCGCGCCGCATGGCTTGTTCGATTCGTGGATCGTCTTGCAGAAGACGTGGATCCAGCGAAAAATCGCTATCGTTCGTCGCCGGAGCCAGTGCGACGTCAAGCTCCCCAGTGCGCAGGTAGACCGCCTGCGCGCCAATCACTACCAATGCATCGCGTTGGCCCTCCAGTGCTTGAAGCGCGTCTAACAGGCCTGCGCGCGCACGAACGAGAAGGCCAGGAGAATCACCGCCATAAGGACTCATTGGCCGCCATCCATCTGATGAGTTCTTCTGCTTCGCCAGGAGCGCGCCCTGGACCGGTCAGGAGGTCCACGGCCACCTGCGTAGGCGCGGCAATGCTCAAGCCATCCTCCCGCTGGCGAGCACCGTCGGTCAACACTGAATAGGCTGGTTCTGCAAGCAAGACATTTGCTCCCGAGTCCGTGGCGCGCAAGCCCCAACGTTGGGCAATTTCGGATGGGTTCTGCGCATAGGCCATCAGAGATCGGGATGGCGCATAGGGGGCCCACGCCTGGGCAGCGACGGACCCGGTAACCGCGTACGTACTGGGATCGGTTGCCAAGGCCAAGCCGATTGCGCTCTCAATGCCTCGTGGAGCAATCCATTGCGTGACAACGTTTGTAGCAAGAAACTCGTAATCGAGGGACCATCTGCGCAGGAGTTGTTCCCACGCGGGGATTCCAACAGTCGAGTCGTCGTTGCGCACCAGCAAGGCTTCCGATTCCAGGAACTCAACCACCCTGTATGCGGAGCCAGTGGACGTACGGGCGGCGGTGGCCAACTGCCTCATTCGCCATGGCCCGGGCGCATCAAGCAATGTACGGGCCACGCGTGCGGCGGGTTCGCCTTTCAGATTGCCTCGCGGACGGCCAGGTCCACGCCAAGGATCCAGGTCCAATCCTCGATCGGCAATGAATAAAGCTGGTGCATCGGAACGAATGTAGATGTTGCCCGTCGCGTCAACGTAGGAAATTCCCGAATCTGTGAGCTTGTTGCGCACCGAAGGCGATAGGTAGCGGGCAGCGACTAGCCCTATGTCCCATGCCCCCACGCTCTGCCCGGAAACCAATTGTTCCGTTAGCTGTGCGACATTTCGCGGATCAATTACGCTCTTGGTGTTAACGGCAATGCGAGCAGATTCTCCGGCAGGACTGGAGAATCGCATCAGGGCGTCAACCGCCGTCGCTGAGCTAGCCGTTTGCGGCTTGTCCACTGTCCAACCAGCAGGAAGCCGCTCTTCAAGCGCACGCTTCAATCCCTGGATGAGCATGCGCTCGGTGACCTGCTTGGGAAGCTCCCGGGCTGTTGACATGTTCAGATAATAGCATCTCTCCGTCAACGACGGAACAGTCTAATTTTCTGAACAAAGAGCTCCCGCAGAACTTCGCGCTGATTTCCCAGCGAGTGTTCTACGGGAGCGTTTAAGAGGTCTCCGAGGACTAGGCCTGCTTGTTCTTCAGCGCGGCCAACCGTGCCTCAACCTCGGAAAGATCAGGTGCTGCGGCTTCCAGCTCTGGGCCGGCTGGCGCCTGCTCGATGACGTCTTCCGGATTGTTGCTGGACTTCAAGGCCGCCAACCGGGCGTCAACCTCGGAGGCAGCCCCCAGATCCTCAAGCTGGGCGAACTGCGCATCAAGCGATGAGGAGGCCAGTTCCTGGGCGCCTCGGACCTTGGCTTCGTCCTGGCGGATCTTCTGCTCAAAACGGCTGATCTCGCTGGATGGATCGCTGAAGTCCAAGGCCTTCATGGTGTCCATCATCTGCGTCTGGGTCTTGGCATTGCGGGCACGAGCCACCAGCTCGTCGCGCTTGGCTACCAGCTCTTGGCGCTTGGACTGCATGGAGTTCAAGCCGGTCTTGAGCTTGTCGACCACTTCGCGCTGGCTGGTGACGGTGGACTGCAGCGAGGCAGCTTTCTTCTCCGCCGACATCTGGCGCTGGATGGCGACGGTGGCCAGCTGGTTGAATTTCTGCTGGTTGGAAGCGTCCCCGGCAGCGGCATATTCGTCCGCCTTGTTCGAGGCAGCCACAGCCTTGGTGCCCCATTCGGTGGCTTCCTGGCTCAGCTTGGCCAGGTCGTCCTCGGCCATGCGCAGATTGCCGATGGTCTGGGCAACAGCCTGCTCAGCCTGGGCAATGTTGTTGGTGTAATCGCGGACCGTCTGGTCCAGCATCTTCTTTGGATCCTCGAGTGCGTCCAGTGCCGCGTTGGCGTTGGCCTTGCCGATACCGAAAATTCGAGCCCAAATTGAGCGCTTCTGTGCCATGGTGCGTCCCCTTCATCGTCCTTTGATTAAAAGCTTAGGGGAAGAGCGCCTGCCTCAATAACCGAGTGTTGTTTCGATGAACTCAGGCGTCGAAGTGTCGTAGGTAGCGCCCTGGCGCATCGAGGAACAAGCGCCAGTTGCTGACCATTTCCAATTCGTCATAACTTGCCGGGCGAATCCCCCACTGGCCGATTTCATAGATTTTTGCCTGCGGCAGCGAGGCAAGAATAGGCGAATGGGTGGAAAGGATGACTTGGGATCCGCTGCGCAACAGATCGGAAATGTGCGAAAGCAGCATCAGGCAGCCGTTGAAGGAGAGCGCTGATTCGGCTTCGTCGAAAACCCAGAGGCCGTTGACGCTGGAGCGTTCAGTGAAGAACTCGATAAAGGATTCGCCATGGCTTTGGAAATTGTGCTTGCCGCGCGAGCCAATGGACCCCAGATAGGTGAAGAGCCCGTGCATGGTTTCGGCCCGCAAGAAGACTCCGGCCTTGGAGGCGCCTGCGCCGCGTTCCAGTTGCAGGTGCGACGACAAGCCTGACTCGGTCATTTGGGTTTGGTGCATGGAGTTGCGGGTTCCGCCCTCGGGATTCAACCCGAAAGCGGCGGCGATGCCTTCAACCAGCGTAGATTTGCCGGCCCCGTTTTCACCGACCAGCACTGTCAGCTGCCCCAGTTCCAGTCCTTCATCAAGGATCTGGCGCACCGCCGGGACCTGTGCCGCCCAATCGGTGCGGTCCATGGGTGCTTTGGGATGCTCGGCGATGCGTCGCACCGGCAAGGAATCAAAGAACGCGTTCATGCCCCAGAGAGTATCAGCCCCGCACGACAGGACGAGTTGCTGGTCGTACGGGGCTGGGGCTGCATCTTGCGGGCCCAGTCCACATTCGTTACCAGCATATGGAGGTTGGCGCTGGATGAGTGCACGATCGGCCGCATGACATAGGCCAGCGTTATTTGGGTCGTTTCGACAGGATAAGTGGCACATCGCTTTCAACATTGATCCAGTGCCTAAAATCTGGATGTATATAACCGGCCAAGGCTACGAGGTCCTCAAATCTTTGCTCTAGGTCTGAGGTCCAGATTCGATGGTGATGCCCAATCCTGTTTCGCAGGTCTCGTAGTGCGCCAACTTTGGAGCTGACTAGCAGTTGATTGCGTCCTTTCATATATGGGAAAGCCCCAGCGAGGTCCGGCCAGAGGAACATCTGACCTTTTGAAACCATTTGGTGCCAGAAGCCGAACGAGATTTCAGAGATGATCTGCCCCGGGGCCAAAGGCATACGGTTCCTACGCACCCGAGAAATAGCTAATTCAATATCGGCATATGGATAAGCATGAGCTCGGTGTCCCTTGCCTGAGTCGCGTCCTAGCTCCCTGGACTCATCGAAAATCCAATTTCCTGGTCGTCCTTTTGCCTCATGCCGTAAGTTCATCTGTCGGTCAATGGCATTTCTCAGTCCCACTTCTAAGTGGCCTAGGGATTCCCAAAATGCGGCGGAGATATCGGAGTTCCATCTATAAAGAAGCATTGCCTGGCTTTGAACGTCATGGCATTCAATTAGATAGTGCTTGAGACGTGCTGCTCCAAAGTGAAACTCGTAAAAGTCCCAGGATTGCAGGCTGGCCATCGATACCCACCTCGTCTAGAATTGAAGAGAACATCCCGGAACCGTCCCTGTAGTCTTTTCAATAGACCGATCACACGGCCGGGATTCTGCTTTTAATTCATGTTCTCAGGGTGATGACCCTTTGATCGGGGCAAGCCTCAAATTGTGGGCATAAATAGCCCTGGATGGTTTCAACGCCGTTTTGAACTGGCACCACGGATCTGCACTGCGTTCTCCTCAGATATTTCGGCCGGGGCGTGGCTCGATCATGCTGTGGCTATGTGTCAGCCTCCGAAATCAGCAGCGCCGCTTGCTCCATGCATTTCTCATGGGGCAAGCGGTGCTGAGAGATAATCCTACGTGTCAGATTCTCACGTCAGATCAGGAATTGCTACCGCTTACCGGCAGCATATTCCCGGCGAAGAACTCGCTAATTTCCTCACGGGCATCCAGCGGGAAGATGCCAGCAACATACTGGTCCGGTCGGACAATTACGATGGCGCCGTCCTTGCTGATCTCGCGGTCGCGGAAGATATCGCGTCCGTGGCCGGCAGCGAAAACCTGGTTGATATCGTGCAGTCCGTAGGGGACCTTCAGCGGCTGGAAGATCTTCGGCACGTCGTGCAGTTCTACCTCGGTGTAGTCCTGCTGGTAGATGGCCTTGGCATCAAAGACCGCATCCTGATCCACCCCGGCTGGAGTGTAGCGGTTGCGCGGGGACGCAGGATCCTTTTCCCACCAGGCCGCGAAGTCGGCCATGGCGGTGCCTTCCAAGGCAGGAGCTGCAGCATCGGCGAAGGCGTAGACCCGCCACCGTCCGTCGGCCTCATGGAAGTGGCCCAGATGGCGCCAGCGGTTATCGGAACGACGGATCACTTCAGCCGATTTGAAGCGCTTGCCCACCGGGAAGCCGGGTGCCAGATCCTGGTGCTCCAGCCCGGTGGTGATGGCCGATTCGGTGTACTGGGTCATGAAGCCGGCAGGGAATTCCTGGGTCTTGGTGTAGTACTTCTCCAGTTCATCCGGGTCTTCCCAGTCATCCACGGACTTGGCCATCAGGGTCGACCATTCCTTGTCGAAGTCGATGAGGTTCTGCGCGATGACCTTGCGCTCCTCGGCGTAGGTATCCAGCAGCGCGTCCGGGGCGCGGCCTTCGAGCACGGCGGCCAGCTTCCAGCCGAGGTTGAAGCCGTCCTGGATGGACACGTTCATGCCCTGGCCGGCCTTGGCCGAGTGTGTGTGGCAGGCGTCGCCCATGATGAAAGCCCGGGCGCAGCGGGTGCCGCGCTCGTGGTCTTCCACATCGTCAAAGCCGTCGGTGATGCGGTGGGCGACCTCGTAGACCGAGAACCAGGCGACGTTCTTCACGTCCATGGTGTAAGGGTGGATGATGCGATTGGCGGTGGCCACGATCTCTTCCACCGGGGTGTTGCGGATGGCCCCGGCATCTTCCGCGGTCAGTTCGCCCAGGTCCACGTAGAAGCGGACCAGATAGCCGCCTTCGCGCGGGATGAGCAGGATGTTGCCCGCCTCATGGGACTGGATGGAGCACTTGACCTGGATGTCCGGGAAGTCGGTGTTGACCATGACGTCCATGACGCCCCAGGCATGCAGGGCCGCGTCGCCGTGCAGCTTGTGGCCCAGCGAGCGGCGCACCTGGCTGCGGGCACCGTCGCCGCCGACCAGGTATTTGGCCTTCACGGTGCGTTCTTCGCCAGCGCGTTCTCCGGCCACGTACTTGATGTGCGCGGAGACCGGGTATTCGGCGCCAGGGTCGATCTCGCAGCCGAGGTATTCCACCCCGTAGTCCGGAGTGACCTTGCCCGGAGCGCGTTCCGCGTCGCGCAGGAAGTAGTCCAGGATGCGCGACTGGTTCACGTAGATATGCGGGAATTCGCTCATCCCGGTGGCATCGTCGGCGGCGCGCGAGTGGCGCTTGATGTTCGCCGGGTTTTCGGGATCCGGGGTCCAGAAGCACATCTCGACATTGCGGTAGGCCTCTTCAATGACCTCGTTGGCAAAGCCAAAGGCCTGGAAGGTTTCCACCGAGCGGGCCTGGATGCCATCGGCCTGGCCAACTTCCAGCCGTCCGGGGCGCATTTCGATGGCGCGCACGTTGATGCTGGGGAAACGGGAGAGCTGCGCGGTCACCACGGAGGCCGCCGGTCCGGTGCCGACAATCAGCACATCCATTTCGTCGGGAATTTCTGCTGCCCGGTTGATCCCGTAGCCGGCGGCTTCCTTGACGCGTGGATCTCCCGAGACGTATCCCCGGTGGTGAATCTGCATGGTGTGACTCCTAGGTCCGTGCCACAAAAACTTCATTATCTCTATAGTTGCGACACTGTTCTAACTATAGAAACAAGTGTAGCTTTACTTGCCCCTCGCGCACCATGGCCAGCGGCATTTTTCTGCGATGCCACAAATGATAGGTGAACTGAACTGGGAAAACAGGTGCGCCCAAGGATCTGAAATCATCTTCACAGGGCCACTTCAATACCCCTGTAACCCCCGGTTCACGTGGTGAGATCCTGTTTACCTGCCGGACACAGAACGGCCGAGGCCGGTGAAACATGCGCTCACTAGGCTGATGCACATGACAGCGACGAATGAACAACAGCAGGCACCGGCCAGCCTTGCCGACGGCACCACCCAGGGGCAATTGAATGCCGCCAAGGAGTCCCTGGAGGACTACACCCTGCGTTTCGCCCCGCGCTCCTATCGGCGCTGGGTGCCCTCGGTGGTGGCCACCAGCGCACTGGGCGGAATTGCCTACCTGGCGGACTTCTCCATCGGCGCGAATATCGCCCTGGCCCACGGCACGGCGAGCGCCATCACCGGCGTATTGATCGCGGCGCTGATCATCTTCGCCACCGGATTCCCGCTGGCCTACTATGCCGCCCGCTACAACCTCGACCTGGATCTGATCACCCGCGGCTCGGGGTTCGGCTACTACGGTTCGATCGTCACCAACGTCATTTTTGCCACCTTCACCTTTATCTTCTTCGCCCTGGAAGGCGCCATCATGGCCCAGGGCCTGGAACTGGGACTCGGGATCCCCAAGCCGCTGGGCTACGCGATTTCAACCCTCATGGTCATCCCGCTGGTCATTTACGGGATGAAAACCCTGGCCAAGCTGCAGGTATGGACCACCCCGCTGTGGCTGATCCTGATGGTTGTGCCCATGGTGTACCTCGTGGCCACCCACCCGGAATCCGTGGAGACATTCGTCAACTATGCCGGCGAGCAGGGCACCGGCGAGGGCGTGAACTTCGCGTCGGCCATGCTGGCAGCCGGTGTCTGCCTCTCGCTGATGGCGCAGATCGCCGAACAGATCGACTACCTGCGTTTCATGCCTCCCAAAACCGCCGCCAACGCGCGCAGCTGGTGGACTGCGGTGATTCTTGGCGGCCCGGGCTGGGTCATCTTCGGTGCCATCAAGCAGATCACCGGCATGTTCATCGCCGTCTACCTGATCGCCACGCTGGACCCTCAGGCCTCGGCCACCGCCAACGAGCCGGTGCACCAGTTCCTGGGCGTCTACCGCGAAATGATGCCGGCATGGCTGGCCATGAGCCTGGCCGTCGTCCTGGTGGTCATCTCGCAGATCAAGATCAACGTCACCAACGCGTACTCCGGTTCGCTGGCTTGGACCAACTCCTTTACCCGCGTGACCAAGACCTATCCAGGACGCATGGTGTTCGTACTGGTCAACCTGGGCATCGCGCTGATCCTGATGGAAGCGAACATGTTCGACTTCCTCAATACCGTGCTGGGCTTCTACGCGAACTGCGCGATGGCCTGGGTGGTCACGGTGGCCAGCGACATCGCCATCAACAAGTACCTGCTGAAGCTCTCCCCCAAGGTGCCGGAATTCCGCCGCGGCATGCTCTACGCGGTCAACCCGGTGGGCTTCATCTCGATGCTCGCCTCTGCCATCGCCTCGATCGCCGTGTTCTTCGGGCTGCTCGGCGAGCAGATCCAGCCGTTCAGCCCGCTGGTGGCCGTGGGCCTGGCGCTCTTGATGCCACCGCTGCTGGCCATCGCCACCAAGGGCCGCTACTACCTGCGCCGCAGCGATGACGGCATCGACAGCCCGCTGCTGGACGCCGAAGGCAACCCGAGCGACGAGCTGTACACCTGCTGTGTCACCGGCCTGCGCTTCGAGCGCCCGGACATGCTGGCCTCCGCGGTGCCCGGCCCGAATGGAGAACTGCAGTACATTTCTTCGCTGGCCTTGGCCACGGATCGCACCGGCGACCACCTGCTGCCGGCTGATCCACCGATCCGCTAGTTCCAGTAGCGACCCCGCGCAGGGGCGCTGATAACGGAAGGCAGGCTGCACCGTGCAGCCTGCCTTCCGTTGCCTATCGCCCCGGCAGTCCTGCCAATCAGCATCGGGGCATTGGGCTAGGCTGTGAGCTAGAAATAGATCACGTGAAGCAGTACCTTGCCGGGCTAACGGCAGGTGGGATGAAATGATGAAGCAATGACCAAATCCACCGAAGGCGGGTCCCAGACCTTGGGCCGCGGGCTCGAAGCGCTGACCCTCATTGGCGAATCCACGGCACCGCTGAGCGTTGCCGAACTAGCCGCGCAACTTGGAATTCACCGCTCCATGGCCTACCGCCTGGTCAAGACCTTCGAGCAGTACGGCTTTGTCGAGCGCATGCCTTCCGGTGATTTGGAACTGGGTGCACGCCTGGGCGCCTTGGCACGCAATGTCGCCAAATCCCTGCAGTCGGCAGCTGCCCCGCACCTGGCAGCGGTGTCAGACGAGCTTCGAATGACTGCCCTGCTGGTGGTTTTTGACGGCGAAGCCGCGGTCACGTTGAGCACGGCCGAGCCCCGAATGGCCGATGCCACTGTGGCCCAGCGCCCCGGTACGCGCCATCCCATTGACAACGGGGCACCCGGACGGGTCATCCGCTCGCAAATCAATCCGGTGCAATACCCGGCCAAGGACTTCGAATCCAGCCACGACGAGGTCATCCCGGGACTGCACTCCATCGCGGTCCCCTTGCTGCTGCCACAGGACAAGCCGGCGGCCGTTGCGGTAATCTATCCACCGCTGGAATTGGATGAAAACCATATCGCCCAGGTACTCACCACAGCCTCCGAGCGCATCTCTGCTGCTCTGGGAATCCGGCCGAAGTAAATACCTGAGCGATGGGTTGTACTGGTTATTGCCTACGCGGTGCAGGCTTCATTGGAGCATCCGGCATCACGCGGCTTGTAGGTTTCCGTACCTTCGACTTTTTCCCACACCACGTGACGATGCTGTCCGCAACGCTCGCATGAAGGAGCGAGGTAAGTGGCCCGCTCTTCCATGGTGTATGTCCGAAAATCACCCATCAGAACCTCTCTTAAACCAGCCTCGAATCAAGGACCCGGGGCGTGCTGGACCTGCTTGGTGCCTTCACTCTACGCGCGGATCACAGCACCGGCTAGAGTCGTTTCCAAACAGTTACCCACACCCGGCCAAGCAGCATTCCCGATGACCTGCAACACTGGTGCCGTGAACCAGCACAAGCCGATTCGCTACCCATCGCACTGCCCGGAAAGAAGATGTCATGAGCACCTCTGAACAAAAGCTCCAGCGGCTGAAGGAACGGATTGCGCTGCTGCTGAACAAGGCGGAAAATACCAATTTCCCTGCAGAGGCCCAAACCTTCCAAGAACACGCCGAGCGGCTCATGGTTCGCTATGGCATTGGACGTGCTGAACTGGACGCGCAGCCCACCGGTCCTGGCAAGAAGAAAGAGCCGATCATTGAAGAGCACTTCGATATGCGCGGCACCTACCGGCTGGGCCAGCGCGATGGGCTGTCTTCGGTAGGCCATGCCTTCAGAACCGTAACCCTGTTGCAAACGAACTATTCGAACTTCTGCCGCCTGTACGTCATCGGCCACGAGTCCGATGTGAGCACCGTCAAGAGCCTCTTCTCTTCGCTGGTGATCCAGGCAAGCCTGGCGATGAGCCATTGGTGGAGCGAAGAAGGAAAGTATGTGGCCTGGGATCGAACCGATTCCGAGAAGGTCATTGAGCGCCGCGAGTTCCAGCGCAGTTTTTACCTCCAGGTGGCAGAACGCATCAGCGGGCTCTACCGGGAAGAAAGCCAGCAGGGCGGCAGCGGTACCGAACTGGTATTGGTGAGCCGCAAGGAACAGGTGGACGACTTTGTCAGCAGCAAATATCCCTCCCTGCGGCGCAGCCGAAATCGTGCTGCCACCGGCAGCTTGAACGCCGCCCTAGCTGGACGGGTCGCCGGTAGCAGGGCCGATCTTGGTTTTGGAAAAGACGTCGAGTCCAACGGGACCGCAGGAGAAGTAGCCAGCTAAGGCTTCTTACTCGAAATCCCACCCCAAAATTCCCAATTAGATTCTCTAAGTGGAAATTTTCAATGGAAGGAATCCAACTCGCTCGTCCGTGAAAGCTGAAGGTACAGCAAAGGGCCGCTCCGAAGAACGACCCTTCATGCCAGCTGACGATTACCCGAGCTTGGCGCGAACCATCTGCGAGACAGCCTTGCCGTCAAAGCGGCCAGCGATTTCGGCGCCGACCAATTTCATCGCCTGGCCCATATCCTTCATGGACAGCTCATGATCTGCTGCTAGTTCGGCCATCACCCTATCTACGATGCCCCGGGCTTCTGCCTCGTCAAGCATTTTTGGGAGGTAGGTAGAAATGAACGCAGCCTCTGCCAGCTCGCGATCTGCCAGTTCCGTTCGCCCATCCTTGGCTGCCAGCTGCGCAGTTTCCTCGCGGTTGCCCACTTCCTTGCGCAACAGGTTCTCGACATCCTGGTCGTTGAGTTCGCTAGGGTTTTTGCCCGACTTCTCCTTGGTGCCAATGGCACTGAGGATATTGCGCAGAGTGGTTTTCTCCAGCTCGTTGCCTGCCTTCAGGTGGACGATGCTGTCTTCGCGCAGGCGATCTTTCAAACTCATGGGGTCTCGCTTTCAAAGTACGTGTGGTTGAAACTCTACCCGCTGGCCCCTGCGATCCAGTGGTCGTGTTGGTACGGTAGCTAAATGAAACCACTGCGCCTTGGAGCGATGATCACGGCTCTGATCCTTGCGGTGGTCATCGTGCTGATCTGGAAGCCCTGGGATGCGTTCAACTCCTGCGATGCTCCCAAGGAGTATTGTGCTCTCGCTGCGCAATTGGATCAGAGGGAAGGGATCGACTCGACCAGCGTCGAGCATGAAATCACCTCTGTTGACGCCAAGGACGGAAACTCCTCGCAAGCGTCATGGACGGTGAAACTCGATGAGCATCTGGCGCCTGAGCAGGCCGGCGACATCGCGCATTGGGCTTCATCCCGCATACAGGCCTTTATCGGCCAGCAATCCAAGGTGTACAGTTCCATTCGTTTTGTTGCCGGAGAACCACAGGATTCGGACGTCCCAAATCTGGCGCTGTACCCGCTGGATGTGTCGGACAGCGAGAACGTCAAAGAGCAAATAATCCAAGCGTTCTCCCTGCGCCAGCTCGGTGCCGACAGCGTGGGCCAGGGATCCGCGGTAGCCAAGGATATCCAAGGGATGAAGGTTCTGGGCGGCTATGCAGCCGAGCATGACGAACCGGTCTCCTTGCGGCTGGAAGACTCTTCACTGATCTATAGCTCTGATCAGCGATTGGATCCCGCCGAGTTTGATCTGGCCTTGGAAGCAGCGGCTCTGGATGCCGTTGACAGCGCAGTATTTGATTCCAGCGGCCTGTCGGTGCACACCACCGCTGAGGCAGGCTCGGAAGACACCGGCCGGATCAAAAAATGGCTCGCCAAGCATGCTCCACTGGAACAACCAGTGGCATTCACCCTGAGCAATGCTGGCTACTCAGACGTCATCGAAGGCTGGGTTGGCGGGAAACTGCCCGAAGAGCTCATCGCCCGTCCGGCGCGGCTGCCCGACAATGTGGCAGCTTGGCCCCAAGATCCCGCTGCCCCAGCCTGCACCGAGAACGATTTGGAACTAGCTCTTGGCTCCCCAGATGCCGCGTTGGGTTCAAGGTACATGGCTGTCTACGCCAAGAACATCTCAACGGCTCCGTGCGCCGTCGAAGGTTACCCGCAGGTTCAATTCCGCAACTCCCAGGGCCAGGCACAACAAGATGTCAGCCTGGCACCGATGGCCAGCATTCAATCCGAGCGTGTGGTTATCCCCGCCGGCGAAAGCATCCTCTCGGCGCTGAAGTGGAAAGCCATGTCCACCGCGAATGATCCAGATGCGACGACCTCGCTGGACATAGCGGCAGCTGCCGGATTCGAGCCCACCGAGCTTGTCCCCGAAGTTGAGGGCTCTGCCACGAGCCTCGATATTCTCGACGGCGGCGAGATCTCCCAAAGCCCGTGGCTTCAAGCCCTGGATGGCTGGCCGGCGCCTGGCACGGCCGGCCAGCAGTCGCCTGGAGCACGGCCTTAAGCGAAGCGCAGGAGTTACTGGGCGCGCGGCGGGAACTTCAACGGGTTGGAGACCGTGCCGGCCTTGAGCAGCACGGCGGCCTTCTTGCCGGTCCCGCTATCGAGGTATCGGCGCAACAGATGATAGCGAGGTCGCTGCGTGTGCCAACCAAGCTCCACCCAGGACCAGATATCCCGATAGACGGTGTAACCGGCCTGGATTAACGCGGTCGCGGAGTTGACGTTTCCACGCTCAAGAACGAGATGCATCGCCATCGGGCTTTCGCTGCCAGGATTGCTGCCAGGAACGCGGTGGTCGAGTTCGTCGAGGTTTGATGCAACCGGAAACGGCAGCATGCCGCCGACGATCGGCTCAGCCCCCGGGCACTGCTGGAACGATGCCGAAGAGAAAAATCAAAGCGCCTGTCTCAACAACTTGGATTGCTGGCCCGCGCCTTCCGCCCAGAAGATGCGGGCCTGCCGCTAGCAAAAACCAATTAGCCCAGCACAACACCGGTAAGCATCGCCGAACCCGAAAGCACTACACGGACCTGCCCCGAAGCCAACGACACCTCATAAACGTGCCCGCCCAGATCAGACACGAACGCCACCCCGCGCCCATGATCCAACGCCAGCCCGATAGCTTCCTTGAACCCGCGAGCCACAACCTCAACGACACCACCGCGATCGCCGGCGGCCGGGATCTGCGCACGGTTCAGCGTGTTGCCATCCGGCTCGGCGCCACGGTCGGTCCAGTAGAGCAGGTTGGAGTCCAATTCCAGTTCCAGATCGATTGGTTCTGGCAGGTTTTCCCAGAGCAGTTCGATATCGGTGCGCTGCGCGGCGTCGGCGCCTTCGGGCAGCTCCAGCCCGGCTCGCAGGATACGTCCCTGTCCGCCCTTGGCTTCGCCCTTCTGGGTCCAGTAGAGATAGCCGTTGACAGCATCCACGGCCACACCAACGCATTGATCTTCGATTTCGCTCGGGGTGGAGCCGGAGGTGCGCACCAGCGCAGTGATGTTGCTGCCATCGGCTTCGCAGCGGTAGACGCCGTGGTCTTCGCGGTCCGACCAGTACAGCCGGCCGGTTGCGGCATCGCGGGCCAGCTGCTTTCCGGTGGTGAAAGCTCCATCCTCAACCACGGTGCGAATGGCTCCGGTTTCCAGAGACAGGGCGCGGATGCCGCCGTTGCGCTGGTAGAACGGAGGCTCGCTGCCGTTGACCGGTTCCTCGTCAGGCTCGCCCATGTGGGTGAAGACCAGTTCGTTGTTTTCGCGGTCCAGGACTACGCCGTCAGGGACCACGCTCAGAGATTCAACTAAAGTAGCGGTGTCGCCGCTGGCGGTGTCAACCTTCAGGATTCCTCCCGGGACGGCGCTCAGTGCGTACAGGGTGCGGTCTGCTGGTTCCAGGTCGGCGGCGCCATGCAGTGCCGAAAGCATGGAATTGCGGCGAAGTTCATCTTTGTTCTCCACGAGGGCTCCTTGGAGTACAGCTCCCACATGGGCGGCGATGACAATTTGCGTGGTTTCGGCCAGGGAAATGGCCGGAGCGAGGCCGGCGGCATCCAGCAGGCTGCCGACAAACGGCATGAGCCGGTGCTGCAGGTCCCGTGAATGCTCATGCAGCGCCTGCTCAATGTCGTTGCTGCCCTGCGATTGCAATGCAAAGACCGCTCGAAGCGCGTACCAGTTGGCATCGGAGGGGACTGCGTCCAGCAGGCGCTCGACGGCTTTTTCCAGATCAATCCCCGGTTCGAAGGGCGGCATGGCCGATAGCTCGTCAAACAGGATCCGGGTCTTGTGCTCATACAGGGCGAAGAGCAGGTCGTTGATGCTGCCGAAGTTCGAATAGAAAGCGCCCCGGGTGAAGCCTGCCTGCTTGCAGACCGCGTCGATGCTGAAGGAAAGCATTCCGGCTTCGGCCAGCAGGCTCTCAGCGGCTTCAATCAGCCGGGCACGGGTGTTGCTGCGGCGCCGGACGGTTTCGTTCATTGTGACCTCTCTCATGACCACACCCATCAATTTTGGGTGCATAATGAATTCAATACATAGTGTACTGAATTTGAGGAGAATTGCACCACATGACTTTCCGTGTTCCAGCAGACATCCAGAATCGCCCGGTAGTTGTAGTTGGCGGAGGCACCTTGGGCCGGCGCATTGCGGCGGTCTTCGCCAGCGGCGGATCGGCAGTACGCCTCGTCGACCTGTCCGAGCAGCAGCGCCAGGACGCCACCGAGTATGTCGCACAGACCGCGCCCGAGCTGCGCGAAAAGCTGAACCCCGTGCCCTCCCGTGCGGCTGGCCAGCTGGAGACCTTCGCCAGCATTGAAGAGGCCGTCTCCAGCGCCTGGCTGGTCATCGAGGCCATCCCGGAGCGCCTGGACCTCAAGCGCCCGTTGTTCGGCACCATGGATCGGATCGCAGACCCGGACGCCCTGCTGGCCACCAACTCATCGTCCTACGCTTCGCGCGAGGTCATTACCGAGGTCCAGCATGCAGACCGCGTGCTGAACATGCACTTCGCCATGCCGCCGGCATCCATGGCAGTGGAACTCATGAGCGACGGCCAAACAGCCACAGAAGCCCTCGAATTTCTTGAACGCGAACTGAGAGCCTTCGGCCTGCTGCCGTTCATTGCCAACAAGGAGAGCACCGGCTTCATCTTCAACCGCATCTGGGCCGCCATCAAGCGCGAGTCCCTCGCTGTGGTCGGTGAAGGCGTCAGCACTCCACAGGACGTTGATGGCATCATGCGCGTCAACATGGGGCTGGCGGCCGGGCCTTTCCAGCTCATGGACCAGGTGGGACTGGACATCGTGCTAGACATCGAGGAGCACTACCTGGCTGAGTCCCCTTGGATTCCCACCACCGCACGCGACCTGGTCAAGAGCTATGTGGATGCCGGAAAGCTGGGGAGCAAGAGCGGAGAGGGCTTCTACAAGTACGAAGCGTAGTTGATGCGCAGGCTGCCGAAAGCCGACACCACTTAGCGCCTGGCCTCGAGCCTAGAGGCGGTAAGTGGCGTGGTGGATCAAGTACTCCAATAACCGCCACAGGCTGCATGAGCCGGGTCAGGTGCCTGCGCGTTACGAGTAAGCACAGTCGGCCCCAGCGCAGGAACTACTGGGCGCGCGGCGGGAACTTCTTGTACTTGCGGTAGTGGTTGACCGCATTCAAGACCAGGTAGAGCTTGCGGCGCGGGTTCTTTTCCGCCGAGAACTTCAACGGGTTGGAGACCTTGCCGGCCTTGAGCAGCACGGCCGCTTTCCTACCGGTCCCGCTATCGAGGAATCGGCGCAGCAAGTGGTGCGGCAAGACGGTGAACAGCTGCTCGCGGCGCAGCTGCAGCACCCCAGCGGCGGTTTCCACGACGGCATCGGTGTGCGGATCCGAGTTGTCGAAGTCGGCGCCGAGGAACTCGGTGACGTAGAAACGCGCCGGGTTCACCCCAGCGGCAGTGAGGTAGAAGTGATTGCGGCCAAGGCGCGGGTTGATCTCGAAGAACTTGATCTGCCCGTCACGGCGGTCGTATTTCGCATCGATCATCGCGATGCCGCGCCACCCCAGCTCTTCGAGCATGCGGGCACCGTCGGCGGCCATCTGGTCGTTCTGCCCGGTGACGATGGCTGCCGAGTTGCCCAGCACCAGCGGCGCATGCTCCTCGATGACCACTTCGCCATAGCCGGCAAAGATGACCTTGCCTTCCTGGGTGGCGAAGTAGGTGCACAATCGCATGGCGTCATCGCCGCCGGGAACGTATTCCTGCAGGATGTAGCCGGAGGTGTAGCCGCTGCCGTCGATCCTGGACAACAGTGCCTCCAGCTCGACGCGGTTGTTGATGGTATGGATTTTCTGCTTGCCCTCGAACTTCGCGGCGATCCAATCCGCCGAGCTTGAAGGCTTGCCGATCACCGGGTAGGTGAAGTCCTTGGCCATGGCTTCCAGCTCGGTGCCCGGGTAGTAGACGGCGGTGCGCGGGTGGGCGATATCCAGCTGTTCGGCGAGCGCGTAGAAGTTTTCCTTCAGCGCCGCCGCTTCGATAATCTCCAATTCGGGATAGGGAATCACGAAGTGGGCTTCGAGCTGCGCGCGGTGCTTGGCGATCAGCATGATGTGGAAGTCCAGGGAACCGAAGAGCATCAGCGGGCGGGCCGAATCGGCGGCCAGCTCGTCGGCCAGATCGATCAGCGCCGCAACCACTCGCGACTCATCTGCCATGGAGCCGATGGGGCGCAATTCGATGGCCACCGAATGCTCGATCACCCCGTTGCCTGCGGCGGGCAGCACTACCGAACGGACCCCGTAGGCCTCGTAGAATTCGCGGGCCAGGGTGTAGGTGCCGATGTCGCCGCCGAGGATGACGGGGACAAATGGCTGGGTTGGATCAATTGCCACAGTGCTGTGTTCCCTACTTCTTGCGCCAGTTCATGTACTTTTCGAAGGCCCAGGCCAGCGGCTTGTTCAGCGCCAGGTCCCATTCGCCATTGGTCTGCACAATGTCGCAGCCGGTGTTGGTCTTGAACTTGGTCAGGCCCGAGAGATGGTGCTCCTTGTCCAAGGTGGCGCTGACGCCGCCCTGGTCCAGGTAGCGGCAGCCGGCGGCGATGGAGTCTTCCACCATGCGGTTCATGATCGCCTTGGGCGCGAAGATCTTGCGCTGTTCCGAGGACGAGGCCCCGTAGAGGTACCAGGCCAGGTTCGACGAGCGGATCACGATGGAGGCCGCCAGATCCACGCCTTCGTTGCTGGCGATGTACAGGGTGCAGGATCCTGGCACCGCTTCGTTGAGCACGCGGTGCATGGTTTCGAAGTAGCCCAGCGGGCGGCCGGTGAATTCCTGGCGGTCTGCGGTGTGGTTGTACAGGGCATGGAAGCGTGCCATATCCGAGGTGTCGCCCACCTCGATTTCCAAGGTGCTCTTCAGTGCCTTGCGGGTTTCATTGCGGGTGGTGGCCGAGTAGCTGGCCATGACCTGTTCCACGTCCAACTGGTTGCCGCCCTCATCCTGCAGGGCAACACGGGCCACGAATTCCGGCTGGCCTGCGCCGAAGTCCAGCCCGACGTCTTCCTTGGTGAAACCGAGGTCCAACAGGGCGTCGTTCAGCGCCAGGGCTTGGGCTGAGCTGCTCTTGAGCTCCAGGTCGGCCAGCTGGGTGAAGCCTTCTTTGCCGAGGTTCTTGCGCACCGCTGCCGCGGCCCAGGTGCGCACTTCCCGGCCCGGGCCCATCTTCAGCTGGAAGGAGCCACGGTTCTTGAGGTAGGCGGCCAGCGGGCGGATGACGTTTTCCGCACGGTGGGCCTGGAAGTCGATCACCGGGCCATCGGGAACGTAGGCCAGGGTCTTCTTGATCACGGGGGCGGCCCGGTGCAGCACCAGTGCGGCGCCGACCAGTTCGTCCTGGTCGAAGAAGCCGAGGGATTCACCACGCCACCCGCCCTTGACCCGGGCCCATTCAGGACGCTGCAGGAAGCTGACGTCGTGGGCGGTTTCGAGGAAGGCTGAGTGTTCGGCGCTGGAAATCGGACGCACGTGCAGGTCGTTGTGGCTCACGGGTGAAATCCTATCGTGCTTCGCGGGCTTAAGCGGGGAGGCTTGATACCCCCAGGGGGTACTTGACTTAATACCCCGTGGGGGTATTATCGAAGTATGGAAATCACCCAGAACCCGGATGCCCAGGCACAGCATCACGGTTATCACGCGGACAAGTCCGCACTGGAACGCCGCCTCAAGCGCATCGAAGGCCAGGTCCGCGGGGTCGCCAAGATGGTCGATGAAGACAAATACTGCATCGACATCCTGACCCAGATCTCCGCCATCAACGCGGCATTGCACAAGGTCAGCGTGCAACTGATTGACGATCACATCGGCCATTGTGTTGTCGACGCCGCGAAGACCTCGATTCAAAGCGGCGACCCCAGCATCGTCCAGGACAAGATCGCCGAGGCCACGGCCGCGATTTCCCGGCTGGTTCGCTAGGCGCACCCCTCCCCCTATTTCAGATTCACACAGAATTCATCGAAAGAGAGCAAGATCATGAGCCACAACTGCAACTGCGGATGCTCCTCCGAAAACAACTCCAGCAGCTCCCAGGGGCTGCAGATCACCACTCGTGAGCAGGCCACCGAGCTGACCACCCAGACCGAGATCAAGATCTCCGGGATGACCTGCGGCCACTGCGTCGCTTCGGTCACCGAAGAGCTCAAGGAACTGGACGGCGTCAAGGACGTCGATGTCATTCTCGATGCCCAGGGCATCTCCACCGCCACCGTCACCGCGACCGGCAAGCTCAGCGAAGCCAGCCTCCGCGAAGCGATCGACGAGGCCGGCTACACCGTCGAAGCAATCAACGCCTAGCCCATCAGCCAGGCACCAGGCCGCCATAGGCGGCAGGAAAGTGCAAGGTAGAACAATGACTTCCCATGCGCCAGAACATGCGCTGCCCGAAGCGCGCACCGTCGACCTGGATATCCAAGGCATGACCTGCGCATCGTGCGTAAACCGGGTGGAACGAAAGCTCGGCAAGCTTCCCGGGGTCACCGCCTCGGTCAACCTCCCCCTGGAAACCGCCAAGGTCCAGGTCCCGCACGATATCAGCGATCAAACACTGATCAGCACCGTCGAAGCCGCCGGATACACGGCGACACTCAAAAAGCCGACGGTCCCCGAACACGACGAGCATGGGCACGACGAGCACGCCGGCCACCAGCATCTGGTCCCCAGCCACCTGTTTCTGCGCCTGGTCATTTCGGCGCTCTTCACCATTCCGCTGTTTGTGATCTCGATGATCCCGGCGGCACAGTTCCCGCACTGGGGCTGGGTGGCTTTTGCCCTGGCCACGCCGGTGGTCTTCTACGGCGCCTGGCCGTTCCACAAGGCCGCGGCAATCAATGCCCGCCATTTCTCCTCCACCATGGACACCTTGGTGTCCCTTGGCGTGCTGGCCGCCTACCTGTTCTCCGCCATCCAGCTGATCCTCGATCCGCAGGTGACGGCGCACACCGGCATGGCCATGAGCGAACACGCGCTGTACTTCGAGACAGCTGGCGTGGTGGCCACCCTGCTGCTGCTCGGACGCTATCTGGAACACCGCGCCAAGTCGTCGGCTTCCGATGCATTGAAGTCCTTGCTGAATTTGGGCGCCAAGGACGCGGTGGTTCTCCGTGATGGCCAGGAGACCAGGATTCCGGCCGCCCAATTGCAGGTCGGTGAGCACTTTGTGGTGCGGCCAGGTGAAAAGATCGCCACCGACGGCATCGTCGTCGAAGGCACCAGCGCCGTCGACACCTCGCTGCTCACCGGCGAATCGGTCCCCCAGGAAGTCATGGACGGATCCGAAGTCACCGGTGCAACACTGAACACCTCGGGACGGCTGGTCATCAAGGCGACCCGCGTCGGCTCCGAAACAACGCTGGCGCAAATGGGCAAGCTGGTCTCCGAGGCGCAGTCGGGCAAGGCTCCGATTGCCCGATTGGCCGATCGCATTTCGGCAGTCTTCGTGCCGATTGTCTTGGCCATCGCGGTAGCCACCTTTGCGATCTGGTGGCTGGTTAGCTCCGATCCCTATCAGGCCTTCAGCGCTGCGGTTGCCGTGCTGGTTATCGCCTGCCCTTGCGCGTTGGGACTGGCCACGCCGATCGGCCTGCTGGTTGGCACCGGCCGCGGGGCGCAGCTGGGCATCTTGATCCGCGGCCCCCAGGTCCTGGAGGATACCCGCAACCTGGACACCATCGTCCTGGATAAGACCGGTACCGTCACCACCGGCGTCATGGCGCATGTGGGCACCAGCCCGGTTCCCGGGGTCGATGCCGACGAAATTCTCGCGTTGGCAGCAGCCGTTGAGCACCATTCGGAGCACCCGATTGCCCAGGCCATTGCCCGGGCCGGCGCCGAACGCGGCCCACTGGAAAAGGCAACGGATTTCCGCTCGGAGCCTGGTGGCGGAGTGTCCGGGATCGTGGCTGGCAAGCAGCTTGTTGTCGGCCGGCCCAGCTGGCTGGAAGCACAGGGCACGGTGCTGGATTCCACGGCGCACGCGCTGCTGAACGAGGCCGAGGCTGCAGGCTCCACCGCAATATTGGTATCAGTTGACCAGCAGTTCCAGGCCATCATCTCGGTGGCCGACCAGATCAAGGACTCCTCCGCGGCGGCCATCAAGGCATTGCAGCAGCGCGGACTGCGGGTAGTGCTGCTCACCGGTGATAATACCTCGGTGGCCACCAAGGTGGCGGCAAAGGTGGGCATCGACCCGCAGGACGTTTTTGCCGGGGTCTTCCCCGCCGACAAGGCCAAAGCCATTTCCTCCCTGCAGGAACAGGGCAAGGTCGTGGCCATGGTGGGCGACGGAGTGAATGACGCGCCGGCGCTGGCCCAGGCAGATCTTGGGATCGCCATGGGCTCAGGCACCGATGTCGCCATCGAGGCAGCGGACATTACCCTGATGGGCAACGATCTGCACCAGGTCAGTGCCGCCATTGACCTGTCGGCCAAGACCTTGGCCACGATCAAGATGAACCTGTTCTGGGCTTTCGCCTACAACACCGCTGGCATCCCGATCGCGGCCCTGGGGCTGCTGAACCCGATGATCGCCGGGGCGGCCATGGCGGCCAGCTCGGTGCTCGTGGTCGCGAACTCGCTGCGCCTTCGCAGCTTTGGCAAATAGCCCGCCGCGAGGGGTCTCCCCGGGCCCCTCACGGCGGACGGAGGCCGGCAAGCAATCCACGTGGAGGCCCTGGAGATACCCAGCTGCACTTGGAAACCGGCACATCCCAAGGTCCCAGCATCCTACAAAAGTATGATTGACAGATCGCGATTATTTGTGAATTAACCAATCTGACTATGCAAGAGTTAGCCGTGAATATAGTTAAATACGTAATATTCGCGAATATTGGATCAACTTCCATGATCCCTTGCTAGATTTCATGGCGTCAGCGCAAGTTGATGCAGCACCATTCATCATCACAAAACACGGAGGACATCATGGATCTGATCAACACCATTCTTGAACTGCTCGCCAGCCTGCTCGGAGGCCTGGGCGGCTAATTACGGCCCCAATAAAGCAAAGGCCACTTCGCGCCAACGGCAATTCCCGCCGTGGCCGCTGGGACCACCTTGCACATTGCCACCCTGGTTCTCCTGCAGCACCGGCGGCACTGCGTGCCACGACCCCCGTGAAGTCCACTGGACCTTCATGGGGGTCGCTTGCGTGCCAACCAGGCAGATGAGTGGCGGCACTGCACCACCATTCGTCGATGCGATGAGCGTCTGCGCGATGAGCAACAGTGAAACCTTCCGAAATGCGATTTGCATCACATTCATTATTCTGCGCATACTGTGATGGTAATCACCTCAACTGTCGTTGGTACGTGGCGCAACAGAGCCGTCCTCTCTGAGGGCGGGCGGCGCAGGAGCCATTTCCTCCCCGGAAAGCTCCCAAGCAGCCATACCGCCACGGGACGGCAACTCTGGAAAGCAGCGCAGAAAGGACTGCGCTCACCGGGGAGAGCAAGCTTCGCCCAGTAGTCGGGTTGAAGTGAAAACTCCCAGGTACCAATGCAGATGGAGAGATACCACGAACAGTGCCGCTTTCAGCGCGTAGGATTCGAGGGATCTTTCCAATGGCAAAGGCAGCAGTTGCTCTCAGCGCAGCGGGCTGGAGTTGTCTTCCCGGAGCACAGGCGAGCCTGGCGTTCTCAGCAAAGTAAGTTGCTAGGCGTCACGCCATGCTCCTGGAAGGCAACCAGCATGAGTACCGCCTGTTCTGATCCCACACTGGACTGCGGACTAGCCAATGGCCACTTCCGGCTCACCACCAATGGCAGGGCCAGCGGCAGCGGCCTGTTTATCAGTCGGCAAGGCCGAAATGCGCCAGGCTCGACAGCGGCCCCAGCTGATCCAGCATCGCCTTCTACTGCCCCGCAGCCTGCGTATTCACTGGGCACCCTGTACGTTGACCTCGATTACTGCGACGATGACAAGTGGCGGTCTCTGCCCAGCACCATGGGATAACCCTCCGCCTTGCAAGGAGATGCGCCATGACTAATATCCGACAGATTTCACGCGCTCAATCACCGGTTCCCCTGGCGCCGGAACAGCGATTAGCAGTTCTCCAGGATTGGATTCGAAGCAAGGAATCATTCACTGCGTCCTACCGATTCGAATCGACCAGCACCGCACTGGAATTCATCACACTCGTCGGGCTGCTCGCGGAAAAGGTGGGTGTCCACCCGCACGTGGAATGGCGCATTGACGTTGTCAGCCTGCGCCTGGGCCATGGCCCGAGCACGGAGATGACCGGGGATGAAGTGAACCTGGCCCGACGCATTTCGGCCGAAGCGCACCGGCTTGATGGTGCTGCCTTGATTAATTGCGAATCCCGTGAGGCAATTGCCTGACCCAATTCCCCAGACCCACTTGGCGCTCATGTGCCGATGGGACAACTTCCCGATGCTGGCCCGGCAGGCACGCAACCGCAGCACCCAGCGCCGTCATATCCACACGGTTAATAAGCAGGCTGGAAGCCAGTTCTGAACTGGCCTTGTGAAAGATCAACAGCGCTGCGCCGACCACAGAAGCCGCGCGAATGGCCCAGTTGCGCCAGCAGGCAAGTCCAATGCAGATCTTGCCGGCAATTTCCAGAAACGGGGCGATCCAGCTCCTCGGTTCCAAGTCGAGGGCCGCGACAAGCCAAGAAGCTGAACAGCTGGACCTCCATGATTTCAAGAACCAGTGAGGGCCAGCTGTTAGCTGCATCCGGCTGGCTACGGAATTCGGGCTTGAAACAGAATTTTCATGCCTTCACTATTGGCCAGAGGGATTGCCTGCACGCACCTGGGTCCCCTGAAGCCCATGGCATGCAGGTCTCGCTAATCCGCCAACCCGAGATCCTTGAGCATGAATTTGGCGCCCTTTTCACCGATCAGGATCGATGGCGCATTGGTATTTCCCGTAGTAATTCTCGGCATAATCGATGCATCGATCACGCGCAGCCCTGTTAGGCCATGCACCTTGAGCTCTGGGTCGACAACTGCCCGTTCGTCCACGCCCATCGCGCAGGTTCCGACCTGATGGTGGTAGGTCACCGCGTTGTTGCGGATGTAGACTTCGAGCTGCTCGTCATCCTGGACTTCTGGCCCTGGATAGACCTCCTGTGCTCCCCAGGATTCCGCGAGTGCTTCTTGCTGGGCTATGCTCCGGCACTGCTTGATGGAGAACAGGAAGGCCTGGATGTCGCGAGGGTCAGCCAGTGCGTTGAGATCGATATTCACCGGATCATCCAGGTCCGGTCCGCTCAGTGTGAGCTCGCCGCGGCTATAAGGGGTCACGATCCCGGAATGAAGAGTGAACGCGGTGCCCTCGACAGGCTCCATCCCCGGCGAATACATCGGAACAGCAAAGAAGATCGGCTGGGTGTCCGGCACGTCGAGATCATCACGGGATTTCGCAAACAGGTGCGACTGGGATACCGATACGCCCTGGCGCGGCGCCGGAATATCGCGCGCAGCGGTCTTCGCGATGACCGGCGCCAGCAAATGGTCATGCAAGTTCTTTCCCACCCCTTGCAGGGCATGCACCGGTGCCACCCCGGCCTGCTGCAGCTCTTCGGCGGGTCCGATTCCGGAGCGCAGCAGGATTTGCGGGGACCCCAAGGCACCGGCACTGAGCACAACATGGTCCGCGGTCAGCTGGCGCATTTGCCCATCCTGGCGGTAATTCACGCCAACGACGGCGCCCTGCTCAACAATGACCGAGTGCACCTCGGCACCGGTAATGATCGTGGCCTGTCCTCGGACCGGCTTCAGGTAGGCCTTCCAGGTATTGATGCGCAGCCCGTCGACGATGTTGACCTGCTCCTTGGAGACCCCGTCCAATACCCCGGAATTGTAGTCGGGGTTGAAGGGGACGCCGGATTGCTCGGCCGCCTTGATGATAGACGCGTGGATCTCATCCAGTTCGTAGTCATTGTCGACCGGAATGGGCCCGCCGGCTCCATGGACATCGCTGGCTCCGCCGGAGAAATCTTCGATATCCCGGTACACCGGAAGCACGTTCTCCCAGGCCCACTCCGAACCGCAGTGCTCCGCCCAGCCATCAAAATCCTGCTGGGCACAGCGAACCCAGATCGTAGCATTGAGCGCATGTGAGCCTCCAAGGACCTTGCCGCGCGGCAGGTGCACGCGTTTGCCGGCAGTGCCTTCCATGGGCGTGGTGTAGTAGTCCCAATCGTCGGGGCTGTGCCACAGCTCCCCGAGCCGCGAAAGATCATGGATGGCGGGATTGGTGTCTTCTCCCCCGGCCTCGAACACGGTCACGTCGGCACCGGCATCGATCAACCGGCGGGCAACCACCGATCCTGCCGAACCAGCACCGACCACAATGACAGATACCTTGCCCATGGAAACCCGCTTTCTGCAATCCTCCAGCCCACGCCGTTGCGGGCCGCGAAGTCATGGAACCAGTGTGCCCCGGCCCACAGGCCGGAAATTGGCTCTGCGTGCAGCGCCATTGCCATCGAGCGCACAGGGCGCCTCAGCGATCACCGCCCTTTTCGCAGGGCCCGCAATTCGTCAACGCGCACTAGCACCACGCCAGCGACAATCAGCAGGCCGCCAAAGAGCTGCACCAGTCCCGGCAATTCCGAGAGCAGCAGCCACGCCCAGAGCACCGCGAATAATACCTCGGTCAGCGAAATGAAGCTGGCCACCTTGGAGCCCAAGGCCCGTGCCGCCATGACCCCGGTGGTGTAGGAGAACACCGTGGCGATCATGATCAGCCCGACCAGGGCCGCCCACCAAGGAGTCTGGAATCCGGCGAAGGATCCGTTGCCCGCAGCAAAGGTCATCGGAAGGATTCCCAAGGCGCCCACCAGCAGCATCGTGATGGCGCCTACGGCCATGCCTCCTGCGGAGAGCATGATCGGCGGCAGCGCCCCGTCGACCTTGGCGCTGATGAAAAAGTAGACGGTCAGCCCGACGGCTGCTCCGAGCCCCCAGAGGACCCCGATCGGATCGATGGTTGATGCTCCGGTCAAATCCAGCACCGCGATCAAGCCCAGCAAGGACAACAGCGTGCCGGCTATGGTGGCTGCCGAGGGCCGCTTCTGATGCCTCACCCACAGCACCAGGACGATGAGCACCGGCGCCAGATACTCAAGCAGCAGAGCCACGCCCACATCCAGCCGCTGCACGGCCAAGAAATAGCACAGCTGGCAGGCTCCCACGCCAAAGAGGCCAAAGAGCAGGATCGACAGCCAATTGGTGCGCACCAGCACCCATCGTCCACGCATCGCAAGAACAGCCGGGATGGCCAGCACTATCGCTGCCCCGGCCATGCGTGCGGCTACCGCTGCGGTGGGGCTCCAGCCTGCTTCGAACAGGCCTCTGGCAAAGGAACCGGAAATTCCAAAGGCCGCCGAGGAGGCCAGGGCAATCCAGATTCCCCTGGCTTGGCTGCCGCCGTGCGCTGATGGTTCCCGGGTGCCTGCAGGCAGCTGCGAGCCGGTGGTTTCGCTCATGGGTGTCGATGTCTTTCACGAAGAATTCCAAGCCCCGCATAAGGGGCAACAATGCATATGGGCATGACGATACGGTTAGGCTTGAGAGGCAGTCAATCCACCCCTCGCCCAGGAACGAATTATGACCTTTGCCCCAGATATCGTCGCTTCGCTGAAGACCGTCGTGAACCTCTTGAATACCGAGGTGCAGATCATCGACATGCTCTCCACCGTCGCTGATCTGGACGAATTCCTCGACGCCGAAAACTTCGAGGGGTCCCGCGCGCACAACCAGGCGGAGCTACGTTCCATCCGCCAGCTGCGCTCCCAGCTCAAGGGCGTCTGGACCGGCAGCGAAGAAGAGGCCGTTTTCAAGGTCAACCAGATCCTGCGCAACGCCAATGCCCAGCCGCAATTGATCAAGAGCGAGAAACTCGGCTACCACCTGCACGCGACGACGACCAGCACGCCCTTGTACGACAGGTTGGCAGTGGACGCCGCCATGTCGCTGGCCGAGGTCATTCGCGCCGGCGGCATCGAGCGGCTGCGGATCTGCGCTTCTGCCGACTGCCGCAATGCCCTGCTGGACCTGTCCCGCAACCGGTCAAAGATCTATTGCGATACCGGGAACTGCGCCAACCGCGAGCACGTACGTGCCTACCGGGCGCGAAAGGCCGGCAAGTCTTCCTAGCGGAGGCGAACTGCTGGCGAAGGCCACGGCGCGTTCTCGCATTTAACCCGATCAGCACCCTATGATGAACACACCACCGGTACATCGGTGGTGCAGCAGTTGAAAGGGCAGGTCATGACTCAGGAAACACACGCTTCAGACGACTACGAGGCACGGCTGGAAGCTGCTCACAGCAACCCGATTGTGGCGGCAGGACGCTGGGTTGTCGCACTGGCTTCGGCGACCTTGGGTGATGGCGAGTTCGAAGCCAACGAGCCGCAGGTCGTGGTCCATTCCCGTGAAGATGATTCGGTAATGCTGCGCATCACCACCTCCAGCCTGGAAGAGGCAGAGCGCCTGATCGTGCAGATCCGCGAAGACCTGGAAAATCTGAGCACCGAAGAATTCCGTGCCGAGTGGGAACAGGCGGCTGACCGGGAACGGTAGCCGCACACCGGACTAGTGCTCGACGAGAATGCCGTCGATGTCCGCGTAGACCATCGCGCCGGGGCGCACCTGCACATCGCCGATGCTCAGCACTTCATCAACCGCGCCATGCGAGCGCTTGACGGTTTTGCGCGGATTGCTGCCCAGGGCCTTGATGCCCAGTTCCAATTCCGCCAACGCCGCGCGGTCGCGCACGGCACCGTAGATGATCACGCCAGCCCAGCCGTTCACTTCGGCGCTGGCGGCAATCATGTCGCCCATCAGCGCATAGCGCAGCGAGCCGCCGCCATCGACAACAAGCACTGCGCCGTTGCCCGGGAAGCTCAGGATCTCCTTGATCAGCCCGTTGTCTTCGTGGCATTTCACGGTGCGGGCTGGTCCGTGGAAGGACAGCCGTCCGCCGAAGTCCTGGAATTGCGCCGAGACGGACTGCAGCGCTTCACCGTGCTGGTCGTACAGGTCTGCGGTGCTGATGGGATCCTGCTGCATGATGCTCCTTGGAGGTCTGCGATGGTCTTCCACCACTCAGCATATCCGCGAGCGACCAGTCGCCGGTGAACGATGCGTAACTTGGAAGATTTACCTGCATTGGATCCACGGGTAAGACTCCTCATGCACGGGCAACCTTACCGAATAGAATGAGCCCCAAGACCTGGCTTCAGGAGTATACCTAAGGGCAGCTCCTCCGAGCCCGTCAGATGTAAGTACGGCTACTTGCTGGCCTCCATGCCATAGCCAGAGTTCGCCTTCACTCATCCAGGCTCCTTTTGACCCGCACATGCTGATTAGTGTTCTCATAAGTGCGGGTCATTTTGTTTCGCAGAGCCAGGGCATCATTGGAATGCCGTGGCGCTACGAGCAAATCGAGTCCGAGGCTATCCAAAACATTCAGGAGCGAGGCGACTGTTCCTGGTCTGCCGTTTTCAATTTGGCTGATAGTTGTCCTGGACACGCCTAGGGCTTGTGCTAGGTCGTCCTGGCTCAGACCGAGTTCAACGCGACGTTGCCGAATCGTACGGCTGAGCGATTGAAGGTTGTTGCTCAAGACTCACCTCATTTAATGTACTGAAATCTAAACATTATCGTGCGAAATTCATTAAAGTTCAGATTTTTGTACATTAAACGAACGTTGCACTTAAAGTACAGAAAGCTGGACAATAATCAACACTCGAGTCGCCGTGGCCGAGCCGTCTGGCCAAGCAACTGAAGCGATAGGTATCACGATAGACCGCAACCAGCCGCGAGCAAGTAAATCGCTACGGACAATTTAGAATTCGGTAATCAATATCAATTCAGTTCACAAGGAAAAAACACCTGGGCTTTAGCGCTCAAGCTCCCGCTGGTACGCCGCGGCATCCAGGGAACCCAAGCGTGAATGGCGGCGCCCGTAGCCAAGGTAGATGCCGGCGCCGACAATCATCCACAGCCCGAAGACCACCCAGGTGATCCCGGCAAGGTTGAACATCAAGAACAGGCAAGCGGCAATGCCAAGGATGGGAGTGGCCGGGTACAGCGGCACGCGGAAGGTGCGCGGAGTATCCGGCTGGGTCTTGCGCAGGTACATGACCGAAACACCGACCAGCGCAAAAGCGAACAGCGTGCCGATGCTGGTGGCTTCGGCCAGCTGCCCCAGCGGAATCAGCGAGGCGGCAATGGCGACCAGCAGGCCGGTGACGCAGGTGCCGATCACCGGGGTATGCGTCTTGGGCGAGACCTTGGCGAAGAAGCGCGGAACCAGGCCGTCACGTCCCATGGAGAGCAAAATGCGGGTCTGGCCATACAAGGTGGTGAGCACCACCGAAACAATGGCAATCACCGAAGCCAGCGCGAAAGCCACCACCAGCCAGCGCTGCCCGGTGATCTCAGAGACGATCTGCACCAGGGCAGCCTCGGAATCGGCGAACCAGTTCCACTCGCGGGCGCCAATCGCGGCAACGGCGACCAGCACGTAGATGGCGGTCACCAAAACCATCGCGATCATGATGGCACGGGGCAGGTCCTTCTGCGGGTTCTTCGCTTCCTCGCCCGCGGTGGAGGCCGCATCAAAACCGATGTAGGAGAAGAAGACCATCGAGGCGGCACCGGTGACACCGGCTGCGCCCATGGGCAGCAGCGGGGCGAAGTTCCCGGCGTTAAAAGCCGTGAAGGCGACGATCACGAAGAAGATCAGAATCGCGATTTTCACCAGCACCATGATGGTATTGGCCATCGCGGATTCACGGGCTCCGCGCACCAGCAGAACGGTGGCCAGCACCACGACGATCAACGCCGAAAGGTTGATCACTCCGCCTTCGCCCGGCCCGCCGGCCAAGCTCTCGGGCAATGACAAGCCGAAAATCTGCAGGGTCTGGTTCACGTAGGCCCCGGCTCCGACAGCTACTGCGGCCGCGGAGACCGCGTACTCCAAGACCAGGCACCAGCCGCAAATCCAGGCGACTCCCTCGCCCAGGGTGGCGTAGGAATAGGAATAGCTGGAACCGGAGACCGGAACCATGCCTGCCATCTCGGCGTAGGACACCGCGGAGAGCAGTGCGGTGATGCCCGCCAGCACAAAGGCGATCCAGATGGCTGGCCCGGCCACCGGCACGGCAGATCCCAGGATGACCAGGATGCCGGTGCCCAGGGTGGCGCCCACCGAGATCATCACCAGCTGCATGACACCCAGCGATCGCTTCAGCGTGCCGAGCCCGGCGTTGCTGGCGGCGTCATTGGACATCGCATTGATGGACTTGCGCCGCAGCAGCTGCTTGCCCAAAGGGGTGTGTCTGGCCGGCGGGGTGGTACTGGTGCTACTCACGGGAAATCCTTGATACGTATTTGTCGCAAACGGGAACGCGCCGGGACTATCGGTAAAGGACAGTCCCAGCGCGTGATCTTTGGCTAAGCTTTATAATCAGTCTTCAAACTTCTTGTCCGGGTTGGCTGAGGATCGGTTCACTCCGGTCCCCTTGCCCAGGTCTGGATCATTCTCCTTGCCTGCCATGGTCATCACCGAGATGACCAGGAGGCAGGCGATGAAGGCAATGCCGAAACAGGCCAAGCCGATGTCGAAACGCAGCGGATTCTGCGATCCGCCGGTGGAGCTGACCAGGCCGACGACTCCCGCGACGATCGCCATGGCCAGCGAGAAGCTCAGTGGGCCCTTGATCGACTGGCTCCACGGCTGCTTCTTCTTGTTGTTTCCCACCAGAAACTCCGTTTCTACTTTTCCTGCAGACTTCAAGACTAGTTGTTTTCTTGCTCCGGCATATCGGCCGCGTGGGGCGCTTCAGCCTTCATCTCGTGGCGATGGCCGAATCCGGCAATCAGCTCGAAGACTGCAAGGACAATGGTGCCGCCGCCAATCAGGCCGAAGAGCGCGTGGGCATCCATGCCGCCGCTGAAGCACAGCGCCATGGCCAAAATCACGCCCACCGCACCGGTGACCAGCTGGTTCCTGAACGGCGGGAAGGCGTGGCGGAGCTTGGCGAAAACGTAGAGTTCAGCAATACCGGAGGCCAGGAAGGCGAAGGCCGCGATGTATCCGATCCATGCCACGGAGGTGGCGAAGATGGTGGCGATGCCGGCCAGCAGCATCAGTCCGGCGCCTGCGGCATAGGCGCCGCGGGACTTTTCCGGGGCACTGCCAACCACCACGTACTGCCACATGAATACGCCGGTGACTACGAGGAACCCTGCCGTTGAATAGGCCAGGGCCTTCTGGTCCGCCCCGATCCAGAAGATCGAGAGCAGCGCGTAGGCCACCGCAGTGAGTCCGCGCAGGAAGACCGGGCGGAAAACATCTTGGGCTTGGGTTGGGGTGGTTTTTGGTGCAGGCACAATTTCTATTCTACCGCGCATAGAACTAACCGCCAGTTCAACGATGACGGAAGCGGGGATCTGCGCTTTTCCGCTTCAGCTTTCCAATGAAAATTCCTAGCTTGGGACTTCAGCGTGCAAGAGCTCTGGGGCTGGTTTCGTTGTTCCGCTTCGCTACAGGCACGGCCATGGTGATTTCAGTTCATAAGCGGACAAGAATTGGTTGGGGCACCTAGCAGCCAATCAGAGGGGTTGATCGCCAGCATTCCCTGAAGCTTGGTCGGAAGGCACCTGCTTCTTTTTCACACGTAGCAATGCGGTGACCAGGTAAGCCGTGGCAGCCAGCAAAAAGAAGACACCCACGAGGATATCGTCGGTAAAGAGATTCCATACGCCCACAGCTCCCGTAAGCAAGGCGAGCATCAAAGCTATTTTCCATGACATGGATGTGCTCCACATTTCGGTGCCTTTCCCCTACATGGTTGTCGAGTAAATACTCTACGTTCCCGTTAGCCTTCCGGCTAAGTGCTTCATCTGAACCGCGCCCGCAGCACCCAACCGCACCTGCAATTCTCGAATCTGCAAGGGAAGTAAGCTCCCGGCCATGCAGGTGGAATGCAGGGACTTAGCTCATGCGCCGGCGGATCAACGACTCATCCAGGTCCTTGATCGAGGCCGCCCCCATCAGCTGCATGGCAACTTCCACTTCCCTGGCCAAGAGTTCAATGGCACGGCTGACTCCCTGCTCGCCACCGGCCATCAGTCCATAGAGATAGGCGCGGCCAATGAGCACGAAGTCGGCCCCGGCGCATAGCGAGGCGACGATGTCCGCACCGGACATGATGCCCGAGTCCAGGATGATTTCCATGTCTTGGCCGACTTCGGCGCGAACCTCGCTCAGCGCTTCAAAGGCAATCGGGGCGCGGTCCAGCTGGCGTCCGCCGTGATTGGATACAACGAGTCCGTCAGCGCCGGCCGCCTTGGCTTTGGCGGCGTCTTCGGTAGTAAGCACCCCCTTGACGAAGAGCTTGCCCTTCCACAATTCGCGGATCCATTTCAGGTCGTCAAAGTCCAACGAGGAGTCGAACATGGAGTTGATGATGGTTGGCAAATCGGCCGAGGTGCCGGAGAGCGAAGCGAACTTCAGCGAATCGGTGGTCAGGAAATTGAACCACCACTCCGGACGATAGGAGGCATCAATGATGGTCTTGAAGGTCAGCTCCGGCGGGATCTTCATGCCGTTGCGCGTATCGCGGTGGCGCTGGCCGGCAACCGGAGTATCAACAGTGACCAGCAAGGTATCAAAACCTGCCGCTGCGGCACGTTCCACCAGAGCCGCGGACTTCTCGCGGTCCTTCCACAGGTACAGCTGGAACCAATGGCGCCCTTCGGGTGCAGCGGCCGCTACTTCCTCGATGGAGCGCGTGCCCATGGTGGACAGGCTGAACGGGATGCCCGCCTGTTGCGCTGCGCGCGACCCGCCAATTTCGCCCTCGGAGTGCATGAAGCGGGTGAAGCCGGTGGGGGCAATGCCAAAGGGCAGCTTGGATGCTGCACCGGCAATGGTGGTGGATAGATCCGAATGCGCGGTGCCATGCAGAATCCGTGGCAGGAGTTCCACCGAGTCGAAGACCTGGCGTGCGCGCCGGGCTGTGATCTCCCGGCCAGCGGCTCCGTCCACGTAGTCGAAAGCCGCGGTGGGAGTTCGTCGCTTGGCAATGGCCCGCAGGTCCCACACGTCGGCGGCAGCCGCCAGCCGCGCCGTGCGCCGGTCAAGGGATGGGGCCTTGAACTTCATCAAGCTCACCAGCTCGGACAGATCCGGTAGTTGTCGTTTGAGATTTCCCATTTATTGCCCTCGCTGCTTGCTGGCTTTCGATGACGCCACCGCGTAAGATTCCTGAAATATATTTCATGCCAGACTAAACTGTTTATCAGATCAGCACCTAGCGCAGGTCGCAAAGTTACGCCCGGAAGATTCGGAGAATCATGGCCAGCTCGCTCTCCGACCGACTCACCGGCATCTTGCGTGAACGCATCAACCGCGGCGAACTCGCACCCGGGACGGTGGTGATTGAACCGGCTTTGGCGCAAGAGTTTGAAGTTTCCAAAACTCCCGTCCGTGAATCCTTGCGGCAGCTCGCCAGCGAGGGGCTGCTCGAGGTCCTGCCTAAAAAGGGCTACCTCGTGCGCGCCATTTCGCTGAACGATATTTACGAAGTCCTGGAATTGCGGCGGCTCCTTGAACCACACGTGGCATCCGAAGTTGCCGCACTGCACTCGGCGCAACTGGCAACCAGCCTCAGCGCCCACCTGAAAGACCAGGAAGAGCTGGCAGTCAGCGATCCCATTGCTTCCATGCACGCGGCCCGCCAGTTCCACAGCGAACTGTGCGCGGCCTCGCGCAACTCCCGGATCACCGCCAGCTTGGAGAACTGCCTAGCGCAAACCGCGCGCGCCCATTATGTCCTGCCTTCCATGCAACCCTACATGTCGCAATCCGGGGAACTCGCCGAACACCAGCGTATTCTGGCCGCTATCCAGAATTCCGATGCCGGCGCAGCCCATCAGGCGATGGCCGAACACCTTGATTCCATCCGCCGGGCCATGCTGGGCGAATACTCGGTTCGGCAGTCACCGATAAGCTGACAGCAGTTCTGCCACCAGAAACCAGGAGCACACCCATGCAGCACCAGGCATCGGCCTATCCCGCGGTCAGCGCCGATGTACTGGTCTCCTGGAAATGCAATCTGAACTACACCATCGTCGTCTGGGTTCACCAGGGCACCGCGCGCGTGCATTTTGAAGATGAAGTCATCTCGCTGCGGCCGGGCCAGGCGCTATGGATTCCTCAGCGCACGGCTCATATGGTTGAACACGCTGCCGATAGCCTGGCCTTGGCGATCCTCATCCCGGCGCGCCATAGCGGGCCGGCGACCGGCCGGCTGCTGCGAATCGAAGTTCCGTCGGGACAAACTGGCTGGATGTTCTACCTCATGCTGCTCACGCTCTCGCCGTTGCATCGGGGCCAGATGCCGACGGCGCGTGTTGCGGAGCACCTGGCCCACTTTGTTGTTAAAGAGCACCGCTCTCCAGCATCGCCTCTGCCACCGGCGCGCCACCCGGCGTTGGAACGTGCGCGCAGGCTCTTGCGCCATGAACCGGCAACTGTGCGCACCCTTGGCGATGTGTCCGCCCGGCTGGCGGTTTCCGAACGTACTTTGCGCCGGCAGATTTCCGCCGAATATGCCATGGGCTTTGACGATTTCCGGCAACGCTGCCTCGCTGTGGACACCACCCCGGATCAAGACCGACCATGGCAGCCGGTGCCGGCCATGGCTACTCGCTGGATGAGTTTTCCGCAGCATCGGTATGCGCTGTGGGCCTACCAGGGACGCGGTTCCGTGAGCCTGTCCGCCCCCGGCGCGGACGAGCAGCAGATCCACACCCAGCGCCTGGAGGCCGGCGAGCTATTGGTGATTCCCGACGGTTATTCGGTCCGCCTGTCCATTGATTCCGGAGCGCTCTTCTTTCCGTTGAGCATGCCATTGGCAGGCAGCGGGCAACGCACGCATCTGCGCCTTCCGCTGCGCATTCCTCCAGAACTCGAGCCGCAGCTGATGCGCCAAGCCATCGCCCACATCACCGCGCTGCGGCCGCCGCACTTTGATCGGCGCGAAGTTTTCACTTTGTTGGAGCGAGGCACCCATTACCCCGGGCTGCGCTGGCCAGAGGACCCCAGCCTGGCGGGCATTGCCCGGCGCCTGCTTCTGGATACCGCTGGAGCCGCCAATATCGCCGAGCTGGCCGCGGAACACGGACTAAGCCCGCGGAGCCTGCAACGCCAATGGCGCGAGGCAACCGGCCAATCGCTGGCAGCTTGGTGGATGGCCTATCGCATGCAGCGTGCCGAGGGCATGCTCGCGGCCGGTTTTTCGATAAGTTCCGTGGCCCGCTGGGTGGGCTACGGGCATGTCCCGAATTTCTCGCGCGCCTTTCTCGCCGCACGGGGTCGTCGTCCCGGTTCCGTGCACCATTCCACAGTTTCCGGACAAAGAAATATCTATTAACGACAAATTTCTTTTGCATCCGAGAACCCGGCATTCACGGATTTTCTAGGCCTTATGGCCTCGGAGCCGGGCTTCTCCCGGCCTTTGATGTATGGGTACCCTAACTGGCTAAGGATAGGCTCTCATCTCGTTATTGCTCGTTCGCCTTGCTCCTGGATCCTGCCCTGTGCAGCATCGAGCAAGCCACCACCAAGGAGAGAATCCAGGTGCGTTTCAACCTTCGTACGATTGCTTCAACCTCCGTGGCCGCGGCGCTGATGCTGGGCCTCGGGGCCTGCACCGCCAGCGGCTCCGCTACGCCGGAAACCAGCGACACCCAGTCTTCGGCCACTCAACAGAGCCAATGGCCACGCACCATCACCGATGAAAAAGGTTCGGTGACCATCGAAGAACAGCCCAAGCGCATTGTGAACACCGCAATGTCCACCACCGGGTCCCTGCTGGCCATTGACGCACCCGTGGCTGCCACCACTGTCACTACCCCCGGACCGGAAGCCGACTCCAACGGATTCTTCACCCAGTGGAGTGAGGCAGCTGCTGCCGCCAACGTGCAGCCGCTGTACAAGATCGGCAACTTCGATCTGGAATCAATCATCGCCCAGGACCCCGATCTGATTGTTGTCTCAACCTCCGGCGCCGACTCGGTGATGGACCACTACGACCAGCTCAAGGAAATCGCCCCTACCATCGTGGTGAACTACTCCAATAAGGACTGGCCAGAGCTAACTCGTCAGTTGGCTGCGGCCACCGGGCATGAAGCTGAAGCGGAGAAGATCATCTCTGAATTCGACGAACGAGCGGCACAAGTCAAGGAAAAGCTGGCTATTCCGTCTGGCACCACAGCCTCCATCGTTTCCTACAACAAGGGCTCGGCCTCCCCGGTAGGCAAGACCACCGGACCACACTCCCGGCTGATCACAGCCCTCGGCTTTGAGGTCGTCGAGCCACCGGAAGAGTACAACACCAACCCGCAGAAGCGTGATGACTTCGTCTTCACCTCGTACGAGGGTCTGGCTAAGTCCGCCACCGGCGATGCGACCTTCCTGATTGCGGCCACCGAGGACACCGCCAAGAGCTTCCTCTCGGATCCCACCTTGGCCAACTTGCCTTCGGTCAAAAGCAAGAATGTCTTCCCGCTGGCCAACTCCTTCCGCCTGGACTACTACTCATCCAGCCAGATCCTGGACTACTTCGAGAACGACTTCCCTTCCTTGGCAAAGTAAGGCCACGTGTTCCAACCGCGCCCCACACCAGGACGCCGCGCACCACTGCTGTGGTGGGCGGCTGCCTTGGCCACGCTCTGCATCCTGATAGGCTGCTCCTTTGCAGTCGGCTCCGCTTCCATCGGGCTGCGCGAATCATTGCGTGCCGTCACCGACTTCGACCCCTCCAATACCGAGCATCTGCTCGTGCATGAGCTGCGCATTCCCCGTACCTTCCTGGCCATGCTGGTCGGCGCGGGACTGGGGCTGGCCGGAGCGCTCATGCAATCGCTCACTCGCAATCCGCTGGCCGAGCCGGGGTTGCTCGGCGTCAATTCAGGAGCCGCCTTTGCGGTGGCCATCGCCATCACGCTCGGAGTGATCCAGCCGGCGGTGCTGATGCTCTTTGCCTTTATCGGCGCCGGCATCAGCGCCATCGCCGTCTTTATGCTCGGCCAGCGCAGCACCCGGGGAAATGACCTCTCCCGCATGGTCCTGGCCGGAGCCGGACTCTCGGTCATGCTCGCGGCAGCAACCACCATTTTGATCATCGGAGGAACCTCGCAAAACCAAACTAAATACGCTTCCTGGGCCACTGGTTCGCTGCAAGGGCGCGGCTACGATGTCCTGCCGACCACCCTGGTCGTGATCCTGATTGGCGCGGTGCTGGCCCTGGGCATGTCACGCACCCTTGATGCACTTGCCCTGGGCGAAGACTCTGCCAAGGCCCTGGGTATTAGCACGCAACGTTCTTGGGTACTCGGGCTCCTGGGCATCGTCCTTCTCTCCGGGGCCGCTACCGCGGCAGCCGGACCGATCAGCTTTATCGGCTTGGCGGCCCCTCACGCCGCGCGCATGCTAACAGGAATCCAGCACCATCGCCTGCTTCCTCTGTCCATGGCCTTGGGGGCCCTCGCATTGCTCATTGCCGATATCCTCGGTCGAGTTGTCGTGATACCCGACGAAGTCGGCGCCGGGGCCATGAGTGCATTGATCGGCGCACCGCTATTCATCCTGTTGGCTCGACGCATGCTCAAGGCAGGTAGCTAATGGCAAAAAGCCACTACACGAAGTCACGCCGGCATACGGTGATGATCACTCTGGGTGCGCTCCTGTGCGTATTGGCCATCGTGGCGCTGGGCACTGGAACCATTAGGCTAGCGCCCGCAGAAGTACTCAGCGTCTTGGGCGGATACGGCAGCCAACGGGATCGGCTGGTCATTGGCTCTATCCGCGCACCACGTGTATTGACCGCCATCGGGGTGGGCGCGGCCTTGGGCGCGGCCGGAGCCAGTTTCCAATCCATCGCCCGCAACCCGTTGGGCAGCCCCGATATCATCGGCTTCACCACCGGGGCAGCCACTGGCGCGGTGGCGCAGATCGTCGTGTTCAATGCCGGTGCCCTGGCCACGGCGGGTGCGGCGATGGCTTGCGGCCTGCTCACCGCAGGGCTGGTCTACTCCCTTTCCTATGCTCGGGCACGCACCGGCGGCCAGCGCCTGGTCATCATCGGCATCGGGGTCAGCGCCATGCTCTCGGCTGCCAATACACTGCTCCTGGCCAAGGGCGACGCAGACCTGGCCGCACAGGCCAACCTCTGGCTCACAGGTTCATTGGGCGGACGCAGCTGGCCTGATGCGCTGTTGGTCTTGCTGGCACTGGCCTTCCTCCTGCCGGTCCTGTTGTGGCAGTCCACCGGGATGACCCTGTTGGAAATGGGCGACGACGCGGCGCGTGCCCTGGGCGTCGGGGCCGAAACCGTGCGCCGCGTAACCATCTTCACCGCGGTCTGCCTCAGCGCCGCGGCCACCGCGGCGGCCGGACCTGTAGCTTTCGTGGCCTTGGCTTCAGGGGCGGTTATTCGCCAGTTGATCGGTTCGCGCAACGTACCCATTGTGCCCGCGGCGCTCACCGGCGCCGTCTTGCTGCTTGGCTGTGACGTGGCGCTGCAACAGCTGCCCATGCAGTGGCAAATGCCCATCGGCATGGCCACCGCACTCGGTGGCGGCCTCTACCTGCTTTTCCTGTTGACCCGGGCTCCTGCACGGCGCTAGCAACCCCCAATATTCACTAACCCGAAGGAGTCTTCCCTGTGAGTGCCCATACTTTGATCGTCAAAGAAATTCTGGACTACACCCCGCGGATGCGCCGCGTCGTCTTCCACGGGGAGGGCGTACGCACCTATGCCGCCGACGGGCCAGCCGTCCCCAATATCAAGATCTATTTCCCCCGTCCCGGGCAAGAACTGGATTTCCCCCAGCTTGATGCCAGCACCGGCCGGTGGCACTTTGCAGGTGACCAGCGCTCGAGGGTGAGGACCTACACGGTTCGCTGGCTTGATGCCGATGCCTCGCGGATGGCCATCGACTTTGTCCGCCACGGCGACGAAGGACTGGCCAGCGCGTGGGTAGAGAGGATCAGTGCGGGAAGCAAGCTCGGCGCTTTCGGCGGAGGTGGACGAGTACTCAAGCCCGGCGGGACAGCGCTCATGTTCGGCGATGAAACGGCGCTGCCGGCGATCAGCGACACCCTTGAGCAGATGCCCGAAAACCAGGAAGGCGAGGTGTTTATCGAGGTGGCCGACGCGCAAGAAATCCATGAACTGCGTGCGCCAGCAGGAATTCGCATCACTTGGCTATCGCGCGCCGGCGCACCAGCGGGCAGTACCCATAACCTGATCAACGCCATGGAAAGCTATCAGGTGGCACACCCGCAGCAGATCCACCTGTGGGTGTCGGCCGAATCTGAAGTGGTTCGATTTGCCCGCTCATGGGCTACACAGGCCGAAATCCCCAAGGCGAACCGCCTGATTATCGGCTATTGGCATCGGACCCTCGATGAGGTGTCCTATGCCTATGATTCGGACCATGACCGCGTCGCCGACGAGATGGCCTACGAACGCCCCGGCCATGAAGAACATGCGCACTAGGCCCGGCACGGCCTCGGGGTCCCCGCGCTGTTTCGGCTACCTGAATGCCACCCGGCCCGATGAAGAATTACGCGCCTGGAAGCACGCACTCCGCAACGGCGAGCTGCACACCCCGGTCTTTGAGGCAACGGCAGATCCAGCCCTGGTGTACGCCCATTTCCTTCTGGCCGATGATGGGCAGCCTGCGCCGCTGACCGCAGCGATCTTGTCGGCCAATGCGCTGGTGGATCACCGTGATCTCGCCGCCAGCGAATTCGAGAAAATCGCGGACGGCTTGTGGGCGGTGACCTTGCAGGTTCCCGCCGATTGGCGTGCTGGCTACCGCATCACCACCCACCGTGGCGCGGGTCTGCCCGCATGGCGCATCGAAACCGAACGCCGGCCTATCCGGCTGGCCGCCGACGCCGGAGGAATTGATGAATCCAATCAGTTGGTGGGAGCAACCATGAATGGCGCCCCGGTGTCCTTGGCCTATGCCCCTGCCAGCCGGATTCCTAGCTCGCTGGCGACTGCGACCCCGGACTGGCACCGCCCTGGTCCCGCGGTCGGGGGCTGGGGAGGGCCGGGACAAGCACCTGGAATCAAGCACCCCAGGCTGCATCATCACGAGCTTTATGATGAAAATTGCCAACGCCCCCGAGACCTGTGGATGTATGTACCGGCCCAGGCCATTGGCCCTACACCACTGGCCATTGTGCACGACGGTGCCACCTACGCTCGGTTCCTTGCGGCCGCGGAATCATTGGATGCAGCCATTGCTTCCGGCGAGCTTGCCCCGCTGCATGTGCTGTTCATCGACAGCACCACTGTTCAGATCAGAAGCGAGGAACTCCCCGTGCTCGCGGGAACCACTACTTCTATCGCCGAGCAGTTCCTGCCGTGGGCCCGCAATCATTACCGGATCTCCATGCGCCGCGACGACGTGCTAATTAATGGTGCTTCCTTTGGCGGTCTGGCAGCCCTGCTGATGCTCTGCCACTACCCGCATCTGGTGGGTCGCGCGATCGCACAGTCCCCCTCCCTATGGCACACCGACCTTGCAAAGGACATCGTGGCGCTGCCGGAAAACAGCACGGTGCTGATCCAGGCTGGCTGTTACGAAACGGATATCCACGAGGGGTGCCTTCGCCTCATGGAGCACCTGTGCCAGTATCCGCCGGCGGGCCAGGTGGACTTCGAGTCGCTGAGCGGTGGGCATGACTGGTCATGGTGGAATCCGGAACTGCTCTGCGGACTAGCCAGATTCTTCCCCGGAGCGGCCCACACCGGCGGGTCGATATAGCGCCCGTTGCCGGCACCGTGCTGGTCGCCCAGCTCCGGCACAGTTCCCAGAGCCCCAGTGGGCGGGGTGGACATGAAAGGTGCTGGTCTGGGCAACCAGCAGCCAGCGTCCTAGCTAGTGGCCCAAGCGCATCCAGGCGGTTCCCCGGGCGCGCACCCACAAGGTGATCCCGCGGGAAGCCATGAATCCCAGCGCAAAGGCCACCCAGATCCACCAGATTGCCGCGCGCGGATCGCTGGTGAAGGCCAGGACCGCCCAGAGCATCGGAGCGTAGACCGCCAGATTCACCACGCTGGCCAGGCCCAGGTAGCGGGCATCCCCGGCGCCGATCAGCACCCCATCGAGCACGAAGACCAGTCCGCACAGCGGCTGGGACAAAGCCAGCACCCACAGGCCCACGGTGGTCAGCTCGCGGATCTGCTCGTTGGGGGTGAACATCATCGGGAAGACCCATGACGTGGCGAGCAGCAGCAGGCCGGTGGCCACGCCGAAATAGATTCCCCAGCGGCTCATGATGCCGGTGAGCTTGCGGACCCGCACCGCATCCCCGCGCCCCAGCTCCTGGCCGATCATCGCTTGGGCCGCAATGGCCAGCGCATCCAGCGCAAAAGCCAGGAAGCTGAAGATGGTGAAGACCAGCTGATGGGCTGCCAGGGTCTGGGTTCCGGAGCTGGTGGCGACAAAGACGGTCAGCAGCAGGGCCGCGCGCATGGTCAGGTTGCGCAGCATCAGCCAGGACCCGACCTGGCCGGTGGAGATGAATCCGGCCCAGCTGGGAGCCAGCGCGATTCCTTGCTGGCGGATCCGTGGCAAGAGCATCCACAAATAGACCGCTGCCATGATCCACTGGGCGATCGATGTGCCTAGGGCGGCACCGGCCACGGACATGTTCGCCCCGTAGACCAGGGCGAAGTTCAGGACGATATTCAAGCCGAAACCGGCAGTGGCAACCACCAGAGGGGTCTTGGTATCCTGCATTCCGCGCAGGACGCCGGTGGCAGCCAATACCAGCAGCATCGCGGTCAGCCCCGGCAGCGAATAGTGGATGTAGTCCACCGCAAAATCCGTGGCCGGCCCCACAGAACCCATGGCCTGCACCAGGGGCCTGGCGGTGAGGTATCCCAGCACTGAGAGCACCACGCCCAGGACCACCGCGAACCACATGCCATCGCGTCCGGCGGCCATCGCCTGCCCGGGACGCCCCGCGCCAATCGCGCGGGCGACCGCAGGGGTGGTGGCATAGGCCAGGAAGATCATCAGCCCCACCGCGGTCTGCAGGACCGTGGTGCCCAGGGCAGCACCCGCCAATTCGTCCACGCCAAGGTGGCCGACGATAGCCGAATCAGCGAGCAAGAAGAGCGGCTCGGCGATCAGCGCGCCAAGGGCAGGAACTGCCAGGGCCAGGATCTGCCGGGAAATGTTCTTCGGGGAATCGGTGGGGGTTGAGGAACTCACGCTTCCCACTCTACGAAGCGCAAGGACGTTTCACCATTTAATATCGCTGGGCGAGATGCCTCAGGCAGATGCCGTCTACCGGATGGAGTAGAAACGCATTAGGTTGGAAGCAACCCAAGAGGCCGTGGGGACGCGGCCAGAAGGAGCAGCAGAGCCCATGAGCCAGGAGCACCTCGATCAGTGGCAGTGCGCAGGATGCGCCGTGGAGTTCCCGCCCGGCGCGCAGCCTGAGGGGCTGTGCCCGATCTGCGCCGACGAGCGCCAATACATTCCCGGAGGCACCCAACGCTGGATGCGGACCGGTGATCTGGTGGCGGACGGCCACGAGCTGACCCTCACGGAACTTGAACCCGGGCTGACGGCCATCGCTTCCCCGGAAATCGGCATTGGGCAAAGCGCCTTGCTGGTTCAGACCACCGGCGGCAATCTGCTCTTCGATGTTCCCGGGCTGATCACCGAGCAGATCATCGCCTGGCTGCAGTCCTGTGGCGGGTTGGCCGGGATCGTGGCCAGCCATCCGCACATGTACGGGGTGCAGCAGCAGTACAGCCAGGCATTTGGCGGCGTCCCGATCTACGTGGCACAGGCGGATGCCCGGTGGGTCCAATATTCATCTTCGGCGATCAAGCTCTGGAAGGATGCCTTTGAGGTCCTGCCCGGCATCACGCTGAAGCAATTGGGCGGGCATTTCCCTGGCAGCACCGTCGCCTGCTGGCAGGCCGGCGCCGATGGGCGTGGTGTGCTCTTGGCTGGAGATGCCATCTTCCCGGTGGCTGATGGCAACGTGACTTTTCTGCGCAGCTACCCCAACCGGATTCCGCTTTCGGCGCCCGTGGTGCGCCGCATGGCCAAGAGCTTGGAAGAGCTCGAATTTGACCGCCTCTACAACAACTTCGCCAGTTGCGTCCGCACGGATGCGCAGCAGATTGTCCAGTTTTCCGCGGATCGCTACGCCCGCTGGGTGTCGGGAGAATTCGACCATCTGACCTGATCTGGCCGGGATTTAAGATATTCCTCCTGCGGAATATCTAGGCTTTGCCCAATGACGGATCGCGTTTGGAGAGGAACGAGGCCAAGACCATCGCCACCGCCTGCAGCACGACCACCGAGAGCACCACGCTGCCCCACCCGTAGTGCATGAACGGGATGCCGATGAGCCATCCCAGCACCGAGGAACCGACGTAGTACAACAGGTTGTAGAGGCTCGATGCCTGGGCTCGCGCGCCTGAGGCGAGCACCGGAACCCAGCCGCTGGCCACCGCATGGGCCGCGAAGAAGCCCGCGGTGAAGACCAGCAGCCCGGCAACAATGACGACGAGATTGCCCGCAAGGGTCAAGGCCAGTCCCGCGGCGCTGCACAAGATGCTCAGGCGCAGCGTATTGCGGCGCCCAATTCTGGCCACCACCTTCCCGCTGGCCACCGAGGTGTAGGTGCCAGACAGATACGCCAAGAACACCAGGGCCGCGAGGGATGACGGGATGAGATAGGGAGGCGCTTCCAGCCGGAACGCCAGATAGTTGTAGACCGCGACGAAGCCGCCCATGAGCAAGAAGCCCTGGGCATAGACCAGAATCATCTTCCCGCGCAGCGCTTGGCCGAACTTCGCGGCGATCGCCTTGAGGTTCTGGTCCCGGATGGGTGCGAAGCCTTGGGCTGCGGGGGCTTTGAGCAAGAAGAACAGCGTGGCCAGTCCGGCCATGATGCTCACCGCCGCGATCCCCCAACGCCACCCCGCAGGCTCGCCAACGAAACTGGCCACCAGCCTTCCGGCCAGTCCGCCCAAGGTGGTTCCCGAGATGTAGGTGCCGCTGGCTACGGCCACGGCCCTGGGGCTGACCTCGTCCACGAGGAATGCCAGGGCAGATCCGGGTACCCCGGCCAGGGCGATGCCTTCAAAGAACCGGATGACAACGAGCGACTGGAACGTCGGCGACTGGGTGCTGAGCAGTCCCAGCAGTACCGAGGCGACCAGCGCCGCGCAGATGACCCTGCGCCGGCCAATCCGATCCGAGATAATGGCCCACGGCGTCACCGCAAGGGCCAGCCCCAAGGTCGCTGACGAGACCGCCAGCGCGGCTTGGGACGAGGTGATGCGGAAGTCATTGGAGATGACTGGCAGCAGCCCCTGCACTGCGTAGAGCTGGGAGAAAGTGGCCACGCCGCTGGCAAAGAGGGCCAGCAGCATGCCGCGGTAAGCAGGAGTGCGTGGTTCATGTCCGGCAAACGGCACTGCTTCAGGCTCCTGCAGGTAGTAGCGGGTAGAGAAGATAGACGACCAGCAGGGCAATGGTGTTATTCAGAACATGCAGCATGTAGGAGTAGGCCATCGACTTGCCACTGAGGATGTAGGCCAGGCCCATCGTGATGCCGAGCATGAAATAGGGGACGACTTCCAGCCAGGACCCGACGCCCGCGCCGACGAAGTGGATCCCCGCGAAGAGGACGGTGGAGAACAGCAGGCAAATCCAGATATTGAATTTGCGTGACAGCTTGCCGATCAGCAGGTGGCGGAAGAAGTATTCCTCGACAAACGGGCCAAAGAGCGCTGTGACGACCAGCATCACGGGCAGCGGCACGGTCGTGGCCATGCCTTCCAGGGCGGCTTGGTTTTCGCTGGTCACCACTTGGCCGGTGAGTCCTGCGATGATCGCGTTGACCATGATGGTCAGCAGCCAGCCTCCGGGCAGCATCAGCCACTTCGCCCACGGGTGGTAGCGCATGGTCTTGAAGGAATCGAAGAACTGCGGACCGCATTGGAACATCGCGAGAATGAAGAAGCCGACATACAGGATGAGGTTGATGCCGAAGAGCGCTTGCTCCTGGGTTTCGAACGCCGTCATGTAGCCCGGGACGAGCGCAATCAGCCCGGCTGCTCCCCCGATGAAGAAGACCAGGTAGGCCAGCATCGTCCACGCATCGCCCTTGCTGAACTTGCCGGCGTTGAAGACGCGTTGCCTGGGCCGTACAGCCATGTATCGAACTGGGTGCTCTGGCCATTGTTGCATGGTACAAGCCTAATGGGCTTGCCTATGGATTTGCCTCAACCGTGAGCGAGCAGACGTAGATCGCCGTCCCTGCCGGTGCCCAGGCGCTACAACGCCCGAGGGCGATCACTGCATGATCAGTGATCACCCTCGGGCGCAGAGAGCTGGCACTAGGCGCCAGAGAGGATCAGACCCTAGTTGCGGTCGAATCCTTCGCGGCCCTTGTCGACGAAGGCCGGGAACAAGACCTTGTAGCTGACACCGGCAATAGCCGCGCCAATAATCGGCGCGAGAATGAACAGCCAGACCTGGCCCAAGGCCTCAGGACCGGCAAACCAGGCTACGCCCAGCGAACGAGCGGGGTTGACCGAGGTGTTGGTGACCGGAATCGACACCAGGTGGATCAGGGTCAACGACAGGCCGATGGCAATCGGGGCAAAGCCCTTGGGCGCGCGCTCGTCGGTGGAACCCAGGATCACGTAGAGGAAAATAGCGGTGAGGACGATTTCAGCAACCAAGGCCGCAACCAGGGAATAGCCATCGGGTGAACGATCGCCGTAGCCGTTGGAGGCAAATCCTGAATCAACTGCGCTGAAGCCATCCTTGCCCGAGGCGATCCAGAACAGCACCGCGCCGGCCACCGAAGCGGCAATGATCTGCGTGACGATATAAGGTGCCACGTCTTTCCATGGGGTGCGGCCAGCGAAGGCGGTGCCCAGGGTGACCGCAGGATTGAAGTGCCCTCCGGAGATATGCCCGACGGCGTAGGCCATGACCAATACGGTCAAGCCGAAGGCCAAAGCGACGCCCATGAATCCGATCCCCATGTTGACGGATTCATCTGCCATGACTTTTGCCGCGAAAATGGCCGAACCGCAGCCACCAAAGACCAGCACAAAGGTGCCCAAGAATTCTGCCGAAAGTTTTGCGCCCACAGTAGGCACGGATGCATCAGACATGCTTTCTTTTCCTTTCCTCGATGAAAATATGCGAGTTCAAGGACAGCTTATGTCCTGACAGCCGGATTCGGGTAGACCTCAGACTATTTAATAGAACTCATTTGTCTTATTTTTCATCGGGGTTCATGCTGCTGTTCGATTTCCGCGCTTCGCCTAGGTTGGCTTTCATGGATGAAGGGCGCCGTTCAAACACGGCGGCCGCCGCAATGCCGACCACCACGCCCAGCAGATTTCCCATGGCGCAGTCCCACACCAGCTGTGATCCGATCTTCGGATTGGCCAATTGGAGCATCAAGATAATCAGCGGGGTGAAGAAGCTGAGGGCAAGACCGTAGTTTCGAGCCATATAGGCCTCGGTAGGGAACATCAGCAAGATGATCAAGCACCCGATCACCGGCTCGCTGGGCGCCAGGTAGCTGATTCCCAACAGCGCGCCAATGCCAGCCAGGGTACCGGCGAGCCGGTGAGCGCCTCGCCGCAAGCGCCCTCGGGCATTGCCAGCGGCCAGCGGAACGGCCGCCCCGGCCAGGATCCACTGGAGATGTTCCACGTGCAGCAAGATCCCGACAGCTCCAGCCAGGAAAATCACCAGCAGGTAGGTTCTTGCCCTGCGCAGGATGGCGGGCCAGGGAATCACCGTGGCGCCCCTCCTGCGTTCGCCCATGGCTTCAAATCGATCGGCTTGGCCGAGCAAAACGCTGAACAGCGCGGTCGCCACGAACGCAATCAGCCCATCCACTGCAGGCAGCTCCCCCACCGGCAAGGTCCCCAAAGCGCCAAAGGCAAAAAGCGGGAAGAAGGCTCCGCCTGGCTTGATCCCATATCGATCGGCGATCACCGAGCTGAAGGCTGACCAGAACATTCCTCCGGCAAGCAGCACCCACCCATGCAATCCCAGGGGAGCCATGGCGATCCCGCAGATTCCCGCGCAGAGCATCATGGCCGCCCCGAGCAGCTGGTTCTTCAGCCGCTGCCAACGATGCGGAGCGCGTCCGTACATTCCGACGATGGAGCCGAACACCGCGTAGGCGAGGAGGTCTGTTCTGCCCGTTGCCAGCAATACGCTGCCGGGGATCCCCAGGCCCAGGCCAACGCGAACTGCCGGACGGATCTCCGGGCTGTGCGCCATGGCAAAACGCTGCCAGTCAATCAATGAAGCGGGCTTCGGCGTGGACTTTCGGATGGCCGTGAGGAGCATCGTTGATCTGCCCATCGTCAGCGCAGCCCTGGGACCAGCGTGGCACCTGGCCGGTTGCCGCTTTCGCTTGGCCCCCGGAGCACTGAAGCGCTGCCTCGTTCCATTGATTTATCCCCGCCTCCTGTCGCATGCCCCGAGTCGGTCATGAGCTCGGGCCTGTTTCTAGGTTCAGGGATATGCCTTGATCAAATCCAACAATTAGATCCGATGATCCAATAAATATTAGTTATGAAGACTACTGGAAGCGCCATTAGTCGACGGAAAAATCTCAAAAATAATCTTCTGGAGCGCTCGCGTCATCAAAGTTAACGGATTGTCATCTTCCATCACCAGGGAAATCTGCGACGTGACCTGCGGATCATCCAGCCGGGTCAGCTCGATTCCGGGAAGGGTGCCCAGCGGAGGCAGCCACTGGCGCGGGACAATGCTGGCCCAATTTCCAGTTGACACATGCGCGAGCAGCGTGACTATCGAGTCGCATTCGATGCGCGGGGAGACTTCCAGGCCATGCTCGCTGAGCGTCTGGTCAAGCACTTGGCGTCCCCTCAGGGATGAGTCCAGAAGGCACAATGGCAGCTCCAAGGCTGAGCTCCATGGCACCACCGCGTCTTGGGCGAGCACACCCGTCGCGGTGAGCAGCACATGCTCCTCTGCATAGAGCGGATAGACCAGCAGCCCGGCCACGTCCTGCGGCTCCGCATAGATCAGCCCCGCGTCCAGCTCATAGTTCCTGATCTGGCGGACAATCTCTTCCGACCGGAGGCTGGCCTGGACATTGATGCCCACTTCCGGATAGGCCCGGGCAAATTTGTCGGTGAGCGTTGCGACCGTGGAAGAGGCGGCAGGAACGGTGCCGATGCGCAAGGTTCCATTGAGCCCATGCTGGTAATGGGCAATTTCCTGTTTCAGCGATTCGTGGTCTTTCAGGAGCTTTCGAGCCCATTTGAGCACGGTCTGCCCTTCAACGGTCAAGCTCTGGAAGGCATGGCTGCGCCTGACCAGTGACGCTCCCAGTTCCTTTTCAAGTTTTCGGATGCCTTCGGACAAAGCTGGCTGGGAGACCGCGCATTCCTCGGCTGCCCGGGCAAAGTGCCCTTCATTGGCCAGCGCCACCAGATATTCCAACTGTCTAAGCATCATGATCACATTGCATCATCATCCGCGGAAAGATGCGCTATTGGTGACCTGGTCGCGCACTTTGGCGGCTTCTGAAACCCCTGGCCGAGCACGGCAAAGGCCCCGGATTCCGGCAGGAATGAACTGCCAGAACCCGGGGCCTCCAGGGAGGAAAACTACTCGGTTTCCTCCTTGGCCTCCGGTGCCAAATCGGAAGCCACCGGAGCTCCAGCGGACACCGCGGCCACCGCTGCGGTATCCGGATTCGCATCCACGTCCTCGGCTGGACCAGCAAACTGCGACTGGTACAAGCGGTAGTAGGCGCCCTGGGTCTTCAGCAGATGCTCGTGGTTGCCCTGCTCGACGATCTTGCCCGCTTCCATCACCAGAATGGTGTCGGCATCGCGGATCGTCGAAAGGCGGTGGGCAATCACGAAGCTGGTGCGATCGCTGCGCAATGCGGCCATCGCCTGCTGCACCAGCAACTCGGTGCGCGTATCCACCGAGCTGGTGGCCTCGTCGAGAATCAGCAGGGAAGGGTTGGCCACGAACGCACGGGCGATCGTGATCAGCTGCTTCTCGCCGGCCGACACGTTGGTGCCTTCTTCATCGATGATGGTGTCATAGCCATCGGGCAGGGCACGCACGAAACGATCCACGAAGGTTGCCTTGGCAGCCTCGATGACTTCCTCATCGGTGGCATCCAGCCGTCCGTAGCGGATATTCTCCATGATGGTGCCGCCAAAGAGCCACGCATCCTGGAGCACCATGCCCACCTTGGAACGCAAATCAGCACGCGAGAGCTGGGTGATGTCATGGTTATCCAGCATGATCTTCCCCGAGTTCAACTCGTAGAAGCGCATCACCAGGTTCACCAAGGTGGTCTTGCCGGCACCGGTCGGACCGACAATCGCCACCGTGTGGCCAGGGTCCGCATCAAAGGACAGGTCCTCGATCAGCGGCTTGTCCGGGGTGTAGGAGAAGGACACGTTCTGGAAGGACACATGGCCATCGGTGCGCTCAGGCAGGGTTGCCTGGGCGTCCTCTGGATCCTGTTCCTCGGCGTCCAGCAGCTCGAAGGTCCGCTCTGCCGAGGCCACGCCGGACTGCAGCATATTCGCCACGCCGGCGATCTGGCCCAGCGGCTGGGTGAACTCGCGCGAGTACTGGATGAAGGCCGTGGCATCGCCAAGGCTCATCGCACCCGAAGCCACGCGCAGGCCACCCACGACGGCGATGCCGACGTAGGAGAGGTAGGACACGAAGTTCATCACTGGCATGATCATGCCGGAAACGAACTGGGCACCGAAGCTGGCTTTGTACAGCTCTTCGTTGCGGGCGGTGAAGCGATCAACCATGTCCTCTTCGCGGCCGAAGACCTTCATCAGCTCGTGGCCCGAGAAGGATTCCTCGATCTGGCCGTTGAGCGCTCCGGTGTTCTTCCACTGCGCGGTGAACAGCTTCTGAGCCCTGGAGCCGATGACACCGGCGGCAATACCGGACAGCGGCAAGGCAACCAAGGCAATCAGGGCCATTTGCCAGGACACCACGAACATCATGATGACAATGCCGATGACCGTCATGATGGACTGCACCAGTTGGCTCAAGGCCTGCTGCAGCGCATTTTGGATATTATCCACATCGTTGGTCACGCGCGAGAGCACATCTCCGCGCTGGCGGGTATCGAAGTAGTTCAGCGGCAGGCGGTTGAGCTTGTCCTCGACGTCCTTGCGCAGGTTGTAGACCACGCGCATGACCAGCTTGTTCAGCAGCCAGCCCGAAGCCCAGGAGAAGACCGACGCCACGAAGTACATCGAAAGGACAATCAGGATGAACTGCGAGAGCTGGGTGAAGTCGATGCCCTGTCCGGGCACAAAATCGACCTTCGAGAGCATGTCCGCCTGGGTGCCCTGCCCCGAGTCGCGCAGCTGCTGGATGACAACATCGGCCGGCGTCCCGGCAGGGATGTTCTTGCCGATCAAGCCGGCAAAGATCACGTCCATGGCCTTGCCCAGAACACGCGGGGCAATCACCGACAGCACTACGTATACGGTGATCAGCGCGAACACCAGGACCATGCCCCACTTGTACGGGGACATCAGGCCGACAAGGCGCTTGGCCGATGGCCAGAAGTGCTCTGCCTTGCGCGCTGGAGCACCACCGCTCCAGTCATCGGCACCGGCGGCTACTTCAAATTCGTCAATTGCGGCCAGCTCGCTATCAAGCTGCTCCGGCTGCGCATTTTTCTGTTTCTTCGCCACTTAGGCCACCTCCTCCACGCTCAGCTGGGACGTCACGATTTCCTGGTAGGTTTCCGAGGATTCCAGCAGTTCTTCGTGGGTTCCCCGGGCCACGATTTCGCCGTGGTCCAGAACCAGGATCTGATCTGCCTCGGTAATCGTGGAGACACGCTGGGCCACGATGATGACCGCCGCGTCCTTGGTTGGTTCAGCCAAAGCTGCACGCAGCTTGGCGTCGGTGTTCACATCCAAGGCCGAGAAGGAATCATCAAAAAGATAGGTCATCGGCTTGGCGGCCAAGGCGCGGGCAATGCAGAGCCGCTGGCGCTGGCCGCCCGAGACGTTGGTGCCGCCCTGCGAGATGGTGGATTCAAGCTGGCCTTCGCGGTCGGTGACAAAGTCGGTTGACTGCGCGATATCCAATGCTTCCCACAGTTCTTCGTCGCTGGCATCCTGCGCGCCGAAGCGCAGGTTGCTGGCGATGGTTCCGGAGAACAGGTAGGGGCGCTGTGGCACGGCGGAGATATTGCGCGAGATTGCTTCCCGGCCCAATTCCTTCAGCGGCACGCCGCCAATGAGGATCTCGCCTTCCGTCGCATCGTAGAGCCGCGGAATCAGATTCAACAGGGTCGTCTTGCCTGCACCGGTGGAACCGATAATGGCAGTGGTCTGTCCCGGCTTGGCGGTGAAGGAAATGCCCGAGAGCACCGGAGCTTCTGCCCCAGGGTAGCCGAAGGTCACGTCCTTGAATTCAACGGTGCCCGGTTCTGGAAGCAGAACCTCTCGGTCTGCCGCATCCTGCATCGACGGTTCGCTGTCAAGGACCTCGGAGATGCGGTCGGCCGAAACCATGGCGCGGGGAATCATCATGGCCATGAAGGTGCCCATCATGACGGCCATCAGGATCTGCAGCATGTACTGCAGGAAGGCGGTCAGGGCGCCGACCTCCACATCGCCGTTGTCCACGCGGTGGCCGCCGAACCAGAGCACTGCCGCCGTGGACAGGTGCAGGATCATGGTGATGGCAGGGAACATCAAGACGAACAGGTTGCCGACCTTCACGCCGAGGTCGGTCAGCTTCTGGTTGGCATCGTCATAGCGTTCGGTCTCGTGGTTCTCGCGCACAAAGGCGCGGACCACGCGGATGCCGGTGATCTGCTCGCGCAGCACTCCGTTGATTCCATCGATGCGGGTCTGCATCTCGCGGAACAGCGGCATCAGCTTAATGACCAGCAGGCCGACCACGATCAGCACCAGGGGCACCGAAACCCAGACGAGCCAGGACAAACCTGGGTCCTCGCGGATGGCCATCACCACGCCGCCGACGGACATGATCGGAGCGTTGATCATGAAGTTCAGCGCCATCAGGGTGAGCATCTGGATTTGCTGCACGTCGTTGGTGCCGCGGGTGATCAAGGTGGCAGCGCCGAACTTGTTCACGTCCTGGGCCGAGAAGGTGGAGACCTTCTCGAAGACCGACTGGCGGATGTCGCGGCCGACGCTCATGGCGGTCTTGGCCCCGAAGTACACGGCGGCCACAGCGGTGGCCACCTGCACGAGAGCCACGATTAGCATGAGCCCGCCGGTGCGCCAGATGTAGTCGACGTCGGCGCTCACGACACCCACGTCAATGATCTTGGCGTTGAGGCTTGGAAGGTAAAGAGTGGCCATGGTGGTGGCCAGCTGCAAAATGATAACGGCAATAATCCAGCCCGTATAGGGCTTGGAATGTTTCAAGATGAGCTTGAGAAGCATGTGGAAAATCCTCGCTGGCATCAGGCTCTCCGGCACCAGGCCACTTCGGATTAAGGGCGCGGTGATTGAAGGGCGATTGCCAGTCTAGCGCCGGGTCCCGACAAGTAGAATCATCCTGGCGATTGATTTTCCCCATTCATTGATTAACTTCACATGAACCGCATGATTCCTGGGCTCTCGCGAAGCTGGCGGTGCAGCTGATGTGGCCCGCTGATCACCCGCCAACGCCGCCGCCGAGGTGTCGGATCAGGATCAGCGATCCTTCTCGGTGCAAATGCAGAAGCGGTTGCCCTGCCGGTCCGTGGCCACGACAAAGCTTGGTGCTGATTCGTGGTCTAGCTCGGCCTGCTGCTTCTGGAGCTCATCCAGGATTTTCTGGCTGTCGGAATACGCTCCCCAGATGTCCAAGTGCAGTCGATTGGGGTTTGGCGTTGTGGTGTGCTGGAACCAGATGGCTGGCAGGCGATGGTTTGGATCCACCAGGCTGCCATCGCTTGCGATCTTGTAGCCCAACCCCGCAGCCCATTGGGAGCTGATGGCTTCCTGGTCTTCGGTGTCGATGGCGATTTCAACAACACCGATCAGTTCCGTATGCGCGGCGACACCTAGCGCCTCGGCGCGCTCGGAGATCTTTGCGGCCAGCGCGATATCGCGGGTGGTGACCTGGCCACCAGCGTCATGGGAAGTGGTGGTGACGAAGACCTTGTTGTACCGCCAGTCGACGTCAGGGTGATGCTGGTCCAGTTCGGCGGCGCTGGCAATCTCGTTCACCAGCTCGATGGCCATCGCCGAGGTCTTGGCCTGGAAAACCGCGGCGATGGCCCCGGGCACTTCGCGCCAGTGCGGCAGGTCCTTGAGGTAATCGCTGATTTGCTGCTTGTCGAGCACGTCCTGGTTGTTCATGTTTTCTCCCTCCTCATGCCACGGTGGCACTATCTGCTGGCCGGCTCAAGCCCCTGACCCAAACGCACAGGTTCTCCCCGCCGGGAGCGGCAGCTGTGATCTGGAAATCTCCTGTGAAGTGGGGTCCTGCCAGCGTTCAGCGCGATGGGTCGAACTAGCCTCGAATCAGCAGCGCAAGGAGGCCGGAATTCCATGCAGAACATCTACCAGGCCACGGTCGATGACTCGACCTTGGATGACATCACGGCAGAAGAGGACAACAAAGGGCGGCGCCGGCTCAGGTTGGCAACGCTGCTCGCGGTGGCTGCCCTCGTGCTCGTGGCCCTCCTTGGCGCCTTCGACCAGGAGAAGACCACCGGGCGGCGCGCCGGCAACCTCGATATCCAGGTGGAATATCCGTTGGTGGTGCGGGCCGGCAATGAAATCCAATTGCGGATAGCGCTCAGCTCGCCGCAGCCGCTGCCCGAAACGGTCAAGATTTCCATCAGCGAGGACTACCTCATGTTCTTCGAGGATTTCTCTGCTTTCCCGGAACCGGAATCGCAGTCAAGCCGAGGCGATGGCACGGTGGAATTCGAGGTGGCCCCGGCGAAAGGGGAACGCTCGATGGTGGCCACGCTGACCGGCCGTGCCTCGGACCAATGGAAACCGAAAACCATGGGGTCGCTGGGCATCACCGCTGATGACCTGCACACGAGCATTGACCTTGAAACCTGGAGGACTCCCTGATGGAAATTGTCATCCGCGCGGCCGTTGCGTTCATCATCCTGTGGCTGGTGACACGAGCCTCCGGCAGGTCCACCCTCGGCGAGCTCAGCTCCTTCGAGCTGATCCTCTTTGTTGTCCTGGGCGATCTGGTGCAACAGGGCATCACCATGGAAGATCGTTCGCTCACCGGCAGCCTGCTGGCGGTGTTCACCATGCTGGTTCTGGCTGCAGGACTGAACTATGCGAATATGCGCTGGCCGAAAGTGGGCAAGCTGATGCAGGGCCGGCCTATCGTGCTGATCCGCGATGGCGTGGTGGATCGCAAGGCCCTGCATAAGGAGCGCATCGGCCTGGATGAGCTGAGCATGCTGGCCCGGCAATCGGGCATCGAGAACTACGGCTCTGTCAGGCTGGCTATCCTGGAGGCCAGCGGCAAGATCTCCTTCTTCACCCAAGAGGCGAAGGCATAGCTCCAGCACGGAGGGAAGCTTGCCGCGCTACTGCTGATCCGGGGTCTGGCGCAGGTCAGGCAGGTTGGCCAGCCGTTGCGCGTCAATGCCCGCCCGGTCCTCCTCCGCCTCGTCATCCAGGGGAATCGGGTCGGCAATTCGCTGCTCATCGAGCGGTTCGGGGTTCAGCGCAAGCGGGTCATGGTCATTGTCGGCCAATACCTTCTCCACGCCATGCAAGGGATCCTCGGCATCCAGCGACTGGGGTGCATCCGACGAACCTTCTGCGGGCTGGCTGTTGCGGCCATCCAGTGGCTCCTCGGCGTCCAGCTCTTGGCGCACGTCGTCGAATTCGGGATTTTCCAGTGTCATCATTGTTCCTTTCCTTGATTTTCCCGGCGGCTAGTGCGCCGAGGAGAACATCTGGCATAGCTGCCTGGTGTCCATCAGCTTCTGCCGGTGCTGTTCCGCCATGAACTTCAGCGTGCTCTGCTCCAGGTCCGGCTCTGCGCAGGCAGTGGCATCGATGCCCAAGGCCACAGGCAGGTTCGCCGCAAATGCATCGGCCGCAGTGGCGGCGATGCAGGTGTCCAACGAGACTCCGGCCAGGGCAATGGATGTGGCCCGGTGCTGCGAGAGCAACGCGAGCAGCCCGGTGTTCCAGAAGGCGCTATCGCGATGCTTGATCACCTCAATGCTCAGGGATAAATCGAGCCCCTGAAGATTGGCTGCTTGCGGCGTTCCCTCGAAAAGATAGCCCTGGTCGTCCTCGAGCATCTTCAACGTCCAGGTCGACTTGTCTTCCTGGTGCACCGTGCGCACGTTGAGAACCAGGACCCCGGATGCGCGGGCGGCGGCGGCCAGCTGGTTGCAGTGCGACAGCATGCGCTCGCGCACCGCAGCCAGTTCCGGCGCTTCGAAAAATCCTTGCTGCAGGTCGATCAGCACCAGGGCAGGTCGGGTGAAATCGCTGGTAGCGCCCATCTCAGGTGTTCCCCGCGCCATGCTGGCTGCGCGCGGTGGATCGCCGGCAGCGCTTGGCCCGGCAAGCTGGCATCAATAACCTCCTGCGTTGCGGCGACCGCCAGCATCCTAGCGTTCGGCCTCGTCTTCGTTCTGCCCGGCTTCGTACTGGTCCTGGATCGAATCGTCGAGCTCAGGGTCTGCTCCGGCCACCGGCTCGGTGTGCGGCGGCTGCGGTCCGGGCTGGGCATTTCCCTGTTCCACGTCGTCCTCGGAGCCATCGGCTTGTGCGGGAAGATGCTCGTCGTCAGGCTGGCCGGCTGGCCAGGTCTTTTCCACCAGGTCCTTGTCCGGATCCTTCAAGCGCTCTGTGGCATGCCCGATCAGGTCTTTTGCCTTGTCCAGAATTCCCATGGTCCTTCTCCTTTGCCGGATTATTTGCTTGCTCTTCTAACGGGTACCAGCTTCAGCGGTCCGCGGTACATGCTTAATCAGCTGTTGCCAGCCACGCGGCGGATGCTCCGGCCCACCAAGCCCGGCACACCGGGCACCTGGCGGAAGGTTTCCCTTCGCGCTGGCCTCCCGAGGTGTTCGTTCGCGGAGGTCATGGTGCTGGCTCTCCCGCCAGCGCCGGGTCACACGCCATTCGCGTCGGTTCCCCCTCGCGGGTGATCCACGCTGCTGCGACCGCGCAGGGCCCGATACAGGCCGTAGAGGAACACCAGTGCACCCCAGCCGACGACGATCCATAAGGGCCCGGAGGTGCTGTCCGGCGCTGCCACCACGGCATAGACGGCGAATCCTGCCGCCAGCAGCCCGCCGATGACCATCAGCCAAAGCCCGGGACGAGGACGATTCCTATTGATCTGGTTTTCCTGCATGGCATTTCCTTCCCTGCATCAAGCGGCTTATCCGGCATCGAAGCGATCTTCGTCTTCCCCGGTGTGTTCTTTGTCTTCATCATTGATGTGGCCTGCGCGGACCACCTGCTCGTCGTTTTCCTCGGGTTCCAGGTTCTCCGGATTCTCGTGATCAGCCATGGTCCTGCCTTTCTCTGCGTGAATGGGCTAGGAATTGCGCAATGCGTCGATCAGTTCTGCCTTGCGCATCTTCGAGCGGCCCTCGATGCCAATTTCCTTGGCCCGTGATTGCAGCTCCTGAACGGTCCAGCTTTCGTACTCGCCGGATTTTCCGCCGCGCTTGCCAACCGCCGAACGCCCGTCCCGGGCCGCGGCATTGGCGATCCGCGCTGACTTCGCCTTGGAGTTTCCCTCGTCGCGCAGTTCTTCGTAGAGTTCTTCGTCCTTGATCCTGCTCTTTGATTCGCTGGCCATTCTCATCCTCCTTGCTGGCGGGTGGAACCCTACCGTAGGCATTAACCCGCAGCCGAGGACAGCGGCCCCCTGAGTCTTTGCGCTAAATCCCAGACTTCCGCTCTAGCACAAAGTGCGCCAGCAGGAAGGAAGCTGGATCGCGGCCGAATGCCAGCTGGCCATTCGCGCTAAAACCAGGGCCGCCGGTTCAGCTGATCCCCCTTGGGGAGCAGGGTGGGAAGTCCCAGACGCCGGCACACGAGCAACTTCGGCGTCCTGTTTCCCTAGGAGGAGGAACCCCATGTCCGAGAATTCACCGCAGTCCAGCCGCGCCGGCAAGGAACGCATCAGCCCGCCAGAACAACGCCAGCCAGAGCCGGGGCTGGACCAAAAGCTGCAGCCCACGGCGGATCACGGCGAGCGCAGCTACCAGGGCCGGGACCGGCTCGCCGGGAAGCGGGCGCTGATCACCGGTGGCGATTCGGGTATCGGGGCGGCGGTGGCCATTGCTTTCGCCCGCGAAGGAGCAGACGTGGCCTTGGCCTACCTGCCCTCCGAGGAACCCGATGCCCAGGCGATCGCCGCGGTGCTTGATGATGCGGGCATCGATGTGCACCGGCTTCCCGGCGACCTGCGCGACCACGGCTACCGCGACTCGCTGGTGGACGAGGCATCGGCCGCCTTGGGCGGACTGGACATCCTGGTCAACAATGCCGGCAAGCAGATCAGCGTCGAGTCATTGGAAGAGCTGAGCGATGAACAGGTGGAAGCTACCTTCGATGTGAATATCTTCGCGATGTTCGCCTTGAGCCGCGCCGCGTTGAAGGTGTTGCCCGAGGGAGGCTCGATTATCAACACGACGTCCATCCAGGCCTTTGATCCCTCGGATCACCTGATGGATTATGCCGCGACCAAGGGCGCGATCAGCAACTTCACCAAATCATTGGCCTCCCAGGCAGCCAAGCGCGGAATCAGGGTCAATGCCGTGGCCCCGGGCCCCATTTGGACTCCCCTGCAGCCTTCGGATGGCCAGCCCATCGAGGCGCTGCCGGAATTCGGGCACGATACCTGGCTTGGCCGCGCGGGCCAGCCGGTGGAAGTCGCCCCGGCCTATGTTTTCCTGGCCAGCGACGATGCTTCCTACGTGGTGGGCTCCACGATGCACGTTAACGGCGGCAAGAACCAGCCGTAGCCAGGCGGGCTAACTGGGTTCATCGCCCGGTGCGGAAATCGAGAAGTCCATGTTGCGCCGCTCGTATTCGCGCTGGCTGAAGGTGGCACGCTGGACTTCTTCCACGTTCTCGAAGCTGGAGCCGATGGCGCCGCCCATGGTCCCCAGCGACGATGCCAGCCATGCCAGGTTCACGTAGTCGGCCAGCGTGACGCCGTGGCGCAGCTGGTAGGCCAGGTATTCCTGGTCGATGACGATCAGCGCGCCGGCCAGCAGAGCCAGGAACATCAGCAGGTACATGGCCGCGGCGGCGAATCCCACGGTCAGCACGGTGGCGGCGTTGTAGACGACCAGGCGCTCGCGGCGGCGGCTGCCCTTGGGGCTTTCCCACAACCGGTTATGCAGCAGCAGCCACAGGGTGAGGATCGCAATGCTGGAGAGCGTGATCAGCCACAGCCGCTGGGTGGAGAGATAATCGGCCATGGACCAGATGCTGGTGTAGAACACGCCGAAGGCTCCGGTCGCCACGGCGCCGGCCAGCGCTGAAGACAAGCGTGGAACGAGCTTCCAGGGGCGGTTGCTGCGCACCATGCCGGCGATGAGCAGCAGCCGTCCACGCAGCCCCTCGATGCTCGAGATCCGGTTCTGCTCGTTTTCCGCATCCTGCCAGCTTGCGTGCACGCTTATGGCACGCCCGAGCGGTGTGGGCGCCGAGCCGGGGGGCTGGCCAGTGGATAATTCCTTGACCAGCTCGGCCAGTGCCGAGGCCACGGTGCGCGGCCGGGCCAGTCCCAGGCTGGGCATGGAGAGCACCGCCGAACAGGATTCCGATGCCACGACCGAGCGCACCGGCCGTTGCTGTACGTAATGCGGTGCATCGGTGAGGTAGATGATGTAGTCCCAACCGTGTTTCTCGCGCAGCTTCGGCACCTTGTCCTCCAGGGCCACCCTGCCCGAGTCTCCCAAGGGCAGGGAGAACGGTGCGACCTGCACCTCCCAATGGACTTCATGCTCTTCCAGCTTCGCCAGCACTCCTTCGAGCCGCCTGGCTACGCGATTGGCCATGGCATCGGCTGTGCCGGGGTCGGCTATCAGTCCGACCACGCAGGCCGAGGATTCTGGCACGTTCATAGGCACCCCTGATGGTCTCTGTGTTCCTGGAATGATTTCTTCTTCCACCCTAGGAAGCAATTCGGACAGCCGCAGGCCGCTCCAGCAATCTTGCAGGAAAGTTGACGCAGCCCCATCTACCCTGGGGTTAGAGTGAAAATAAAAATTCCGCAATAAGAAAGTTGGAGATCATCTCCTAGTCCACCGCTGCCCTGGCCCCTGTCGATGCCGCACCAGCCTTCAGCCTCGACGACGCGCGCCGAATGACCGTCTCGCTGGCCGACCACGCAGGGCAATGCGTCATCGTCTACTTCTAGCCCAAGCCCGCCACTCCGGCTGCATGACCGAGGCCTGCGACTTCCGCGACAACCTGGGCTCGCTGCAGGCCGCTGGCTACGCGGTGCTGGGTACTTCCCCGAAGCCCCGACTCTTCAGCCAGCTTCGCCGACGATGAATCCCCTAACTTCCCCCTCCTGTCACACCCGGACAATGCCGTGGGCAAGGCCTACGGTTCCTTCGGGGTAAAGACTATTCGCGACAAGATTTTTTCTGGCACCCTGTGCTCCACCGCGGTGATCGATCCGCACGCGAAGATTTCCCAGATTGAATAAGTGGTGGATGCCAAGGGCCACGTCGCGCGCCTGAGGCAGCCGCTCGGTCTCTAGGACGAAGAACCGGAATTCACGCGGCGGCGCTCCGGTGAAGCAAGGGTGTCTTGCACTTCACCGGAGCGCTGCAGCTCATGGTGCGATCTAGCGTCCGGCGATTTTCACCAGCTTGCGGTTGATGAATTCATCCATCCCGTACTTACCCAGCTCACGTCCGATGCCAGAACGCTTCACCCCGCCAAAAGGCAACTCAGGAGAGGACGCCGAAGGCTCATTGATGGCCACCATGCCGCTGCTCAACCGGGCGGCAATGCGCTCGGCCCGCTCCAGATCCTGGGTGTGGATGGAGGCACCCAGCCCGTAATCGGTGTTGTTGGCCAGTTCAACGGCTTCGTTCTCGCCGTGCACCTTGTATAAGACCGCCACCGGGCCGAAGAGTTCCTCGGAGAAGGCACGCATCTGCTCGGTGACCCCGGCCAAGATGGTTGGCTCGTAGAAGGCGCCAGGCCCTTCTACCTGCTTGCCGCCGGCCAACACCGTCGCACCCTTGTCGATGGCGTCCTGGACCTGGGCCGCCAGGCCATCGCGCGCCGCGGCCGAGGACAGCGGTCCGAGGAAGTTTTCACCCTGGGTCGGATCCCCGACCTTCATGCCGGCCACCTGGTCCACCAACGCCGCTGAGAATTCCTCGTAGACCGAGGAGTCGACGATGAAGCGCTTGGCCGCATTGCAAGCCTGGCCGGTATTCCCGAATCGTGCGCGCATCCCCAGCTTGGCGGTGCGGGCGATGTCGGCGTCCGCGAACACCAGGAACGGGTCAGAACCACCCAGCTCAAGCACGACCTTCTTAAGGTGGCGCCCGGCGATTTCCGCCACCGCCGAACCAGCTCGCTCCGAACCAGTCAGCGAAACTCCCTGCACCCGGCGGTCGGCAATGATGTCTGCAACCTGGTCATTGGTGGCAAAGATATTCACGTACGCGCCCTGTGGCGCACCTGCCTCCTGGAAGATTTGCTCCATGGCCAGCGCCGATTCCGGACATTGCGGGGCATGCTTGAGCAGGATGGTGTTGCCGTTCATCAGGTTGGGAGCGGCGAACCGGGCCACCTGGTAGTACGGGAAGTTCCACGGCATGATCCCCAGCAGCACACCCACGGATTCCTTGCGTACCAGGGCGCGGCCGCCGGAAGCGATCTCCAGCTCTTCGTCCTCCAGGAATTTCGGGCCGTTCTTCGCGTAGTAGCGGTAGATCGCCACCACGATGCTGATTTCACCCAGCGACTGCTTGATGGGCTTGCCCATTTCCCGGGTGATGATCGCCGCGAGCTCGTCCGCGCGGGTCTCGTAGATGTCCGCCACACGGTTGAGCAAGGCTACTCGATCATCCAGCGCGGACACCGACCATGCCTGATAGGCCTGATCCGTGCTGGATAAGGCCTGTTGGATTTGCTCATCGCTGGCCGTGGCAAATTCTGCTTCGATTTCACCGGTAGCTGGATTGGTCACTGCGTACATGCTCATGCTGCTCCTGTTCCTCAGAGTTGTTGTGCTTGCTTCCAACACTGTCATTTCGCGGGGGCGCACCATAGGCATTTTCCCAAATAACGGGCCATGTTCGTAGCTGGCGAACGCCCGCCCTTCCAGATTGAGCCCCGAGCCCGTAACCCACCTCGCCTATTTGCCCACAGCAGAACCTGGTGCAGCCGAGGCACCAGCAGCAACCATGCAGGCAAATAAATTCAGCGGCACCCAATCCACTGCCGCGGGTTCTCCGAAGTACTTCTACAGGGTTCGTTCCGGAACCTGCACAACTCGACGCGGAATCCACTCCGCGTCCCAGGAAGGACTGATTGCAATGCGCACATCACCTAATCGCTTGCTCGCAACGACTTTCGGAGCTGTATACCTCCTCGTCGGCTTGCTCGGGTTCCTCGTCACCGCGGGCGTGGATTTCTTCGCCACAGAGGGTGGCAAGTTGATCATTTTCGAGGTCAACCCACTGCACAACGTCATCCACCTGGCCATTGGCGCAGTACTGCTCATCGCCGGGCTCGGATCCGTGAGGGCGTCCAAACTCGCCAACTCGACCGTGGGCGCCGTCTACCTTCTGGTGGGCATCTTGGGGCTCTTCCTAGCATCGACGTCCCTGAACATCATTGCCCTGAACGGTGCCGATAACGTCCTGCACCTGGCCAGCGCGATCGTCCTGTTGTCGGTGGGCCTGTCCCAGGACAAAGCACCCGTAGCACGTACTGCACGGTCATGAATTCCCGACTAGGCCGGCAGCCTGCCATCGAACCCACCGTCCAAAGGCAAGGTGCGGTGGCAGGCTTCGGTGCCATCGGCGGCATCTACGCGGGAATCGCTGGACTGGGCATCGCGGCTCTGGCCGCGGCATCCTCCTCCAGCTTGGCATCAAGGTTCTCGGTCGAAGCCACCACGGCTCCCTGGTGGGTGTGGCTCGGCGCCATAGCGTCCGCCACCTGGGCGGGGCTAGCACTGATCTACTCCGTGGCCAGCCTGCGCAAGTCATCAGCGCCAGCGCCGAAGATCGCGGTTCGCTGCCTGGCGGTAGTCTCGCTAGCGCATCTGGCCAGCATCGCCCTGGGTCTTGCGGGAATCCCGGGAAGGGAGAAATTCCTGGATCTCACCGTCGTTTCCCTGCTATTGCTGGAGCTATCTGTAGTCGCAGCCATCATGTGGCAGCGAAAACGGCAACGCAAATCGACACGCGGACCCGCTCGGTCCGGCAGCCTAGCAGTGGTCGGAGGCATATTTGCCGCATCGGTGGTGGTGTCCACGATCGCCAGTATGGGATTAGCGGCCTCCGCCGCGGGCCATCTGGCGGTACCGCATTCTGAGCATGGAGCCCACCATACGGAAGGCATTGAGCCGGGCATCATCGACAAGATGAAGCAGGAAGAACACCACCACTAGCCATGACTCTAGTTCCCATGTTCCAGCGCTACCCACTCGTGGCGAACAACTGGGAACTGCCACCTCCGGAATCGGGACTGCTTTGGGGCAGTCCCGAAGATTCCGCGGACGGCCACACCTGTGTGGCCACTCTTCGAGCCTCTCTCACCGTCCCAACATCTACATGATCATGACGGCCATCAGCTTGATGTTGAGCAGCAGCCCGAGGACCAGGATCCGGACCAGGTGGACACCAGCCAGTTCAATCCCGACTGATTCCATCCTGGCGCCTTGGAGCGGGCCATCTGGCCAGCTAGCTGATTCCCGTGGAGGCATCCAAGGTGCAGGGCTCAATGCCGCTTCGCCAGGAAAAGACGGCGAGGACTGAGCCCAGCAGGCCTATGGTCACGAGGACGAGTGCCGTTTCGGCAAGCCCGAGCACCGCTCCCGTTGCTCCTGCCAAGGGGTAGGTGATCAGGAAGCACGCGTGCGACAGCGAGATTTGGGCCGCGAAGATGCCCGGCCGGTTCTGTTCTGTGCTGTTGCGCCGAAGCAGCCACGAGGAAGGGGTGAGAATTGTCGCGATCGCGGCGCCGATCAGCAGCCAGGTGGCCATCAGCGCAATCCACTGGCTTGTCCCCCGCCCCCAATGGATTGTGCCGGATGCAGCCAAAAGCAGCAGGGGCAAGCAGTCTGCACCGCAGAGCATGACCCGGCGGTCGGGGAAACGATCCAGCAAGCCGGGTACGGTCAAAGCCACCATCATCGATCCGGCGCCATAGGCACCGAGCAGCAGAGCGGAATGCGTCTGGGAGCGGCCGTGCCCGCCTTGCACCAGGACCACCGTGTTGACAATGACCATGGCTGTAGTCGCGGCCACCACCAGATTCAACGCCTTCAAGCTGCGCAGTTCGGGACGGGCCCAGAATGCCTGCACGCCTCCAGTGAACCGATGGAAGAATTTGGTGTTGCCTGGCGCCATGCTCTCCGGGAATTCCGTAACTGAGACCAGCACCGCGGAGCAGGAAAACCCGAGAACCGTTCCCAAGAAGAGGCTGTGATAGCTCGTGGCGGCCAGCAGGAGCGTGGCCAACAGCGGACTGATCAGCGATTCCATGTCATAGGCCAGACGGGAAAGCGACAGCACCCGGGTGTACTCGCGTTCATCAGGAAGTATCGAGGGAATGATGGCCTAGAACGCCGGCGTGAAAGTGGCAGAGGCCGATTGCAGCACGAAGATCAGCACATAGATCTGCCAGGCCTCGCTGACGAATGGCAGGCATACCGCAATCACTGCGCGGATGGCGTCGGATCCGATAAGCAGCGGCTTGCGCGGAATGTGGGCCGCGATGGCGCTGATCAACGGAGTGACAAGGACATAGGCGGCCATCTTAATGGTCATGGCCAAGCCGGGCACCCGGCCAGCTTGGTTGCCGGCCACGCCAAAAGCCAGAAGCCCCAGGCCACGTTGAGCAGTCCCGTGCCGAGCAGCGCGATGACCTGGGCGCTGAAGAGCTTGGCGTAGGGACGGTTGCGCAGAACTTCGAGCATCACAATGCCTAACGCGGGGGATCTGCCTCAGCCCTGTGGCTGATGGTGATGGGGAGGAAGTCCGTTGGCTACGGAATGCTCGGCTTGCTTGACCGCTTCGGCTACCAGCGTGGCAGCGTGACCGTTTGCCAGCTGGTATAGCACTATGGTCCCTTCCTGGCGGGTCGTGACCATGCGGGCCATGCGCAGCCGAGCCAGGTGCTGTGACACTCCGGAGGGGCTCTTCTCGACAAGCTCGGCAATCGAGCTGACTGACAGCTCACCAGCGCGGCGAAGCCCCAGCACGATCTTGATGCGCGTGACATCGGAAAGGATTCCGAAGACCTCGGCGACCAGGTCAACGTATTTAGAGGACGGGTCCAGCCCGCAGCCCTTATTATCCGCATTCATGCTAATACAACAACATTAGTGGGAATTAAATATAACCCGAGATCTGACAGACGGCCGCCCGAAGATGCTGCAACGGGGGGGTGCCCCTATGTTCTGTGTCAAGCAATTTTTAGTTCCGGAACATCATAGAGTGAGCCGTCCCGGATCATGGCGAACAGGACCGTGAGTCGTCGGTGGGCCAGTGCGATCAGAGCTTGGTTATGACGCTTGCCCTGGGCTCGTTTCCGGTCATAATAGGCCCGGCAGGTTGGATCGAATCTGATCGATGCGAACGCCGAGAGGAAGAGGGCTCGCTTCAGCCGTTTGTTGCCTGAATGGCTGACGCGCTCGGACTTGATCGAAGTGCCCGACTGGCGCGTGGTTGGTGCCAGGCCGGCGTAGGAGGACAACGCTGCGGCGCTGGGGAAGGTCTTGCCGGAGGTCTCGGCGATGATGATCGCTGCGGTCCTGACGGCGACCCCTGGCATGGATGTCAGGACCTGGTAAAGAGGGTGGGCCTCCACCATGGTTTCCAAGTGCGTGGCTACATCTACACGCTGGGCGTGCAACGAGATTAGTTGCCGGGCCAGGTGCGGGATGACTAGTCCTGCGGCGTCGGTGCCGACCACGACCACTGTTTGCTCATAGAGCGCGTCCATGATGGCTCCGGCCCAGGCAGTGTGCCGGCGGGCTCCCTGCTTTTTCAGCTTCGCGTCGATCCGCGCTTTGCCGGCATGCTTCAGTTGCGCCGGTGTCGGCCAGGAGGCGAGGACTTCGAGCACCGCGTCGTGTTCCAGCCAGGGACCGAGGATCCGTTCTAGTGGCGGGTGGATTTGGGTGAACAACCCGCGGATTCTGTTGCTGGTTTGGGTGATCTGCCGTGCTAGATCCAAGTCGAATCCGGTGAGCATGCCCAGGGTGGCTTCGTCTTCGTCAGAGACTTGGATGCTGCGTAGCGTGTGGGGCATGGTGCGGGCCGCGTCAGCGATGATGAAGGCGTCCTTTTCGTCTGTTTTCGCCGTGCCGGGATACATGTCTGCGATGCGTCGCATGGTCAGCCCAGGTAGGTAGGCCACCGGAATGCCGAGGTGCTGGGCGACGGCAACGGCCAGGGCGCCGATGGTGGCTGGCTGATCCACGACCACCAGCACGGTGCCTTGAGTCATGAGTTTTTGATAGACCGAGACCAGTTTGGCTTCGTCATTGGGCAGGGTCTTGTTCCAGATTTTGGTGCCGTCTTTGGTGACGGCGCACGCCCAATGGTCTGTTTTCCCGACGTCGAGCCCGAGGAAAATGTCCACGTCTGAGGTGATCATGACTAGTGCTCCCTTGAACTAGTTTTTTGTTCAAAGTCGACCAACCGCAGGTAGCAAAGTCTTACATCCACGTTATGACAGGCGTCCAGTTTTGGCGCCGCGCCCCTAATCAGCAATCACCCTGCTGCCATCCCAATCTCGGTGGCAGCACCCCCCGGACTATTGGCTAAGCAGGGGCAAGACACCATGCCGAGATTGGTCGGCCGACAGTCCCTATGATCCTCTTTTAGGGGCTGTCAACAACATAACGGGGAAACTGAAGAACGCCGTACTTGCACAGGCCTCGACATGCAGAGGGGCGGCGGGCAGCAGCGCCAGCAATCAGCAATCAGATCGGCTCCAAATGGCGCTCGTCGCGCGCGGCTAGTTTGACCAGTCGTGGAGACCGCCGGGCGGCTCGAGAATTGCCCAGATTCCACAGCTCCGCTAACGACCCGATTCCCGCATTGCGCAGGGGACATCCTTTAGTCAGTCGGCGCGGATAGCCAAATGAGCGGCCACAAGCTCCTTAGAGCTGGATTCTCAACTACCACGGAAGGACACCACGGGGTGCTGGCCCGAGGCTCGAATAACGTTTCCGGAATCGGCGACTGCCGGGCTGCCGGCATGCACCAACAACGCAGAGGGGTCCTGCACCGCTAATGGTGCAGGACCCCTCGAAGCAAGCTCTAGAGGTTTACTCTAGCCACCCAAGCCACCGAGAAGGCCTTTGATGATTTCAAGCAGAGTGTTGATCAATTCCATGATGTTCTCCGTATCTGAGGTCGAGCGATTCGCGATGTATCAACAGGTGTTGATGTAAGGGAATCTAGCAACCGGAAGCGAACTCTTGACCAATATTCGCAAATATTACGGTTTTAACTGAATGACTTTCTATTTAATAACTAGTGGAAGGGCTAAATTCATTAATTATTGATTCATGTCAATACTACTTTTGGAGGAAGGCGATGCCTTTGGCGTTGCTGAAACCTGCCGATTCCTCTCCCTGCTATCCTGCCTCGCTGCAAAATCCGCGCGGCCGTTGCTGGAGCACGCTGGCAAGAGACGGAACGCCTGGGATGGCGCGTATCCGGAATCATCCAGTTTTTCGTGGTTCCCCAAGGAGGCCGCCTAACCTGGATGTCTAGTATGGATAATCATGGAACGCGATAAGCAATCATCACCCGGCAGGACCGATCCTCGACTCGCCATGGAACAGAACCTGGCCGAGCACGCCTGCCACCTTCACCGCAGCATGGACGGCGCAACAGTCATTGAAACCAGCGACCTGATGATCGCTGATAGCGGCCTCGACGACGACACCTTCAACATCATCGCCGCCGCCCGATTCACCGCAGCGACCGCGCCCACCCGCATCGCGCAGACACTTCAGCGCCTGGCTTCTGATGGACGTCCATTTTCCTGGTGGGTCGGCCCGGCCAGCACACCCGGCAATCTGGCCGAGCACCTCGAAAACGCCGGGCTGGAAGCCTCTGAAACTGAGACCGGCATGTGGAAAGACCTGCGCGGAGCGCTCCCCCAAGCCCACGACGCAGGCCTGGACATCCGCCTAGTGAGCACCCCTGAGGAACTCGCCGACTACGCAACCGTGCTCTCGGCCAATTGGAACCCGCCGGCCACCACGGTGCAGGGCTTCTACGCCCGCGCCTCGGCAACTGCGCTGTCCGCCGATGCACCAGCCCGCTATTTGGTCGGCTATGCCAACGGCCACCCGGTCTGCTCGGCAGAAGTCTTCCTCCACGCCCGAGTCGCCGGCATCTACAACATCTCAACACTGCAATCGGAACGCCGCCAAGGATACGGAACAGCCATCACCTTGGCCGCCTTGCACACTGCCCGCACTGCCGGCTACGACACCGCAGTGCTACAAGCGTCCCACGACGGAGAACCCGTCTACCGGCGCCTTGGATTCAGCGAATGCGGCCACTTCGCCGAGTACGCGCTCAACCCCTGATCAAAGTGGTCCGAGCGGCCCTCAAGACTGCACCGCTTGCACAGGTCCGCGATCCCATGTTGCGTATAAGGGGCATAGTCGAGAGAATCTCGCTATCCGAAGCGCGATAGGCAAGGGCCAACCCGCGTCAACGAGCCAATTCGGTTTCGCTCCGCTCTATGCAGAATTCGTTCCCTTCGGGATCATGCAGGGTCACCCACCCGCGTCCATCTGCTGAACGGTGGTCTTCATGGATCGACGCGCCCAGGGACACCGCACGCTCCACCTCGTCATCTCGGCTGCGGCCGGTGGGCTGCCAGTCAATGTGCACCCGGTTTTTCACCGATTTCGCTTCAGGCACCCTGATGAACAACAAGCCCGGCAGCGGAGCGGGGGCCTCGATGAGCACCTCTGAATCACCTGGAACATCAACCTCCGAGATAGGCCAACCGGTCAGCTGGCTCCAATAGACCGCCAGGGCGTACGGTTCAACGCAGTCGATAGTCAAATGCCGAAATCTCATGTTGTCCCTGCCTTGGATATCCGGTGTGGCGCGGACGGCTTGCTGGCCCCGGTTCCGGCGCGCATGTTTTTCGTGGAACTTTCCCGTACGCCTTCATCCATAAGGGATTCGAATAATGTACCGCAGTTCCCCGCTTAGCCGGAGGCCTTCTTCTTGCCCGATGAGGACGAAGCCGATTTCTTCGTCTCCGTTTTCTTCGCCTGCCCTTTCTTGGAGGCCTTCTTCATAGCTGAGGTTTTCCCCTCCGTGGATGCCTTGTTCGGGGTCTTTGCCTTGCGCCCGTCGATGCTGCGTTTGAGCGCTTCCATCAGATCGATGACCTCGCCGGACCCTTCGGAAGTTTCCGGCTCTCCGAAGGTCGCTTCGGTATCCAGCTGCTCTCCTTGTTCGATTTTCGCTTCAATCAGTTTCTTGAGCTGGACCTGGTAGTCGTCCTGGAATTGATCCGGCGTGAAATCCCCGCTGTACTGCTCCACCAGGCTGGACGACATCTTCAGCTCTTGCTCGCTGATCCGAGGTGACTTCTCCGGTGCCAGCGCCTCTGCATCACGCAACTCGTCTGCCCACATGACCGCTTGCAACACCATCGTCGTGGAGCGCACCCGCAAGATCCCCAGCCGGGTCTTCTGGCGCAGGGCGAAACGCACCACGGCCAGCTTCTCGGTGTCTTGCAGGGTGCGCCGCAACAATTCGTAGGCCTTGGGCGATGTGGAATCGGCTTGCAGATAGTAGCTTTTCTCCAGCATCAAGGGATCGATCTGGTCCGCCGGAACGAACTGGACCACTTCGATTTCGCGGCTTTTCTCCGCAGGCAGCTCCTCCATCTCCTCATCAGTGAGCACGATGGTCCGTTCGCCATCTTCGAAGGCCTTGTCCAGGTCCTTATAGGCGATCTTCTTCCCGCAGACTTCGCAGCGGCGCTCGTAACGGATCCTCCCGCCGTCCTTGTCATGGACCTGGTGCAGGTCGATGTCGTGGTCCTCGGTGGCGCCGTACGCCTTGACCGGGACGTTCACCAGCCCGAAGGCAATTGATCCAGTCCAGATAGCTCGCATGGAGCCAGTGAAGCATCAGATGCCCAGGACCGTCACGGCCCAAGGCATATTGGCAGGGTCTCCCAAGCTTCGGCACCAAGCACAAAGCTTGCTTGGAACGCTGGCTTATCTGCTCCAGCCCCGGAAGATTGGGCTGCACACCCCAAGCGGAGGACTGGTATGGCACGCAAGGAGCAATTTGTAGAGGTCGCTGGACGCACCCTCAAGGTCAGCAACTTGGACAAGGTCCTGTATCCGGCCACCGGAACCACCAAAGGCGAGGTGATGGACTACTTCCAGCAGGTTGCCCCGGCCCTCTTGCCGCACGCAGCTTGGCGGCCTGCCACGCGCAAGCGCTGGGTGGACGGGGTCGGCACCGCCGCGGAACCCGGGAAGGTCTTCTTCCGCAAGGATCTGGAAGAGTCCGCGCCCCAATGGATCCCCCGCGCCAAACTTGAGCACAAGACCCACGCCAATACCTATCCGATGGTCAATGACGAAGCCGTGCTGGCATGGATAGCCCAAGTGGCCGCCTTGGAAATCCATGTGCCCCAGTGGCGTTTCGATTCCTCCCTGGACCCTGCCAACCCGGATCGCCTGGTCCTGGATCTGGATCCCGGCCCGGGAACCGGATTGGAGCAGTGCGCGGAAGTCGCCTTGATCTGCCGGGAAATCCTCGAGGGCATGAAGTTGCCCAGTATCCCGGTGACCTCCGGTTCCAAAGGCATTCACCTGTATGCGGGCCTGGATGGAAAATACAGCTCGGACCAGATCAGCGAAGTGGCCAAGGAGCTGGCCAGCGCGCTGCAAAAGGACCATCCGCAGCTGGTGGTCTCCAGCATGAAGCGCTCCCTGAGGGAGAACAAGGTGCTGGTTGACTGGAGCCAGAACAATGCAGCGAAAACTACCGTCTGCCCCTACTCGTTGCGCGGCCGCTCCCGGCCCACCGTCGCCGCGCCCCGGACCTGGCAGGAAGTCGAGGCCACCGGGCTGGAGCAGCTGGAGTACCCCGAAGTCCTGGACCGGCTGCAGGACGGGATCGACCCGCTGGCTCCGCTGGCCGCCGGCGAATCGGCCAGGGAAGATCCCGATCGGCTGGCCGTCTATCGTTCCAAGCGCGATGCATTGCAGACCCCGGAGCCGGTACCCCGGCAAACCGCCACCGCAGGACGAACCGGCAGCAGCCAGAGTGCGGATTCAGGGTCGAGTTTTGTCATCCAGGAACATCATGCCCGCCGGCTGCACTGGGATTTCCGCCTAGAGCACGACGGAGTGCTGGTTTCCTGGGCGGTACCCAAGGGGCCGCCGCTGGAATCCGGGATCCAGCGGCTGGCCGTGATGACCGAGGATCATCCCCTGTCCTATGGGAGCTTCGAAGGGAGGATCCCCAAGGGTCAATACGGCGCCGGTGAGGTGGCCATCTGGGATGCGGGCACCTGCAGGATTGAAAAGTGGCGTGAAGGCAAGGAAGTCATTGCGGTACTCCAGGGCAAGCCCGGGGGTGGGCTCGGCGCTATTCCCCGGCGTTTCGTGCTGGTCCACGCACCGGGTATGGGAGGGAAGAACAACTGGCTGTTGCAGCTGGCCAAGGACCAGCCCGCCGCGGACACTGCAACGGATGATCTGGCCTCAGAACCTGTCCAGGCCGCGGCATACCTGTCCCGGCGGCCGCCACGACCGATGCTCGCCACCGCAGGTACCGCCGAGGACATTTCCAGCACGCAGGACTGGAGCTTTGAGATGAAATGGGATGGCTACCGTGCCATCGGCGTTGCCAGAGGCGGAACGCTCTCATTATTCAGCCGCAATGGCCACGAACTGGGCGCTGATTTTCCGGGATTGGCAGAACTGGGGTGCCTGTTGCCAGACGGTTCGGTGGTCGATGGCGAAATCGTGGCATTGAATGAGGCGGGCAGGCCGGATTTCTCCTTGCTTCAACGCTACGTCGCCGCGATGCGCAAGAAGCAGACCCGGCAAGCCCGCGCCATCAGCATCCAGTACCTGCTCTTCGATGCGCTGCAGCTGCCTTCAGCGTCCGGCAGACCCGAGGACCTCACCGGCCTGCCCTATGCCGAACGCCGCCGCCGCTTGGATTCCCTCACGCTCGAGCATCAAAGCGCCAAGATCCCTCCGGCCTACCACGGCACGGTTGCCGAAGCCGTGCGGATCAGCCAGGACATCGGCCTGGAAGGCGTAGTCGCCAAGGATTGCGCGTCGTTGTACGAGCCCGGAAGCCGCAACGGGAGCTGGATCAAGCTCAAGCACGAAATCCACCAAGAAGTCATTGTCATCGGCTGGCGTAAAGGCCTCGGCGCACGAAGCAGCAGCTTCGCTTCGCTGCTGCTGGCCGTCCCGGGGCGCGATGGGCTGCGCTACGCGGGCCGGGTGGGCACCGGATTCAGTGATGCCCAGCTCACCGCGATTCGCCATCGGCTTGAAAAGCTGGGGCGCAAGACCCCTCCTGCCAAGGACATCCCGGCGGCGCACCGCCGCGATGCCCACTGGACTAGCCCCAAGCTCGTGGGCGAGGTGCGCTACAGCGAGTTGACCGGCACCGGGCTGCTGCGCCACCCGGTGTGGCGAGGCTTGCGCGAGGACAAGGAACCGCACGAGGTCCGGTGGGAATCCACCTCGATCATCGAAACAAGATAGGAGAATGGAATGAAAACTCTAGCCAAGATCTTTGGGTCAGTCCTCTCGCTGGGAGCGGGATGGCTTGGGGCCAAGTTGGTCGCCAGCGCCTGGAAGAAGGCAACAGGCGAGCAGCCGCCATCCGTGGCGCATCCTGAGGAACAGCAGCAAGCGGCCTTGGGCAAGGTGCTGTCTTTCGCGGTGATCTCCGGAGCCAGCGCTGCTGCGATACAGGCGCTGGCCAAGCGATGGACACGATCCCTTGAGGACAAGGCCTCGGCTGTCTAATGCCCTCATCCCGGGACCCACGCAGTTCTCGTTATGCTGCAGACCCGTAGGACGTAGCCGTCGTCCCAGAGTCGGCTTCCGGAAGCCGCCGGAGAGCTGGCGAAAGGAGCGCCGCAATGGCCGACAAGCGCAACCCTGGAAAGTTCGGCAGTCGTGGAGATACGGAAGAGCAGTCGGGCGAGGGCGGAGAGGCCAGTATCGGCAGCTTCAACGTGCGCGCCATAGCGCCGACCCAGCACCATCCGCGCGGTAGGGCGCAGAAGCTAAGCCGCGCTAATGGTTGATCTTTCCTTCTTGGACCTGTCCTGGCGGACTGAACGTCTATTCGCGTGGTGTTTAATTCGAGGCAGGCAAGCTCGCCAGGGCTCTGGCAATCAACGCCTCCCATCACTTAGAATGAAAATAAATTATCACTATACGAAAGTTGATGCTCATGGCTTCTCATTCTTCCCCACTGACCCCCGGCCAGCCTGCTCCTTCGTTCTCGCTGAAGGATTCCACGGGAGCCACCATTTCGTTGTCGGACTACTCCGGCCAGAATGTCATCGTGTACTTCTACCCCAAGGCCGCAACTCCTGGCTGCACCACAGAGGCCTGCGATTTCCGCGACAACCTCAACTCGCTGCAGGCTGCAGGCTACTCCGTGCTAGGCATCTCCCCGGACGCACCCGAAGAAATTGCTGCTTTCGCCAGCAATGAATCGCTGAATTTCCCGTTGCTTTCCGATCCTGACAATGAAGTTGCTATCGCCTACGGCTCCTACGGAGAAAAGACCTTCGGCGAGAGGACCATGGTGGGAACCCTCCGCTCGACAGCAGTCATCAACGCAGATGGCACCATACGCCAAATCGAATACGGCGTGGATGCCCAAGGACACGTGGCACGCCTTCGCGACTCCCTCGCCGTCTAGAAACCACTTTCAGCAGGCCCCTGCCGGACCCACTCCGGCAGGGGCCTGATGGCGTTTGGCACCTGCTTGGCGCCCTAACACTTCGAAGGAGGGGCGGACCTCGCGATGCAGCCTGCCTACACCTGCATTTCAGCGTGGGCGTTGGCCAGCAGATGCAAAATGCCTCCTTGGTCGAAAGCCGCCCGTTGCCGCACCGCGCCATTGCCGGCCTCCAGCAGGTTTCTCAGGGAGATCACTGCAAATTCGTAATCTCCATGAGCCTTCAAGGCATGTTCAATGCGCCGCAGCATCCTGCCGGCCAAATCTTCCACGCTGGCAAAGCGTCCCGTTTCCGTGTCCACCTGCGCTCCGCTGGTTCCGTGCTTGGCGCTCTGCCACAATGACAGGTCCAGGATCTCCGGCAGGTACTCGGCGGGAGGATGCTTCCCCGCCACCGCGGTATCCACCAGCCCGCGCATCAGCACCGCGAGCAATACCGAGTCTTGTGCCCGCAACTGCGAATCAGCAACGCGGACCTCAATCGTTGGGTACTTGTCCGAGAGCCTGGCCGCCCATCCAATATGGCCCGAATCGAGCACGGCCGGCATTCCGTTGATCCTTTCGAGCCTCGCGGAATAGTCCTCGTAATCCTTGAAATATGGTGGAATTCCCTGCACTGACCACTGCCGGCTATGAATCGTCCGCCACGATGAAAAACTGCTGTCCGCACCCTTCCAATATGGAGAATTCTCGCCCAGCGCGCATAGGAAGGGCAGCCAGCCGCGCAGGAAATTGAGCGCCATGACGCCCGATTGCGGATCAGGGATGGACACGTGTACGTGCAAGCCGCAGACGTAATGCTCCGTGGCGATTCCGGAAAGGAAATTCCCGATCTGACGGTACCGCTCATTATCGGTGAGTTCCGGGGGCCATGGGGCAGCCATCGGCGCCGTCCCCACTCCGCCGACCAGCAGCTGATGAGAAGCCGCTTGCGCCGCCAGGTCCCTGCGGAAACCGGCCAATTCTTCCAAAGCCTGTTCCCGGTCATGGCATATGGAGCTGGCGTGCTCTATCTGGCAGGCCAAGAATTCATTTTGCACTTCGCCATCACGTTGGATATCCAAGACATGCCGAAACTGCCCCCTGCTGAATCAGCAGGCAGCCCTGTTTCGCCATCGAACAAGAAGAATTCTTCTTCTATGCCAAACGTGCTCATTTCATGCCTCCCTGGTGATACTCGAGACTTCAGCCGCCCTCGCGTTCTCCGGATGGATTAGCCAGGCTCGGCGCGGTGCCTGCCGCTATTCAGTTGAGTGATCCGCCTTGTGGATTCAGCGAAGGGCAAAATCCTCCGCGGATGCCCGTTACCACGGGGCGCTGGATTCTGACACCCTACATCTTGCCTGCTTGCCCACCCCGCAAGACGATGCATTCCCATCCTTTTCCCACCAATCGCTGGCAGATGGGCAAGCAAGCTTGGACTTAGAACGCGTTGAGGACCGACGAGCCACATGAATCGAGCAGATCGGCCTGACTTGCTGCAAATATAGTCATCAACTAGTAAAGTCGAAAAATCTTATTCAACAACCACAAAAGCTGAGAGAACGCTGTGAGCCATTTGCCGCCCATCTCGCCCCCTGCCCGGGTGAATTAGATTGGAGGTACACTCTGTTTCCTCTCGATGGCGAACCTTGCCTGCATGACGGGGCATTGCGCAAGATTGGAAGTGGCGTGACTTGTGGGGATTCACTCGAAAGTTACGAGCAAAGTGGAGGTAGTAATAATGCCAGGACGTATCGTCAGGTCGAAAACTGCTGAACGCGTCGCGGAACTTCTGGGATCACGAGATGGTCGTCGCCATCTCAGCCGGTACGGATGGGCTCAAGGCATGCCCGTGATCATTGCACAACCCCATGAGCCTGCAGAAGATGTCATGGCTCTGGTCTCCGTCCACAATTGCCCGGTTCTCGTGGCTATGTTGGACACTCCGTGCGAGACATTGCGCTTCATCCATGTCTCGCCTCCCAATGCTGCCTTGGAAATTGTCGACGAGCTGCCCCGGAATACCCGGACACGCGCTTTGTTCGATCAATCCGAGGGGCAAGGGATGCTGTCGTTCAGGGTGCGCTATTGGAAGTACAGCGCCGTGGCCAACGCCGTTCCGGTCTACACGCCAGAGACCCAGCAGTCCATGGAGATGCCCCTCGGGTAGCGCCGCGGTCTATTGCCGGAGCTTCTTTCCGATGCCTGCCGAAACGGTCGAATAGTTCCACCGTCTCGCTTAGGTGGAACTATTCGACTTCGATTCGAACCCAGGTGTCCAGCGGGATGGACAGCCAGCAAGCCAGGCGGTTACGCGGCTTCAGGTCTTGAGAGTCAGTCATCGGAGATATTTTCACCCTGTCCGTTCATTGTGTAGGCGATGGAAGAATACGGTTCATTGACGGTGAATCGGGCAATAACATCCCCGGTGTGCTGCATGAATGAATCGCCGCCAAGATCAGAATTTGTCTCCCGTTCCGAGAAGATTCCGATGTCATCGGTAATTGTTTTGTCCAGCCCCGAGCTGACGGACTGCACGGCAGGCCAATAGGCCTGCCAGTGGACATCAGGGATCCTGAAGAGTTCCTCTTCGGATTCAGGCTGGGTGGAAGCAGGTCCGCTACTGGTCAGTTTCCCGCCGCGGAACTGCCAGCTATCGGTGTTCAGCGTGCCTGGCCCCACCGGGGCATCGATGAGAACAAAGTCCTTGTACAGGCTCACCCGGCTGACCCGGTCATGTCCGACCTTCTGCTCCAGGGCGTTGAGCGCAGCACTCACCCCTGGTTCTGTTCTCATGTCGGGTATCCAGGAGCCGGTGAGTTCCTTGGATTCGACGCTTAGTTCCACTGCACCGCGCATCGGCAGCAGCACGATAACAGCACCAACGCAGAACATGACAAGATACAGCAGCGCGCGCAGCGGGAACCATCGCTTGCTGGTTCCGATCAATGGCTTGGTCCGCGTCCCGTTGGGTCGCAGTCTCCCCGATTTTGGACTGCGCACTTCTCCGGCGGAAGCAGCAGAAGGGATTGGCAGCTTCAGCAAGCTCTGGTCGCTCAGTTCCTCGGGTTTGATGAAGCTGACATCCGGCTCCCCCTCGATCAAGATGGCTACCGGATGCACCGAGCCGGGTATCAGGGCTACGCTCGTTTGAAAGTTCAGGACTCTGCGAAATTTCGTCCGGAAGGGCTGCCCATGTCGTGGTTGCACGGTTAGCTCAATGTCGCAAAGCGGCCGCTCGTTGACTCGAGTACCGGTTTCTCCGACATGCTCGACACGGGCCATGCCCACCCGCCCGGCTTGCACGGCCATTTTTGCCATCACCGGGTTATCTGGATGGATCCCTCGCAAGGTACGGCTGACAAGCCAGAACACCAGGGCCATGGACGCTACCGGAATTCCGAACCCGATGCCCCATGCACCAGCTCCCGGTTCGCCAATATAGCTGCCAATGAAGCCACCGGCTATTAACCCCACACCAAGGAAAAAGAAAGCACGGATCATGGTGTGATCCTATCTCTTGCTTTCATTGACAGTAAGTATCGCCACCCACGTGACGAATAGCTGGCCGCTAACCGGTTTGCCCTATTTTGTCGGCGGTTCAGCGTGAAGCCCGAAGAACATTTCCCTCCGCAAAGCATCCACATGTTCCCTGGTTACTGCGATTGCCGCCAGCGCATCCCGCTTGCGGAAGGCCTCCACGAGTTGCTGGTGGTGCCCTCGCCCCTCGTTGAGCTTCTCTTGGGGGTAGGGGACAAAATACTTGAGCAAGGATTCATAGCTGGACAAATAGGTGGGAACTTCAGGCAGTGCGCTGATCTCGGCTACCAGGCGATGGAACTTGGTATCCGGAATATGGTGCTCATGCCAGTTGGCTGCGCTGGCAGAGAGCCGAATCAGTTCTTCCAGCTGCTGGCATTGGGCTTCGGTGGCATTCAAGGCCGCTTGAGCGACGATGGCGCTTTCCATCAGGCTTCGCTGGTCTATCAAGCGCAGCACCTCTGGCACGTCATCATGGAAAGCTTGCACAGCAACATCGTTGAGTTCGGGCGGCGCCTGGGCCACGAAGGTGCCACCGTTTCGCCCCCTGCGGCGCTCCAGCACGCCATCTTCAACCAGGCTTTCCAAACCGCGGCGCGCGGTGATCACGCTGACTTCAAGGCCGGCAGCGATCAATTCGGTACCGGGAAGTTTTCCGCCCGGAACCAGCAGTCCATGCTCCACCGAGAGCAGAATTCTCGCCCTGACGGTTTCCACGGCTGACAAACGGGTTACTGCCGCAGCGCCGGGTGCCGCATGGAGCAGCCGGTCGATTTCTCGCTCTTCGGCGTGGGTTAGCCCCGAAATATTTTTCGCCGTCATGTATTGAGTCTATCGGCTGCGTCACATACATTTGAATAACTGTTCATATTGATCAGTTATAGGTTTTTCGAAAGCAGCTCACGATGCCCCACATGATTACCGCAGGCCTGGCCCAGCGGGTCCCATTGCCCTTGGAGGATCCGCTCCAGCTTTTTGCCGATGATGTCGCCAAGACCCTGGAGACCTACGGCCCCTTGCAGATGCTGGTCTACCCGGAATTGCATCTGCAGGGTACAGAGCACCTGCCGGTTGAAGAACGCAGCGCGGCCCTGGAAGCAGCCGCCGTATCGCTCGATGATCCGTTCGTCGCCGCCCTCGGCGCCATCGCCGCAGAACATCAGATCTGGCTTTGCCCAGGAAGCATCGGCGAGCGCGACGCCGACGGAGGATTCCGCAATACCCAATTGCTTTTCGCCCCGGATGGCACCCTCGTTGCCAGCTATCGCAAGATGTTCCCGTGGCGCCCTTTCGAGCCGCACCAGCCGGGCACAGAATTTGTCGTGGCCAAGGTGCCCGGCGCTGGGGCCGTCGGCCTGTCCATCTGCTACGACGCATGGTTCCCCGAGCACTCGCGCCACCTTGCATGGATGGGCGCCAACGCCATCTTGAATATCGTGAAGACCACCAGCGAAGACCGCGAACAAGAGCTGGTCCTGGCCCGCGCCAATGCCATCGTGAACCAGGTCTACATGCTCAGCGTCAATTGCGCCTCCCCGATAGGACGCGGACGAAGCATCGCCGTGGATCCCGAGGGCATGGTCCTCGGCGAAGCCGGTCTCGGCGAAGACACCCTGGTGGTTCGCATTGATCCGGCGGCAGTGCAAAGGGTCCGCGAGCACGGCACCGCTGGCACCAACCGCGTCTGGTCGCAATTCCATCCCGGCGATGCCTCGATCAAGCTTCCGCTCTACAACGGCGAACTTGATCCAGCGCGCTGGGCCCCGCAGCAACCTAAACATCGCTCTTAGAAAACGACGGAGTTTTCCATGTCTTCCACCCCTGCACTCACTCGCACCCTGAAATTGCCGTCCTTGGTTATTTTCGGATTGGCCTACCTGACTCCCTTGATTGTCCTGGGCATTTTCGGGGTCATTGCTTCTGAAACCGGTGGCGCCAGCGCCAGCGCCTACCTGATCGCCTTGCTGGCCATGCTCTTCACCGCGAACAGCTATGGCCGGATGGCTGCCGCCTACCCGGTAGCTGGCTCCGCCTATACCTACGTGCGCAAAACCATCGATGGACGGGTCGGATTCCTGGTCGGCTGGGCCACCATGCTCGACTACCTGTTCCTGCCCATGGTCATCTGGCTGATCGGCGGATCCTACCTGCAGGCCCAATTCCCGGCGGTGCCCATGCCGGCGTGGATTCTCGGGTTCATCGTGCTGACCACGATCTTGAACATCATCGGCATCAAGGTGGCCGACCGGGTGAATCTGGTGTTGATGTCATTCCAGATCCTGGTCATCGTGTTCTTCGTAATTCTCTCCATAGCCAGCGTTTCCGGTGACCACGGCGCAGGCGCCTTGGTGAGCGCTACGCCTTTCACCGGGATCGGCGCGACCCCCGCCGGGATCGCAGCCGGAGCTGCCATCGCCGCGTATTCCTTCCTCGGTTTTGATGCGGTCACCACGCTGACCGAAGAAACCGTGGAGCCCCGCCGCACCGTGCCCAAGGCGATCATGCTGATTGCGCTGATTGGCGGCGGCATCTTTGTTGTCGTGGCCTACACGGTGCAGCTGGTGAACCCGGGCGGAGTCTTTGAAAACTCTGACGCTGCCGGATTTGAGATCGCACAGCATATCGGCGGCAACCTCTTCGGCGCGATCTTCCTGGCCGCCCTGGTCATCGCCCAGTTCACCTCGGGCATTGCAGCCCAGGCAGCCGGCAGCCGGCTGCTCTACGCGATGGGTCGCGACGGAGTTCTTCCACGGAAGATCTTTGGCAAGCTCAACGAACGGTTCAGCACCCCGGTCTTTTCCATCCTGGCCATCGCCGTGGTTGGCCTGATTGCGATGTTCATGGATGTGGCCACCTCGACCTCATTCATCAACTTCGGTGCCTTTATCGCCTTCATCATGGTCAACGTTTCGGTCATCGTTTACTGGGATCGGCAGCGCCGTGCCGGCAACAAGCTCAACACGCTGCTCTATGTCCTGTGCCCCGCCATTGGCGTCTTGGTCATCGGGTTCCTGCTCACCCAGCTTGATGTTCACGCCGTGGTCATTGGATCCATCTGGCTGGTGATCGGAGCGGTTATTTTGGCGCTCACCACCAAGGGATTCAAGCACCAGCCATCTTAGATGGCGCTGGAAGGCGTTGAAGAATCCAGCTGAGGAGGCAGCGCCCCCTCAGCGTTCATCGGCGCCTTAGCACGGTCCGCCCATGAACGCCATCCAGCTCCTTATGGGCGGGCCGCCCGGTCGTCTCCAACCTACCCGGATTATCGGGTGCGGCCCGGAATGCTGCAGGCCGGCTGCTACTGGGAATCGGAGAGCCGGCGAAGCCACGCCGAGAGCATGGCGGTTTCTTCCTGCCCGAGCACATCAGGCCGGGCATTGGCATATTCCAGAGCGAGATGCATGATCGAACGCGGCGAACTGTCAGTTCCCGTGCCCGTAATGGCCGCGATGGCACCTTCCCGGACCGAGCGAGACAGCTCCCAGTCTTCCTCCGCCAGGATGATCATGCGCAGCGTGACCCCGATGTTGGTGACGAGAATATGCGCCGCCGCTTGCTCGGCGGAGACGACGAGGCGGCCCTGGGCCGCGGCCCTTTCCGTGAGGCCACGCAGGATCTGACTGGGCCGCGATTGCGCTGCGGGCGAATATCCCGGGACCACCTTGCCGTACATGAGGGTATAGAAACCCGGGTTCGCGACCCCGAATGCCACGTGGGCGTCCCAGCCATCGCGGAGATCCTGGATCGGATCGCCGCTGCTTTCATGGGCCTCTTTTTCCGCCAGGTAGAGGTCGAAACCGCGATCCATGACCGCCTCCAGCAGGCCCTGCTTATTGCCGAAGAAGTGGTACAGGGTAGGCATCTTCACGCCGACCTCGGCACAGACCGCACGCAGCGAAATCTCCTCGCCCGGTCCGTTGGCAATCATCTGGGCCGCGGCGTCCAGAATGCGGGTCCGTGTATCCCCTCGACCATCTCCTGTCATACTGTTATAGTATCTCATATCACTGATATACAGACGTGTATTGGTGGAATAGCGAGAAGGAGAAGACATTGGGCAAGCACACCCTCGAAGGCAAGAATGTTCTCGTGGCGGCGGGAGCCAAGAATCTCGGCGGGCTGATCAGCCGGCAAGCGGCCGAAGCCGGAGCCAACGTCGCCATCCACTACAACTCGGAATCCACGCGCGCGCAGGCTGAAGAAACCCTGGCCGCGATCCGCGCGGCCGGCAGCGAGGGGGTGATCCTCAGTGGCGACCTCACCGACCCGGCAGCCGTCGAACGTCTCTTCGTCGAGGCCGAAGCCGCTCTGGGAACCATCGACGTGGCTGTTAATACCGTCGGCAAGGTGCTGCGCAAGCCCATCATCGAGACCTCGGAGGAAGAGTACGACTCGATGTTCGATGTGAACAGCAAAGCCGCCTACTTCTTCATCAAGTCCGCTGGCCTCCATCTTGCCGAGGGCGGCAAGATCATCACCATCGTGACCTCCTTGCTGGCCGCGTTCACGGACGGCTACTCCACCTATGCCGGCGGCAAGAGCCCCGTGGAGCACTTCACCCGGGCAGCGGCCAAGGAATTCGCGGGTCGGGGAATCTCGGTGACCGCCATTGCCCCCGGCCCTATGGACACCCCGTTCTTCTACGGGCAGGAAACCGCCGAGCGCGTCGAGTTCCACAAGTCCCAGGCGATGGGCGGACAGCTGACGCAGATCCAGGACATCGCCCCGATCGTGTCATTCCTTGCCACCGACGGCTGGTGGATCACCGGCCAGACGATTTTCGCCAATGGCGGCTACACCACCCGCTGACCGATAGGAGTAAACCATGGAACCGCAGAGCATTCCCGAACCGCTGGCCTCCTTCTGGAAGGCTGTCAACGCCCATGACGAGCACGGTTTCCTCGATGCATTCACCGAGGATGGGTGGGTGGATGACTGGGGCCGGAAATTCACCGGACGAGAGGAAATCAAGGCATGGAGCGACAAGGAGTTCATCGGCGCCCGCGGCACGCTGGACATCGAGCGGACCATTGAGCAAGATGGACAGGTCACCGTGATCGGGGAATGGACATCGAACTACGCCAATGGCCACTCGAAGTTCACCTTTGATCTCGCGGGAAGCAAGCTGGCCAGCATGAGAATCCGGGAAGGCTAGCCAACGCCCGTAATGGTTCCCGCCACGCATCACCCGCCGCCCGAATTGGAAAGACGACATCGTGAACCCCACACCCCCGCGTTTCCTGCCGCCCATGCTGCCCCGTGACCCGAAAGAGCCCCACCGCGCCGCCAGCCCGCTGGAACTGTTCTTCGACCTGGTCTTCGTGGTCGCCGTGTCCTTCGCCTCGGTGCAGCTGCATCATATGGCGGCGGAAAACCACCTGGGTGCCGGAGTCCTAGGCTATCTGATGGTCTTCTTCGCCATCTGGTGGTGCTGGATGAACTTCAGCTGGTTCGGCACCTCCTTCGACACCGACGACTGGCTCTACCGGATCCTGGCCTTCATCCAGATGGCCGGGGTCCTGGTGCTGGCCTCCGGAGCGGCCGCGGCCATGGAAGAGCACGACTTCACAGCGATCACCATCGGCTATGCGATCATGCGTCTGGCGCTGGTGACCCAGTGGCTCCGCGTGGCGATGGGCAACTCCGAGCTGCGCGCCACGGCGCTGCGCTACGCGGCGGGCATCACGGTGGTGCAGGTGGCATGGTTCGCCCGGCTCCTGCTGCCCGAGACCGCCGGATTCATCGGCTTCTTCGTGCTGGTGGCCGCGGAAATCTCGGTGCCGGCATGGGCCGAATCCCACCGCCGCACCCCAGCGAACCCACACCACATCACCGAGCGCTATGGCCTATTCACCCTCATCCTGCTCGGTGAATCGATCCTGGCCTCGGCCAATGCTGTGGTGGAAAGCCTGCATACCATCGAGAACCTCGGGGCGCTGATGTTCATCGCGGCCTGTGCGTTGATCACCGCCGCGGGCATGTGGTGGATCTACTTCTCCCGCGGGCACCATCACTTGATCACCACCCTGCGTTCCTCGCTGGCCTACGGATATTCCCATTACGTGATCTTCGCGGCGGCGGGAGCCTTCTCCGCGGGCGTGGAGGTAGCCATCGACCAGGCCGCCGGGCACTCCGAGCTGCCGGCCATCGCCACCGCCGGAACGCTCTCCGTTCCGGTGGCGCTCTTCGCGCTGGGCATCTGGCTGCTCATCCTCCGCGGTGATCTCCCGACGGCCCGCAACGCCCTGTTCCTGGCCGGGGTCGCGGTCATCCTCGCCGGCACCTTCCTGCCGTCGGTGCTTCCGGTCGCCGCCGTGGCCGCCGGCATCATCCTGTGCGTGCTGGCCACCGAACGCCGCCCTGGCGCCGTCGCCACCCCGGTGATCAATGCCAACGGCTAGCAGCGCTGGGCCACGGTGATCCCCACATGCTCCTCGTTGTTGCCGATAAGCTGACCGGCACCCCGGAGATCAGCGCCATGGCATCCGGGGCTCCCCGGCACATCCCGTGGGCGAGGCTTGAGTCCCTGCCCTGAACAGCGGCACCATGGAGCATGGACACCATATCGGCGCAACGGCGTTCGCAGCTCATGTCGCGGATCCGGGGCAAGAACACCACGCCGGAACTGGTCCTGCGCCGCCTGCTGCATGCCGCTGGATACCGCTACCGGCTGCACGGCGCGCTGCCAGCCAGCCTGGAGGAGTCCTTGCGCCAGGACTACCCGGAGATCCGCCTTCGCGGAGGCAAGCTGCCCGGCTCGCCCGACCTGGTCTTCACCGCCAAGCGCAAGGCTGTTTTTGTGGATGGCTGCTTCTGGCACTCGCACGATTGCCCGGTGGGACGCCGGCGCCCCTCCTCCAATACCGGGTATTGGAATCCCAAGCTGGATGAGAATCAGGCCAGGGATGCGCGCACCCGCCGCGATCTGGCCGCGCTGGGCTGGCAGACGCTGACCATCTGGGAATGCGAGCTCGAATCCACCGAACAAGTGCTGGAGAACGCCGTCCGTTTCCTCGGACCGCCCAGGCAGGCACCGCGCCGCTGATCTGCGGGCGGCAGCCGGCACCCTTCGTGAATGCGTCCGGCCGTTGGCTAAAATGGTGGCCTTGCCCCTTTCCGCACCCGCGGGAACCGTCCCGGGGCGTTCCTCTCGACAGATCGTTCCCTTCAGGCCATGAGATTTCCGCAGCCCGCGCCCGTCACGCCACCGCGTTCCAGCATCCCGGTTTTGCTGGGAACCCAGACGCTGTTCAACATCGGCTTCTACGCCGTGGTGCCATTCCTGGCTCTGGTCCTCGCCCAGGACTTCCTGCTTGCTTCCTCAGCGGTGGGTCTGATCCTGGGCATCCGGACCTTTGCCCAGCAGGGCCTGTTCCTGGCTGGCGGCACCCTGGCCGACCGCTATGGCGCCCGCAGCATGATCCTGATCGGCTGCGCCGTGCGCGCGGCCGGTTTCCTCATCCTGGCCGCCTCGCTGTGGGCCAGCACGCCCGTTCTCTGGCTGTTCATCCTCGGCACGCTGCTCACCGGATTCGGCGGGGCATTGTTCTCCCCGGGGCTGAACATCCTGGTGGCCGCGGCACAAACCGCCCGGGATCAAGAACAGCACCAGCAGGTTCGCCGGGCCACCTTGTTTGCATGGCTGAGCATCACCGGAGAAATCGGCGCCGTCACCGGGCCATTGGTGGGTTCGGCCCTGTGGAACTGGGGCTTTTCCACCGTGGCTGGGTTCGGCGCCGTCTTCTTTGTGGCCATCGGGATCTTCCTGGCCATCACCTTGCGCCAGCCCGTGCCGGCGAGCGCCACGCCAACAGCAGCCAGCTCCCGCACACAGCGCACCACGCCGCGCGGCGGCCTGCGCCGGTGCCTGAAGGACCGAGGGTTCGTGGCATTCTGCGCACTGCATGCCTCGGACCTGCTGGCCTATAACCAGCTGTATCTGGCCATCCCCCTGGAGTTGCAGCGCCATCAGATGCCAGCCCAATGGCTCGGGCTCATTTTCGCCTGGATCTCCATCCTGACGCTGGGCCTGCAGCTGCCCGTTTCCTGGCTCGCCGCGCGAATCGGCGCCGCCTGGACGCTTCGCATGGGCTATCTGCTCAGTGCCTCGGGATTCCTTGTGCTCGCTTTCATTCCCCCATCGGCATTCGGTGGCGATGCGTCCCCTCTGCGGATTCTCTGCGCGGTCACGTTGATGACGCTGGGCCATATGAGCGTGCACCCCACGGCACTGGGATTTGTTCCGAAGTTCGCGGCCGGCAATGCCACCGGCTCCTATTTCGGCTTGCTCTCCAGTTGCGGCGGCCTGGCCGTGCTTCTGGGGAATCTGCTGTTCGGCTGGTTGCTGTCCCAGTCCCAGGATTCATCGGTACCGGCCTTCGTTCCGTGGCTGGTGCTGATCATTCCATTGCTGTTGGCCTCATGGATTGGCTCCCGGGTGGTCCACGACCGCTTGTTGCGCACCCATATCGCATGAAGTGCGACACATAACGCAAACTACCGCCAGAACTTCCACAGCTGACATCAACTTTCCACTACTCAGCATGCGTAAGTGAAAAAACGAAATTTCCCTTGGCGCTCCATCCCATCTCGCCTGGTTCATGGCCTCCGGGAAACAGCTCGAATTAGGATACGCTTACCAAGGCCCTAATGCATTAGATGCCAATTCATCACGTATTGCCGAAGGATTTCCATGAACCTTGGACGACTGAGCGCAGCCGCAGGATTTGCGGCTCTTGCCCTCGTACTGACATCTTGCAGCTCCACCGCTACCCCTGCCCCGGACGCGGCGGCAGACTCGGAGGCCCGAGTAGTCGTAGCAAACTTCCGCGCCCCGGTGTCCAACTGGGCCTTGGAAAGCGATGATGCCTATGTGCTCTCTATCGCCGGTTGCCTGGAAACCCTGACAAAGTATGACCAGACCGAGAAGAAGGTCGAGCCGATGCTCGCCACTTCCTGGAAGCAGACCTCGGATACCGTGTGGGACTTCGAGCTGCGCAAGAACGTGAAGTTCCAGGATGGCACCGCATTTGATGCCCAAGCTGTAGCCGCGTCGCTGAATCACGTCCTTGAAGCCACTGCGCCGGCACGTGCAGTGAACCCCAAGACCATCAAGAAGGTCGAGGCCGTTGATGCTGACACCGTGCGCGTCACCACCCCAGCCACGGATCCACTGCTCCCATACCGGATGGCGAGCGTGAACGCTGGCGTGCTCTCCCCTGCCGCATACACCGATCAGGGCATCGACCCGATGAACCACTGCACCGGGCCCTTTGCCCCGGTCTCGGAAAAAGCCGGGCAGTCCCTGACCTTGGACCGCAATGAGAATTACTGGGACGGAGAGGTGAAGCTGGCTGGCGGCGAAATCCGCTACATCACCGAGGGCGCTACCCGCGCCACCCAGGTGCAGACCGGCGAGGCGGACATTTCCATGTCCATCCCGGCCACCAGCCTGGCCACGCTGGAAGCCGACGACAAGGTCAGCGTGCTCAAGGCCGACTCGCCACGCACCTCGACCCTGTACCTGAACAACTCGCGCGCTCCTTTCGACAACGCGGACCTGCGCAAGGCAGCCACCATGGCCTTGGATCTGCCAGCCATGGCCGCCAGCATCTATGAAGGCGCCGCCCAGCCTGCCACCGGCCCGTTTGCGCCAAGCGAGCCGTGGGCCAACCCGGATCTGGCCGTGCCCCAGGTGAATATCGAGGAAGCCAAGAAGCTGGTGGAGGCCTCCGGCTACAAGCAGGACAAGCCGCTGGACATCATCGCGATCACCGAGCGCGCCGAATTCGCTGGCGTGGGTGCCATCATCCAGGAGCAATTCAAGCAGATCGGCTTGAAGGCCAACGTCGTCACCAAGTCCTACGGCGCGGTGGAGCCAGATGTGCTGGCCGGCAAGTACGACATGATCCTCAGCCAGCGCAACCGGATGATCGACATCGCTGATCCCATCGGCTTCCTGCAGGCCGACTACACCTGCGAGGGCGGATACAACCTGAGCCACTACTGCAACAAGGACTACGACAAGCTGGTGGGCCAGGCGCAGGTTGAGAAGGACCAGGACAAGCGCAATGATCTCTACCGCCAGGCCGGAGACATCCTTGCCAAGGATGCCGTGAATGTTTGGCTGGTCAATGAACAGGCCATCGACGGCGTGGGCTCCAAGGTCCAGGGCTATGTCCAGGACCCGCTGACCCGTTATGTGATGACCAAGGACCTGGCGAAAACCAAATAACGTGTCACCACTAGCCACCGTGCTGCGCCGGGTCGTTGGACTCGGCGCAGCAGTTCTGCTTTCCTCCTTCGCGGTCTTCCTGGTCCCCTTTGTCTCTCCCGGGGACCCCGTGCGGTCCTTGCTGCGCGCAAGAATGGATTTTGGCGAAGCCGATGAGGCGACGGTCCAGGCCTACGCTGAGCAATTTGGCCTCCACGACCCGATGCTGGTGCAGTTCGGGCGGTGGCTGGGACGGTTCTTCACTGGCGATATGGGCCTGTCGCATATCAGCGGCACCCCGGTGGCAGACCAGGTATTGCCGGCCATCGGCGTCACCCTGTCACTGGCGGGCAGCGCCTTGCTGGCAGCCATCCTTGTATCGATTCTTTTGGGCGTCATTTCAGCCACCCGAGCCGGGCAATGGCCCGACAAGCTGATCACCTCGATCACCCATGCGCTCATCGCCATTCCCGAATACGCGTTGGCCCCATTGCTGGTCCTGCTCTTTGCCGTGCGCTGGGCCTTGCTGCCTTCGGCCGGCTACGACTCCCCCGCCTCCCTGGTGCTCCCGGTCTTCATCTTGGCCTTGCGCCCCATCAGCTTCTTCACCGTCGCTGTGCGCTCCGGAGTGCGCCAGGCGCTGGACTCCGAGCACGTGCTCGCAGCGCGTGCCCGCGGCTTGAGCCGCACCCAGGCATTGGCTCGCCACGTCGTTCCCCACGGCTTGCTGCCGCTGTGGACCATGGTGGGCGTGTGGTTTGCCGGACTGCTGGGCGGCTCAGTCATTGTCGAGGTCATCTTTGCCATTCCTGGCATGGGCCGGCTGATTTTTGATGCCATTACCGACGCGGACATTCCAGTAGCCCAAGGTGGCGTGGTGGTTGTGGTGACCTGCGCAGTGCTGGTCACCGGAATCATTGACCTGATCCACAAGCTCAGTGACCCCAACGTGAGAATCGGAGTTCGACATGGCTAAGAGATCAGCTTCAAGGATTCTTCTCTCCGCTCCTGCGTTCATCTTGCTGGCGGTGGTCATCGTGACCATTGCGGCCCCTTTGATCTCTCCCTATGATCCTGACGCGCAGTCCCTTGCAGACCGTTTGCAAGCACCCAACATGGTTCACCTGCTGGGCACCGACGCCCTGGGCCGCGACACCTTGAGCCGCGTACTGCACGGCGGACAGTTCTCGCTGTCCGTCGCTTTGATCACCACGCTGTTCTCGCTGCTGGTTGGCACCATCTTGGGCTTGCTCAGCGCGTTGCGTGGCGGATGGCTGGACGAGATTTTCTTGCGCGTCAACGACTTGCTGTTGGCCTTGCCTGAAATTGTCATTGCCCTGCTGATCATCGCGGTCATGGGTCCCGGCTTCTTCACCATGGTGCTCTCGGTGGGCGTGGTCGCGTGGACCCCCACCGCACGCTTGGTGCGGTCCATGGCGGCCCAGGTTCTCTCCACCCACCATGTGGAAGCGTCCAAGCACGTCGGGGCTTCGCGCTGGTTCATCTTGCGCCATCACGTCCTGCCCTTTGTGGCCGGTCCGGTGCTGGCCCAGGCTGCCCTGCGCTTCGGATTGCTGCTGGTCTTGCTCGGCTCGCTGTCCTACCTCGGCATCGGCGTCCAGCCGCCGCAGTCCGACTGGGGATCCATGCTGGCCGAGGCCCAGCCCCATGCCATCCGTTCCCCGTGGGGCCTGATCGCTCCGGGAGCTGCCATCTTCCTGGTCAGCTTCTGCGTGACACTGCTGGGCAACCGCATCACCCATGTATTGGGTGGAGACGACGTTCTGGATAGCGAGCCCAAGGCGGAAATCCATGGCTAAAGAACTTGAATTCATTGACCTGTCGGTCAGTTCCGGGCAGAAGCTTTTGCTCTCCAGCGCACGTGGCGCACTGCGTTCTGGCGAATTGGTGGCGGTAGTTGGCCGTTCCGGTTCAGGCAAGACGCTGCTGACCAAAGCGATCATGGGTCTGTTGCCGGAACAGCTGCAAGCCGAGGGGCAGGTCCTGCTCGATGGCCAGCGCCTGGACCAGCTCGGCGACAAGGCCATGGACCAGGTTCGCGGACGGCGCATCAGCATGCTCTTTCAGCAGCCCAAACGGGTCATGAACCCGCGCATGACCATCCGCGCCCACCTGCTCGAAGCCATGGGCGCCCACGGCTGGGGCAAGGCACGGCTGCATGAACCCCGGGTACTCGCATTGCTCGAAGAAGTGGGCCTCTTCCCGGCCGCCCAGGTTGCCGGCAAGCGTCCGGATCAGCTGTCCGGCGGCATGGCGCAGCGGGCCATGCTGGCTATCGCATTGGCCGCTGACCCCGAATTCATCCTGGCCGATGAACCAACCTCTTCGCTGGACTCGATTCTCAAGGCCGAGGTCTTGCAGCTCTTGCGCCGCAAGCAGCAAGAACGCGGGGTTGGCGTCTTGTTCATTACCCATGACATCGCCAGCATCCAGCACATTGCCGATCGCGTGGTGGTGGTCAGTGATGGGCTGATCGTGGACCAATGCCCCACGGCGCAGATTTTCTCCAAGGACCGCCATGCCAAAACCCGCGAGCTGGTTGAAGCGGCGCTTCCGGCACCGCGAGAACCACGCACCGAAACTTCCGGCTGCCTCTTGGAAGCGGTGGAGGCGAGCAAGAACTACACTCGCCGGGCCAAGGGACAAGCCGCGCTGAAGCCAACCAGCTTGTGCCTGCACGGTGGCCAGGTGCTAGGTGTTGTGGGCCGTTCTGGTTCTGGCAAGAGCACCTTTGCCCGACTGCTGGCCGGGTTGGAACAGCCAACCACCGGGCGCATCATCACCGAGCACAACGGTGACGCTGCCACACGCGTTCAGGTGATTGCCCAGGAACCCTATTCGTCCTTTGACCCCAAGCTAGCCATCCGCACCAGCATGAGCGCAGCGGTGCACCGGCTGCCCGTCGAGCAGGCCAGGGAGCGCATGGCTCAGGCCATGTCCCAAGTGGGATTGCCCGAAGGATTGCTGGAGCGCCGGCCGGGCCAGTGCTCGGGCGGCCAGCTGCAGCGCTTGGCGATCGCCCGCGCATTGCTCACGAATCCCCAGGTATTGATCTGTGATGAATCAACCTCTGCTTTGGACTCGGTAGCCCAACGCCACATTCTGGATCTGCTGCTGGAGCTGCGGGACAAGATGGGGCTGAGTCTGGTGGTCATCTCCCATGACATGGACGTGATCCGCTATGCCAGTGATGATGTGGCGGTGTTCTATGAGGGCGAGCTCGTTGAGCATCGTCCGCTCAACGATTTCTTGACTAACGCGGAGCATCAGCACAGCAAGGACCTCGTCGCTGCGCTGGATATCACTGCGGCGGCCACTGCAGCTGGCTAGCTGGCCTGCGCGTAAGATACGCCCAAGTTCTTGTGCCTCTGGCGAGGGTGCTTATAGGTTTGTTGGCTATGACCGACCGTTCAAAGAAGATCTCGTCCTTCATCCGCTCCGCATCCCTGCTTTCCCTGGGTGCGGTCCTATTCGTCTCGGGGTGTTCCGCGCCCGCCCAAGAAGAAGACAATGGCGGCCAAACCGCCCAGAACACCGGCTCGCGCCTGGCCAGCGTCAGCGAGTCCGGCAAGCTCAAGGTCTGCACCACCGGTGATTACCGGCCTTTCACCTACCTTGATCCAGAATCGGGCGAATGGTCTGGAATTGATATCGACATGGCCAAGAACTTGGCGAAGTCACTTGAGGTGGAAGCCGAGTTCATTCAGACCACGTGGAAAGACCTGATGCCGGACTTTACCTCCAAGTGCGACATCGGGGTGGGCGGGGTGTCGATTTCCCTTGAGCGCTCCCAGCAGGCCTATTACAGCGAAGCGACCTTGGATGAGGGCAAGACGCCGATCACCCTGTGTGAAAACGTGGACAAGTACGACACCATCAAGGAAATCAACCAGCCTGGGGTCCGGTCCATTACGCCGATCGGCGGAACCAACGAGAAGTTCGCTGATGCCAACTACCCCAAGGGCGAGATCATCCGTTTTGAAGACAACAACAAGATCTTTGACGAGATCATCGCTGGACGCGCAGACGTCATGACCACTGATGCCTCGGAAACCCGCTGGGTTGCCCATGAGCATCCAGAGCTCTGCGCGGTTCACCCGGACAAGCCGTTCAACTTCTCGCAGAAGGCCTACCTGCTGCCTCTGGGTGATGACGAGTTCCAGGAGTATGTCGACCAGTGGCTGAACATGGCCAAGCACGACGGTACGTTGGATGCTGCTGAGAAGCCTTGGTTTGGATAGGTTCGAAACCAAATGAAGCCGCCGTTTTCTGCTCACAAGATGAGCGGATAACGGCGTCTTCATATGCTTCGGATTAGAGGACTTAAAAGCGGCTGAATCAGGTCACGTGCTCGATCTGGGCCAAGGTCGTGCAATCTCTCGAGTGACGAGTTCGGCTTTCACTTCTCGGTCGACAGTGTGTGTTGCACAAAGCATCAAAAAGAAAGTGATAGTAAGCCAGTTCGTTACTATCACTTTCTGAGAAAGTGATAGTAAGATAATCGTTACTATCACTTTGGAGGGACCCATGGTTGATTCTGATAACCCCTATCCGGGGTTCAGTGTCCCTCCTCTGGGGTACCAGGAGCACTTTTGGAAGCCTTCAAATCCGCAGATCTTCTCCAACGCTGAGGTTCAGCGGCAAACCGGCCCCTACTTGTCTGCGTTGCCTGCCCGCATTGCTGATTGGTCGCCTCAGCCCGAAGCATTGAAGATCCCCGGCCTAGAAGAAGCTCTGCATTCACTCCAGGATTTTGACGTCTATTCGCTTCTGAAACTCGGCAACGACAGCCCTGAACTTGGCCCTATGTCCAGCGTCTTACTCCGAACTGAAAGCTCTTCAAGCAGCCAGATTGAACAGTTGACTGCAACAGCACGTCAACTCGCGCTAGCGGAAATCGACGAAGGCGATAAAGCCAACGCCCGCACAGTTGTCGGTAACGTTCATGCGATGGAATCGGCGCTTGAGCTTGCCCAAGATATCAGCCTCAACAGCATCCTCTCCATGCATCAAAGTTTAATGAAGCAACAAGTTGGCATGGAAGACGAAGCCGGAAAACTCCGGAGCGAACTTGTCTGGATCGGTGGGTCGGATACAGCGGGACCTCGCGGATCTGCCTACATTGCGCCACACCACAGTCTGGTTCAGGACGCATTGGAAGACCTCACTGAATTCATTGCCCGCACCGATCTGCCGGCCATAATCCAATCGGCAATCGCCCATGCGCAATTTGAAACCATCCATCCATTCGTGGACGGCAATGGGCGAACTGGCCGCGCCCTAGTTCACAGCGTGTTGCGCAACCGACGAATTACCCAGTACACCACTGCACCAATTTCCGCTGGAATCTTGCGAGATACAACTGCCTATTTTGATGCCCTAAAAGCCTTCCGCGACGGAAACGCAGCACCAATCATCCATGCCTTCATCAACGCCTCCATTTTTGCGGCAAACACTGGCAAGGACTTGATCGATTCGCTTGCCGCACAGATAGATGATTCGACCGCAAAGTTGGCCGGTTTGCGTTCAAGTTCCGCCGCGTGGAAAATCCTTCCGCGACTAATTTCTCAACCTGTCGTCAACGCCCGGTATCTGAAAAGCCAGCTCAATTTAGGCGATGCCGCAATCCAGCGTGCGCTCGGCCAGCTGACCGAACGGGGCGTGCTCGTTGAAAAATCTGGGCGAAGCAGGAACCGGATCTGGCAGCATGACGGGGTTCTGAAGGTGCTAGACGAATATTCAAAGTCTCTTCGCCGTGTGGCAGGAACGACATAGAGCGGCATCATCTGCTCTTTCCAGTTGAAGTCTTAGTGTCCGCGATGATTTTCATCTTGAACATACGAAAAACTCCCCAAAAGTTGCCCTGACTATTACAGTCCAACTTTTGGGGAGTCATTCAACGGTGGTCTTGCCTAATTCGGATCAGGCAGCTGAAGGACTAGTTCTCCCAGAATGGGTAATCGATGTATCCCTTTGGGCCTTCGGTGTAGAAGGTGGCGAAGTCTGGTTCATTCAGCGGCAGCTCTTCCTTCCAACGGCGGACCAGGTCCGGGTTGGCGATCGCGGGGCGTCCAACAACTATGGCGTCGCCCCAGCCTTCGGCGGCCACGCGCGCGGCTTCTTCATAAGTGGTGATTTCTGCGAAGCCAGTGTTGAGCAGCACCGGTCCGCCGAAGGTCTTGCGCAGCGACTGGATCAGCTCACCGGAAGGTTCATGGTGCAGGATGCTCAAGTTGGCCAGACCAAGTGGGGCGATGCCTTCCAGCAGCGCGGTGTAGGTAGCCAATACATCCGCGCGATCGTTTTCCACAGCGCCCTGGACATTGTGCTCTGGCGAAATGCGCAGTGCGGTCTTGCCGGCACCGATAGCGTGGGCCACAGCGGTAGCTACCTCGATGACAAAGCGTGCGCGGTTTTCAGGGGAACCACCGTAATTGTCGGTGCGGGTGTTAGCCGATGGTGCCAAGAATTCATGCAGCAGATAACCGTTGGCGCCGTGCAATTCCACGCCGTCAAAGCCTGCGGCAATAGCGTTGCGCGAAGCAGCCACGAACTCTTCGATGATTCTTGGAAGTTCTTCGGTGCCCAGCGCGTGGGGAACCGGGTAAGCATGCTTGCCGGTGTAGGTGCGGGACTCGCCCTCAACGGCGATGGCGCTTGGCGCCTCCACAAACTCAGCCCCGGTGGTGTCCGGGTGGGTGACGCGTCCTGCGTGCATGACCTGGGCGACGATGAGTCCGCCTTCGGCGTGCACTGCGTCGGTGACCTTCTTCCACCCGGCAACCTGTTCCTCAGTGACCAGGCCTGGCTGGCGGACGAAGCCCTGGCCGGCAAAGCTCGGGTAGGTTCCTTCGCTGACAATCAGGCCGAGGGAAGCACGCTGGCGGTAGTATTCGACGACGTCAGCATTGGGAACGCCGTCCTTGCCTGAGCGTGAACGGGTCAATGGCGCCATGACCACGCGGTTGGACAGCTTGAGGTCGCCGAGGGCTACTGGGGAAAAAAGATCCATGGGGTTGGACTCCTGAAGTGGAAATTGTAGTTGCATTGCGTAACTACCGTCGCAAACAACTTATTCCACTACAGCGGAGAATATGAGCTGGCTAACGGCACTCAGCGCCTGAATCCGTGAATGCGGAGCTAGCGTGCCCCGCATCCACGACAGGCGGTTGCGCTAGATTGCGGTGTAGCCGCCGTCAACCAGGTGGTAGCTGCCGGTGACGAAGGATGCGGCGTCGCTGGCCAGGAAGGCTACGAGTGCAGCGACTTCCTCTGGCTGGCCCAAGCGGGCAATGGGGTGCTTGGAGACCAGTGCGTCATAGGCGTCTTTTGGCATCTGCTTCAGCAGCGGGGTCTCGATGAATCCGGGAGCCACGCTGTTCACGCGCACCCCGTCAGTGGCATATTCGACGGCGGCGGTCTTGCTCAGGCCCACCACGGCGTGCTTGGTGGACACGTAGGCGGAGCTGCCGGCGAAGCCCACGGAACCGAGGATGGAGGCCATGTTCACGATGGAACCGCCACCGTTCTGGCTCATGGCGTTGGCCTGGGCACGGGTTCCGCGGAAGACGGCATTCAGGTTCACGGAGATGACTTTGTCCCAGTCCTCATCGGTGAGCTCGCCGACCTTGGCAGCGCGTCCGCCGATGCCCGCGTTGTTGACGCCGATCTTCAGTGGAGCCATGGCGTTGGCTGCCTTGATGGTTTCATCAATGATCTCAGAGGAGCTTGCGTCTCCAGCGACAGCTACGGCTTCTCCGCCGGCGGCCTTGATGGTGTCCACGGTGCCCTGGGCAGCTTCGCCGTTCAGGTCCTGGACGACGACTTTGGTTCCGTTGGCGGCCAGGAGAATTGCAATTGCTTGTCCGATACCTGATCCAGCGCCGGTAACTACTGCCGAACGATCTGCCACATCATACTGAGCCATGATGCACTCACTTTCTGTTTCGAGATGGTCACGGGATTTCCGTTGGCCTCTTACCTTGGACGCTACTCCGATCCACCCCGAAAGTCGATGACGTGTCAATCAAACCCCTGTCTGCTTCGTCACCATTGATGCATTTGACCCACCCTTTAGTGTCCTCCCCTGGGAAAAATGCTCGATGCGAAGAGCCGGTGAACCAGGCCAACCAGATCAACCAGCACCAGGATTATCCTTCTGTCCGCGGCCGCTTCAGGTACAACGACGCGGCGTTGCCCCAGAAGATCTCCGGGACCAGCTGCGGATCAATGGCTTGGGAAACCCGCAGGAAGTCCTCGGCCTCGAATGGACGGCGGGCCCTGGTGGAGGGAAGGTCTGTTCCCACCATCAATGCGCGGGGGTTGGTGGCCACGATCTCCTGCACGACCCGTATCGGATCCATGGTGATCCGGCCGAAGCCGGTCGCTTTGACATAGGCCCCATCCTCGACAAGTCGAAGCAGGTGGGGCAGACCCTCCTCATGCATCCCCAGATGGTCAATGCTCAGCTCGGGAAGCCCCTTGAGCTTGGGATGCAAGTCAGCGAGGTCACGGGAGTCAACGTACAGTTCGGTGTGCCAGCCCGCCACCTCGTAGACCTTGCGCGCCAGCGAATCCATGGCCTCCAGGGATTCCGATCCGCCGCGAAACAAGTTGAATCGCACTGCGCGCACGCCGGCCTGGTCCAAGCGCAGAATGTCCTCTTCGCTGGTGGACAGCGGGATCTGCGTAACACCCACATAATTGGGGCCAAGCTCCTGAAGCGCCGCAATCAGGTAATCCTGGTCGAAGCCCTGGAAGGACCCAGAGACCACCGCGCCTCCGCTGACCGGAAGCCCGCCGAGGCGCTGCTGGTAATCTCGCGCAGTGAACTCGGCAGGCAGGAATCCATTGTTCTCGATGAGTGGATATCCCGGATCAATGATGTGCAAATGAGCATCAAATATTTGTTGTGGCATGGCAGATGTTTCGTTCAAGGGTTGTCATTTCCAGTCTGAAGAGTGGCGCGGAAGCCATGGAGCGTGGCTTCCGCGATTGGCGTGCTGGCTAGCTGTCCGAGTTGTCCTCGTAGTAGGCAGTGCCAGAGAGCAATTTACGTGCGGTCCTGACGATGCTCACGGATTTGACGATGGGCGCCGCCCCGGCGTCTTGGACCTCGGCGCTCACCTCAATCGTCCCCTTGGGGTGCTTGATCCGCAGGGCGCCGCGCTCCTTGCCCGGGACCAGGCCATGCACAAGCGTCCCGGCAATGTCGGCTGCCGCCGCCATGCACAGCGAAACCGTCACCGGCAGCGCATGGTGGAACTTCCCCATGGATACGGCAAGGGCGAGGATGTCCGCGCCTGGTTCATCACTGGGTTGCAGGAGCACGATATTGGGAATGGTCGACGACTCGGCGGCAGCGCGTTCAGCACTCTCGGCCGTCCCCAGGCGCACTGCGCAGGTTCCCCTCAGCCGCTCGATCGCAGCCAGCAAATCGGGCTGCCGGTTGAGCGCATTCGTGTTCACGGAATGAAGATCCAGTCCGAAGCCGCTTGATTCGGCAAAGACCACGGGGTGGGTCACATCCAGGATGGACACTTGGTACGCCACATCTCCAACGGCGATTCGATCGGCGCGAGCGCCGGTGGGCAGGGCCTTCCCGAGCACCCCTCCGGCGGGATCCAGATACTTTGTGTGGATTGGCGCCCCTGTTCCGGGAACCCCAGAAACCGCGACATCTCCGCGCACCTGCGCATGTCCTTGCCGCACCTTCACGATGGACTCGATGACGATGCCGGTATTCAGATTCTTCATGCGAATCGTGGCCTCGCCATCGGCAACGTCGATGATCTTGTTCTCGATGGCAAATGGCGCCACGGCGGTTGTCAGGTTGCCGCAGTTTCCCGAGGCATCGACAACCGCTTGGTCCACGCCGATTTGCGCGAACCAATAGCCGAGATCCACGCCGGGTTCACTGCTGGGGACCACCACCATGACCTTGCTGGTGCTTGAATGGGTACCTCCCAGCCCGTCGATTTGCATCGGGTTTGGAGAGCCCATCAGCGACAGCAGTATCCGGTCACGCAAGGCACCGGCTGGAGGCAGGTACTGTTCCTCGATGAACACGCCCTTGCTTGTCCCTCCGCGCATGATCGTCACTGGAACGCTGCGCTGGATCTCCAATGGATCTTCGTGCCACTCATCGGCAGACATTCGCCCCTCCTGGGATATCGGTGATTGGCCACTGCGGGCCGCGGGTTGCGCGTCCTGTTGCATCCCGTGGCCCCATGGCTATTTCTAGGCTTGGCCGTGCGGCTGACGCCAGGCGATGGCCTCGATCTCGACGGGCGAGTCTTGGGGAAGGGCCCGAACCTCGACAATGGTCCGCGTCGGCATTGGCGAGGCAAAAGTCGCAAGATAGGCTTCGTTCATGGCGTCGCGCAATGAAATGTCGGTGACGAATACGGTGGTTTTCACCACGTCGGCCAGGCTCATTCCCTGTCCTGCCAGACGCTGGCCCAGCACGTCGAGTATTCTCTGCGGAGCGGTGGCCACATCGCGGTCAATCGACCCGTCCTCCTTATATGGCAGGACACCGGAAACGTACGCCGTTCCTTCGCCGGCAAATCGAATTTCAGAGTATGGGTGTTGTGCAGTCTGGTACATCAATGCATCACTTTCGTAGTAGATATCTTGCGTTGTGCTTATTCTGTTGTCCCGTTGCGCGAGGACAGCAGGCCCAATGTCGGAGCCAGGAGTTCGCGGATGGGCGCCAATGCCTCCTCCATGGCCTCCTGGGACCAGCGGTTGTCGGGACCTGAGATCGTCAGGGCGCCGAGGAGTTCATGCGTTCCGTAGACCGGCAATGAGATGGTGCCAACCCCGCGGGTGCGCAGCCCGAGCCCGATAATGTGCCCTTCTTGCTGGATCCGAAGAATATCCGCGCGCATCGCCGTGGGATCCTGTCCCGAGGCAGCGGCGATTTCGAGGTAGTTCTCGATCTCCTCCTCGGGAAGCCCCGAAAGGAGGACCCTTCCGGTTTCCCCTGCGTAGACAGGAAGCGTCTGCCCTACCTTGATGACCCGGCGGATGTCATGTGTTCCTTCAACGACGTCAACACAGATTCGCTGGCTTCCGCTGCGAACGTGGAAAGACACCGTTTCGCCGTAGGCGGCGACGATTTCTTCCATGGCCGGACGCACCGCGCGGCCAATGTTGTTGCGGCTGGCCGTCAAGACGCTGATGGAGAGGAACGCAGGGCCGACGGTATACCCGCCCTGCCGTGGATCCCGGCTGACAAAGCCGGCATGTTCCAGCGAGCGAACCAGGCGGTAGGCCACGCTTCGATTGATTCCAATGCGATCGGCGAGAACTTCCAGAAGCACCGCCGTGTCGGACAGGACAATCTGGCGCAGGACTTCGATCGCACGATCCGCGGTCTGCGATCCACCTGGGCTTGGTTCCATCATTGTGCTCTCCCGCCAAATAACAACATCTGCAGCTGGCCCATCAACTCTCAAATAATGGGAGTCGATTCTCTTTTTTAGGCAGCATCACCATAATCATCATCACTTCCCGAGTCAAGCACTTGGGTGGAAGTTGCCGCTGATTGGCAATGATGAAAATTAATATTGCAAGAGGTTGACGACTGCGTGTGATGGGGCTAACTTTTGATTGCCGAAAATTGACAGTCGGCTTTCGAATATAGAAACAAGTGTCATTTGTCGTAGTTCAGTGGCGCGCTATCCACCATCAGAATTCGGGAGAAAACGAATGGAAATCGACTTCACCCCCTTGCCAGCTGGAACGCTGGTGCTTGTCTGCCTCGGAGCCATTGCCTTGCTGCTCTTCCTGATTCTCGTTGCCAAGTGGCATGCGCTGGTCTCCCTGGTCACCGTCAGCATTGCCACGGCCTTCGCCACCGGCATTCCCACGGCCTCGATCCTGGACGTGCTGCTGGGCGGATTCGGCAATACTCTGGGCGAGATCGGGCTGCTCATTGCCTTTGGCGTGATGTTCGCGCGCCTCATAGAATCCAGCGGCGGCTCCTCGGTCCTCTCCGAAGCCCTGATAGGCAAGCTGGGCGAAAAACGTGCCCCGCTGGCACTGGGAATTGCTTCTCTGCTCTTTGGAATCACCATCTTCTTCGACGCGGCCTTCATGGTGATGCTGCCGTTGTACCTGGCCGTTGCCCGCCGCCTGCAGGGAAGCCTTCTGCTCTACGTCTTGCCTGGAACCGCAGCGCTGTCGGTGATGCACATGACGATGCCGCCCCACCCAGGCATCGTCACCGCCGGCACCTTGCTCGGTGCGGACATCGGACTGGTCATGCTCTTCGGGCTCGTCGTCGCGCTTCCGTCATGGTTCCTGGTAGGACACTTGATGGGTTCTTGGATGGGCCGCCAAATGGTTCTGCCCATCCCGGACATCCTGTTTGGCGGACCACGCGTCGAGTCATCCTCGACCAGCAGCGATGACGCCGCACCGGAGGGCAACGGCTCTTCCGGCTCCCCCATCCTGGTCGAAACCGTCAAGCAGAAGAATGCCAGCAAGGTCAATCCACCGAGTGTCGGCACGCTCCTCGCGCTGATTTTCCTCCCCCTGGTGCTGATCCTGCTCAACACGGGAACCACCATGATGGTGAAGACCGGCACCGCCAGCAAGGAGCTCCTCTGGGTTCAGCTCTTCCAATTCGCCGGAGCCATTCCCGTCGCCTTGCTGATCACTGTCATCACCGCCAGCTACGTATTGGGCACCCGCCGCGGCCGCGGCAAGGCAGCCATTGAAGACATGCTGGAGAATTCGCTCAAGCCCATCGCTTCAGTACTTGTTGTTGTTGGCGCAGGTGGAATGTTTGCTGAGGTGCTCACCGCCAGCGGCATCGGAGATGCCTTGGCTGGAACCCTGAACGCTTCGGGCCTGCCCCTTCCGGTCGCGCTGTTCCTGGTCTGCGCCATCATGAGCGCCGCGGTCGGAAGCACCACCATTGCCATTACCACCGGTGCCGGCCTGCTCGGCACCACGATCGCGGCCGCGGGGCTTGACCCCATACAGATGGCGGCACTCGTGCTGGTCATGGCTGGAGGGTCCGGGGTTCTTCCGCACGTCAATGACACGGGCTTCTGGTTGATTGGGCGCCTGCTGAACATGTCTGTCACCCAGACCTTCAAGACATGGACGGTCCTGAAGACCCTGCTGGGTGTTGCCGTGGCCATCTTTGCAACGCTGCTCTACGCCGCTGCCGGCGTCTTGTCCTAGCAATCCCAGGATCGCTGGTCAGCGACGGGATTGAAGCGCATGCACCCGGTCAGTCATTCTTTCCATGAAACGTGCGTCATGAGTGGAAAGAATGACTGCTCCGCCGCCTTCCAGCACCTCGGTTATGGCTTCTTGGAGTATTGCCTCTCCAGCCTCATCCAAGGCTTCCGTCGGTTCGTCAAGAAGCAGGATCTGCGGCTCGCGCACCAGCACGGTCGCCAGGGCAACAAGCCTGCGGGCGGAAGCTGGCAGTTCGTAGGGATGGGTATCGCTGTAGGGCGCGAGGCCAAGCTTCGCGAGGATCTGCGGAACCCGCTCAAGCTGGAGGCTCTTCTTGGGAAGGCCAAAAGATACTTCGCGAAGCACTGTGCGCTCAAAGAGCTGGTCAGCGGAATTCTGCAGCAAGAGGCCTACGCGCCCCGAAGCCTCCAGCGCCCCGGACACCGGGGTTAGCAAACCAGCAATGGACTTGAGCACAGTGGTTTTTCCGGAACCATTCGCGCCGGCTAGTCCAAGGCATTCCCCTGAACGCACGTGAAGATCCAGATGCTGGACTGCAGCGTGGGCTGAACCTGGATAGGCCAGCTCCACGGAGTCCATGCATAGCAATACGTCCGGATTTTCAGCCGATCGCTGGGGGCGCTGGATGGATTTTTCGCTCTGGTTGCCTGGCTCTGCAGCTGAAGCCGGTTGCAGCGTTCCGTTCTCCAGCAACCAAAGTTCATCTGCATCCTGCGCCCAAAATCGTGTTGATCCGGAAAGGATCACCAGAGCAGTTCCTTGAGCGCGCAACGCAGTGATCATTTCCATGACCAAGACGGTGGCCTGGCGATCCAGCCCTGCCAATGGTTCATCGAGGACCACGACATCCGGCTCGCTGATGGCCAGCGCAGCCATCGCGACTAGCCTCTCCTGGCCACCTGAAAGCTTCTCGGGATGGCGCTCCAGCAATTTCCCCAAGTGAAGCCGGTGGGCCAGCTCTGCAACCCGCTGATGCATCTGTTCCCGGGGAACACCAGCGTTTTCCAAAGAGAAAGCCAGCTCTTCGGCTACTGTGCCGCGGATTCCTGAGAGGTAATGCCCTGCGTCCTGGGGCAAGAAACCAATATGTTTCGCCCACTCAGCCACATCAACACGAAGAGTGGACTTGGCAGAAAACTCTATGCGCGTTCCGCCCACAGCCACGCTTCCCTCGAGGTGATCCATCGAGTGGCGTGGAAGCAAGCCTGCAAGAATAGCACCCAGCGTCGATTTCCCCGAGCCCGAATGCCCCGTGATAATCGTCAGGGATCCAGGCTGAATCTCCAGTTGGATATTCCGCAGGACAACGTCATGGGAATCGAGGTAAGAGAAGCGGTCAAGGTCAAGGCCAAGAATGGTGGTGGGCTGCCCTGGGAGTTTTCTTTTCATGGCTGCTAGCCCCTGTTCCCAATGAAAGTCAAAATCAGTATCGGCCCCAGAACTGCGCAGACCAAGGCAGCCCACCGGATGCCGCGCTGTACCGAAGAGTCCGGAACCGTTCGCAAACGGGTACGGGCACCAGTTGCCGGGAACCCTCGTGCTGCCAAATGAACGGCACGATCTTGAGCATCCTGCATCGACGCCAGCACCAGCGGAACCGCGCGCAGGCGAATGCGCTGGAACCACCCTGCCAGGCCTGTTCCGGTGCCCATGTTGCGCAGGGTTTGCGCTTCGCCAATCTGGCGTTGCTTCTCAGCCATCTGCGGTAGCAAAAACAATGTCGCCGCCAACAAATATCCCAGCTGCGGCGGAACTGGCGAGAGGTCAATGGCAGCCACCAGGTGATGCTTGTCGATGAGCAATCCGCAGAGCAGGCCAACAACGACAAGAACTGCCGTCCTCAGGCCCAGCGACAACGCCACTTCCAGACCATGAATGGTCACTCGCAGCGGACCCCACTGCGCAATGGCAGGAGACTGGTCCCGGGAGATCAGCCCATGAATCAACAGCAACGAAAGGAATGTTGGCAGCAGCATGGCACCACTGAGAACTGCCAATTTTTTCAGGTGCCCCGCCCATCCCGCGATGAGCAGGCACAGTGCCATGACGGCGCAGCTCAACCACCATAGGCTGGCAGCAGTCGTCATGGTGATAACTGCTACCGCAATAGCCAGAATGGTGAATGGGTGAAGTTTGATGGTGCGGGGCATGGTTGTCGCTTACTTGCTGACGCGCTTTCCCAAGACCCGGTAGCGACGGACAAAGGCGAAGCTCCCGCTCAAGCGCTTTGGCAGCGCGTACACCAGAAGGGCTGCGACCAGGAAGACCACTGCCTTATCCCCTGGATCCGAAATCAATGCCTGCTTGGTGACAGCAGAGAGCAGCGAGTCACCCATGGAGCTAAAGGCAGCAACCAATGCGCCGGTACCCACGCCCGAGGTACCGCCGTAAACGAAGGTCGCTACCGGGGAGGAAACCACGCCAACGAGAACACCGGCAACAAGACCAGCAACTGGCGCCAGGTAGATGCGACGCAGTGCACCGAAACGCGCAGCGGTTCCTGCAAGGAAACCGACAAGTGCGGCACCGGCTGCGAAAGGCAGAACGGTGGGTGCGAACAGCGACCAGACCAAGGTGCTCAGTACACCGGTGGCGGCACCGGCACGACGTCCTGCCAGGAAGCCGACAATGACCGTACCGATGGAGTCGATGTAGAGAGGAATCATTACCGAGCCGACAAACTGTCCAAGAATGATGTTCAAAGCCAGTGCTACTGGAATCAAAGTCAAGGTGGAGACAGGAAGATCAGGCAATACAGCCAGCAACAGAAGAACAGCGGCTGCAAGGTAGGCAGCGAAGGTACCGAGGGCAACGCCCTGTCCCAGTCCCTCGACGATTCCCATGGGCTGGGTGATGATCAAGGTCAGGTACGTTGCCACGAGGATAACGGTTCCTGCGATAGCCAAGAGCCGGCGGCGTAGAGTTTGCGACGAAGATTCGTCGGACAAAAGAAGATTTGATGACATGATGAATCAGTCCTGGGGTACGAGAATGACTGCGCACCAAGGAGCTGGCTGGCGCGCGCGAGTTGCGGGTCTATGTCACCTCGACCCGGTAGATGATTCTAGCTCACTCGTCTTGGCGCCTAGGAATCCTTGTCTAGTTCTCGGGCCAGCGCACCGAGGCGTTTAACCAGTTCTTCAAATCCTGCTTTTGGATCGTTTCGGGAGACCACATGGGCATTTGCCGGTTTGCCCCAGAGCCCCCTGAAATCCGCCACGGTAGTTCCAAATAGTAATTGTGATTCTGTCTCGACATCGATGGTGGCGGGACGAGTTTCATATTCCAGGGTGCCCGCTGCGACGCCGGCCGCGAAGTAGTCATGGACGTGAGCGATGTAGCCCTGGTCGTAGTGCCGGTGGAATTCAAAGTAGAACCGCAAGGCATCAGAAAGGTAGCGCACCAGCGGGTTGGATGCTTTGCTGAGCGTGCCTTCGGCATCGCTGGCTTGGACCAACTCTGGTTCTTCGCATCCTGCTTCTTCAGCCAGCTTCGTCAGGAACTCCGGCTGCATTTCGAAGCGTTCAGTGGTGTCCAGCGAACAGACGATGGGAAGCTTCTCGGATTCAAGGCCTTGTTCAGCCGCTGCGGTATAGGCCGCAAATACTTCCTTGGCCGCGTGCGGGTCTACATGCGTGTTCCACTCTGCCGTTGGGGTGGTGTTGCCTTGGTAGTAGAAGGCACCGCCCATGATGACTACTTTGCGCAGCAGCCAGGGCAGCTTTGGTTCGCGGCGCAGCGCTAGCGCGAAGTTGGTCAGTGGCGCAGTCAAAAGAACAATAAGCTCACCGGGGTTGGCGCGGGCCGCTTCGATCCAATAATCGACAGCGTCAATGTCATCACTGGAACTGGGCCCAGGATCAGGCAACGTCGCATAACCAACACCTTGAGGGCCATGGGTTTCCGGGGTCGTTACCAAAGGAATTTCTAACGGTTCACGGGCACCGATGAGCACCGGAACATCAGACTTACCGCAAAGTTTAAGAAGTGCACGATTGTTCGCGGCGACTTGCTCGACATCAACATTGCCTGGGGTGCTGGTGACTGCTTCGATCTGCACATGATCGAGGCAGCAGAGATATGCCAAGGCCAAGGCATCATCGATGCCGGTATCGCAATCAATGAGCAAGGATATTTGATTCACGACGTTCCCTTTCAAAGACCGACCCTTCGTCACTTACGTTCCATGTGGCGGACCGGACACGCACATCCGGAAGTCCCAGTTTCCACGTCAAAATCAGATAACTTCTCGACAATCACCGCTACCGCGGTTCGCCCTCAGTTGCATGTTGCTGCCACGCGAACTTCCTCATTGGTCAAAACTGCTAAGGAACCTAGCACAGCTGGTTCGGTTACTCGTCTATAGGTTGATCGCCAACTCAAATTATTTGCCCGAAGGCGAATGGACAGAGCATTGGAAGAGCGCTTCCGCTTTCTTCCGGCAGCATCTCCCAGAAAATATCATGACGCCACCCGGCCCAAAAAGTAATTACTTGCTTACCATTGCCTGCCGAGCCTGCACAACCGAGTTCGCCGCTGCGATGTAACGATAATTCCATGTTCGGACAAAAGAACAGAACATGAATATGGCAATAGATAATCCCACTAATAACAAAATAGACATGAGTCCAGCGGTTTCCTCGAACATCGGAAATCTTGTGTCAACCTCGCCTACTTCGCCCGCTTGGATCATAATTGAAATAAAATTCAGGTGTAACGTCAAATAGGTAGTCAAAGCAATAATTACAGACGAAATGACCGTGACCATGAGCGCAGGGGCAACAAACTGCGTTGGTTTTCGAATCTCATTAGCTGCGACCAGTTCATCGTTAGAATTCACGGGGACAATAGGGTTTCCACTTCGCGCCAGATAGTCATTAACTTTTTCCATCTGGTATTCCCAAAGAATTTTCATTCCGAGGCCTCGTTTTCATTTGATAGGAATGTTTCTGCTCCAGCAAAAAACGCACGCTTACTGTCTACTTAAATCTATTACCCTTTAATCATGGTGCGAACAAGAATTCTTCCGCTTCAGGTAAGATCTGCATTCGGACTCAGATAGTCAAACAGCGCACTGTCTATGGCCTCTTCAAAATGCAGGTCCATAGTAACTACGTTCAGCTGCACATTGTCCTTATCAGGCATTTGTGTCTGTTCAGCGTTTCGTGAGTCAGCGTGGCCGAGATAAAAGAACTCGGTGCCTTCGGCATCGTCTTTCTTCACAAAAACATGAAGGTCTACTTCGTTATTGACTATGTGTCGAACTTCATCGCTGCGCAACGTACGGCGTGACCTCGTGAACCACCGCAAATGCGATGGGTCAACTAATTCATCTTGGTACGCCGTACTGGCAGAAACGTCATCGGATTTATGGAGAGTCACGAATATCGGGCAGGTTTTAGATTCCATGTCGACTTTGTAGCCATAAAGAGTTGAAGTCCACTTTCTCGGTACTCCGAGCAGCCTCGTGACTTCTTTGCGAGAGTACTGTCCTCCGACGATAAACGGGTGTCCTCCAATGTACCGATCGTTGACCAGCGCCATTCCAGTTTGGAGCAGATCATCAACTTCCTCAGTAAAGGATCCGTGCGTACGGTACGCGTGGATGAAACCACGATCAGCAGAAATGGTCTCGTTCGCCATAGTGGCCAGCCGAGTGCCGTACCGTGTTTGGTCCACTTGCGCGTGGTTAGCAAGATTGAGAGTTTCAACCGCACTGAGCATTTGACGTTCGGTAGGCTCCACACCCTGATCGCGCAGAGCTACCTCGAACTCACCAAACGTAATTGACTCTTGAGAAAGCAGCTCTCGAACTAAGATAAATTCGTGGATCCGCTTCGACGTCAGTACTTCGTGCGACAGCAACGATAGGGCACGCAGCTCGTCCGTGCTGAGATCGTGATCGATCCTGAGCAGGCTCTTCACGAGCGTCGGGTAGTTCTCCTTCTTCGTTGCAAGCAGAACTGGGTCGACTGATTCGAAGCGATAGAAGTCGAAAAGTCGCGGAACTTGCCCAACACGGTTCTGCATGGCTTGCATCGATCCTCGCAGCTTTTGAATGCTGTCTAGTGCTGTTGTCCTGATCGAATCAAGAACGCGCTGCTGGGCAATCTTGTCGAATCGAATACTCGATAGGCCAGCCATCACACCTGCTTGTTCGGTTGCTATCAGTTTTTCCTTCAAGGACTCCTTATTCAAGGATTCATCGCCGAACAATGCAATTGGAATCATGTAGTTATTCGCATAGTTGCCAATGAAGTCAATAACAACCAGGTAATCCTTCATTGGCGCCTTGCGAAGTCCACGCCCAAGCTGCTGGACAAAGACAATCGCTGATTGCGTTTGCCTCAACATCACGACTTGATTCACGGTTGGGATGTCGACACCTTCGTTGAAGATATCCACCGTGAGGATGTAATCGAGATCGCCCGCTTCAAGCTGGGAAACAACTTGCTCGCGCCGCTCAATCGAGTCATCACCACTGAGGCTTAGAGTTCGGAGCGTTTTTCCGCGAAGTTTCTGCTGATTCAGGGCGGCAGACAAGGCATTAGCTTCGTCTTTCCTGGAGCAGAAAATCAACCCTTTAGGCGCGGCACCGGCCTGTCCATACTTGGTTAATGCATCGACCACATGATGTACACGATCCGCGGTCACGAGGTGGGATAGATCTTCGGAACTATCGCGGACCGATTCATCATCAAGGGTCACGTCCGCGATTCCGTAATAGTGGAATGGACTGAGCATGTTCTCTTCTAATGCATGGTTCAGCCGAATCTCGTACGGAACGTTGTAATCGAAGAACTCAAATACGTTGAACCCGTCGCTACGTTCTGGAGTCGCTGTCAGCCCGAGCAAGAACTTCGGTTGCAGATAGGCCAAGACCTTCTTATACGTCGGCGAGCCGACCCGGTGGGCCTCGTCGACAATCACATAGTCAAAGGTGTCTGACTCAATCGACTGCAGCACTGCATCTTGAGACAGGGTCTGAACTGTCGCGAACACATACTTTCGATCGCTCTGCTTCGAGATACCAGCCAGCTTGCCAAACTGGTCTGCATCCCCACCGATGACTCGTCGGTATTCTTTAATCGTCTTGTCTAAGATCTGTTCGCGGTGAACAACAAACAAGAATCGTTCTGGGTGGGCAGCTCGTACCTCAAGCGCCGACAGTATTGTCTTGCCTGTACCTGTAGCCGAAATGACAATGGCCTTCGATTCGCCGCTGAGGCGCACCTTCTCCAATGCCTTGAGCGCTTCAGACTGCATCTTGTTGGGCAGAATCGGCATGAGCTGATCTGCCCAGTTGATGTCACCGCCAAAGCCGCTGGATTCGGAAAGCCTTGCAGCAACTTCATCGATAAGCTGTTCGTCCGCTTGCTCGAGTTTTTTGGCAATTTCGATCTTCTTGCGCGGTGGAGGCGGCGTGTACTGCGCTGCATAAAGATCGATCCATTCCTGGCTCAGCGATTGAGACTCAGTGAGCTGGCTACCAGCGAGGTCAGCGAGCTGCCCAGCCAAGTCGCTGTCGTTCGCCGCGGTCACCCTTAGATTCCACTCATGGTTTTTGACGATGGCATTGCCCGTAAGGTTTGAACTACCGATCATCGCTGTGACCACGTCAGCCGACTTAAAAATGTAGCCCTTGGGGTGGAACGCATCAGCGCTATGAATTCGGACGTCAATGCCAAGGTTTTCCAGGTTCAGCAACTCGCTGAAGGCAGACGGCGAATTGAACCCCAGGTAGTCCGAGGTGATGATTGTGCCGCGGCCAGAAAACTCCACGAGCTCTTGCTTGAGCATTGCGATTGCATTTGGTGTCACGAAGGCGACAGAGAAAATGAATTCGTCGCATCGCGCTAACTCTTCACGCAGTATACGCAGAACCGTATTGCCGTCCGCGTTGAGGACTACACGTGGATGATGGTGGCGACGAGACTGTTTCTTGCCGTCCAAAAAACCATAGGTGACATCACCGGAAAGCCCACCGGTGAATGAGATATCCGTGCTGGACGACATCATGCCGCCTTGATGAGCTCGACAGCGGGGATATCGGCAGGAGCCCATTCCAATGCGTCCAGCTCGCTGCGCTTCAGCCACTTTGTAGCTTCATGCTCCGTCAGTTGCGGCTCCCCTTCAACTAATTCGCAATAGAAGGTCGTCAGAGTCACGATGCCGAAATCATATTCATAAGTCGTGCTTGTAACTTCGTCGGTTACCGTCACGGTGCAGAGTAGCTCTTCTTGGATTTCACGTTCGAGTGCCTGGCGAGGACTTTCTCCGGGTTCGATTTTGCCGCCTGGGAACTCCCACATGCCACCGAGGCTGCCGCCAAACCCGCGCTGCGCGCAAAGAATCTCATCGTTTCGAACGATTACGGCCCCGACAACGTTGATCTGCTTCTTCAACCCAATTCCCCACTGACGTCTACATTAATCGACTACTACCGTTACCAGTGATCTTATCTGCCAACATGGACACTTTGCAGACTGACGGATAAATCAGTGCAGTAGAGCCGAAGGTAATACGAATGCCATAGCTGGTTGGCACCGATAAACGGAAAAGACCACGCTTCGTCCTAGTTGAAAACGAAGCGTGGCCTCTACCGAATGATCGTAAGTTTTACCCTTCGACGCGCTGCACCTTGCCGACCAGGAATACGTAGGAAAGGATTCCGACCGCAGCAATGACCGTCATGTAGATGAAGGCTGGACCAAAGTCGGTTGCCGAGACCAGCAGGCCAATCACGATTGGCGTCGCAATCGAGGAGAGGTTGCCGATGAAGTTGAACATGCCACCGGTCAAGCCAATCAAGTGCGATGGCGCCAGCGCGGACACCAGGGACCAGGTAATCGAGGCCAGGCCATTGCCGAAGAAGGCAATGGACATGAAGGTGATAACCAGCGCGGTGCTGTCCGTGAAGATTGCGCCAATCATGCTCATGGAAAGCAAGAGCCCGGTGATGATTGGCAGCTTGCGCGAGGTGCCAAGGCTGGCGCCGCGCTTCAGCATGAGATCAGAGAGCACTCCGCTGATCAGCACACCGGCCAAGGCCGCGATGAATGGCAGCGACGTCAAGAATCCGGTCTTGATGTAGTCCATGTGGCGGTAGGTCACCAAATAGGTTGGGAACCAGGTCAGGAAGAACCACAACGTGGATGTCAGACAGAACTGGCCGATGTAGATGCCCCACAGCTTTCGCCGCCCCAGAACCAACGCGAAGTCAGCCTTGTTCAGCTTGGGTGCTGCCGACTTGGCCTTAGTGCTGCCCAGGTCGACCAATCCACCGCCCTCGCGGATGTACTGGACTTCGGCGGCATTCGCTTTTTTGGAATCCACCGGGTTGCGGTAGAGGACAAACCAGATCAGGCCCCAGATGACACCCACGGCGCCGGTGACTACAAAGACCCAATGCCAGGTCAATGCGTGCTGCAGCCACAGTAGAACTGGAGTCAGAAGCGCGAGGCCAATGAACTGGCCCGAGGTGTAGAAGCCAATGGCGGTGGCGCGTTCACGCTCGGGGAACCACGCGGTGACCACCTTGTTGTTGATGGGGTACGCAGGGGCTTCAAAACCGCCCACTGCCAAGCGCAGGACAATCAGGGCTACGAAGCTTCCGGCCATGCCCATGAAGATGGTCGCGACGGACCAGAGCACCAGGCAAATGGGGTACAAAAGCCGGGGCTGCACTCGGTCTACCAGCCATCCGCCGGGAAGCTGCATGGCAGCGTAGGTCCAGCCAAAAGCGGAGAGCAGCAAACCCTGCTGTGCAGTATCGAGTCCGAATTCCTCGGAAATCAATGGTGCTGCGACCGAAAGGTTTGAACGATCCATGTAGTTGATGACTACGGTAAGGAACAACATGAAGGCTACGGCGTAGCGCATCTTTGTGGCTTTGCCAGAGCCCTTGTGTGTGGCAGTTGACGACACTGTCGACTGAGACATTCGATTTACCATTCTGCGAAGGATCCGTCCTTGTGACGCCAAATAGGGTTGCGCCAGCGATGACCTTCAGCTGCGCGATCAATGACGTACTCTTCATTCACGTCAATGCCCAGGCCCGGTCCCTCGGGGATGGCGACCATGCCATCCTCATAGGCGAAGACCGACGGCTCATTGACGTAGTCAAGGAGATCGTTGGATTTGTTGTAATGAATTCCCAGGGATTGTTCCTGGATGAAGGCGTTGTAGGCACCGGCATCGATCTGCAGGTTCGCTGCCAGGGCGATGGGGCCCAAAGGGCAGTGCAAGGCAACCGCCACGTCGTAGGCTTCAGCCATGGCCGCGATCTTGCGTGCCTCGGTGATGCCGCCACAGTGCGAAGGATCCGGCTGGATGATGTCCACCGCTCCGCTGGCCAGGACATCCTTGAAGTCCCAGCGCGAGAACAGGCGCTCTCCCAAGGCGATGGGCGTGCTGGAATTGCGCAATGGCTCCAGCATCGAGTTCACGTTCTCGCTGAGCACCGGTTCCTCAATGAACATCAGCTTGAAGGGTTCCAGCTCCTTGAGCAGGACCTTGGCCATTGGCTTGTGGACGCGGCCGTGGAAGTCGACGCCGATTCCCACGTTGTCGCCTACTGCGTCCCGGACCGCCTGAACATTCTCCAAGCAACCCTGCACCTTGTCCCAGGTGTCGATGTACTGGAGTTCTTCGGTGCCGTTCATCTTCACCGCGGTGAAGCCGCGATCAACGGCGTCCTTTGCGGCGGCCGCGGTATCCGAGGGACGGTCTCCGCCAATCCAGGAATACACGCGGATCTTGTCGCGGACCTTGCCGCCAAGCAGCTCATAGGCCGGAACTCCCAGGGCCTTGCCCTTGATGTCCCAGAGGGCCTGGTCGATGCCGGCCAGCGCGCTCATCATGATGCCGCCACCGCGGTAGAAACCGCCGCGGTACATGACGGTCCACAGGTCTTCGATGTTCCGCGGGTCCTGGCCGATGAGGTAATCCGAGAGCTCTTCAACTGCTGCGGCCACCGTGGAGGCGCGGCCTTCGAGCACTGGCTCGCCCCAGCCGGTGACTCCCTCGTCGGTCTCGATCTTCAGAAACAGCCAGCGAGGTGGCACCATGTACGTGGTCAGTTTTGTGATTTTCATGCAGACTTCCTCATCTCATGGATCATTTGGTAGGCATGGACAAGCTTGTCTGCCCTTTTGCTCAGGTCTTGAAGGCTTCGTCCGGACTTGTAGAGGGACGAGCCAATACCGAAACCGGTGGCTCCGGCGTCTACCCACTGCGCCATGTTTTCCTCACTGATTCCCCCGACGGGGATCAGGCCGATATCGGCAGGAAGCACAGCGGTCCAGGCTTTGAATCCTGCGAGCCCCACTTGCTCGGCAGGGAAGATCTTGACGTTTTTTGCTCCGGCTTCGATGGCGTCGAAGGCGTTGCTCGGTGTGGCGGCTCCCGGGAAGGAGTCCATGCCCAGGGCCACCGTTTCCCGGATGACATTCACGTTGGTGTTCGGCGAGACGATGATCTGGGATCCAGCCCCATGGCATGCGCGGACTTGTTCCACGGTCAGCACAGTGCCAGCGCCGACTACCGCGTCCTCGGGCAGCACGCTGCGCAGAATTTCGATGCTCTTTAGCGGTTGCGGGGAATTCAGCGGCACTTCCAGCGAGCGGAAGCCGCTGGCATAGAGCGCTTCGCCCACCGCTTGGGCTTCTGCTGGCTGAAGACCTCGCAAAATGGCAACTAGTCCCGCAGTCTTCAAAGCTGTTGCAGGTTCATTCACGGCAAAACCTTTCCTTATTTACATCGTTCATCGAGCTGGGCCTAGACAGAGGTGGTCTGCACTAATCCCTGCGCGCAAGCAACTGCCCACATGCCTCGCGGGGCGGTTCCCTGGAACTCGTGTACTTGATCAATTCCAAAAATCTTGAGTGCTGCGGCGTATCTGGCGCTGAGTTCCTTGTTCCCGCAGATGGTCACGCCCGGGAACGCGGTGCCCCGCTCCATGCCAAGGACCGAACGGATCTCGGCGCCAATCATGAGCCCCGATAGATAGTCGCTGACCTCGGTTTTTTCCAAGCCGCCGGTCAAGACCAAGGTCCGGGCGGAGAACGCTGTCAACATCAGATCCGCTGAGCCGGCCGGTGACTGGGCTATCCGCACTCCGCGTTCAAAGGCATTCCAATCCACTGCATCCGTGGGCTCGATGAGCTTGGACAGGATGGACTTGGAACTAAGCAATGCGTAGGTCTCCCCCGTCATGGACGTAGAGAACCCCGTAATCGTCCGCCCGCTGACCTTGACCCACTTGGAGTGCGTGCCTGGAAGCAAAAACAATTGCTCGTCCGCTTCCTGCAGCGCGTTGCCGCCAAGTTCCACCGCTCCCAGGATCTGAGTTTCTTCTCCCCTCATGACATCGGGAAGTTCTTTGCGGTCCAGGACGCCGGGAATGATGTGCATGAGTCGATTTGGTGCAATCTGGACAGTTGCCATTGCGTAGTCCGGGTCAGCCAGGTTTGCTGGCACTGGCCGGTACTCCGCTTCCACCCAGCCCTGCTGGCTGCCCACCATGCCGCAGGCGATGACCGGGATGGATTCGAAGCGCTCCAGCCAGTCGCCGCATAATTCTGCCAGCGCCTTTTCGAAGGCCCCGGCCAGCGGCAACGACTCCGCTTTGGCCTTTGCTGCCACGTCCATGATTCCCAGCGAGGAGTTGCGTTCCGCCACGGTGTCTCCGTCGCGGCCCATGAGATAGGCACGCGCGGATGTGGTTCCCCAGTCCAAGGCAATCAACTGGGCTTCGGCGATGTTTGTCATAACTCCTGTTTCCATTTGGCGGTCCGCACATCAACTCATCGATGTGCTCCCCTTCACATGTGAATAGTGACGGAGCTATCCCAATAGTTCAAAAGGCGTTGTATATAGTGGGATGGAAGGAACTAATCAATTTTTTGCCAAAGGGGCGCATCATGGCCAATGAATCTGAAATAAATACAGGTGAAACAGCAGATGCTCCCCCGCCCGGGACACTCACCCTGGCACGCGGGCTGGACATTCTGCGCGCCGTCGGCCGCGGGGCCACCAACTTGAATGAAGTCGCGGCCGCGGCTGATATCGGCAAGAGCGCGGCGCAGCGCATGGTGAAGCTCCTGGTGCAGCGCGGATTCCTGCGCAGCACCCACGGCACGGACTTCAGCTTGGGCCCGGCGCTAATCGAGCTGGGATTCCACGCCCTGTACCAGAGCCCGGTTCCGGTGATCGCCAAGCCCATCCTCGAGGAGCTCGCCCGCAAATACCAAGACACGGTCCACCTCGCGGTGGAAGACGAAGCCCAGGTGTTGTACGTGGACAAGGTTCCCGGAACACGCGGTGCGCAGATGCGTTCGCGGGTGGGTCAGCGCATGCCGCTGAGCCGCACCGGCATCGGCAAGGCGCTGCTGCTCGATGATGCCGAGCGCTGGGAATCCACCTTTGATGCGGAGTCCCCGGTGGAACAAGCCTCGGACCAAACCAAGGAAGCCTTCCTGGCCCGGATGAAAACCTACGCGCGCGAAGGCATCGCACTGGACCTGGAAGACAATGAACCGGGCATCCGCTGTGTCGCCGCGCCGATCCGCGATGGCAGCGGGAAGATCATCGCCGCCATCAGCATGTCCGCCACCAACCCGTATATGCCCGATGAACGAATGAAGGCGCTCAAATCAGTGATGGGTTCCACGGCAGCGCAGATATCGCGCAAGCTCGGCTACTCAGGCAAGACCTTCTAGGCCAGGGCCCGCTCACGGGGTGAAGCGGTACCCCATTCCCAGTTCGGTCAGTAAATACCCAAGGGCACGGCGCGCAACAACCAGGCATTCGAAATCGGGTTGGAGATGCTGCTGACGACCCTGCGAGCAAGGCTCCAGGAATACCAGAAGGGATAGCCCACACCTGCACCCCGAGGTCTTCCTACTCGTGTGATTCGATGACTTCGGCGAGCTCCTTGAAACCCAATCGCCGCGCATTCTCCAGTGCTGTGCGCCCCTGCGGGTCGGTGATCTGCGGATCCGCTCCGGCTTCCAACAGCAGCCTGGCTACTTCCTGCTGGTTCGGACCTCCGTCATTGAGCAGGACCGCTTCCTGCAGGGCGGTCAAGCCTGGATCATTAACGTGGTTCAAAGGGACTCCGGCGTCGATGAGGATCTTGACGGTCTGAATATGCCCGTGCTCGCTGGCCGGGATCAGCGCCGTCCCGCCATAGCGGTTCAGGCTCTTCACGTCCGCGCCGTTCTCCAGGGTGAGCTCCAGGATCTCGTTGAATCCCTCGGCCCCGGCATAGAGGAAGGCCGAATCCTCCAGGGAGTCCTTGGCATTGACGTTGCCACCGGCGGCAATCAGATCCCGCACCAGTTCCACGTCGTTGTCCTTGGCTGCGCGGATCAGCCGCTGATCCAGTTCTTCCTGCTCTCCGGCGCCAAGACCTGATTCCGGTGCCGGCGTAGCCGTGGGTTGCGCTTCGGGGACTGCCATGGAGCACCCAGCCAGAACAGCCATACCCGAAAGCATCAGCACACCCATAGCCACAGCCCGCCTGACCAGGCCCGGAGCCTTGATCCGCGTGGCAGTTGGCAGGTCCTGGTTCTTGTTCATGAGCACTCCTCGCTCGGGATCACCGGCTCTCCGGAGATTGGCATCTTCCCATCATCCAGCACAGCCTCTGTTGCGTGCATCAGCCGATAAGCAGGGAAAACCATCCGGAAGGCGGAGCCCGATTCCCGTGGCAAGTTCTACCATGGGAGGGCATCATCACTTCGACAAAGGCTCCCGCCATCACTACCGCTACCGCTTCCCCGAAGTCCCTGCTGGCATCCCGCCGCGGCATTGATGCCGTAGTGCATCTCGGCTTTGCCGTGCTCATGGTCACCGCGCTGATCCGCTATGTCCTGCGGCACGACCCGGCCGAGAACCTGTGGATCATGGTGCTTGCCGGTGTGGTTTGCGCCCTCTATCTGGTCACTGCGCTCTTGGCCAACCGCGAGCACACCCGCAGCCCGTGGGTGACCGTGCTGGTGGCAACGTCCTCGGTCCTGGTGCTGCTCGCACCCAGCTTTGCCTGGTGCTCCTTCGGGCTGTTCTTCCTCTGCCGCAAGTCGCTGCAGGGGATCGCTGGCTACCTGGCCGGCGGGCTGACCATCCTGGCGGCCGCATTGAGCTGGTTCATCTTCAGCGGCGGCACCGACATCGTGATGCTGCTCGGGCCGCTGGCCATTGGAGCCATGCTCACCGTGGTCTTCGCCCAGATGGAACAGGACGCGGCCGAGCAGCGCAGGCTGAACGAGGAGATTTCCAGCGCGCAGCTGAAGCTCGCGGCCAGCGAGCGCCGCGCCGGAACCATCGCCGAGCGTGAACGCGTGGCCCGGGAAATCCACGACACCGTCACCCAATCCCTGGCCAGCAGTATTCTGCTCCTGGAAGCAGCCCACCGGAAGTGGCCCGCTGAAACCGCACAGGACGAGGTCCGGCATGCTGGCGACTTGATCAGGAACAATCTCTCGGAGACCCGGCGGCTGGTCCATGATCTGACATCTCCCGCCGTGGACACTGGTCCGCTGCCCGAAGTGCTCCGCGACGCCGCGGCCGCCTACGTCCCCCACGTCCAGCTGCATGTGGTGGGTACCGCGCGCGAGGTGCCGCCCGAGGTTCGCCATGCCCTGCTGCGCGTGGTGCAAAGCGCCGCGGCCAACGTAAAGCTGCATGCCATGGCAGAGCAGGCCACCGTCACTATCGGTTTCCTCCAGGAGACCGTCACGCTGGACATCCACGACAACGGCCGGGGCTTCGACCCTGAACAGACCAGTGCACCTTCTGAGTCGGGAGGATACGGCTTGCGGGCCATGAAACAACGCGTGGAACAACTAGGTGGCGAATTCTCGGTAGAGAGCACCCCTGGTGCCGGCACCATTGTGGCCGCGCAAATCCCCAGCGAGGAGAACATCTCATGACAACAATTTCGGTACTCCTGGTCGATGACCATCTAGTGGTCCGCAGCGGACTCAAGGCGTTGCTGGACACCCAAGAGGACATCGAGGTCATCGCCGAGGCAGATTCCGGCGAGGCAGCCCTGCGAACCCTGGAACAGCTCACCCCAAAGGTGATTGTCATGGATCTGGCCATGGGCGCAGGCATGGACGGCATCGACGCAATCAAGGAAATCCACCGGCGCAACTCAGAGCAGGCCGTGCTGGTCTTCACCACCTATGACTCGGATGCGGATATCGTCCGCGCGGTGGATGCCGGCGCCATGGGCTACCTGCTCAAGGATGCGGCCCCGGAGGAGATTTTCACTGCGGTGCGCGGCGCGGCCCGTGGAAAGAGCGTCATGAGCGCGCCGGTGGCGTCCAAGCTCTTCCGCCGGCTGCGCAATCCGGATGAGGCGCTGACCCCTCGCGAGGCGGAACTGCTCAGCCTGCTGGTCGAGGGACTGGGCAACAAGGAGCTCAGCCAGCGCCTGTTCATCTCGGAGGCGACGGTCAAAACCCACTTGGCCCATATCTACGCCAAGCTGGGAGTCGAGACGCGGGTCGAAGCGATCACTACCGCGATTCGCCGTGAGGGAATGCGGTAGATAGCGGGTTGCATGCCTGAGCAGTCCCCTGTACTGGTGTACCCGGCCCTGTATTCTGATGCCATGTTCACAGTATTTATGATTAGCGGGATTACGCATGGCAACGCCTGACGTGCGCCCTGTCGGCGACTTGCCCAATGAGTTGGGGAAAACGGCTCCGCGAGCGCTCAAGCAGGCTGGCATCGACAGCCTCGTGAAGATTAGCGGCTGCACGGAGAAGGAGCTGCTCTCAATTCACGGAGTTGGCCCCAAGGCAATCAGGATCTTGCGTTCTGCGCTAGAGGAACAAGGATTGTCTTTTCGGAAACCCTAGTTGCCAGGATCGGCCATCCGATGGCGATTACAGTGCTGGGCACAACCCTGAATAGCCTGCAAAATATGGCAAGAAGTCCTGCGACAAGTCCATTTCTTGCTCACTAGGCGAGGATTTAGCGGTAATCCATCAGGCCAAGGAACGCAGCCAGATGGCTGATGTGCGCAGTTTTGGCCATCCGTAGCGTTGAAGCCATGAACATTTCCCCAGTTTCCCGCCGCATGGCCCTGTCCACCGTTGCCGTAGCGCTTGCTGCCGGCGCAGTATTCTCCGTGGCCCCAGCCAACGCGGCACCAGCACAGCACGGCTCGGTTTCCGCCAGTGCCTCCGCTTGCCAGAACCTGACTCCTTCGCAGACCTTGGCAGCCACCCCGTGGAAAACCACCGGTGCCGTTGACCAGGACGGCCGCCGGGTCGCCCTGGATAACCCGGCAGTCTCCAATTTTGTTGGCTGGGCCTACTTCAAGGCCGATGGAACCTACACCATGTACAACCTGGATGACAGCCCGAAGCTCAAGGGCGACTGGACCGTGAACGCCGAGGGCACCGAGCGCTGGATCAACGCCAAGAATGATTCAGGCGACGTGCTGTTCCAGCGAGTTGTGCCGATCATCGAGCTGAACAAGAACGTCTTCACCTATCGCGTGTTCCCTGACGCGGCAGATACCAGCGTCTACTACGACATCATCCACACCAAGACCAACCACGTTGAACCGGGCACCAACGCCCAGGGGCCAGGCGCCCACGGCCAAGCCAACCAGGGCAAGGGCGGCTACCACTTCAACAACGGCAACCAGCACTAGGCACAATCAAGGAAATGAAGCCAGGCGTCGCGGATAGCGGCCCTGGCTTCGTTGCTGCTGGTATTCCCGCGTACCGGTTCACGAGGGCCGCACAGATAGCTTGACGGCTCCAGACCTGGGAATAGAACTATCGTCCAACGTTGGACGATCCTGAAAGCGAATCCCCAAAGACCGCTAATGCCCACAGGACTCCCCCGAACCCCACCAACAACCAAAACCGTCCAACGTTGGACGATCCTGAAAGCGAATCCCCATAGGCCACTTATGCCCACGGGACTTCCACTACGCGTGGCACCTTCCGGATAGGAACATACAGGACGGAAATCCGGCCACTCGCCATTCCGCCGCTTACGGTGTGAAGCGGTACCCCATTCCCAATTCGGTCAGGAAATAGCGCGGATTCGAAGGCTCGGGTTCCAGCTTGGTGCGCAGCTGCGACATGTAGACCCGCAGGTAATTCGCTTCCTCGCCGTACTCCGGCCCCCAGACCGTGGTCAGCAGCTCGCTGCGCCCGATCAGCCGGTGCGGGTTGCTGGCCAGCACCTCCAGCACCCGCCATTCCAGGCGGGTCAGCCGCACCGCTTCGCCGTGGACAGTAGCCGAATGGCTGGACAGGTCGATGCGCAGCCGCCCATCCGAGGTTTCCACCACCGCCTGACCCGGGTCTGGAAGCGCACGGCGCAACGCGGCGCGCAAGCGCGCCAGCAACTCGTCCATGGCGAAGGGCTTGGTGACAAAATCATCGGCGCCGCGGTCCAGGGCATCAACCTTGCTATGCGATTCATGCCGGGCCGAGACGACGATAATCGGCACGCTCGACCAGCCGCGGATCCCGTCGATGACCTCTGAGCCGTCAAGATCCGGCAAGCCAAGATCCAGCAGGATCACGTCCGGATGTGCATCGGCGGCCAGCTGCAGGCATTGCAGCCCGGTCGCCGCGTGCAGCGCCCGATAGCCCCGGGCCTTGAGATTGACCAGCAGGGCGCGGGCGATCTGCGGGTCATCTTCCACGATCAGTACGGTGGCGCTCATGTTCTTTCCTCTGATATCGGCAGGGTGAAGACCATCGTGGCCCCACCTCCAGGGGTCTGCTCGGCATGGATCTGTCCTTCCATGCCCTCGGCCAGGCCCCGGGCCACGGCAAGGCCCAGTCCCAGCCCGGTGGCGTTATCCCGGTCCCCTTGGCGCTGGAAGGGCCGGAAGATCTGCTCGCGCTGGTCTTGCGGGACCCCTTGTCCGTGGTCGACCACCTGGATCTGGACCTCTGTTGGCGTCGGCACCGCGCGCAGCTGCAATGGATGCTCCCCGCCGTAGCGCATCGCGTTCTCCAGCAAATTGGCCAGAACACGGACCGCCAGCCCGTAGTCGCCGCTGACCTTGGGGCACCCCGGCGGTATCTGCACCTGCAAGTGGCCGGGGCGGATCTGCGCGGCCAGGTCCCGCACCGCGGAGGCGGCCAGGTCCTCGACCTGGATGGGGCTGCGATGCACCACCAATTCCCCGGCCTGGATCCGGCTCATGCTCAGCAGGTCCTCGATCCGCTCGCTGAGCTGGTCCGCCGATTCCTCGATGGTGGCCAGCAAATCCGCGGTGTCTTCTTCGCTGAGCACCACATCCTGCATGCGCAGGCTCGAGGCCGAGGCCTTGATCCCCGCCAGCGGGGTGCGCAAATCATGGGAAACCGCGGCCAGCAGGGCGGTGCGCATCGCGTTGCCGGCGGCCAGCTCCCGCGATTGCAGGCGCACCTCGGCGAGCTGCCGATGTTGCAGCACCGCGGCGATGCGCCCGGCAAAGGCCTCGAAGACCCCCTGGTCCGAGGCTTCCAGCGGAATCCCGTCGATGAGCAGCACATGCTCGGCATCCACGGACACGGTGTAGTCGCTGGCGCCGTCCTCAGTGGGCGCGGCTCCGGCCGTGGCCACGGTGCGCGGCGCTTTCGACCCGTCCTCGCCGCGGCGGGCCAGGGCGACCCCGCGCAGCGAATAGGAGCGGCGCAGCCATTCGAGCAGGGCCGTGACGCTCAGGCCCTCGCGGATCACCCCGCCGGAGAGCTCGAAGAGCATATCGGCCTGGTGCCTGGCCCGGCGCGCCTCGGCGGTGCGCCTCGCCTCGATATCCACCACCCGCGCCACCCCGGCCGCCACCAGCAGGAACAGCCCCAGGGCCACCACGTTGAACGGCTCGTGGATATGCCATTGCCCGGTGGGCGGAGTGAAGTACCAGTTCAGGATCGCGGTGCCCAGCAAGGTGGCGGTGACCGCGGGCCACCATCCGCCCAGCAGCGCCACGAACACCACCAGGGTCAGCTGGCACAGGAAGTTCAGGGTCAGCAGTTCTCCCTCGCTGCCGCTGAGCAGGAAGCCCGCGGCCAGCAGGGGCGGCCCGACGGCAGCCAGGATCCAGCCAGCCAGCCGGCGGCCTGCGCCCAGCGACTGGCGGGCGCGGACCCCGGCGCCATCCCCGGTGCCCGGCTTTTCCGGGCGCGCAATCAGCAGGATGCCAGGATCGCTGGCCCCATTGGCCTGCCGCAGCAGCTTGAAGGCCAGGCCCTCGCCGGAGGACTGTTGCCCGGCACCGGCCCTGGGCCCGCCGAGCACCAGGTGCGTGGCCTGGGTGCTCCTGGCGAATCCGAGCAGCGCCTCGGCGATGTCCTGGCCGAGCACCATATGCCAGGAGGCTCCTGCCTCTTCGGCCAGGGCGCGAAGCCGGGCCAGTTCGCCGTCCGGCTGCCGGGGATCGGCCGCGACGCCACGCTGCGGGACGTGCACGGCCAGCACCTCGGCCCCGGGCATCCGCGCGGCCTGATCGCAGGCCCGGCGCAGCAGCAGCTCGGACCCGGATCCCCCGGAGAGCGCCACGATCACCAGCGGCCTGGCTGGCTGCGGCGTAGTCGGCAGTTCCATGCTGCTCCTTAGCTTTCGGCACCTCATCTGCTACTCAGCGATCGTATCGGATCCGGGCGGTCAGCCAATGACCGGCTGCTCTTCGGGCAGCTTGAACAGCAGCCGCCGGCCGCGCAGGGCCAGCGCCGCGGCGGCCGAGACGATCCCGACACGGCCGATGAACATGAGGCTGATGATCACCCACTGGGCAGCGGTCGGCAGATCCGCGGTGATGCCCATGCTCACCCCGACCGTCGCGAAGGCTGAGACGGATTCGAACAGGACTTCTTCCGTCGAGTGATCGGTGAGGACCAGCAGCGCCAGCGTGCCGGCCACCACTGCGCCCAGCCCCAGCAGCGCCACGGACAGCGCCTGCCGCTGGATCGCCGAGCCGATGGCCCGGCGCCACACGGTGATCTGGTCGTGGCCGCGCGCCTCGCTCCATACCGCGAAGGCGAGCACCAGGAAGGTGCTGATCTTGATGCCGCCGGCGGTGCCCGCGCTGCCGCCGCCGATGAACATCAGCACTTCGGTCACCAGCAGGGTTTCGGGCGAGGCCTGGCCGTAGTCGATATTGTTGAACCCCGCGGTACGCGGAAAGACGCTCAGCCCGAGCACCCCCAATACCTTGCCTGATGGCGAGAGGCCGCCGAGGGTCTCGGAGCGGTTGAATTCGAACATTCCCAGCAGCAGCGCGCCGGCCGCCAGCAATCCCACCGTGCCCCACAGGGTCAGCAGGGTGTGCACCGACCAGCTCTTCTTCGGCCCATTGCGGCGCAGCAGCTCGTGGATCACCGGGAAACCCAATCCGCCCAGCACCACTGCAAGGCACAGCGGAACCATGATCCATGGATCGCTGGCGTGGCTGATCAGGCTGTCGCTGTAGAGCGCAAAGCCCGCATTGTTGAAGGCGGAAATCGAGTGGAAGATCCCGCCCCAGATCGCCGCGAGGGGATCGTGCGGATTGATCACCCAGAATCTGGCGGACAGCGCGATCGCCACCACTGATTCGACGGCAAAGGTGGTTTTGGCGACAAAGACCAGCACCCGGCGCACGTCTCCCAGGTTCATTGCCTGGGTTTCGGATGCGGCGATCAGCTGGGTGCGCAATCCCAGGTGCTTTCGCACCAGCAGCGCCAGCAGCGAGCTGAGGGTCATGATGCCAAAACCGCCCACCTGGATCAGCAGCAGGATGATTCCCTGGCCTACCGGGGTCCAGTAGGTGGGCGTGTTCACGGTGACCAGCCCGGTGACGCAGACAGCTGAGACCGCGGTGAATACCGCCGGCATGAACCCGCCGGCCCCGTCCTGCACCCGCGATACCGGAAGCAGCAGCAACAGGGTTCCCAGCGCGATGGCGGCCAGGAATCCCAGGGGCACCAGCCGGACCGGATTATTCACCAGGGTTTTCTGGGCGCGGCCAGCCAGCACCTTCAGCTGCTGGCCGGTGCGCGGGGAACGCGACAGATTCAATGACACGAGGCTGGCCACCTTCACGCAACGCGGAATGTCTGGGGCAGGAGCTTCGCGTGCCCCTGCACTATCCATTGCACGCCCCCGGCGCCCCGCCGGGCCCCGCGCTTAATGCCGTGTTAATGCCTCGTGGGCAAAACTTGATGGCGCTTTGACACGACGGCTGCAGGTGCTGGCGCTGCTAGGCGCCGGCCTTGCGGGTTCCCCGGTTCAGCAGGTAGATGAGGTAGATGCCACCCAGGCACACGGTGACCACGCCCACCGGCAGCTGCACCGGCGCGAACAGCCGCTGGGCCAGCAGGTCGCCGAAGGAGAGCAGGAACGCGCCGAACAGGGCCGTGGGCACCAGGTTCATTCCGCTGCTGCCCAGGATCCGGCGGGCCAGCTGCGGGGAGACCAGCGCGACAAAGGCCACCGGGCCGATCAAGGCAGTGACCGCCGAGGTCAGTGCCACGGCCAGCACGATCAGCAGCAGCTTGGCCCGTTCGATATTCAGCCCCAGAGACGCCGCCAGGTCATCGCCCATCTGCAGCAGCTGCAGCGGGCGGGCGCAGTACAGGAGCACCGCGGCAATCACCAGGACCACCGCTCCCACCGGCAGGACCCCGCTCCAGGACACGCCGTTGAGCGTGCCGGCGCCCCAGACGGCGGCGCTCATCGCGGTATCCAGGTCCGCGCGCAGCACCATGTACTGGTTGAATGAGGCCAGCACGGAGGAAATGCCGATGCCCACCAGGATCAGGCGGAAGCCGTGGGTGCCATTGCGCCACGCCAGCAAGTAGACGATCAGCGCGGTCAGCAGCCCTCCGGCCAGCGCGCCGGCCGTGGTGGCTGCGAAGCCGCCGCCGAAGATCGTGATGGCGATCAGCGCGCCGCTGTAGGCGCCGGTGGACAAGCCGATGATGTCCGGGGAGCCCAGCGGGTTGCGGGTCAGCGACTGGAACACCAGGCCGGAGAGGGCCAGCGCCGCGCCGAAGAGCAGCGCGGCCAGGGCGCGGGGCATGCGCCAGTCCCAGACAATCGTGGACTCCAGTCCTTCTCCGCCGCCGAAGAGGATCTGCACCACGCGCCAGGGCGAGATGTCGTATTCGCCGCCCGAAATGGCAAGCACGGTGATCACCGCGCAGGCCAGGGCCACCAGCACGGCCAGGCCGCGGGCACGCAGCTTGCGGCGCTGCCGGCGCGGCTTCGCGGTTTCGACGGCGCTCACAGGGCCACCGGCTTCCGGCCGCGGGCGATGGCCACCAGCAGCGGCGCGCCGATGGCAGCGCAGACCACCCCGGCCGGCAGCTCGCTGGGCAGCAGCACGCGCCCCAGCACATCGGCCAGCAGCAGGATCGAAGGGGCAATCAGCGCGGTGTAGGCCATGATCCATCCGGTGCTCGCTCCGGCCACCCGGCGCGCGGCATGCGGGGCCATGAGGCCCAGGAAGCCGATGGCGCCCACCGCGGAGGTCGCCGCGGCGGCCAGCAGGGTAATGGCGACCAGAACCAGCACCCGGGTGCGCCTGATGTCGATGCCCAGCCCCCGGGCGCTGTCCTCGCCCAGGGCCAGCGCATCCAGCGAGCGGGCGCTGCTGGCTGCGATCAGGATGCCGATGACGGTGCACACCAGCAGCGGCACCACGATGCCGCTGTTGCGGCCCTGCAGGTCGCCCACCGTCCAGGCGCGCAGCTGGTCGAAGGCTTCGGGGCGGACCAGCGACAGCGCCGTGCCCAGCCCGGAGAAGATCGCTCCCATGGCCACCCCGGAGAGCACCAGCCGGGAGGGATCCATGGCACCGCGCTGGGGCCGGCCGATCAGGTACACCAGGGCCGCGGTCAGCAGGGCGCCGGCAAAGGCGAAGAAGATGTAGTGGTTGTACTCCTGGATTCCGAGGAATCCGACGGCAATGACGATGGCCAGCGAGGCGCCGGCGTTCACGCCGAGGATCCCGGGCTCGGCCAGCGGGTTGCGGGTCATCGACTGCGAGAGCAGGCCGGCGATTCCCAGGGCCGCTCCGGCGAGGATGGCCAGCAGGGCGCGTGGCAGCCTTGATTCGAGCACCAGGGCCTTCTCGATTGATTCCTGCGGGTCCCAGAGCGCCAGCACAATCGAATGGACGCTCATCTGCCGGGACCCGATGGCCAGGGAGAGCACGGCAAGGCCCACTAGGAGCGCGGCAAAGAATGCCAGGCGGGCAATATGGGCCCCGGCCGATCCGGCCCGTTGGGGCCTGTCTGTTATTTCGCTGGTATTCACGCGGCTCGCTGGCATTCCCTTGCTCTTGGATTCTTCCAAAGACACTTTACCGTGGACGTAATTGCACGTTATAACCTTTGGCAACCCTTATTTGAATAAGGTAAATTGTTCATGTGAATTTCTTGAACACTCGCTTAGCCTTGCGTAAGGCCGTCGTCGGTGCCACCGTGACGATCATGATTGCCGTCACCGCTGGCTGCGGCGCTTCCTCCACTGCGGATTCGGAGGCCGGCAACAAGGACGTGGCCATTGGCGGCCAGCGCTTCGCCACCGCCGATGAGGAAACCGCAAAATTCGGAGCCGACCAGGACAAGGACGGCGTCTTCCCGCGCACCGTCACCCACGCCCGGGGCACCACCACCATCGAGAGCCAGCCGCAGCGCGTAGTGGTCCTCGACTCCGGCGAACTGGACCAGGTGCTGGCCCTTGGGATCAAGCCGGTGGGCATGGTCTCCAGCGACAGCGCCGATGCCGTTCCTGCCTACCTGGGGGACAAGGCCGAAGGCATCAAGAACGTCGGCACCATCAACGAGCTGAACCTCGAGGCCATTGCGGCCTTGAAGCCGGATCTGATCCTCGGTTCGCAGCTGCGCGCTGACAAGACCTACGACAAGCTGGCCCAAATCGCGCCAACCGTGTTCTCGGTGCGCCCGGGCTTCCCTTGGAAGGAAAACACCCTGCTTGTCGGCGCCGCCCTGGGCAAGCGCGAGGCCGCTGTCGACCTGCTGAACAAGTACCAGGATGCGGCAGAAGCCCTGGGCAAGGATATCGAGGGCGACCCCGAGATCTCCCTGCTTCGCTTCTCAGCCAAGTGGGTCCGCCTGTACGCGAACAAGTCGCTGATCGGCGTGATCATGAAGGATGTCGGGCTCAAGCGCCCGGCCAACCAGGACATCGAGGACCTCAAGGCCGAGATCTCCGCTGAGAATCTCACCGAGGCCGACGCCGACTGGATCTTCTACTCGTCCTATGGCGATCCGAAGGCCACCGGCGAGCAGGCGGCCATCGACGGCCCGCTCTGGGACAAGCTCGACGCCGTGAAGCAGGGGCATGCCATCCGCGTGGATGACGATGTCTGGTTCATGGGCCTGGGCCCGATCGGCGCCATGGAAATCCTCCAGGATCTGCGCGAGAACCTCGTCAAGTAGCCGCGCTTCATCCATCGCCGAATAATGCCCCGCCTTCCGGCGGGGCATTATTCGTTGCAGCCCCCATTGCTCGCAGGCTTCCCGGTGACTCCGATTCGGCAGGTCGGCGCTCCCGCCAGGCAACGATTTCTTAATGCTTTCTTAATGCCCCTTGGATCCTGCTTAATGCCGCCTTAATGCGCCAAATCCGGAACCAGCTTCGACACGCCACTCGTGTCCAAAAACACATCCGCGGCCGCCTGGAGCCTGCGGCGCCACGAGACCGCGATATCGACCGCCGGCTGGTCTTGATTATCGAGAATCAATCGCGCGTATTGACTTTATAAATTCAGGTCAAAGGAGGTTAGCGAGCCTAGAATCAATCCATTCCGGGTGAAGTCGCATCGATGCCCGGGTTGCCGCGAACAGGCCGCCCGCTTCGAAATGAACCATCGAATGCACTGGTCTGGGCCGCCCCGAAAGAATTCCCATTAAAGATGGTGCCAACCCTTGTCTTTGGGCGTACTGTACATCTTCGTGAACACAACGATTGCCTCATCCCAAGGGTCGAACCACGGGCCAAAAGCCACGGTTCCCTCTCGGTTGCGCCGCTGGCTGACGGATAGTTCCGTCGGCCAGGAAGACCCGAACAGCGAGCACAAGCATGGCGCCAAATGGTGGCAGGTCATGTGCCTCTCGGGCCTGGACTACTTCTCCACGCTCGGCTACCAGCCGGCCATTGCCGCGCTCGCGGCCGGAGCGCTCGCACCCTTTGCCACCCTGATCCTTGTGGCCGTCACGCTGTTCGCTGCCCTGCCGGTCTACCGCCGGGTGGCCCAGGAATCCCCCCACGGCCAAGGCTCCATCGCCATGCTGGAACGGCTCATGCCGCACTGGAAGGGCAAGGTGTTTGTCCTGGTGCTGCTGGGCTTCGCGGCGACCGACTTCATGATCACCGCGACCTTGTCGGCCGCGGATGCCTCGGCGCACCTGATTGAAAACCCGTTCACCCCCGAATGGTTCAGCGGCAAGGAAGTTCCCATCACCCTGGTGCTGCTGATCCTGCTCGGCGCCCTGTTCCTGCGCGGCTTCACCGAGGTCATCTGGATTGCCGTGACCCTCGTGTTCTCGTTCCTGGCGCTGAACCTGGTGATCATCATCGTTTCGGCCGCCCACATCATCGGCCAGCCGGTCACGATCTCCAACTGGCTTGATTCGCTCTTCACCGCGCACGGGGATCCGATCATGATGCTGCTGGTCTGCCTGATCGTCTTCCCCAAATTGGCGCTGGGCCTTTCCGGTTTTGAAACCGGGGTGGCCGTCATGCCGCAGATCTCCAAGGCACCCGGCGACACCGAGCAGAATCCTGCAGGACGCATCAAGGGCACCAAGAAGCTGCTGACCACCGCGGCGCTGATCATGAGCGGCTATTTGGTCCTCTCCTCCATCGTCACCACCATCCTGATCCCGGCCCAGGAATTCCAGCCCGGAGGCCAGGCCAATGGCCGCGCGCTCTCGTGGCTGGCGCATCATTTGATGGGTGATGCCTTTGGCACCGTCTACGACGTGGCAACGATCCTGATCCTCTGGTTCGCCGGCGCCTCAGCGCTGGCCGGAATGCTGAACCTCATTCCCCGCTACCTGCCGCGCTTCGGCATGGCGCCGGCATGGGCCAGTGCCGTGCGCCCGCTGGTCCTGGTAGTCATCCTCGTTGCCTTGGGCATCACCATCCATTTCAAGGCCAGCGTCGATGCCCAGGGCGCGGCGTACGCCACCGGCGTGCTGGTGCTGATGTGCTCGGCGGCCATAGCGGTCACCATCTCAGCCAAGCGCAAAGGCGAACAGCGCAAGGCGATGCTCTTCGGGGCCGCCAGCCTGATCTTCGTCTACACAACCATCGCCAACTGCGTCGAGCGCCCGGACGGCCTGAAAATCGCGGCCCTTTTCATCGCGGCCGTGCTCCTGGTCTCGCTGCTGTCCAGGTTCCGGCGCTCCACCGAGCTGCGCGCCACCTCGGTGATGTTTGATGCCGCCGCCGTGGATATCATCCACAAGGCCAGCAGCGCAGGACTGCTCCGGCTCATTGCCCACGAACCGGTCAAGATCTCCAAGCGGCGCTACCTGCACAAGCACCAGCATGCGATCCTGGCCAGCCACATCCCGCAGCGCGCCCCGGTGGTCTTCCTGGAAATCAAGGTCAGCGACTATTCGGACTTCGCACAGGATATCGAGGTGCGCGGCATCACCCGCCACGGCCAGTGGATCCTTGAAGCCACCGCCCCTTCGGTATCCACGTCCATCGCGGCCATCGCCATGGCCATCCGGGATCAATACGAGGCCATGCCGCACATCTACTTCCGCTGGACCGAGGGCAATCCGCTGTTGAACCTGGCGAAGTTCATCTTCCTCGGGCAGGGCGAGATCGCCCCGCTGACGCGGGAAGTGCTGCGCGAGGCGGAGCCGAACCTGCAGCGCCGCCCATGGGTCCATGTGGGGTAGGTTTCAGCTGGGGCGCTGATCCATCCGGCCAAGCCGGTGCCCGCTAGCCTATGCCAGCACCGGCCTGGTCGATGTCATCGAGGACCGCGTGCCGACCTTCCAGGATCACGTTCTTGGCCAACGGCAATTGATGCGATGCGCTCTCGATAATGTGCATCAGGTATCCCCCGGTATTGGGAAAAGCGATGATATCCCCCTTGGAGACGCCGTGCGGGAACTCAAAGCGGCGGCGCAGGATCAGTTCTTCTTCAATGCAGTACGCACCGACGAGGAACCCGCTGTACGGCGAGCGCTCTGGTGCGTGCCGGCCCGAGGCCTTGACGAGGATCGGGTCAACCAGGAAGTCCGCAGAAGTGGAACGGCATTGGGTGCGGTTCATGTGCAACCCCACCAGGCTGGCCCCATCGCTGCGCTGCTTGGTGAACGCGACCTCGGACAGGGTCAGCCCGCAGCCATCAAGCAGCGAACGGCCCGGTTCGCAGCGCAATTGAATCCCCCGCTCAGTGAGCATCTGGGCTACGCTCCGGGACCCGTCAGGGTTGCGGGCCGCGAGGATCTGATCCAGCCAGGGTCCGCGAATCAGCTGCTGGTGATAGGGGTACAAGGCATTGCTGGGCTGCGGCCCGGTGGCTCCCAGCCGGTCGGATTTCCAGGTCAAGGATTCATCGCCATCGGGCAGGTCGGCGAGCGCCTCCCAGAATCCGGTCCACTGCGTTGAATCATCAAGATAGGACATCGGAATGCCGCCACCCATGTCCACGAATTCCACCGTGTGCCCGAGCTGCCCCAGGGCGTCGGCAAATTCCATGGACTCTTGCAGCACCAGTGCCCGCTGCCCGCCGCTATAGCCATTGAGATGGAAGTGCACACCGACAATGCTGATCGCTTCGTGGCTGTCCAACTGGGCAAAGAAGTCCAGCCATTGCTGCGCGGCCAGCCCAAATCTGGTGGGCGGAATCTCCGGGCTGCTTGAGGCCAGGCGCAAGGCAACTGGCACGGGAGCCCCGCCGCTCTTGGCCAGTTCCAACAGGTCCGCTGCTTCATCGGTGTTGTCCAGGCTCAGCACCACGTTGTTATCTGCCGCCAGCTTTAGCAGCGCCCTGGATTTCACCGCGGCGGTAACAATCAGCGATTCCGGGCTGACCCCGCGCTGCAGGCATTGATCCAGCTCGTGGAAGCTGGCCACATCCACGCCGCAGCCTTCGGCCACCGCCTTGTCGATCGCTCCCAGGGTCTTGTTGGCCTTGCGCGCCAAATAGACCTGGAAGTCAATGCCGTGCCCCGATGCCGCATCCCGCAGCTCGGTGATGTTCCGGGACATGGACGAGTAGTCGTGGACGTTCAACGGAGACCCGCACTGGCCGAGCAATTCCTTGCACAGCTCGGGGTCCTGAACCAGGTTTTCCATCCATGGTTCCAAGCGGGCGGTCAAGGGCAAGGTTCCGTGCATCAGCGGGGGCATCAATAGGCTGCTTTCTGGCTGGGGGCGTTCAGTTGTGCAAGGATGCGCTGGGACCAGCGCTGGTATTCCGGGTGCAATCCCCGGTTCAAGGTGTCGTGGCCCAGGGTGGGGTCTTCGGTGGGGCGTCCCAGCGCGGCCAGGGATTCGTTGCGCGCCCCTTCGGCATTAATGCAGGTCCCGTCGGTGTCCGTGAGCAGGCCGCGCTCGCCGGTCCTGATCTTGATCTCGCCGTCGGCGAGCAATCCCTGGATAAGCCCGCTGGCGGGTTCTCCTTCAGGGAAGGGCGCGGTGAGCACCCCGGCCGGTGAAGTCACCGCGTCAATCATCACCGCGCCTTCTGGTGGCCCCGGGCTGGCTGGTTCATGCCGCAGCATCCCCGCATTATGGAGGGCCATCAGCTTCTGGGCTGTGGGAATTGGCGGGCCGAAGGCCATGCGCTCGAGGTTTGCGGCGGCAGCGTTGAATTCCTTGCGCTCCTGCCCGGTCCAGTGAAACCGGGACAGTGCGGCGATTAGTTCCGGGTACACCCCGGACCAGACTGCTGCCCACACCCATTCCTGGGTTTGGGGCTTCAGCCCTTGGTGCGCAAGAAGGCTGTATCCCATTTGTTCGAAGGGACTGGCCTGCGTGGAGAACTGGGCGGACTGCCCGGTTTCCAGTGTCTGCCTCAGGGATTCTTCGCTCGCAGGAACCGAATTCAGCGCGGCAACCTGAATGGCGCAGTCCAGCAGGATGCGCCACATCTGCCCGGTCTCCTTTGGGCCGAGGCTCCCCCACCGGCGCAGCTGTGCCTTGCAGGCATCGAGGATGCCTTGGGTTTCTGGCGGAATGCTTGCCGGCTTGGGTGTCATCGGGATGCGATGGCGCGAGGCCATGGTGATCTCTTGTGGCTCGCGTCCGCTGGGCAGGTATTCCAACGTGCCACCCGGGCCGCCTTCAGCCGCTTCCCATTGCCCGCCGCGTCCTTCGGTTAATGCCAGGACCACGTCGTAGGCGGTCAATGCCGCGCCGCGGATCCATACGCTGCTCCCGGCGGGCACGCTGCGAAGCGCATCCTGGGATTGCTCAACGCTCAGGCTGGCGGCCGCGATGGGCGCTAGAGCCGTGTGGCTGTGCTTGCTTCCCGCGAGTCCGTGGCCGGTGGCGATGACCACCTCGTCGTAGAGCAAGCTGCCAGAGCCCGTCTTCACGATCCATTGATCCCCTTGGCGTTCCAGTTTTTCCACCGCTAGCGCCAGGTGCCGGACGGGCAGCGATCCGAGGTGCGCCAGCAGCTCGAATTGTTCTCGCAGATATTCCCCGACAAGCGCCCTTGGCGGAAAGGCGTCGTGGATCGCGCCGGCTGGCTGCCGGTCCCGGAACTCGTTGAACGTTTGCGCGCAGAGGCTCCAGGAGGCGTCGATGATGCGCGAGTTCACGTTCAGCCTCAGTTCCCTGGGCTGCCCGGTATTCCATACCCGTCCCGCTCCTGGCGGGTACGGGTCATAGACGTCCACGTGCAACAGGTGCGCGGCGCCAGCAGCCAGCGAATCGTTGAGCTCCAGCAGCGCGAACAGGCATTTTGGCCCACCGCCAATCATTGCTATGCGGGTCATCGTGCGGCATCATCCTCTAGCTCATGGATTCCCGCTGGATCGAGCACCTCGCCCAGGTTCTCTTCAACCCATTGATCGTTGTAGACGGTGTGCAGGTACGGCACGCCCGAATCGTGCACCAGAAAAGCCACGCGCGAACCCCGAGGCACGTCGGGCAGCACCTGTCCCAGGGCAGCGACGATGGCCCCGGTTGATGCGCCGGCCAAGATGCCTTCGCGCCGGGCCAGCCGCCGGCAACCACGCACCATTTCGATTTCAGGGATGCGCAATACCTGATCGGGTTGCACCTGCAAGGACAGCTCGGGAATGATGCCTGCGCCCAGCCCGGGCAGGCGCCGCTCGGCTGCTTCGCCGCCAAAGAGCACCGAGCCCGCTGCGTCCACTGCCACCAGTTTTGTGGCCAGATCATGTTCCCGGACGTACTTCTGGCATCCAAGGATCGTTCCGGTGGTGCTGGTGGCAACGAACAGCATGTCCAGCTCCCCGCCCGCCGCTTCCATGATTTCAGGCATGGTCGAGGAGTAGTGGGCTTCGGGATTGCGCAGCGATCCATACTGGTTGGTGGTCACCGCGCCGGGGTTCTCGTTCAGCAGCTGGGCCACGCGCTGCCGGCGGGCTGCCAGCCTGTTGCCATCGGGCGGATCCCTGACAAGATCCACCGTGGCACCGTAGGCGCGCATGATCTGAAGCGCGGACTTGTTGGCGTTCTCATCCACGACAGCCACGAATCTGATATCCCGCACCACGCACTGCCGGGCGAGGGAAATGCCCAGGTTGCCCGAGGTGGATTCCACCACCATTCCACCGGGTTCCAGTTCTCCTGATTCCAGGAAGGCTGTAATCAGGGATTCGGCGGTGCGCTCCTTGGTACTGCCCGATAGCTGCAGTGAATCCAGCTTGGCGAATAATTCGACACCGCTTGATTCGAAGAGGCGCTCTAGCTTCACCAATGGTGAATTGAAAGGCGTTAGGGCACCGGTAGCTTGCATAGTCACAACTCACATTCCTGCGACGGAGAACACTGTCGACGGTTACTTGAGTATCAGAGGCTTTGAGCTTGACTCGTCCCGTTTTTCGCAAGTCTATGTGCAGAAATGATTTACTGGCTATCGGGTTGAAGAATTCTCAGGCAATCCTCACACCACTTGTCCGGAACCCGGTCAGCCAGCCTGCTGGGAAGCCTCGCGAACCAGGTGTTCATGGGCCACGATACCCTTGCGGCTGCGCTGGTTCCAGGACAGCCCGAGATAGAGCAGGAAGCTGGCGAAGAAGCACGGAAGCGTCGCACCGATGGGACTCGGGAAAATGTAGGTCAGCAGGTAGGCGACCACTGCGCCGGCCACCCACACTGCCACGGCAATCCAGTTCACTCCATTGCGGTACCAGTAGGCTCCGCCCGTATGGCGCAGGATGTCACGGGTGTAGCTGCCGCGCTTCAAGAAGTAGTAGTCGACAATCATGATGGCGAAGACTGGAACGAAGAAGGCACCGATGAGGGTCAGGAAGTCGGTGAATTGATCCAGCAGTGCCAGCCAGGTGGCTCCGAGGATGGAGACTGAGCCAACTGCCAACGCGGTGGCCAGGAAGGGCAGCTTGCGTTCGGGACGGGAGTTGACCACCGAGGTGATCATTCCGTAGACGGCCATCGTATTGGTAGCCATGACCGAAAGGAAGATGGCGATGGCCAGCGGCGCGCCAAAGGCAGCAACCAGAATCGTCGGGTCGAACGCGGTGGCCTCGCCGCCGGAGAGAATGACATAGCCAAGAGCGGTGGCGCCAAGAATCATCGCCAGGACGGTGGAGAGCAAGTATCCGATTCCCGAGCCGACGATGCCCGAGCGCGAGCTTCGGGCCATGCGGTTGATATCCGCGGAGAGCACCGTCCAGGAAACGGCGGTGGCAATGACAATGTCCAGGACGATGAAGGGCGTGTAGCCAAGAGAATGATCGACGGGGATTGCCGCGAACTGCGCGGGTTCGAATTTTCCGAAGGCTACGGCAAAGACATATCCCATGATCGCCAGAATCAGCACGGCCAGCCACGGCTCGACTCGTGAAATTCCCTCATGCCCGAACAGGGCCAGGGACACGACAAAAACCTGGCAGATCACCGAGAACAGCACCGGGTGGTCGAATCCGGTGGCCGAGGCAACAATGTAGTTGACTGTCACTCCGGCCAGCATGGCCTGCACCCAGCTCCAGCCCATGAGCACGATGACGTTCGCCGCAATCGGCAGGAGGCTGCCCCGGGTGCCGAACGCCCCGCGCGTGATAGCCATGGTCGGAAGGCCGGTGCGGGTTCCGATATTTCCCACGAGCACCAAGATAATGGCGCCAACAAAGGTTCCTGCCACGATCATGATCAGCGCAAGACTGAAATCCAGGCCCGGCACGAAGAACGTTCCGGTCAGCAGTGTCGTCACCACAAGGTTGGCTGCAAGCCAGATCATTCCGATGCGTCCGGTCCCCAGCTGTCCGCGGATAGGGCCGGAGTTTTCCGCCCCGGCTTCGAGCTTCTGCTCGAATTTGCGATAGACATTCATGCGTTTCCGCCATTTGCCTCGGTGGATGCTTCGTCTGGAACCGTGGAGAGATGTTCATGGATGGCTATCAGCGAACCGTCCGGCTCCTGGCGGAAAACGATGGTTTCACGTTCCACGTACGAATCCGTGGAGATGTTTTCGGGTTCGTTTCCGGTTTGGATAGCGGTTGATACCGTGTGGCTGAACACAGCCCCGCCGGGAAAAACGTGGACCAGCTGATCGGAGGAACGGCAGCTGGTGACCCTCCACCCCTCGGCTAGCCAGCCGTTCCATAGCACTTCATAGCTGGCCCGGTCATCCAGCCGGGTGGCTTCGGGATGGAATATGAATGATGCGTCCGGGGCGAAGAGCGAGAAATACTCTTGCGTGCTGGTCGCGGCGAAAGCTTCCACGATTCTGGCAGCGGCGTCCAGGACGTCTTTTTCGGTCGGTGCAACTGTGCTCAACGATTCTCCCAAGGCTGAGGTCCCAAGATGGACACTGCGGAAGCGGGCATAAAGGAGTGACATGGATTACCTATATGCATATTTTGTTTACTCTAGGTGATCTTTTGTTGCCGGTCAATGAAATTGGCGCAGCCGCGACCAGAAAAAGCAGGGCGATCGCGGCACTCTGCGTTGCCGTGGCACCCGACGGCGACGAGCCCATGAAGGCAACACCGCATCGAGGCTTGCTGATGCGGCATGGGCAGAATTCAATTGCCTGCGCGCAACGCCCGGAGGGCATAGCGCAGATGTTCCGCGACACCTAGCCCCTATCGCCCGGGGGCGCAAGGCGAACACCGCGCTCGATACGAATGCGGCTCCCCCTGAGACAGCCGTGCACCCCAGGGAACGCCTGCGACCAGCAGCCTTCACGGCAACACCGGTGAGCGCGTCACCCAAGCCCTGGCCAGGCCCAACCGCATCAATCGACAATGCACTCTTAGTGCAGTATGATGCACTCATGGATACAAGTGCCGAGCGGCTCGCCCGAACCATCGGGGACCGGGTAAAAAGCGAACGCAAGAACCACGGCTGGACACTGGATCAGCTTGCCGAGCTGGCAGGCGTCAGCCGGCGCATGCTCATCAACGTCGAACAGGGCACCGCCAACCCCAGCGTCAGCATCCTGCTGAAGCTTTCGGATGCACTGGGCCTCGGCCTGCCCGCCCTGGTGGAACCGCCGGAAGCCGCACGCTCCAAGATCACCCGGGCTGGCGAAGGAGCCGCATTGTGGACCGGTGAGAACGGAGGACGCGGCGTGCTGGTGGCTGGCACCGACGCACCGGACGTGGTTGAACTGTGGGACTGGACCCTGGCGCCCGGCGAACGGCTCGAGAGCGAACCCCACTCCTCAGGGACCCGGGAGCTGCTTCATCTGCTCAAGGGCTCAATCACCATCGAGGTTGATGGCGAAATCCATGAGCTGAAGGCCGGAGATGCCATCTCCTTCGACGGGGATGCACCGCACGCCTACGCTAATTTACGCAAAACCGCCGCCACCTTCAGCCTGTGCGTCTACGAACCAGGCGTTGGCCATACCCATAAACCGGAGAGCACCAATGCCAAATAACCTGACCCCCACCGAATTCCTCTACGGATGCTCAATCGACCCAGCGGTCCTGGAGTTGCGTCCTGACTACCGCGCCTTGCTGCTGGTGGTTGAGGGCATCAACCCGCAGGCCGATGCGCGGATTGCCGATGAGCTGATCGGGCAGGCCGAAGCGCATGCGGCGGCGCTGCTCGCCGGCACCCCCGTGGATCAGTTGCCGCAGATCGATGCTTGGCGCGAGGCCTACCGCGCCTTCGGGGCGAAACCCCAGCGCACCCGCAACAGCCTCGAAGCGCTCACCCGCCGCGCGTCGTCAGGCCTGCCGCGTGTCAATGCCTTGACCGATATCTATAACGCCATTTCCGTTGTCCACCAGATCCCGATTGGCGGCGAAGACTTCGATCTATATGACGGCCCGGCCTTGCTCACGCGTGCATCCGGCGACGAAGCCTTTGATACCGTTGCCGGCGGCGAGCCAACCATCGAGAACCCGGATGCGGGCGAAGTGATCTGGCGGGATGGCACCGGGGTGACGTGCCGCCGCTGGAACTGGAGGCAGGGACGGCGCACCGCCCTGTCCGAGAACACCACCACCGCGTTCTTCATCCTGGACGCCCTGGCCCCCATGTCCGACACGCAGCTGGAAGCTGCCGGCGAGGCCCTGGGCCAAGCCATGCAGTCCCTGGGTGCTGCCGTACAAGTTTCACAGCGAATCGCAGGTGCCCAGTGATCTCTCGTTCCACGTTCAACGGCCTGCCGCCGTGGACCCTGGCCATTACCGCCATGCTGGCGGTCCAGCTGTCCAACGCCACGTCCGTTTTTGTCATTGAACAGGTCGGTGCCGGTGGCACCGCTTGGCTGCGCATGTGCTTCGGAGCAGTCTTTCTCTGGGTCATCGCGCGCCCCAATTTCCGCTCCATCCGCAAGCAGGACATTCCGGCGCTGATCGCGTTGGGAGTTGTCACCGGCTATATGACCGCATTGTTCCTGGAAGCGGTTGCCCGCATTCCATTGGGCACCGCGGTATCCATCGAGTTCCTCGGCCCGCTCACCGTGGCCGGGATCATGAGCAAAAACCGGAAAGCGCTGCTCTGGCCAGCGTTGGCCGTCCTGGGCGTTGTGCTGCTGACGGAACCGTGGCACGGGCAAATCGACGCGGCAGGTGTGCTCTTCGCACTCGGCGCTGGAACCTGCTGGGGGTTGTACAACGTCCTGACCCAGCACGTTGGCGACCGCTTCTCGGGAATCAGCGGCTTGTCGCTGACCATCCCGGTGGCTGCCATCGCGACACTGCCCGTTGGCTTGCCACAGGTGATCAGCCACGATTTTGCCTGGTGGACACTTCTCGCCGCGGCAGGCATTGCCCTGATCACCCCGGTCATCGCCTTCGGCCTGGAAATGCTGGCGCTCAAGCGGATGAATCACACCGCTTTTGGCACGTTGCTCTCCATTGAGCCGGCCTTTGGCATTCTCATTGGCCTGCTGATCTTGTCCCAGACTCCAACCTGGTTCCAGTTCGCGGGCATCATTATCGTCATTGCAGCGGGCGCAGGAGCCCAGCGTGGCGGACGGCGCCAAGATCCAGGCGTCCCGCTCATTGAAGTGCCGCTGGAACCGCTCAAGTAGGTCATCCACGCCTTTGCTGCCGCGCCTCAACGCAGTGCCAGAATCATCATGATCCCGGCACTGCGTTGAGGTTTAAATAGCTCATTCGGAACGCCGTGCTCGACTGCGGGCAATCGGGTACAAGAGATCTCCAGATGCATGGACTCCCGTCTGCCGCCGCCTGCAAGCCGACGCGCCTGCAGATGTTAACCTCTCGCCGCGAGAAGCCCCTCCCTTCGCTCCCCAGCGCAATTTGCCCTCACCGCAACACTTAAGTGATAATCATTCTCATTATGATTAGCATGGGGAATCAGGCAGGCATCAGCCGCGCCACAGAACTGCTCAGCCTTGAGAACAGCTCGCTGTGCGTCCGCGGTTCTTCACAGGTGCTCCTCGAAATCCCCGAGCTGCGCATTTGCTCCGGCGAGCGCCTGGTAGTCACCGGGCCCTCGGGCAGCGGCAAATCGCTGCTGCTCTCGATGATCACCGGCCGCTGGGCCGCGCAGCTGGGTTACGCCGGGACGCGCACCATCGGCTGCGAGCGCATCGGCTACATTCCGCAGCGAGGCCAAGATGCTTTGCATCCGCTGATGCCGCTGGGCCGCCAGCTGCGCAAGGCCAGCGGCCGCAGCGCCCAGGCAGTTGAAGACACCTTGGCCTCGGTGGGCCTAGATGATCCGCAGCTGCTGCAGCGCCGCCCGGCAGAGCTCTCCGGCGGCCAGGCACAGCGTGCCGCGGTGGCGCTGGCGGCACTGAGCTCAGCCCCGCTGATCCTGGCCGATGAACCCACCAGCGCCCTGGACCAGGCATCGCGCGACAAGATCCTCGGCCTGCTGGACAAGGTGGTTTCCGCAGAGCAGGCCATGGTCGTGGTCACCCATGATCCAGAGGTCGCCGGGGCCCTGGCCACGCGGCGCATCCGGCTGGATTCCGGGAGGCTGCGCGAAGAGCTGGCGCCTGCACGGCAGGCGGTCCCGGCATGAGCCACCCGGTACTCGAGGCATCCGGGGTATCGGCGAGCCGAGGCACCGGCCGCAATGCCCGGCAGATCCTGGCTCCGGTCTGCCTGGCCGTGGAAGCCGGCGAATCGCTGGCCATTACCGGCGCTTCCGGTGCCGGCAAATCCACGCTGGCCGACATCATCCTGGGACTGGGCGACCCGTCCACGGGGCAGGTGAACCTGCTCGGCACACCGTGGTCACTGCCCGGCAGGAATCTCTCGGGACAGCGCCGGCACCTGGTCCAAGGCGTCCCGCAGGATGCCGCGGCGGCCTTCGTGCCCCGGTATTCCATCCGCAGGTCGCTGCATCTGGCACTCTCCCGCCTGGCACCGCACCTGGCAGCAGAAGAACAGATCGAGCGGGCCGCCCACGTGGCCCGATTCGATCCCGCCCTGCTGGATCGGCGGCCGCGCGAGCTTTCCGGCGGCCAGGCACAGCGGGCAGCTTTGGCCCGCGCGCTGGTCGTCGACCCGGCGCTGCTGGTCGCCGATGAACCCACCAGCGCCTTGGACCCCGCCACCGCCGGCGAAGTGGCAGAGCATTTGTTCACGACCGCCAATGACACCGGAATCGCGTTGCTGCTGGTCACCCACGATCTGCAGCTGGCAGCCCGCTGTTCACGCCATTTGCGCATCAGCGCGCCGCGCTGATCTGCGCCCATCACCGACCCACTCGCAAGGAACGCACTTTCATGACTCGACGCCGCAGCACCTCCCTGCCCCTGCTCCTGCTCCCGCTCGCTGCCACCTTGGCGCTGACCGGCTGCTTCTCCGCCTCCGCCGAGCCAGCAGGCAGCACCGGGCGCATTTCGGTGGCCCACATGCAGCCGCCCCGCTCGGGCCTGGACCCGCTGAGCGATGACGCCTTCAAGCTTTCACGCTGGTCCACCGCTGAGACCCTGGTAACCCTCAATGAATCCGGCGACGCCACCCCGGGGCTCGCCACCGCCTGGCAGCGCACCAGCGATACGGCCTGGGAGATCACCATCCGCGAGGGCGTCAGCTTCCACAACGGCGAACCCCTGACAGCCGCGGCGGCCGCCAACTCGCTGCAGGCGGCCATTGATTCCACCCCCGTGCCGCGCATCCTGAACGGGACCGCTTTGAACGTCGATGCGGTCGATGGCCAGACCCTGCGGATCACCACCGCTGATCCCGACCCGCTGCTGCCCCAGCGCCTTTCCAGCCCGCAGCTGGCCATCTTTGATCCTTCCGCCTACACCGATCACGGGGTCAACCCGGTGAACACCGGAACCGGACCGTTCAAGATCACCGCAGTAGACGGCATCTCCGGGGCAACCCTGGATCGCTTCGATGGCTACTGGGGCGAGCCGGCGTCCGCCGAGGGCATCGACGTGAAATTCGTTCCGGACGGCACGGCCCGCACCGCGGCCCTGCGCACCGGCGAGGCCGACATCGTCGAGGCCATTCCGGCTGGCCAGGCCTCCACCGTGGACCAGGAACTGCTCACCGAAGTCCCGATGCCGCGCACCAATACGCTGTACCTGAACACCAAGAAAGGGCCCTTCGCCGATCCAGCGGTACGCGCCGCGGCCCGCGAAGCCATCGACCGCGCGGCCATTATCGAATCCGTCTACGAGGACCGCGCCGACCTTGCCGAGGGCCTGCTCGGCCCCGCCCTGCCCTACGCCGCCGAGTACCGCGACGATGCCGAGTACCAGGAACTGCTGGCCCACCGCGCGCAGCCGGCCAAGGTCAAGGATGTCAAGATCTCGCTGGGCACCTTCACCGACCGCGCGGAACTTCCCGAAGTGGCCGTGATCCTCGAGCAGCAGCTGGAAGCGGCAGGTTTCGAGGTGCAGCAGGATGTGCGCGAATACCAGTACATCGAGGCCGATGCCCTGGACGGCGCCTTCGACGCCTTCATCCTCTCCCGCGCCACGGTTCTGGACTCCGGTGACCCGGTGGCCTATTTCGCCTCGGACTTCACCTGCGAAGGCGGCTTCGCCATCTCCCAGCTGTGCGATGCCCAGGTCGAAGAGGCCATCGCCAGCGCTTCGGAAACCGACGCGGGCACCGGCCGCCAGCGTGCCATCATGCTGGCCGAAGCAAGGATCCTGGGTACCGATGCGGCCATCCCGCTGCTGCATGAGCGGGTGATCCAGGGTGAAAATGCCGCCGTATCCGGTGCTGCCCGGGATCCTCGCGAACGGTCCCTGGTCACCACGCTGACGCAGCTGGACACCAAGTAGGGCGAAGAAGCACCGCATGAGATTCCTCCGCGCCTACAGGCAGAAAACCTCGCTGGTTTCCGCCGCCTCCTATCTGCTCAGCGCCCTGGTGCTGCTCCTGCTCGCCGGCGCCCTGCCCTGGCTTTCGCGCACCGATCCGGCCGCCGCGGTGCTGCGGGCCCGCTATGCGGAGCTGGAGCCCACGCCGCAGGCGCTGGCCGCCATCCGCGAACAGCTTGGACTGGGCCAAGGGCCTGTGCACTCCAGCCTGCAGTGGTGGGCCGGGGTGCTGCGCGGGGATCTGGGTTCATCCTGGGTCAGCGGAGCACCGATCGGCCCCGGGGCCTGGCGGGCCCTGTCCGTTTCGGCCACGCTCACGGCCTTTGCCAGCGCAGCCGCCCTGCTGGTGGCACTCTGCCTGATCGCCCCGGCGATGCTTCGGGTGCTGCGCGACAGGCCGCAGACCGGTTCCGGGCCGCTGGGCGTCGCCCTGACTGCCCTGCCGGAATTCCTGCTGGCCAGCATCCTGCTGGTGCTGGTCGCGGTGAAGCTGGACTGGCTTCCGCCCTATGGCTGGACCGGGCTGGATACCGCGGTATTGCCGGCCCTGGCCCTGGGCATTCCGGCCGGCGGGCTGCTGGGCCGGCTGCTGGCCGACGCCATTGCCTCGGTGGCCGGCGAGCCATGGGTGATGATCTGGCGGATGGCCGGGGCCTCGGGCCCCGTGCTGCTGGCCGGGGTGCTGCGCCGCGCAGGCGCTGCCATCATCGACCAGTTCGGCCTGGTGTTCATCGGTCTGCTGGGCGGAGCGGTCGCCGTGGAACAGGTCTTCGCCATCCCCGGTCTGGGACGCTTCCTGCTCGGCTCGGCCAATGCCCAGGATATCCCGGCGCTGCAGGCAGGCCTGCTGCTGATGGCAGGAACCGCAGTGCTCATCGGATTGCTGGCCACCGCCGCCCGGCGCTGGCTGCGCGGGGGTCCACTGCCTGCCGGAGCCTTGTCCGTCCCGCCGGAATTCCGCGGCAAATCCTCCTTGCTGCGCTGGACTGCGGGGATCACCTGCACCGGGTTGCTGGCCATCATGGCCTTCGGCTTGCCCCGCGATCCCTACGCGATCAGCCACCAGCGGCTGGCCGCGCCGAGCTGGTCCCTTCCCTTCGGCGCTGATGCCAGCGGCCGGGATCTGCTGGGCCGGGTGGCCCATGGAACCTTGGGCACGGTCGCCCCGGCAGTGCTGATCGTGCTCTGTGCCGTGGCCATCGGCCTGCTGCTGGCCGGGCTGGGCGAGATCTCCCGCGGGCCCTCGGCCATTGCCAATGCCACCCCGCCAATCCTGGCGGGCGTCGTGATTGCCGCGCTGCTGGGTCCCTCGGTGATCGGCGCCGGGGTGGCAGTGCTGTGGGTGACCTGGCCCCCGTTGTCCGCCCATGCGGCATCATTGCTCGAAGAAGCACGGGCCATGCCGCATATCCGCTGGCTGCCGCTGTCCGGAGTTCGCCGCGGGGAAATCTTCGTGAAGCACCTGTTGCCGGCAATCGTCCCGCCCTTGCTGCGCCATGGCATGCTGCGCCTTCCCGGAGTTGCCCTGGCCCTGGCGGCGTTGGGCTTCCTGGGCCTGGGCGCCCAGCCGCCCACTCCGGAATGGGGATTGCTGCTGGCCGAGGGCATCGGCTACGTCGAGCGCGCCCCGTGGACGGTCTTCGCCCCAGCGCTCTCGCTGGTGCTGACTTCGGTCTGCGCCGTGGCCGTTGCGGGGATGAGCCCCTCGCGGCGCCCTTCGAAAAATTCTGGCCTGCCCGGCGCTGGAACCGCACCAGCATCTGCGGATGCAACGCCGGATGCTTCTGCTGCTCCCGCTGGCGGCGCGGTACACAGCAACAGCTGAAGTTCGCGGCTTGCACGGAGCAGGCTCTGCACGCATGGATGTTCCCTGGCCTGCTCGCGCCGCATGCACCTGCACGGGAGGAGCTGGAGACCGGTGCGCGAATGGCGAACGCCGCCGGATCCCGTGGTGCGGCTGGAATTCCAGGGCCTTCTTCGGGTTAGCTCATCCGGAACGCCGTGCTCGACTGCGGGCTATCCGGGAAGTCAAAGCTGATCGTGCGTTCCTTATTCGTTTGCAAGGTAGTCACCGACAGCTCAGCAGGGCCGGTACAAGAGATTTTCAGGGTATGGATTCCCAGCAGGTGCCAATGGCAATGCCCCGATACTTCCACCATGTCAAAAGCCAACTTTTTCATTTCAACATTGACGGTGTACCGCGCTACGCCTTCTGGTGGCGTGATATCAAAGGTATACGTCGGGAAGTGCGGATGATGGTCGGTGTGCATCGCGACTTCGAACTGCTCTTGCGATTCAATGCTCGGTGATTCCGTGGGCTCGGCCGTTGGTTCCACGGAAGGCTCGACCGTCGGAGCCACGGATGGCTCGACCGTCGGAGCCACGGATGGCTCGGCCGTCGGAGCCACGGATGGCTCGGCCGTCGGAGTCACAGATGCTTCCGGAGTCGGTTCCACGGTTGGAGTCTCCCTCGCCTCTGGACTCGGCTCCGGTGCTGGCTCCACGGAAGGTTCAGGCGTCGGCGCCACGCTAGGTTCGGCGCTCGGCCCAGCCGTCGCTTCGGCGGTTGCAGGATGCGACGATTCTTCCGGAACAGGCGCAGTTGATGGTTCAGCGGTTGGCGTCTCCGTTACCTGAGGCATTGCCTCGATGCTTGGCTCCGGTTCCGGATCAGAACTCTCCAGCGGGGCTGCAGCTTCGGCAGTAGGCGCCGCAGATGGCGCACTCGGTGACGGTATAACTGGTGGCGCTTCCGCGCGGGCGCTCTGCTGCGATGGCCCCGTCTCCTGCTGCTTCATTGGAGCAACAAAACCAGGTGTCCGAGCAAGATATTCAGACGGTTCAGCATCGAGCGTCGGCGCAGGCTGAACCCATGCCGAACGCCCGGGTCTTTGACCCGATTCAGTGCTCTCGGGCGCAACGACTTCAGGGGCCGGAGCGGGATTGTATTCCTTGGAGCTCGCCGGCGGGGCCGATTTCGGATCAGCACCCGTGGTCGCATCGGGCAGAAAACCCCCTGCAGCTGCGAATGCGGTCATCGTCAATAATCCGACGCCCACCGAAGACACCAGCACCACGCCACCAGTCGTCCCGATACCAACAGCACCAGCGGTGGCCCCGGCACTTGCCGATACCGTCGATGCAACACCCTGGGCACCCGCGATTCCGCCGGCCGCTGGTACGCCCAGCGCCGTGGTGCCGCCAACCAGCAGCGGCACGATGAAGGCACGCAGGCTAGAGCCTACTTCGGTGAGTTCCGCGAATACTGCGGCGCACTCATCACAAGTCTTCAGGTGCTGCTTGACTGCCTTTTCGTCTTTGCTCTTGAGGGTGCCACGGACCATCGCAGGCAGGTGCTTTCGCGCTTCGGCGCACTGTTCCGAAAGCCCGGAGTGGGCCTTCATGTGCGCCGAGAGGTACGCCTGGCGCAGTCCTTCACGCGCACGAATAGCCAGAGCCGATACCGCATTCGGTGTAATCCCCAGGATCGGAGCGATTTCGCGAGGTGCGAGCCCCTCAACCTCGACGTGCCAGAGCACCATCCTCCAGCGTTCGGGCAAGGACTGAAAGGCATTGACGATAAAAGATGTCTCGGCCCGATCCATGACGTCGTCAGCGAATGCATCCCCCATATGGAACTCTTGGTGATCGTCAACAACGATCTGCTGCGACGCTGCCTTGTTCCTGGCAAAAGCGCAGCGCGATACGACAGTCAGCAAATAGGCTCGGAAGAATTCCTGCGGCCCCAAGCCTCGTTCAATGGCTTGGAAAACCTTCAAGAATGCTTCTGAAACGATATCTTCAGCCTCAGACGGAGTATCGGTATGACGATAGGCGACAGCCAAGGCAACCTGCTTATGGCGTCGATATAGATGCGCTTGGGATTCCCGGTCCCCTCCGCGGATCCCTCGGATCAAGTTCGCATCACTGAGTTCAGCGAAGATCTCTCCCGAATCAATTGTCATAACGCCCCCAAAACGTCTAAGGCCTTCAGCTGGCCATCACGTTCTTGGCAACCTGCAGCATTCCCCAAATTTGCGGCCCGCAGAACTTTCGCGGCCAAGGTCCCACCCTTGACTGCATTACTGCGTGCCTCCAACATTCTTCCATCGTGTGTCTGAACTAGAAAGGGCGATTCCACGCAAACATCATCACGAAGTCGCACCTCGTTATTTCCCGCTCGCATTTCATCTCCCTTGAATATTCGTCCGCACCACATCAGTGGCTACTTGGCTGCGCATTTTCTGTACCGTTCTCGTGTGTTGTGCATCGAGTAGCCACGCGCGTACATATTTTTAGATCGCAAGAATTGATGATCGTGACGCGGTTTTTGAAAAAACTTTGTAATTCTTTTTCTAAACTTCCCTGGGCCCGGATCACCGTTATTGCCATGATCGCAGGGAATCACGCCCATAGCTCAGACTGCGATGGAAATCTCCATCCGCTTCTCCGCAGGCCATTGCAAAACCGGTCTCCAGTCGGCTAGAAATATTGCCTTCAACCGGAGAAAAGCGTGCTCAATGCAACTCCAGCGACATCTTGAAGATGAGCCCCGGTCCTCATCAAAACTCATTCACGCACCAAAATTCACGATTTCATCTGATGATTTACAGAAGTCAGTATTTTCCTTCACCCTACGCAAAAATAATTCTCCAGACCTCCGCGTCACGATTTGCGCCCTATTCCGTCTACAAGATATATCCATCACTCGCAGAGAACGGATAAATCTGGGGTGTCGAAGTGGCATTGGAACGCGGGGGCGGTTCCAATGCCACGTAGGCCCCTCTTACAGTGCGCGCCGCGTCCTGCCCAAGATTTATCGCTCCTTCGTTGGCGGATTCGCATTCGAAAGTCCCTCAAGGAGAGAAATATGCAAATGACCATCAGTGTCTTCGCACTACTCGTTTCAATTACGGGTATCTCAACAGCTCTAAGCCGTTGGGGCAGGCGTTGGCTAGCACGTGATTTTGCAAACCACCGACTCATCTTGTGCATCTGGGTGGCAGGAAATCTTGTGCTGCTCCTTTCGGTCATCGGCTACCTTTCAACACCTGATAGCGCAGAACTTTGGGCGGGCTTTGCCATCATCACCGCCATCTGGCTGTTCATGTTTTCGATGGTGAGCACCTTCTTGCAGCGGCGTCCGCAGCGTAAGGAACGCCCGAAGCGATTCCTCGCCGTTGGCGCCCACCCCGACGATGTTGAATTGGCCTGCGGCGCAACCATCGCCAAACTCGTTGATTCGGGGCACGAGGTGCGCATCATGGTGATGTCCCAAGGAGAAAATGGCGGCAATGCGCCACGACGCATTCGCGAAGCCCAGCGCGGAGCGGCTTACCTCGGCGCGCAGTCCCACTCAGTCCAGGACTTCTGCGACACCCGCCTTTCGGAAAGCTCCAACGACATGGTGGCCGCCATCGAACAGGAAATCACGCTATTCGAGCCTGATGTTGTCCTCACGCACTCCGCCACCGATATCCACCAAGACCATGAGGCTGTGCACCGTGCGGTGATGCGCGCAGGGCGAAAGCTGCCCTCTATCCTCTGCTTCGAGAGCCCTTCGGTAGGTCACGACTTCTCGCCAAAATTCTTTGTTGATGTGGAGAAATACACCGATATAAAGGTCGAGGCCATCAAGCTGCACTCGGATCAACGCACCAAGCCCTATATGACTGGCACTCGAACCAAAGCCATCGCCAACTTCCGCGGAAGCCAGGTCAAGCAGAAAAGCGCCGAAGGCTTTGAAGTCATGCGCCTGGTTTCAAAGACGGTAGGAGACTTTTAATGATCATTCTTATTACCGGTGTCGGTGGACCCGCTGGCAGCAGCTTGGCACGCCAGCTTCACGAGCATGGCCACCAAGTCATCGGGGTGGATATGACCCCTGTGCCGGACGAGCATCTTGGCCTCTTCCTGCAGGTGCCCGCGGCGCGCGATGCAAGCTACGTTCCCGCTCTTCGACAGATCATCAAACAACAAGACGTCGCGCTGGTCATTCCCACCGTCAGCGAAGAACTGCCCATCCTGGCAATGGATCAGAATCGCGAACTGCTGGAATCAACTGGGGCTACGATTCTTCTGTCATCGGAAACATCAATCCGCATCGCCGACGACAAGTACCTGACGATGCTGGTCCTCAACGATGACCATGTACCCACGCCTGACTTCGTTCGTGGCGACCTTTATGGCCGCCCCTCGGTAGCAGGGTTCCTCCCCCACCAGTACGCCATCGTCAAGCCCCGGGTCTCCCGCGGTGGCCGTGGGGTGCGCCTGCTCGCTTCGTCCCAGCTGACTGACGGTTCGCAAGAGATGTCGGCGTCAGATCTGGTCCAGCGTTTCGCGCCAGGGCGCGAATTCGCTCCGATGCTGTTTCGCAATCCCGACAACGGAAAAGTTGATGTGTGCGTTGTCGTGGAGAAAACAGAACTGCGCGAGGGCCTCATAGGCAACGCGGTATCGGTACAACGTTGCGAATTCGACGCCACCACAGCCCACGTGGCCCAGGTGGCGAGAGCCGCGGTAGCCAGCCTCGATTTGGTGGGACCTGTGGATCTGGATATCCGGCTGACCGATGAAGGCCAGCCGGTGGTGCTGGAGATCAACGCCCGCTTTGGCGCCAATAGCGCGGCTGCACCGGAGTTGGTGGATTCAGTGCTTCAGTACGCCAGCTTGCATGCCCCGGGCAAGGTGGGCAATGCATGAGCTCAGCGCTGGTCATCGTCTTTAACGTTGCGATTGCCCTCATCATCATTTTTGGAACGATCAAATTGGCCTACATCCCCTTGGCCATCTGGTTCGAAGTGCGCCGCGGATTGCTCTTCACGCGCAATGGAAAACTCACAAGGCTCCCTCCAGGATTCCCGCATGAGGAACAAGAATTGCGCCGGCCCCGCGGACGTTCTCGCCGGGCCGCCCGACACTTCGGAACAACCCCGAAGTACCGAGTATCGGTCATCGTCCCCGCCTACAACGAAGGCGTGGTGCTGCGGGCGTGTGTTGAATCCATTCTCAGGACCAAAGGCGATTTGGCAGAAGTCATCATCGTGGACGACGGGTCCACAGATAATACTGCGCAGGTCATGCACGCATTGGCGCAAGCCCACCCGATGGTGCGAGCCATCGGGCAGCAGAACGCAGGCAAGGGCGCAGCACTAAACCGTGGCATCAAAGAAGCCACCGGGGATGTGCTGGTGTTTGTTGATGCCGACGGCATCTTCTCACCGGTCACCATTCCCTGGCTGCTCACCGGCTTCCGCGACGCCTCGGTGGGTGCAGTGTGCGGAGATGACCGGCCAGTAAACCTGGACCGCGTGCTGACCCGCATGCTCTCAGTGCTTTCCCACATGGGAACCGGAATGGTGCGCCGCTCCCTGTCCCTGCTGCATTGCCTTCCGGTGGTCTCCGGGAACATCGGAGCCTTCCGTGCAGAACTGGTCCGTGAACTCGGTGGCTTCCGCACGGATACCGTAGGCGAAGATCTGGAGCTGACCTGGAGGATCTACGATGCCGGATTTCGTGTCGCCTTCGAGCCTCGCGCAATCGTCCTGGCCGAGTCCCCCTCCACCCTGCGAGCGCTATGGAAGCAACGCGTGCGGTGGGCCCGCGGCTTGTTGCAGTCCGTCAAGATCCATTGGCGGCTCCACGGCAATCCACGGGTAGGACCCTTCGGCCCGTTCCTGCTTTTCAATTTTGCCACCATGGTTTTTGTGCCGGTAGCCCAACTCTTTGTCCTGGCCGCTTTGGCCTATTTGGTGCCATCCGGCCAGATGTCAATCACCAGCGATAGGCAAACCTCGGTGCTGTGGAATGCTATTGCCATCCTCAGCTGGGCGGGTTTGGGGATCACCTTGATCTCTGTTGTCATCGGCATTGTCCTGAACACTGCGTGGCGGGATTTCTTGAATCTGTGGACCTTCCCTTTATGGCCGCTCTACGCAACAGCCATGGGCATGACCATGGTGGCCGCCATTGTTTTTGAAATCCGCGGACAGCCAGCGCAATGGAACAAGCTCCATCGCACCGGCGTGGTCTCCAGCCATGAATTCAGCGCCATCCTGGGCAACGACGTATGAACACCGCACGGGGTTCGGGCCGCAGATGGCGCGTGGCAGTGCTCGCAGTGCTTCTGATCAGTCTGGTCTGTGTGCCTCCCTATGGGCGGACTTCAGCAGGAACCAGGATCTACCACCCAGTGACTGCAGCCCAACAACAGTGCTTGGCCACGGCGCTGGCACCAGATAGCCAAGGAAGCAGGTCCACGGTGGGTAATGCTGGCAGATCTCGCGTAGTGAATATCGGTTTCGAGGATGTCACCAGCGCTGACCCAACGCGAATTCCGGATATTGCCAGGCAGCTGGATGCAGTCAATGCCACCGGGGTCTCCATCTCGGTGGGGCGCCTGGACTGGATCGGTTTCCCTTCTTCCGAATTCAAGGACTGGCAATCCGAAGAGGTTGCCCGCACAGGGCGTGACTATGTGCGCGAAGCAATCGACGCGTTCATCTGCAGCGAGAGTGGACAGCGTCGCACGATTTCCTTGAATATCGATACTCTTTTGGGCCGCGAACTCGCATCGCGTCCGGACATCGCCGGGATCAACGCCCAAGGCGGAGTTTCCAAGAACTGGGCCAGCATCTCTGCGTGGAAGCACAAAGGCCTCACCGGTCGCCTGGAGCGGCTCGTCTCGGACCTGATCCTCCGCTATTCCCCAGACAGCATCAACATCACCGAGCTGATGTTCCCCTCCTATACCTTCAGCGAAGCCGACTTCCATGATTTCCAGGAGTACAGCGGCATGGATCGCTGGCCTCTCTCAGCTGATGGCACGATAGATGCCGGATCCCCGCTGATTCACGCCTGGCGCAGCGACGCGGTTGCTTCAATCATGAGCAGGGTGGCGAAACGCCTGGACGGATCCGGCGTGCAGCTGACCATGGACGTGCGATCCCCCGTCAACGAGGATCTGCGCGGGCGCCTGGACTCAGGGCAGGACTACGCCCAGCTGCTGGAGATTGTCGACCGATTGAACATCTGGAACTTCCAAGGCATCAATTCGACCGGCTACTTCACTACCGGCCAACTAGCCGAGTTCTTTGTTGATCAGGACTCCTCCGGCTTCGGCATCGAGATCGGCCTCTGGGACAAGGGAGGCGCTCTGAGCGCCACCACCCTGGAGCACGAGTTGCGTCTGGCCGAAGAACACGGAGTACCTCATCTATCCATTACTCCGACCTCGCTGATGGACGAGCCAGCGTGGGATACCCTGCGCAGAATCTGGGGTTCTCCGGTACCGGCCGCATCGGAAAACTAGCCACGGCTGGCCATCTGAATCGTTCAATATCGGCTGAATCGGCGGGTGCTGAGCAAGGCAGTACATGCCACGACATCGGGGGCGTTGATTGCTAGGTCGCAGCTGTCGATACCACCTGGAATCTAATTGCCGTAGATGTCCCGTGCTGATGGATCTGCGGCGGTCATGATGATGGCCAACGGGGATATTCCTCGACTGGGCCCCTGCTCGCCCGATCATAGCTGAGTTTGGCCAAAGAGAATATCGAGCCTCCATCGGCCCATGAGATGGTTCCCTCACTATTCAGAGGCAATTGCAACAGCCGCCAGTGGGCTCCTCGCTTGTATACTGATCGCAACAACTGCGAAAGGGTGTCGGCACCATCCGACGAATCAATTGATGATGCAACGTGATACTCCGACGAAATCAAGCTGGTCCCGGCTTTCAAATTACTTCGCTGGCTCGCACCTCGAACCGGTTCCTCGACTGTTGGATCGCATCTTTTTTGCCTGCAGTTTTCTTGCCATAGTTTTCGGGTACTTTGAATTCTTGACCCATGGGGTACAGCTTTCGCAACTGCTTGTCCTGTGCATTTCCGCTGTTTCATTAATCGTCTCGCGCCAATTCATTTGGCTTGGTTCTCTAGGCTCCATGCTGGCAATTCTTCTGTCCGCAGCGTTCGGCTTGGACCCAATCTTGTTGTGGACCGTAACGGTATTCATTGTCTTCTCAGCGACCCTTCGCGGTGCCAATGTCTTCAGCATGTCCGCGCTGGCTGCAGCTACCTCCTTCTCCAGCGCTGTCATTGCATATGGATTTGGGGCCAGCACCCATCAAGCCTTGATATTTGTGGCCATTGCTCTTGCTGTTTGCGGCATGGGCAGTGCCATCTACAGCTACTTCAGATATCGGCAAGAGCAAGATCAGCGAATTCGCGATGCCGGAATGAAACGCGTCGCTGAGATCAACAAACGTGTCTCAGATGAAAGACTGCAGATCGCCCGGGACCTTCATGACTTGGTGGGACACGAAATCGCCATGCTCGGCATACATCTTGGAGTCGCTGAAGTGCACACCCCAGCTGATGCAACCAAAGTTCAAGAATCATTGGCTGCTGCCCGAGCGAACATACAATCCGTACTTGCCGAAACCCAACAGATTTTGCACGTTTTGCGTTCCGACGAGGTCATCACGGATAATTCCAACCTCGCAACACCAGCTCTTGACGGACTGCCTCATCTGATTTCGACGGTGCAAACGGCGGGTCTGAAGGTTAATGATCGTCTGGCACTGGTGCCGCCAAACCTCAATCCCGAGGTCAGCACCGCTGCCTATCGAATCGTTCAAGAAGCCTTGACCAATGCGCAACGTCACGGAGTTGACCCCGTTGATGTGTGCACTGAAGTGACCGCGGAATTCTTGGTCATCACCATCCACAATAAAAAATCCGCCACCCAACACATTCAGGAAGGCAGCGGACTCGGTTTAGTTGGAATGAAAGAACGCACCGAATCCGCAGGAGGAAAGCTCTTGATAGAAGACAAAGCCCAGTCCTTCAAAATCACCGCTACCCTGCCATTGGCCGGAGGACTCGACTAAATGATTCGCATCATGATTGTTGATGATCAAGAGATGATTCGTATTGGCCTGCGAGGCATCCTCTCAGCCCAATCTGAAATTGAGGTAGTGGCTGATGCCAGCGACGGCTTGCAAGCATTACAGTTGCTCGAAAACCATGAAGTTGATGTCGTGTTGATGGACTTGCGTATGCCGGGCATCGATGGGGTGGAAACCACACGCAGAATCCGCGAAAAATTCAGCGGTGAACAACTACGAATCCTCGTCTTCACAACCTTCGACAATGATGAAAATGTCTTCGTTGCGCTTAAAGCAGGAGCCAACGGCTTTCTCAGCAAGGGTGCCAGCCCTGCAGAGCTCGCGGCAGGCATTCAAGATGTTGCAACCGGTGGTGGGGTGCTCTCGGCAACGGCTTCCGCAGCGCTCATTGGTCATGTGGCGCAACAAGCTCCGGCAAGAGTTCCGGCTCCGGAGCAACAGGCGCAGCTTGAACTCCTCACCGCCCGTGAACGTGACGTGGTTGTCGCCATCGCCCAGGGACTGGACAATCAACAGATCGCGGCCCAAATGTTCATTTCACCCTTTACGGTAAAAACACATGCCAACCGAGCGATGAATAAGCTCGGTGCTCGGGATCGGGCCCAACTGGTTTCCTTTGCATACCAGACAGGACTAATGACCTAGTTGCTCTCAGGCGGTCATGCCGCTCTGTAGGGCGGGTGCCTCATGGCGTGGGTTCCGTGCATTGGGGCACTTGATCATCAAAGATTGGGGTTGCAACGTGCACCGATAACCGTAGGCGGCACCAATCCAGTCGCCATCTACTTGGAGCGGTTCTTGCAGGGCACTGCGTACTTCAATACTTTGACCGCGAGTTCTGGTGACGTATTTGCGGGAGTTCGCTTGCCCGGTGGCCACGTCCCAAATGAGTCTGGCCCAATCAACGGCTGTGTGCGGCGCCAACGTAATTGCGTCCAATAGCCCGTCCGAAGGGTCTGCCTGTGGCATGATCCGCAGGCCCATGGTCAAGGTTCCAAAGTTGCCAACCATCACGCCTCTCGTTGATTTACTGCGCTGCATTCCGTGTTCGTTGCTTACAGTTGTTGCGCCAGTTGGCCTGAAAATCGAGCTGAAAGCAGAAACAATATAGGCGGCGTGCCCTAGCTGGCGTTTAAGGTTTTCACCAGCGCCGGCGACAACGGCTGCGTCAAAACCCATCCCGCACATCACTAAAAACAGGTGACGTTCGGCGAATTGTCCCGAATCTTCCCTATCTACTTCCAACCAGCCGGCATCGATGAGTTGCGTATCGCCCTGGCAGATCACGCTGACTGCTTGGCCTAATGCCCTCCGCGGGATTCCTAGCCCCCGTGCTAGGAGGTTCCCCGTGCCCATGGGAAGAATGCCTAGCGGGGTTTGGGCCCCAATGAGTTGCTCGGCCACAGTACGGACGGTTCCGTCTCCACCAGCTGCCACAACCATATCGACACCAAGTGTTTGAGCTTGAAGCGCTTCTGCTGTGCCACGGGATTGTGCAGTTGTTTCCATGAAGATCGGCTGCGACCAGCCTTCAGCAATAAAGCATTGGGTGATGAACTGAGCGAATTCTTCGAGCTGGGTCCGGCGTGAAAATTTTCCCGGATTGATGATGACTGCCGCGACAGGCAGTCGCTCAACGGATAATTTCTGTACTGGGCTTTGTGGATTTCGCATAATTCAAGATTCGCAATGAATCGCCTGGCATACATCGGCTACTTGAAGCGATGAATGTACTGCTATTGCAGTACATCCAACTCGATTGATTCCACTGGCGCCACGTACAGATCATCCCCGAAGATCAATGCGAGATCTTCGGGGATGAGCTTCAACGAGGCAGGAAATTAGACCAGAATGTCGTCGGCGGAGCGTCCTTCCTGCTGCTGTTCTACGCGATCCAGGGAGTGGCCCTCGGCGTCAACATTAGGAACAATGCGGTCCAGCCATCGAGGCATCCACCAAGCAGCGTTGCCTAAGATGCTCAGCGCTGCTGGCATGAGAACCATTCGCACCAAGAAAGCGTCGGCCACCACACCAATCAGCAGGCCGAAAGCAATCGAAGCGCCGATGGCAAAGGATGAACTGGCGAATCCTGCGAACACAGCGGTCATGATGCCGGCAGCGGCTGCGACCACTGGTGCCGAACGGGAGAACCCTTCGATAATTGCCTGCTTGGATGGCAAACCCTTGTGGTCCATTTCCTGGATTCTGGAGACCAGGAAGACCTGATAGTCCATGGCCAGCCCGAACAGGACGCCGACAAGTATCAGCGGCAGCATGCTCATCATCGGATCCCCCTGTGGTGCCGCAATGAGTGGATCCAGCCAGCCCCATTGGAAGACTGCCACGCTGGCGCCGAAAGCAGCACCTACGGACAGCAGATAGCCCACGGTAGCAATCAATGGAACCAACAGCGAGCGGAAGAGCACAATCAGCAGAACCAGGGAAATCGTTACAATGACAATGACATAGCGGACTAAGGCTTCCTTCATCTGCTGATCTTGATCAATGCCCATTGCCGTTTCACCGGTCACTTCAAGGTGGACACCTTCAATGGAATCAGCATCCGCACGCAGTTCATGAACAATATCCTTGGTGCTCTGATCTATCGGGCCGGCATCCGGAGCAACGATGAATTGAGCTTGATGCCCCTGTGAAGTGACTTTGGAACTCATGATCTGTTGAACTCCAGGAACGTCAAGAATCTGTTGCTCGATCTGCTCCTTGTGGGAGTCCAGCTTGTTGCCCTGCGCGGTCACAACCAGAGGGCTCTGGATGCCGCCGAATTCATCAACTACCAGGTTGTAGGCTGCCCGTTCGGTGGACAACGGGTCCGTGCCCCCGGGAATATTGAAAGCAGTCTTCATGGTCAGCATTGGCGCAGCAACCAACAAGAGGATCACCAACCCGCCAATCAGGCTCGCTACCGGACGCTTGACCACGAAGGACACCCAACCAGTAAAGAAGCCCGTCTTTGGCTTGCTTTCATCGGAAATAAAGATTCCCTCGGCAATCTCACGGCGAGCCCTACGGGAGAGCACCTTGGTACCCATAAGACCAAGAAGCGCTGGCAATAGCGTCAAGGAAATCAACACGGAGACAGCAACCACGAAAGCGGCGGCCATGCCCATCTGCGTGATGGTAGAAATGTTGGCGACAAGCAGTGCCGCTAGGGCAACGATGACCGTCAGGCCAGCGAAGACGACTGCGGTGCCGGCAGTACCCGTTGCCCGTGCAATGGCGTCAGGAATTGAACGGCCAGAACGTAGCTCGGCGCGGTAGCGGGAAATAATGAAGAGCGTGTAATCGATACCCACCGCGAGGCCGAGCATGGCTGCCAAAATGATGGAATTGCTGTCCAATGGCTTGAGCGTCCCGTAGGCCATGATGCCGAGCAGACCGGTGCCTAGACCGAATACTGCAAGCAACAGGTTGGCTCCAGCTGCCAGTAGGGAGCCGAAGGTAATAGCCAAGACTACGAAGGCGAGGATGACGCCGACGCCTTCTCCCGGGCCTTGTTCCGGCGCCCCCAAGGGAACAAGATTTCCGCCTAGTTCTACGCCAAGGGAATCGGGCGCATTCTGCTGAAGCTCAAGCGCTGCCGCATAGTCGGACTCCCGTTGTTCATCGGTGAGCTGGCCGTAGCCAAGTGTGGCAACGGCAACCGACTGGTCCTTCGAGATGAAGGGGCGCTGGGCATCCAACGGATCACTGACGGTTTCTACGTCTGGTAGCCGCTGTGCCTGGGCAAGAACGCTTTTGATTTCCTTGGCGTTCTCCGCCGAGAGGACATCGCCGGAGTGCGGGTTAAAAACCAGTTGAAGTTCAGGCGCAGCCTTCACAGCTGCCTGTTCGGCAGCATTGGCCGAGCCATCTGGTGAGGAACCTTTGCCTGCGGCGAACACGCCGGCAAAGATGACAAAGATCGCGAGCCAGGTGGCGATCACCACCCATCGGTGGCGGGCGCTAAATCGCCCGACGCGGGACAAAAACAGAGACATGGGACTCCTTGAACTCGAATGATTTCCTAACCTCTACTTTGTCGTTTTTGCAGTTGGCGGGAATCGTTCAAACAGACCTGCCTTTGTACTGCGTTTGCAGTACTGGCCAATCATTGCGGTACTTGACTCATATATTTTGGCTCCTACTAGACCGCAAAGAGCCGATGGCCTTTTCCCGGAGGGAAAACGTCACCGGCTGCGTGCTCAGCGGATTTTAGACTTTAGTCAGATCGCGTGCTGAGGGTGCATCAATTTCTGGCTATTTACGGATGCAATACCAAAATCGAGTGCACGGCCTGGCCGAGGGGTATGAATACCAAGCAATGGCCATCGCTCTAGAAGGCGGTTGGCACTGGCACGAATGGGCCCAGCCAGTGGGCCAAGGGCCACGCCAATTTATACCGCGCGGCTCGTCGTATGCGGCAGTGCACCGCGCCGGCGGGACAGCACCAAAATTGCTGCTCGTCGCCAGCTTGTCTAAAGCCCCGGTGCGAGTGCGCGCTCTGGCGGCGGGCCAACGACCTGCAGGTCCAGATCCGGGTTGGCCTGGATTCCCGCGATCACGGTCGAGGGGTCGACCAGCCCTTCGGAATACACCGGGGCACTGGTCGGCTCGGAGGTCACATCGAAGAACTTCTCGAACACCCCGCCCGTGAGCAGCCCGAGCATCTGGGTATTGTGCGCGCCGATGGCAAAACTGTGGATCGTCCCGGCCGGCGCGTGCAGGAAATCGCCAGCGGTCAAGAGCACTTCCTGGCCATTGACCCACAGCCACACCCGTCCGGAAAGGCAAACGAAGTTTTCGGTATGCAGCCGGTGGAAGTGGCGGATGATGTAGGGCTGCACCGCGGCCAGCGTATTCACCGCGAAGTAGCGTCCACCGGTGTTGGACGGCCGGGCCAGATAGCTGTTCAAGGCATCGGGCCAGGCCCGATGCTCGCCACCCCCGGCGCTGAGGAAATATCCGCCGCTGCCCTGTGGCAGCTCCAGCGAGCCGGCAGCCTCCACACCTGGCGGGAACTGCAGGTCCGCCGCGCTGAGGGAATCCATGGTGAACAGATGCTTCTCGGTGCGCGAGCCGCCACCCAACAGGTCGGCGAGCGCGCCACCGGGTGCGCTGAACAGGAAGATCCGCGTCATGTGGCTCAACAGCCGATACTCCAGGGTTTCGCCCGGAGCCACATGGAATGAATCTCCTTGCACCAGGATGCGGGTGCGTCCGGCAATGGTGGCTTGCACGCTTCCGTCAACAACAAAGAAGGAACGCTGCACGGCGTCCAGCGCGGAACCAGCACCCTGTGCGCCAGCGGGCCCCAGGATGAAGGCCGCTTCGAAGAGCCCTCCAGTGTCCTGGGTTCGGGCAACCACGGTCACGAGCTGGCCGCCAACCTCATGGCGTTCGCCTTCGCCCGAAGCCACATAATATGGCACTGGTTCGCCGGGCAGGGCATTGATCACCGGGGCGAGCGCGTGAATGCGCTCCAGGTCGATCTCGGTCATGGTGAAACATCTCCTTGGTCAGTGGGCGGATGCGGCGGGCAAGCCGCCAGGTATGTAGACAGGAAATTCTCGATGGCATCGAATCCGAACGAGGTTGCCCGGGGCTCTGGATGACTGGTGTCCCTGAGCTCGGCCACGGCACGAACCTCGGTTTCCAGCCGGCCGTCGTCCATGACGGCGGCCAATTCGACATCCAGTCGTCCCGGAGGGTTGATGAATCCGTGGCGGTAGCCCTCCAGCAGATACAGCTGGGCATGAATCGAATGGGATTTCAGGCGCTGATAAAGCATTTCCGAGTGGATTGGCGGAACCAGCGAATCGGAGGTGCCGTGGCAAAGAAGGAAGGGTGGCGCCTGATCCGAGACATGATTCAGCGGGTTGGCGGCGCGGGCCTTCCGGGAGCCTGCTTCGCTCTGGGGATCCAGTGCCAGCAGCCGTCCCTCAGGAGTCTGGTCCCAGGACCGCCCGGCTGGCCGCTGGGCAATGATCAGCTCAAGGTCAACCGGCGGGTAGCACGCCACCACGCAACTGACCCGGGCATCTGCTGGCGCGCCGGCAGCGGTCGAGGAGGCCTCCAATGCGGCCAGGGCGGCAAGATGGCCGCCGGCCGAAGCACCCCACAACCCGATGCGCTGGCCATCAATCCCCCACTGTGCTCCCTGCGTGCGCAGGTGGCGGATCGCAGCGATCACATCATCGAGCTGGGCGGGGAAGGCCGCCTCGCCCGAAAGCCGGTAGTCAATGGAGGCAAACGCGATGCCGGTACGGCTGGCGATGGCAGCCAGATCGGGGGCCAGGGTGCGGTCGCCGGCAAACCACCCGCCCCCGTGCAGCCACAGCACCACCGGAACGGGACCGGCATTGGTCAAGGGAATATGCAAGTCCAGCAGCTGCGTAGAGCCGTTGCCACAGGCGTATTCCAACGCTGATTCGCTGCGCACCGGATAGCTCGATGAGTGGGAGGTCATGGCTTTAATTTTCGTGGCTGACAACGTTTGCTGGCCATCAGGAAAAACCGAATCATCCTTCGGAAATCCCGAAGCAACAGGTCAACGCTCGCTTCACTTGCGCTACAGTCGAAGCGTGGACCTAACCCTGCACCAATTGCGCTGTTTCATCGCGGTGGCCGATACCCTGCATTTCGCCCGTGCCGCGCAGCTCCTGCACGTGAGCCCATCCACGCTCAGCGGGCAGATTTCCACTTTAGAACGCCAGCTGGACCGCAAGCTCTTTGAACGCAGCCCGCGCGCGGTGCTGCTGACCAGCCATGGACAGGAACTGGTGCCGCTGGCCCGCGAGGCACTGGATGCCGCTGAACGCATTGCCCTCTGGTCCCGGGCGCCGAAGGATCAGGTGGTGCAGATCGGCACCCCGGCCTCCAGCGCTGGTTTGCGTGCCATCCTGCAAGCTGCCGCCGCTCAGCTGCCCCGGGTGGACTTGAGATTGCGGCCCAGCGGCTTCACTGGAGGATTGCGCGCGCTCAGCACCCGGCAAGTGGACTGCGCACTGCTCTTCGATCTGGATCCCAATGCGCAGTACGCAGGAGTGCAAACCGCATTCCTGTGGTCCGAGGAGCTGGTCGTGGCCCTTCCCGAAGGGCATCGGTGCGCCAGCCAGGACCGGGTGGACATTGCGGATCTGTTAGGCGAGACGCTGATTGGCCCAGCCGTTGACGAATCGGCAGATGAAACGCCCCGGCCCGGCTGGTACGAGACCATAGATCCCTTGCTGCCACTGCGCTGCTCCGTCAAGTCGCTGGTGGACTCGGCGGATGAGGCCATGGAACTGGTGGCGGCAGGCATCGGGTTGAACATCGCCGGCTCCTCGGTCATTTCCTCGTATACCCGTCCCGGGGTGCGTTTCGTCCCGCTGGAAACCGGGCACCGGGTCTCGGTCCTGCTCGCCACCCGCGACGAGCAGCCCGCGTCCGAGGTTGCGGCCTTCCTGGAGGTTGCCGCGAGGACCGTGGCTTAGGACGCCATCGGCCCCACCGGGCGGGACTCGGATTCTTCCAGTGCGGCTGCCCTCGCGTCCGATGCGCGGAAGACCACCACGGAGCTGATGACGGCCACACCCAGGATCACCAGGGCAACGCCGAGCATGGTGGCGAAGCCCCCAGTGGCCTGGATCAGGCTTCCGGCCAACAGCGGGCCGATGGCCAGGCCACCGCCGATCACCAGATTGGCCGCATTCATCACTTGGGCTCCGCCCACTCGGGAGACCTCGGCGAGCAGGAACGGAAGCAGCCAGCTCCAGGCGATCTTGAAGAGCACCGCGGCGGCCACGAAGCGCAGCAGTCCCGGAGTGCCGAAGAGGCAGGCGATGGAAACCGCCATGACTGCGAATCCGGCCAGGACAAAGTATTTGCCGAATCGGTGCTCGCCCACCAGCGTGCTGGACAAGGAGGAGAGCACCCCGAAGATCGTGGCGATGCCGATCAGGCTCGACGCGGAATCCAGCGTGATCCCCGAACCGATCGCGATCTGCGCCGTGAAGGTCCATACGCCGCCCAAGGCCACGTAAAAGCAGAGCACCGCCAGCAGCGCGCAGCCCAAGGGCAGCAACCGGGCCCTGGCCGCTGGCTGATCGCTGGCCGCTGCCTGTAATTCATCGCCCTTCACACAGGCGATGCAGCCCAGGCACAGGGTGGCCAGCACCGCCAGGGTCAGGTAGACCGCGGCCACCGGGCGTTGCGCGTAGATCAGCGGGAACAGGAACAGGATCACCGCGCCCATGGCCAGCTGGCTGACCACGAACAGCCCGTAGGCCCGGGAGGGATTGGCTGCCTTGGCGCTGAGCGACAGGATCACCACGATCACCGATCCGGCGGCAAAGGAAGTGAGGGCCCGAATGCCCAGGAGAATGGCGAAGCTGCCGGCCACGGCCGAGGCCACGTTCCCGGCGGCCACAACGGCCAGGCACCAAAAGGTCAGCGTGCGGATATTGACCCGGCGCAACCAGAGGAAGGCGGGCACCGTGGCCAGCGAGAAGCAGCCGAGTTCCACGGAGGCGATCAGGCCCACCTGCGCTGGTTCCAGGCCCAGCTGGGCGCTGAGCTTCGAAGCCAGCACCGGGGCCACCAGCAGCACCGCGTTGAGCACGGCGGAAATGGCGGCGATATAGATGTAGATCCTGCGTTCTGCGGTGTCAGTGTTGGAGGACATGGAACCTATGCTCCTGTGATCTGGCGGCGCTAGCCGCGTGCTGAAGAGGTTTGCGCCGCATAGACGCGGCGTCCGGCGAAGTAGGTGGACTCGGGGCGCAAGTCGACGAGCTGCTGGACCGGGACGGCCATCGGGTCGATGGGCAGCACCGTGAAGTCGGCGGACTTGCCGGTTTCGAGGCTTCCGGTGACATCGGCCAGGCCACAGGCCTCCGCGGCCGCCCGGGTGTAGGCGGTCAGCGCCTCGGCGATAGTCATCGCCTGCTCCTCCCACAACGCTCCGGGGAAGGAACCGCTGGGATCCTTGCGGGTAACCAAGCCATAGATGGCCGGCCAGGGGTTGGGGCTCGGCGCCACCGGCCAGTCGCTGCCGGCGGCGATGCGCGCCCCGTGCTCGAGCAGCAGGCGGTTGGGCTGCACCCGGGAAGCCTGGGGCTCATCGAGGACCTCGTGGAAGGTTTCGGTGATGACTCCCGGATACCAGATGGCCGGGGAGATATCGGCCGATACTTCCAGCTCGGCGAAGCGTGGCAGGTCGTCGGGGTGGATGAACTGCCCATGGGCCACCTGGTATCCGACCCCGGTGAATCCGGCGGCCCGCACCTGGGCGACGGCGTCGAGCACCGCGCGCACCGAAGCATCTCCGGTGCAGTGGATTTTCGCGCCGATCCCCAGCTGCGCGGTACGCAGCAGCCAGCCGGCCAGCTTGTCCTGGCTCATGGTCATCCTGCCGTGAGAACAGGGGTCGGCCTCGGTCGCGCCCTTGTAGGGGTCCAGGAAGGCGGCGGTGCGCGTGGGCGGCACCCCGTCGAGGAAGATCTTGATATAGGTGGGCCGGTGGTGTTCGCTGGCGGTATCCGGCATGGACTCGATAACTGGTTGGCCCACTGGCTCGTAGCCGAAGATGAACTCTTCGACGGGTGTGGAGGAAACCACCCAGGCATTGAGCTGTCCGGCCGTATCGAGCCGGTGGACCGCCTGCATGATCTGCATCGATGTCGCCGCATCCTGGAATCCGGTGATGCCGAAGGCGTTGCATTCGGCCACGCCGCGGGCGCTGGACTCGATGAGCTTGTCCAGCTCGAAGGGATCCAGGCGTTCCTTGGCCTTTTCGGCCATCATGCCCGCTGCTTCCACCAGCCACCCCGTAGGATTGCCCTGCGCGTCGCGGTAAATCTGGCCGCCAGCCGGGTCCGGCGTATCCCGTGAGATTCCTGCCAGCTCGAGTGCCAGGGAATTGGCCCAGCGGTTGTGCAGCGAGTCATCGGTGAGCAGGACCGGATGCCCAGCGCTGGCTTCATCCAGCCGGGCAAGGGCCTGCGCGGTGTTCACCTGGTCGATGAGCCCGGACCCCACCGAACCGCCGGTGAGCCAGGCGCCCCGGGGCAATTCGGCGGCCTCTTTTGCGATCTCGCTCAGGATCCCGCCCAAGCTGGCGGTGGGCGGGATGCAGAAGTCGAAGAGCTCCTTCTTGCCGCCTTGCGCGTGGTGGATATGGGCGTCGATCAGCCCGGGCAGGACGGTGCGGCCACCCAGATCCACCTCCTGGGCTCCGGCGGCCAGCAGGTCGCGGGCGGCATCGCCAAGGGCTGCGATCCGGCCGCCGGACACCGCGAAGGCATCCACGGTGGTGAGGCTGGCGTCCATGGTGTGGATCGTGGCATTGGTGTAGACGAGGATATGTTCGCTCATGGGTGCTCCAGGAAAGTCGGGTCGGAATTCAGGCAGGGCAGCATTCAGGACAGGGCATCAAAGGAAATAGTGGGAAGATCCACCATGTGGGCGCCTCCGTCGGCCACCAGGGTGGCCCCGGTGATGTAACTGGAATCGGAGCCGAGCAAAAAGGCGATGGTGCCGGCGATCTCCTCGGGGTCCGCCGGACGTCCCAGCGGCACATGCTCGGTGACCTTGGCGTAGGCTGCCGAACGGCCGTCCAAGCCCATGGCCGCGCAGAGCTCGTCCATTTCGGCGTTGGCCATGTCGGTGCGCACCCACCCGGGGCAGATCGCATTCACCCGCACCCCATGCTTGCCGTAGTCGCGGGCCATGGAACGTGTCAGCCCGATCAGGGCATGCTTGCCCACGGTGTAGCCGGCCACCGAAGGGCCGGCGGCGATGCCCGCCAGCGAGGAGATGACGGCGATCCGGCCCCGGGTGCGGGACAATTCCGGCAGTGCCGCCCGGCAGAGCTTGAAGGCTGTGGTCAGGTTCGCGTCCAGGCTCGTGGCCCAGAACTCGTCATCGGTGTCGACCACCGTGGAGAAGCCGTGTCCCCCGGCATTGGCGAGCACCGCGTCAAGACGCCCGAAGCGGTCCAAGGTGCCGCCGACCACTTCCTGGACGCTGGCGGTATCGGTCATGTCACCGGCCAGCGCCACCGCTCCGATTTGCTCGGCGGCCACGTTCAGCGGGTCGATCCGCCGGCCCGTCAGGACCACGCGGTAGCCGTCGCGGGCCAGCCTGCGCGCTGCCGCCAGCCCGATGCCTGTGCCCCCTCCGGAAATCAATGCCACCGGCGCGCTCATTTGCCGCCTCCCAGGACTGCCGGGGTGGCGCCTGCAAGGTGCGCTTCGACGAGATCCATGACCACCGGAACCACCATGCGCTCGATGAAATCGGCTTCCTCGTCTCCGTGCCGTTCAGCGGCCCAGCCCAGATAGGTCAGCCCGCGGCCCAGCAGCAGGTCGTCCCAGGCATCGAAGAATCCGGCCGGCACATCTGCGCGCTCGGCCAGGTAGCCGGCTTCCAGCCCCCGGCGGTATTCGGCCAGCCGGGGGTGTGCGGAATAGAAGAACAGGACCGTGGCCAGATCAAAAAGATGCCAGCCGGTGCCGAAGTCGTCAAAGTCGATCAGCACCGGGCCAGCGGCGCTGACCAGGACGTTCTCCGGGGTCAGATCCGCGTGGATGACGCCGAAAACCGCCTCGTTCCGGCTCAGCTTTCCCATCCGGCCATGCAGCGAGAGCATGGCCCGGCCGATCTTGGCCCGCTGCTCCGCGTCGAGGCAAGGCAGCTTGGCCGGATCGCCCCACAGTGGAGCAGCGCCAGCCAGGCCCTCGTGGTCCCAGGTTCCGCGGTCGAAGCCCGCCGGGATTCCGATGGCCATGGAGGCCAGATGAAGTTTGGCCAATTCCTTGCCAAGCTCCTGGAAATCCTTGCCACTCAGCGCATCGGAACCAGCCAGCGCCTCGGAAATGTCGCCCATGGGCGAGACTTCGGGGATCCAGTGCTGCAAATCGATCACCACGGTGTTCCCGTCCTCGATCTCCACTGTGCAATTGAGCTGCCCATCCAGGGTGCGGATCAAGCGCGGCACCGACAGCCCGCGCTCTGCCAGTTCCATGAGGTAGGCCGCCTCGGTGGACAGCTGTCCGGCGGTGCGATAGCCCAGCCGATGCAGCCTGGCCGCGTAGCTGGACCCTTGGCCTGCATCAACACGGAAGACGTGGTTCTCCCGGTACTTCACCAGTTCCAGATGCGCGGTGCTTGGCATCCCGTAGCGGGGCAGGACTTTTCGTAGTGCGGCTTCGGCACGGCTTGGTGAAATCATCGGCTCTCTTCCTGGCGGCTTTATTTGTGACCGTGGTCATACACTAGTAAAAAGTTGTACATCGTGTTTGTCAACTGAACACAGTGTTCAATTTTTTTCTTTTTATGGTTATGCTGGTGTCCAAGGGCGGTGCCAGAAGAGCTGGCCCCGGGATGACAAGGAAGCAGGAGCGGGACAATGATCGAAGAATTGCCGGCCATGAGCCAGCGCGAGCGCAACCGCGTACGCACCCGGAACGACATCCTGGATGTCGCGGCCCAGCTGCTCGGCGACGTCGGCTATTCCGGCACCACCTTGCAAGAAATCAGCAAGCTTGCCGGAGTCGCTCGCGGCACTGTCTACGCTTATTTCCCTGCGGGGCGCGATGAAATCGTGCGCGCCGTCTACCTGCGGCTTGCCGACGAGGTGGTCCAGCGCGGCAATGCGCTCCATGCACAGGCCGAGGGGCTGGAAATGCGCATTCGCGCCCTGGCCCGCGCCCTGACCGAAGCCAGCGCGGACCCCAAGGGGCGGTTCTACGGCATCATGGGCGCGGATCTGGTTCCGGTGCTGGCCGGAGTGACCGGAACCGCTTCCCGATCTTTTGAGAATTTCATCCGCGATGACCTGGTCATGGCCCTGCATGAGGGGCTGCTGATTCCCGGCATCGCCATCGAGGCACTCACCGTGGCGCTCTCCGGCGCGCTGCGCGCTTCGGGCAGCCGCGCGGCCGCGGACCCCGAGAGCGTCGAAGACCAGATCAACGCCCTGGGCGCCCTGGCGCGCGGTTTGATCGCTGCCTGAACATCACCTTCCGAAAGGACCTGCCATGACTGAAATCGCCCAGAACTCCCTGCTTTCCGAACCCACAGCCGCCCTGATGGCCCGTCGCGTGGCAACTATCGGCCCGCACTCGCCACTGTTCTATAACACGCCGCTGGAGCTGGTGCGCGGCGAGGGAGCGTGGCTGACCGATGCGCAGGGACGCACCTACCTCGATGGGTACAACAATGTGCCGCATGTCGGACATGCCAACCCGGTAGTGGCCGATGCGGTGAACCGGCAGCTGCGCACTATCAACCTGCACACCCGGTATCTGAACCACATGGTGGTCGATTACGCCGAGGCGCTGCTGGATACTTTCAACGGCGAATTGGATCGGCTCTTTCTCGTCAACAGCGGCTCCGAAGCCAATGAACTGGCATTGCGCATAGCCCGCCAGCACACCGGGAACCGGGGAATCCTCGTATCGGATTTCAGTTATCACGGGAATACGAGCTCGCTGGCGGAACTCACCACCGGACTGGAGGTCCACGAGGAGTTCGGGTCCCATGTGCGCGCGGTGCGAATCCCGGATGCGACCGGAATGGATGCACAGTCCGCAATGGCCCTGCGGGACCGGGCGCTGGCCGAGGTCGACGCGGCGATCGCCTCGTTGCAGGAGGCCGGGCACGGGATCTCGGCATCCCTGCTCGACCCCATTTTCTCCACCGAAGGCCTCTTGAACGTACCGCCCGGATATATCGAAGGGCTTGCACAACGGGTGCAGGCCGCCGGGGGCCTGTTCATCGCCGATGAAGTGCAGTCCGGGTTCGGCCGGCTTGGCAACCACATGTGGGGCCATCAGCTGTATGCGATCAAGCCGGATCTCGTAACCCTCGGCAAGCCAATGGGCAATGGGCACCCGATCGGAGCGGTCATCACCACCGAAGCGCTGCTCGATGAGTTCGGTGGCCGAAACATGTACTTCAACACGTTCGCCGGCAGCCCGGTGTCCTCCGCCGCGGGGCTCGCGGTGCTCGGTGAGATGCGCGAGCGCCAGCTGATGACCCACGCGCACGCCACGGGAGAATTTATCGCCGATGCCATGCGCGAGATCGCAAAGAGCAGTCCCCTGATTGGCGCGGTGCGTGGCCAGGGCCTGTTCTTCGGCTACGACATTGTGCGTCCCGAGGCTCCCGGCCAGCCCCATCCGGTGGCCGCCAAGCAGCTCATTGAACTCATGAAGGACAAAGGCGTGCTGATCAGCCGCATCGGCCGGGACGACAATGTGCTCAAGATGCGCCCGCCGATGGTTATCGAGCGCGAGCAGGCGCAGCTGCTGGTGGATCGGCTGGCCGAGTCGGTCGCCGAAATCACCTCCGGATTGTCCTAGGACAGGAAACGGGCCGCGTCCGCTCGGCCCCGGAAGCCAACACTGGCCCCGGGGCGCGAGCCGCCGCCCTTGCCTAGGAGGTCACCGCCATCTTCGCTTGCGCCTGGCGCACCGCCCGGGCATAGGCCATGGCGCTGGGCTTTGGCGTGCGTTCCAGGGTCTGCCGGTCGACTTCCAGCAGGCCGAGCTTGGGACGGTAGCCGAAGATCCACTCGAAGTTGTCCATGAGGGTCCAGTGGCAATAGCCCAGCACCGGGGTGCCGGCGGCTATCTGCTGTTCCAAGGCGGCCAGGGCCTGCGGAATGAACTGCGCGCGCAGAGAATCATCGTCAATCTGGATTCCGTGCTCGGTCACCAGCACCGGCACCCCCGAGACCTCGTGGGCGTAGCGGACGGCCCCGGCGAGCGAGCCCGGGTCAACCACCGATCCCATGCCGTTGCGCTGGCCCTCTAGCTGGACTTCGCCGTCTGGCCCGTGCAGGAAGGCCTCATAATTCTGCACGCCAATGAAGTCATCCTCCCGTGCCACGTCAAGCCAGTGGTCGTAGACGGCCGCGCGCCGGGCATCCCTGCGGGCTTCTCCCCCGGGCAGCGCCCGCTCATCGGCAATGGCTATGGAAATCCCCACCGGCACATCAGCCCGGCGCGCCTTGATGGCCGATTTGGCCATGCGGTGGGCCACCGTGAAGGCCTGCTGGAAGTCATCCTGGACATTCGAGGGGATGACATTCGAGGCAAAGTAGCTGTCGGTGCCGGCTGCTTGGGCAGCGGCTTGGAGCATTTGCCGCTTGATCTGCTCCGCTTCCGGGGGCAGCTTCCCGCCGGCTTGCAGGAGCTGTTCCAGATTCGGTTCATTAATGGTCACGGCCGCAGTGAGCCGGTCCCCGACGCGCTGCATCACCCGGTCCACCTGCTCGGCAAAACGCTGTGCCGCGTCTTTGGCCAGCCAGGAACCGGCGGCCGAGAACCAGTGCGGCGAGGCAAAATGGTTGAAGGTGGCCAGCGGGGCGAGCCCGCGCTCAAGGGCCGCATCCACCACCGCTTCGTAGTGGTCCAGCTCCTTGCCCACAACGGTGCCGCGCTCGGGTTCGATGCGGGCCCATTCGATCGAAAAGCGGAATGCGTTCAGGCCCAGGGCCGCCACCTGGTCGAGGTCGGATTCGTAGCGCTCATAGGCGCCGCAGGCACGGCCCGAGGGCTCGCTGAACAGCGTGGGCTGGATGTTTTCGAGGTACCAGATGTCGCTGTGCTGGTTGTTTCCTTCGTTCTGGTGCCCTGCGGTGGCAACGCCCCACAGGAAATCATCGGGATAGTGGCTCATTGTCAAAGTGCCTTTCGAATGTCAGTGGATCAGGTGGAAATGGGGTGCTTGCCGAACCTAGCGGGCTCCGCGCACAAAGAGGATCGCGAATCCGCCGGCAACGGCGGCCATGGCCCCGGCGAGGAATAGCGCCGAGAAGTTCGGCCCCGCGCTGGTAGCGCCGATGGCCAGCAGGACCGGGGCGAGCGCCGAGACAATGGTGACGGGCAGGTTATCCGCGATCTTCAAGATCCCCAGGTCCTTGGCCGGGTTGGTCTTGTCGGGCAGGATCTGGGTAGCCAGCACCAGTTCCACGGCGAAGTACACTCCTTGGCCTAGGCCCACCACGGTGCAGGCCACGAGGTACATGGGCAGGTTCGATGCCGTTGATGCGAGCACCAGGCCGAGGCCCAGGATTACCGCGGCGGCCAGGATGAATGGCTTGCGCACGCCCAGCCGGTCGCTGATCCGGCCGATCACCGGGGCCACCAGCATGGTGATGCCGGCATTGAGCACCACGGTCATGAGGATCGCGGTTCCCAGCGAGGACGGCTCCAGATGCAGGCGCTGGAGCATGTAGATGGCCTGGTAGCCGTTCAGCGCGGCCACCCCGGAGAAAACCAGCATCCGCGAGGTGAAGACCCAGGCGAAAGCGCTGTGCCGGATCGGGTTGACCCAGAAAATCCCCAGCAGCGCCGCTGCGGTGCTGCGCGGGCGGCGCTCGGGATGCCGCAGATCTCGCACCTTGAGGGCCAGGGCGAGCAGGCTGAGGACCGCCAGCGCGGTGGGAATACCCACCAGCGGCACCAGATTGTCGCCGAAAGGCACCGCGACCGCCATGCCGAACAGCGCGCCCAGCGGGGTGCCCATGCTCAACAGCGCGGTGGCCGGGCCGCGGCCGTCTTCAGGCAATTGGTCGGTCAGCAGCGCAATGACGCTCACGTTCGCGGTCACGAATCCAAAGGTGATCACCAGGTGCGCCAGGACAAAGAGCGGCACAGTGCCAGCCGCGACCAGCAGCACGCCGCCAACGGAAAAAGCGAGCGCAGCCAGCAGCAGGAACGGCCGGCGGCGGCCCCATCGCGAACGCGACCGGTCGCTGAGCGCACCAACCAGTGGCAGCGCGAGCAGGGTGAGGACCCCTGCCACCGCGCTGGAAATCGAGATGGTCGTCGTCGCCGTCGCTGCATCC
>NZ_JACKQN010000001.1:0-257160 GCF_015524875.1 Glutamicibacter sp. FBE19 | reverse complement strand
GACCCCTGCCACCGCGCTGGAAATCGAGATGGTCGTCGTCGCCGTCGCTGCATCCAGTTCCGTGGCTTTCAGGGTGAGCGTAAGCAATGCCGCAGACATCTGCGCGGCGCCGGCGCCCACCATGGCGAGCACGAGCAAAAAGACCAATCCCCGGCGCGATGAAGCGGGTGGCGGAAACTGGTTCCCGGTGATGCCGGGGGCAGATGCGTCGGCCGTAGCAGCGGTCGATTGCCGCTGGGTTGGGTGTGTCATGGTGAGGTTTCCTTAACCTGAGGGGCCATGGAGATGGCCTGGAGAGCACCGAATAATCCCGCGCGGTCGGTGATGCAGATCACTGTAACACGAAAACTTAAAGGGTTACATGTTTTCGTGTGATCGCTGATACAGTGCAGTTATGGCAGGCACCAGAGGCACATACCGCAAGACCGCACAACGCCGCGAGCAGATCCTCGAGGCGGCGTTCGCCATCTTCGCGAAGAACGGCTACACCGCAAGCTCCGTCAACGAAATAGCCCGGGCCGTGGGCATCACCCAAACCGGGGTGCTGCACCATTTTGCCGGAGGCAAGCTCGCCCTGCTCACCGCAGTGCTCCAGCAGCGAGACGCCCTGGCCGAAGAGAATCTGCGCGGGAAAACCGGCCGGGAGTTCCTGGCCGCCCTGGTGGAGATTTCCCGCGTCCAGGCCGGCCAGCGCGGCGTGGTACAGCTCTATCGCAATCTCTCCACCGAGGCGGTGGACCCCGAGCACCCGGCGCACAACTACTTCCGCGAACGCCTCGGCCGGATCATCGAGGCCGTCACCCAGGCCTTCAGCGAGGTCCTGGCCGAGGACGGGCTCAAGCCCGGCATCGAGCCGCACGCCGCGGCCCTGAATACCCTGGCCATGACCGAGGGGCTCGAAACCCTGTGGCTGCAGGGCCTGGACGTGGATATGGCCGAAGGCATCCGCTGGCACATCAACGGCTTCCTGGCCAAGCCCCTCTAGCCCGCCGAGCGCCCAGTCTTTTTTTGCGCCATCGCGCACCTGATCACCCAAGGAAACGACATGACCTTCCGCGTACGCCCCGTCACCATTGAGCACCATCGCGAACCCCTGGGAATCGGGGAATCCGCGCCGCGGCTATCGTGGATCACCGACACCGCCATCCCCGGATGGTCCCAGCGGGCCTACGAAGTGGAGATCAGCAATCCGGTGACCGGAGAGCTGGAACGCACCGGCCAGGTCATCTCCACGCAGCAGGTCCTTCTCCCCTGGCCGGGCGGCACGCTGGCCTCGCGGGCATCCCGCGCGGTGCGCGTTCGCGTATGGGGAAAAGACCCCGATCCCTCGCCGTGGAGCGAACCAACCAGCCTGGAAACCGGGCTGCTCGATACCTCGCTGTTCTCGGCCCAAGCGGTCAGCCCGCAGCTTCCGCCCACCGGTTCCGAGGGAGAACCGGCGGCGCTGCTGCGCGGTGACATCGACCTCTCGCAGCAGGTGGCAGAGCACGGGCGGATCCTCTCCGCGCGGCTGCGCGCCACAGCCCGCGGCGTGATGACCCTGCACCTCAATGGCAGAACGGTGGGCAAGGATGCGCTGAACCCGGGCTGGAGCTCATATGCCAAGCGCCTGCGCTATCGCACCTGGGATGTCACCGGGATCCTGCACCCCGGGGCCAATGCCCTCGGCGTGCACCTGGCCGATGGCTGGTACCGCGGGTTCCTCGGCTTCTCGGGGCTGCGCGGGCTCTACGGGGACACCACGGCGGCCTGGGTGCAGCTGGAAGTGCTCCACGCCGATGGCAGCTATTCGCTGGGCGGAACCGACGGCACCTGGCGCAGCATGCTCGGGCCGGTCACCCGGGCCGATATCTACAAGGGGCAGAGCACCGATACCCGCCTCCTGCAGCACGGCTGGGACGAGCCCGGGTTCGACGACAGCGCCTGGACACCGGTCACTGTGCAGGAGCTTGATCCAGCTGTCCTGGTCGCACCGGATGCCCCGGCGGTCCGCGAAACACAGCTGGTCCCGGCGATCGGGCAGCTGGCCAGCCCCTCCGGGGCCACCCTCGTGGACTTCGGGCAGAACCTGGTCGGCCGCCTGCGGGTCAACCTGCCGGCCGCGGCGGCCGGGCAAACAATCACCTTCCGCCACGCCGAGGTGCTGGAAGATGGCGAGCTGGGCGTCCGTCCCTTGCGCGCGGCCAGCGCCACGGATGAGGTCGTCCTCAACGGCGAGGCCATGGTGTGGGAACCAGAGTTCACCTTCCACGGCTTCCGCTATGTCCAGGTCGACGGGTGGCCCGGCAAGCTGGATCTCGACGCGCTGAAGGCCGTGGTCCTGCACACCGACATGGTCCGCACCGGGGACTTCAGCTGCTCGGATGAGCGGCTGGGCAAACTGCATGAGAATGTCGTGTGGAGCATGCGCGGCAACTTCCTCGATGTCCCCACCGATTGCCCGCAGCGCGATGAGCGGCTGGGCTGGACCGGGGACCTGATGGCTTTCGCTCCCAGCGCCGCCTACCTCTACGACTGCTCCGGAATGCTCACAGGGTGGCTGGCGGATCTCGCCGCCGACCAGCACCCCGATGGCAATGTCCCGGTCTACATCCCGTGGGTGGATGTCGATCCGTCCATGCCGCCGCTCGGTGCCGAGGCCGGCTGGGGCGATGCGGCGACGGTTGTCCCCTGGACGCTCTACGAGCGCTACGCCGACCCCGGGATCCTGGAACGCCAATGGGACTCGATGGAAGGCTGGGTCGCGGCCATGCTGCGCCGCGCCGGAGACCAGCTGGATTTTGCCAGCGGCGGGTTCTCCTTCGGCGACTGGCTGGATGCGGCCGCTCCGGATGACCAGCCGTGGGCGGCGCGACTGCCCTGGCAGGCGGTGGCCACCGCCTATCTTGCCCAATCGGCGCGGATCATGCGCGACACCGCCCAGGTTCTGGGCCGGGCCGCCGATGAGCAGCGCTATGCAGGGCTCTTCGAGCGCTGCGCGCAGCGGTACCGGGAAGAATACGCCACCCCGAGCGGGAGGGCCGCCTTCCCTTCGCAGACCGCCTATGCGCTGGCGATCCGCTTCGGGCTGCTGGCCCCGGAACAGCTGGAGCATGCCGGCAGCCTGCTCGCGGCCCAGGTGGCCGAGGACGGCTTCCACATCGGGTCCGGATTCCTGGGCACCCCGCATATTTGCGATGCGCTGGTGCAAACCGGCAACGCCGCCACCATGTGGCGCCTGCTGCTGCAGACCGAGTGCCCCTCATGGCTCTATGCGGTGGGCATGGGCGCAACGACCATCTGGGAGCGCTGGAACTCCCTGCTGCCCGACGGGTCGCTGAACCCTGGTGGCATGACGTCCTTCAACCACTATGCCTTCGGCGCCGTGGCCGACTTCCTGCACCGGCGGGTCGGGGGCCTGGCCCCGGGAGCTGCCGGCTACCGCCGGCAGCGCATCGCTCCGGTGCCAACCAGCGGGCTTTCCTGGGCGCGCTCCGAGTTGCACACCCCGTACGGCCTGGCTTCCTCGTCGTGGACCCTTGAGGAGGGAGCCTTCGAATTGGAGGTCCTGGTTCCGCCCTCCACCTCGGCGGAGGTTTTCCTTCCCGATGGCTCGGAACCAATAGTCGTGGCTGCGGGGAAGCACCGCTTCTCCTGCGCCTTCCAGGAACAGGAAGCGGCTCGCAGCGCGCAAGCCTTTGACACGGTGTAGCACCGTTATCGGCGGTCACCGCGGTCACGGCAATGCCCGCTGCCGCAAAGAAACCTCTGGCTCGTTCCCAGAACCCGGCCGCGGTGTTCTTCTTCTTGTCATTGAGGATCTCGGAATAGGCCAACCTCGACTGGCCATCGACCGCGTGAAGCCGCGGCGCCCCGGCAGCCCTGTGGCCTGCTCCAGATGCGCCGCTTTGGGCATCCGGCAGCGGATCAGGACCCGTTCGACAGCGCTACGGGCACTGCTGGGGGCGCGAGGTGCTGGCGTCGAGGGATTCGGTGGCGTGGGACATGAAGACCTCCGTGCACGATGGCGAGTGTGGTAGCCCGCATCCTGCCGGAGGTCTTCGTCATTCCCTGGTATTCACAACGTCCCGGGGAACTGCACCTAGCGGTCGCTGATCAGCTCGCTATCGGTGCCGTCGTTGATCGCCGTGGCAGCTTCCGGCGTTCCGCGCTTCTTCAGGTTCTTGCGCACCAGAGGCCAGAAGGCGACGAGCACCACGGTGGCCAGCAAGCTGGTCCATACCTGGGTCCGGCCGCTCTCGGAGCTGAGCATGACTCCCAATACGCCCGCGATGGCGGCAAACAGCAGAATGTTCAACCACGGGTGCAGCCACATTTTCAGCTTCAAGGCCGCAACCTCTTCGGCCGTCATCTTCTGGCGCAGGCGCATCTGCGTCAACGAAATGAAGACGTAGACAAACAATGCCACCAGGCCAGCGGAGTTCATGATGAAGTCGAAGACTCCAGAATCGGGAGCAGCGAAGTTCACGATGGTCGCGATCACCGCACCGCTGGTGGAAGCCACCAGCGCCCACAGCGGGACGCCATTCTTGGAACGCCGGGCCACGAGCTTGGGGGCAAACCCCTGATCAGCCAGCGCGGCGAACATGCGCGAGGCGGAATACAGACCAGAGTTGAGCACGGAAATCACCGCAGTGAAGATGACCAGCTGCATGATGACCGCAGCTCCAGGCAAGCCGAGCAGCTCGAAGACCTTGGTGAACGGGGCCGCGGCCACGTTCACTGGTTCAGGCAGCTCGTCCCATGGAATCACCATGGTGATAATCAGTACGGCACCGACGAAGAAGAGCAGGATGCGCCAGATCACCGTGCTGGTCGCCTGCTTGATTCCCTTGGCCGGATCTTCCGACTCAGCCGCTGCCATCACAGCGATCTCAGTGCCGAAGTAGGAGAAGATCACCAATGCCACACCGGTGAGCGCCACCCCAAACCCATTCGGGGCAAACCCGCCATGATCCCACAGGTTGCTGACCGAAATTTCGGTATCAGGCCATAGGCCCAACGCGAAGAGCAGGCCAGCGCCGAGGAAGACCACGATGGCCAGGACCTTGATGCTCGCCAGCCAGAATTCGACTTCGCCGAAGGTGCGCACCGAGATTGCGTTGGTCCCGATGAAAATCAGGATCAGGACCAGCGACCAGGTCCAGGCTGGGAGGAAGGCAAACCACGAGTTCAGGGTTTCACCGCCAAGCACCGCTTCGTAGGCGAGTACCCCGACCCAGAAATACCAGTACAGCCAGCCCACCAAGTAAGCGGCCCAATTGCCCAGCCCTACTCGGGCGTATTCCATGAAGGAACCAATCGTCGGGCGCGCGGCGGCCATCTCTCCGAGCATCCGCATGGCAAGGAATACCAGCAGGCCTCCGATGAGGTAGGAGATAATTGCCGCTGGCCCCACGGAGCGGATGACGTTGCCCGAACCGACGAACAAGCTTGCGCCGATGATTCCGCCGAGGGTAATCATCATCACGTGGCGCGAGCGAAGCTGCTTGGGCTCCGCCGTTGTTCCGGTTGGGGTACTGGAGGGTTCGTGTGTTCCTGCCATGGTGCCTCACTAGAGAAAATTTCAATCTGCACGCGTTGTTGCAATGATTTTTCGTACGGTTCAGCATAAACGCCGTGCTTTGAGCGAAGAAATTGTGTGTCCTCGGCCTGTGCACCGTTCGCCGCTTGGGCTGCTTCTGCCTTGTCGACCCCGGAGGCCAAGGGCAAGCGGCTGCGCTGGGACCGGCTGTCTACAGCCGATAGCCGAGCAGGCGTTGACAGGGCCAGCGCTCGAACCGTGAACTGCCTTTTCCAGTCCGGCATGAGGCGTTCACGTCTATCGTCAAATTCCGGTCAATCCGTTTCTGGCATACAAGCTACGAGTGCAGAAGCGTGTCCGCCCGCAGACGATTTTGCCTTCAGTTACTGCACCCTCGCTTCGGCCGTTTTCACAACCGGTTGAGGCGCCAACGACAGTCGAGACACCCCTAGCTAGCCTTAAAGAAATAACCCCGGTCGCTTCATGGCTCAAGGCCAGAGAGGCGGTTCCGGGGACTACAAGAACTATTGTATCCGATGATTTGGAGACGTCCACTGTGAGTGCCAGATACGATCCGCGGTCATTGCGTCCTCACACTCACGCTCTTCAAGCCGCTATCACGCCTACTCGTATGGCCTCATACTTGGCCACTGCAAAGAATGATATGGAGCTGGCACAAGCCCTCTATGTTTGGGACCGGGACGTGTCCACGGCCCTCCTAGCCGATGTTGCCCTACTGGAAGTGGCACTGAGAAATGCGCTCAACAAGCAACTCGTTCTGGCTTTCGGCCCCGACTGGTACCGCCAGGACATTGGGCTAGATGACCGCACACGCAACGCCCTAGCCCTAGCCTGGAAGAAGCTGCCTCACGGGAAGAGAACACTTGACGATTTAGTCTCTCGGCTGATGTTTGGTTTTTGGCGTGACCTGCTCAGCGCTGTCGGATACCTAGGTCGCGAACCTCAACGCTTCCAATGCGACTATGAGAAGTTGTGGAGGTCAGCTTTGCACCTCGCATTCCCGGGCGGGAAAGCTATTGCAACCGCTGAGGGCGGTCGCTTCACCAGAACGTGGACCCTTGAAATAGTCTCCCTGGTCGACGCCACTAGAAACCGGGCTGCGCACCATGAACCATTTATTACGGATTTCCCGCTTCCCGGACAGCATTCAAGAGTAACGGTCGAGCATGCCTACTCTGCATCACTGAAACTTGCAGGCCTTCTCGACCGAGACCTTGCCATAGCTCTCGCTTCGTTGTCGTCCGTTCCTTCTGTTCTGAGCGTCAGACCAGTGCCTAGCGGCGCACCATCGGCCACAGCAGACCTGGATCCAGAATCCAACTCCCGGCACATCGAGTAGGCAAGCCCCGCAGCGGACCGCGGAAAACCACCGAGCTTTAGGTGCGGATCCATTTCAATCGCGGGGCAGGATGCCTAGCACTTCGGAGATTCGCCAACCAGCTGCGCATTGCCGTGCAGCGTTCCGGTCGGTAGCCCGAACGCCACCGGCTGCGGCCCGCTGCAGCACGAAGATTCATCCTGTGCTGGAACATCACAGGAACCGCCGAGATCCGTGGAGCAGACGCCCGTTTCCGGCAGCTCCAGTTCCACGCGCTCCGCAGCTTGGGCATCCCCGGAAAGAGCAGCGGCGATCGAACGCACCTGCTCATAACCGGTAGCCATCAAGAAGGTAGGCGCCCGGCCATAGCTCTTCATGCCAACAATGTAGAAGTTCTTCTCCGGATGGGACAACAGCTTCTCGCCGTGGGCGCTGACCGTGCCGCAGCTATGGAATTCCGGATCGATCAACGGACCCAGCTGGCGCGGGGCCTCGACGCTTTCATCCAGATCCAGGCGCAGTTCCGAAAGCATTGACAGCTCCGGGCGGAAACCGGTGGCCGCAATGATCCGGTCAACTACCAGCTCCCGGCCATCGGCCAAGGACGCTGCCAGTTGCTCACCGGACTTCATTGCTGCCACACCCACATTTTCCAGCAGCTGCACGTTGCCGTTCTCCACCAGGCGGCGCAGGCTGGTGCCCAGCTGGCCTCGTGCAGGCAGCTGATCTGCCGCGCCTCCGCCGTAGAGGCGTATCGGGTTGGCCGCCCCGCGCAATCCCCACAGGATGGAGGTGTCCGGGTATTTCTTCTGCAAGCGTCCCAGGGCAATGATGGTGTTGGCCGCTGAGTGCCCGGCACCGAGCACCAGCAGCGACTTGCCCGCCAATTCCGGCTCGTCGGCACCCAGCGGATCAGGCAGGCCGCCCAGGATGAAACCGCGTTCGCGGGCTTCGGCTTCGCCGATGGCTTCAATGCCGGCCCGGCCTACTGGGCTGGGCTGGTTCCAGGTGCCGCTGGCATCCACCACGGCCCGGCCGACCACATCCACCTGGCCGCCAGCGGTTTCCGCGCGCACCAGGAACGCTGCCTCGTCGCGGCCGGCGGTGCGTGCCTTGTCGGCGCCGCGGCCGTCTTCCAGCAGGCGGCTGACCTTCAGCACGCGGTGGCCATAGCGAATGCGCGGGGCCAATTCCGGATGCGCCGCCAAGGGCTGCAGGTACTCGCGCACCAGCTCGCCGCCGGTGGGCAGCTTGGTGGGCCGCGGTGCTTCCCAGTCCCCCGCATAGTCCCCGCTGGGTGATTCCAATAGGCGCTGGGCGGCGGCATCGATATTGAAACGCCAAGGAGAGAAGAGCTTGATGTGCGCCCACTGTTCCATGGCCGCGCCGGCCTGCGCTCCTGCTTCCAGAACCAGCACTTCCTGCCCGCGTTCGCGCAGGTGGGCCGCGGTGGCCAGGCCAATGGGCCCGGCGCCAATGACGATCACAGGATAGGTCGGGTTCATGGAACACTCCTCAGCTAGGAAACAACATGTCGATGGTTAGTTGGCTGGCAGCAGTTCGCTGATCAGGGTTTCGATCCGGTTGCGGATCTCATCGCGGATCGGGCGCACTGCGTCAACACCCTGGCCGGCCGGGTCATCCAGCTTCCAGTCTTCGTAGCGCTTGCCGGGGAAGATCGGGCAGGTATCTCCGCAGCCCATGGTGATCACGACGTCGGATTCCTTCACCGCTTCGGTGGTCAGGATCTTCGGGGTTTCCGACGACATGTCGATGCCTTCCTCGGCCATCGCCTGCACGGCGGCGGGGTTGACCGAATCCGCTGGCGCGGACCCTGCCGAACGAACTTCGATCCGCCCCTCGGAAAGGTGCGAGAGGTAGGCTGCGGCCATTTGCGAGCGGCCGGCGTTGTGGATGCAGACGAAAAGGACGGAAGGTTTTTGCGTGGCAGTCATGGTCGAGTAGTTCCTTAGGCTGAAGTGGATAGGGCCGGGGAGGACGGGAAGAATTTGCGCGACCACAGGGCCACATAAACCAGGGCCACGAGGATCGGCACCTCGATCAGCGGGCCCACCACCCCGGCCAGAGCCTGGCCGCTGGTGGCGCCGAAGGTTGCGATGGCCACGGCGATGGCCAGCTCGAAGTTGTTGCCGGCGGCGGTGAAGGCCAGCGTGGTGGTGCGCGGGTAGCCCAGCTTCAGGCCGCGGCCGATGAGCATGCCGGCGCCGAAGACCACGACGAAGTAGGTCAGCAGCGGGATGGCCATGCGCAGCACATCCAGCGGCTTGGAGATGATGTTATCCCCCTGCAGGGCGAAGAGCAGCACGATGGTGAACAGCAGCCCGTACAGTGCCCACGGGCCGATCTTGGGCAGGAACTTTCCTTCATACCACTCCCGGCCCTTGGCCTTTTCCCCGAGGGTGCGGGTCAGGAAGCCGGCCAGCAGCGGGATGCCCAGGAAGACCAGCACCGAGGCGGTAATGGCGGCGACGGAGAATTGCGCGCTGGTGGTTTCCAGGCCCAGCCAGGATGGCAGGACCTGCAGGTAGAACCAGCCCAGCGCACCGAAGGCGATGACTTGGAAGACCGAGTTGATGGCCACCAGCACGGCGGCCGCCTCGCGGTCCCCGCAGGCCAGGTCATTCCAGATGAACACCATGGCGATGCAGCGGGCCAGGCCCACAATGATCAGCCCGGTGCGGTATTCGGGAAGGTCTGCCAGGAAGATCCAGGCCAGCACGAACATGAAGGCCGGGGCCAGGATCCAGTTGATCACCAAGGAAGTGATCATCAGCTTCTTGTCGGCCAGCACGCGACCGGTTTCGTTGTAGCGGACCTTGGCCAAGACGGGGTACATCATCACCAGCAGTCCAATGGCGATGGGCACCGAAACACCGGCGACGGTAAAGCGGTCCAGCAGCTCGCCCAGCTGCGGGAAAATCCGTCCCAGGCCCAGGCCAGCGGCCATGGCCAGCAGGATCCACAGGGCCAGATAGCGGTCCAGGAAAGACAGCTTCTGGGCTACAGGGGCAGTATCGGGCACAGGCGCGGCTGTCACTGATTCATCACTCCAAAGATAGACATCGACGAACATCGATGTCTCGAGTATGATTACATATATCGACGTTTGTCAATCTCTTAACGGAGCACCCCAGAGAGCGCGAGACATGAGCACGCATACCTTAAACGAACCGCCAGAGCAGGCCGAAAGCATCGACGCGCCATGCTGCGTTCCGGCGCAGGGCGAGGGCATGCTGCAGCTGGAGGAAGCCGAACTCCTGGCCGCTCGCTTCAAGGCCTTGAGCGACCCCAATCGCCTGCGCATCCTCTCGATCGTCTCCTCGAACCAAGACGCTGAAACCTGCGTCTGCGACCTGCCCGAGCCCCTGGGACTCAAGCAGCCCACCGTCTCCCACCACCTGAAAATCCTGGTGGATGCGGGAATCCTGCACCGCGAAAAGCGCGGCGTATGGGCATATTTTTCTGTCGTGCCAGGAGCACTGGAATCACTGGGCTCCACATTGCTGCCCAAAAACTAGGTTTGCCTTGCAGGTTCAGAGGCGCAGCTCGTAGAGACAGGTATCCATCCACTGCCCTGCCAGCGGCCCGGCCGCGACTTGGGCTATCCGTTCCCGGAAACCCACTTCCCTGAAGCCGAGCTTGACGTGCAGATTCCGGCTGGCCTCATTTTGCGCGATAATCGCCGATTGCAGCATCCAATAGCCCTGCGCAGCAGCCTTGCCAATGAGCTCTTCCATCAGCGCCCGCCCTATGCCCTGGCCAGCAGAGTTCGGATCCACATAGATTGAATGCTCGATGACCCCGCGGTAGGCAGGGCGTGCTGAAACTGGCGCGGCCGCAGCCCAGCCGAGCACATGCCCCTCCAGATCCACCGCAACCAGTGACAGCGCGGGGATTTTCCCGCCAAAGAATGACTCCCGGGTCGGGACCTGGGATTCAAAGGTAGCCAGCCCGGTCGCGATCCCCTGTCCGTAAATGCGCGAGACATCCTGCCAATGGCTTTCAGCCATGCCGGTTATCTGGATTTCTACACCCTTCAACTCCCCCACAGCCCTCCCTTCCCGCTGACCGATCCTACTTGGTGCGCAAATCAGCGATGAATGAATCCGCACGCTGCAGGTTCAGTTCCAGCTTGTCCCGCTTGGCGCTGGCTCGCTGGATATAGTCATCGAGCTTGGCCCGCGCCGCGGTGTCCTGCGGGTTTCCGGCAAGCGCGTCCACCGCGTCAAGCAATTCACCCATCTCCTCGAGGCTGAATCCCAGGGGCTTCATCGAGCGGATCACCAGCATGCGCTGCAGGTCCGAATCGCGGTAGATGCGGAAACCGCCTTCGCTGCGGGTGCTGGCCGGCAGCAGCCCCACCTCGTCGTAGTGGCGGATGGTCCGGTGCGAAAGCCCGGTGGCCTCAACCATGTCCCCAATATGCATCGAGCCGCCTGCGTGCCCCGTTGCCGATTCGTCCATGCCGTCCTCCAAGTCCTGAATTTAAACCCTACCCTTACGTTAGGTTAGAGTTAAGCGGGATGATTCATGCCAGCCTGGCGCTTTTCGAATCATCCGCGGCGCAATGACGCGCACCCCAAGAATTCTACGCAACCACAGCGTTCCTCCGCCTTTACCCGCCCGCCCTGCATCGAAGGGAGCTCTTCAATGAGCCCAATCACCAGTTCGGAGCCGTCAGCCCTGGCTCCGCTTGAACGCCAATCCGTGCTGCGCACGCTGAAATCCCCGCGCCTGCTCAAGACCGAGGTGCTCGGCGGGCTGGTGGTGGCCCTGGCCCTGATTCCGGAGGCCATTGCCTTTTCCATCATTGCCGGCGTGGATCCGCGCATCGGGCTGTTCGCCTCCTTCACCATGGCGGTGTCCATCTCCTTCTTCGGCGGCCGCCCCGCCATGATCTCGGCCGCTACCGGAGCCATCGCGCTGGTCATCGCGCCCCTGGTCGCCAGCCACGGCACCGACTACTTCATCGCCGCGGTCATCATGGCCGGGATCTTCCAGGTGATCCTGGCCCTGCTGGGCGTGGCCAAGCTGATGCGCTTCATCCCGCGGCAGGTGATGGTCGGTTTCGTCAACGCGCTGGCCATCCTGATCTTCCTGGCCCAGGTCCCCGAGCTGCTCGGCGTCCCATGGCTGGTCTACCCGCTGGTGGGCCTTGGATTGCTGATTGTTTTCTGCTTGCCCAAGCTGACCACCGCAATCCCAGCCCCGCTGGTGGCCATTGTGGTGCTCACCGGGATCACCGTCCTCGCCTCCGTGGCCGTGCCCACCGTGGGCGACAAGGGCCAGCTGCCCGAGTCCCTGCCAAGCTTGTTCATCCCGAATGTGCCGCTGACCTTCGAAACCCTGCAGGTGCTCTTCCCCTATGCGCTGGCCATGGCCTTCGTGGGCCTGCTCGAATCCCTGATGACCGCCAAGCTGGTTGATGATGTCACCGACACCCACTCGAACAAGACCCGGGAATCCTGGGGCCAGGGCGCGGCGAATATCATCACCGGATTCTTCGGCGGCATGGGCGGCTGCGCGATGATCGGGCAAACCATGATCAATGTGAAGGCTTCCGGGGCGCGGACCCGGATCTCCACCTTCCTGGCCGGCACCTTCCTGCTCATCCTGGTCGTCGTGCTCGGCGACGTGGTGGCGTTGATCCCGATGGCCGCGCTGGTCGCGGTGATGATTTTCGTTTCCATCGCCACCTTCGACTGGCACAGCATCCGGCCCTCGACGCTGCGCATGATGCCCAAGAGCGAAACCACCGTCATGCTCATTACCGTGATCTTCACCGTCGCCACCCACAATCTCGGTATCGGCGTCGGGGTCGGAGTGCTCACAGCCATGGTGCTCTTCGCCAACCGGGTGGCCCATCTGGTGACAGTCACCCGCAGCATCGAGGAGCACTTCGAAGAGAAGATCGCCAAGTACGCGGTCAACGGCGAACTGTTCTTCGCCTCCTCCAATGACCTGTACTCGCAGTTCAACTACGCCGAAGACCCGCAAAATATCGTCATCGACATGTACAACTCGCACCTCTGGGACGCCTCGACCATCGCGGCCCTGGATTCGATCACCGGCAAATACGAGAAGTACGGCAAAAATGTCCAGATCGAAGGGCTGAACCAGGCCAGCTTGAAGATGCGCGAGCGCCTGGGAGGAAAGCTCGGCGGGCACTAGCTCTGGGGATTTCATGAGGACGGGCGGTCATCCTAATCAAGACGGCACATCGGAATGGCCGCCCGAACTGTTGATCGCCCTTTCACTCCGAAGAGTTCGACAGGAGCCTCGTTACTCCGCATATACGGGGCCTGCAGCAGCGGTATTTCAGCGCACATCGCCATGGGCGAGGGTGGAGGTCGCCCTTCGAATCCATCGGGACCGGATTTCGATGGCCGTCGACGTCCAGATGCAGAACTAGATAGAAGGCCACATTCTGTCCATATTGCTGCTTTGAGCTTCACCGAGGCATCACGAGCAGGTATTTCTGTGCTTGTGACCGCCGCCGAAAAGGCTGGAATACTCCCCTGTCGGACCATGGAAAGGCCGTGGCCGAAATCGTCTCAGCTAAGGGAATCATTCAGCTGCGCCATGACCGGGACACTTTTCGTGATGCCGCACTGGCGCTCCCGCGCTCTGCCACTGATAGCGGCGACCGCGCAACCCTGGACCAGGCAATGGGAATCTTCAATTTGAATCGCGCGGAGCTTGAAGCGGGCAGGTAAAGCCAGGCGACCAGGCGAAGTGGCTCGCGCGCCAACCACAGCAACGATATTCACCTGCTGCCCATGACCCTTGGCCGGTAGGGCACCCCTGGCACTCGCCCAGGGTTCACGGCAGCGCGACCGGTTAGCCGCGCCCATTCCCATTCAATGACATATTCATAGGATCTGTTCTTCCCTCATGCCACAATCCGAAGAGGATAATAGCGCCGGGCAGCAGTTGGCGCGTCCTGTACAGGGAGGCAACGGCAGCGGTGCAATTGGAAATAGGGCAGGCCCAGCAGCGGACCAACATCGCCTGGATCATCATCGTGGCCTCTGGGGTCGTGGCTGGGTTGCATATCTGGAAGCTCTCCCCCGCCTTGGGCATCATCCGCGATGAACTCGGCTTCTCACTCTTCTTCTCAGGCGTCCTCCTTGGTGTGGTCCAGGTAGCCGGCATGGTCGGCGGGTTGGCCGTCTCTTTGATCTCCGAAGTGATCTCCCAGCGTCGAACGTTCCTTGTCGGCCTGCTGCTTTTGGTCATCGGCAGCGCCTTGGGCGCACTCTCCTCCAATGCTTTTGCATTGTTGGCGACACGGATCATCGAGGGCGCCGGGGTCATCATGGTCACCGTCATGGGACCGGGGCTGGTCAGGCTGCATGCTCCGTTGAAGACGATGAACATGGCAGTGGGCTGGTGGGCAGCCTATATGGGGCTGGCGACTTTTATTGGCGTCTTTTCAACTGCGTTAGCTCTGCAGCATCTTCCCTGGCACTTATGGTGGGCGATTCTTTCCTGCGTCAGCCTGATTCCCATTCCGCTGATCTTGAAATTCGTTCCCGCAGACAGCCCTCCGGGGTCTTCAGCCGTGCGGATGGCAACGTCACGCATCGCCGCGACCGCTCGTTCGCCACAGGTGTGGGTCAGCGGACTCATTTTTGGCTGCTATACCGTGCAATGGATGGCCGTGGTGGGGTTCTTGCCCACGATCTACGCAGAATTCGGGCTGTCCGCGGTGGCAGGAGGCCTTGCCTCTGCGGTGGTCGGCGGCCTGAACGCAGTTGGAGCGATAATCTGCGGCGCACTGCTGCATCGAGGACTCAACGGGCGGACGCTGTTGTTCACGGGCTTCGGGCTGATGGCCCTAACCTCGGTACTGACCTTCGCCGTCAATTATCCGGCTGGCTTGCTGTGGGTCCAGATGCTTGGCGTCGGGATGTTCTCACTAGGCGGCGCCGCCATTCCCACCACGTTGACCAGGATCGTTGTGGACCTCGCACCGCCGGGTGGCTCGGCGCCAGCGGCCATGGGCCTGGCCCAGCAGATTTTCAACATCGGCAATTTCACCGGACCGATGCTGCTGGCTGCAATGGTTTCATGGACCGGCGGCTGGAATTCAACTTGGCGGTTGACGCTACTATTCGCTGCGCTCGGCTCGCTGCTCACCCTCCGGCTGTCGCGCAAGAATTCGCCATTCGCCACTTCCCCCTGACTTTGCCGCGGAACAACGAACCAGGAATGATGGTCGCTCCGTCCTTCCTGGTCCGTTGCCCGATGATCCGGCGTTATGAGGTGCTGCGGTACTCGTTCCTGATCTGCCCCACGAGCTCGGCCAGCATGTCCTCCAGGGTCACCATACCGGTCACCTGATCGGTACCGGCATCGCGAACCAGCGCCAAATGCGCGCCAGAGAGCTGCATTACCTGCAGCGCGGCACGCACGCTTTGGGTGCCGCTGAATGAGGGCAAGCTGCGGATCGAGCTACCCGGCAACGGCTTGAGGCGTGCCTGCGCATCAGCCCCCAAGACATCCTTGACATGCACATACCCCACGGCGGTTCCGTCGCGCTGGACCAGCGGGAATCGTGAGAAGCCGTGGGCAGCCGCCGTCTCGATATCCTCCACGGTGCAATCCACAGGAAGCGTATGGACGTTTTCGAAGCTGATGGCCACCGAATCGATGCGACGGGCATCAAAGTGCAGCGCACCTATCAGCAGCTGTTCATCGTGCTCATCCAGGATGCCTCCCTCGCGGGATTCGGCCACCATGGAAGTCACCTCGTCGCGGGTGAAGGTGCTGGCCACTTCGTTTTTCGGTGCCACCTTGAAGATGCGCAGCACCAGGTTGCCCATCGCGTTCATCAGCCACAGCACTGGACGCAGGATCTTCACCAGGATTACCATGCTCGGTCCCAGGATTAGCGCCATCCGATCCGGGCCGGCCAGCGCCATGTTCTTCGGCACCATCTCCGCGAGCACCACATGCAGATAGGTCACCACGATCAGCGCGATCGCGTAGGACAGCGCGTCGATCATGCCTTCCGGGATGCCGATGGCCTCGAAGGGACCGGACATCGCATACTTCACCAGCGGCTTGGTGACATAACCCAGGGCCAGCGAGCACACGGTGATGCCCAGCTGCGCCCCGGCCATGACCAGCGATACATTTTCAATGGCCCAGAGGGTCATCTTTGCGCTGCGGCTGCCTTCGACGGCCTTGGGCTCAATAATGCTCCGGCGCGCCGAGATCAGCGCGAATTCGGCGCCGACAAAGTAGAAGTTCGCTGCAAGCAACAGGATCGTGACAAGAATTCCAAGAAGATCGCTCATCGCTTGGATTCTCCTTCTGCTTGCTCGCTCACCCTCACATCAACGGTGGCGATCCGCTGCTCGTCCATGGCGTGAATCGTGAACTGCAGTTCCTTGGGCCCACTGCCTGGCTGGCCGGGCACAACCAGGTCGACGACATCGCCCACCTCGCCGAACTTGCCCAGCTGCACGGTCAGCAATCCTGCGAGGGTCTCGTAGTCCGCGTCGTGCGGGATGCGGCAGCCCAGCAGCTCATTGGCCTCATCCGGACGCAGGGCCGCGTCCAGGCGCCAGGTATCTTCCGAGAGCACCTGCACGGTGGAGTCCTCCGGGTCATGCTCGTCGCGAACTTCCCCGACGATTTCTTCCACAAGATCCTCCAAGGTCAGCATGCCGGCGACATCGCCGGTCTCGTCAATCAGCACGGCCATCTGCAGCCCGTCGCTGCGCAGCTGGTCCATTAGGTCATCGAGCTCGATGGTGTCCGGGACCAGCCGGGCTTCTTCGGCAAAGCCGCCCACCGGCGTCTGCTGGCGTTCTCCATAGGGAACAGCGAGCAGGGCGCGGATATGCACGAGCCCCAGTACCCGGTGCCCGCCCTCGCCGGCCAGCGGGAATCGGGAATGCCCGGTCCGCGCCGCCAGCTGAAGCACCTCGTGCACCGTTTGCCCAGCGCCCACGGTGACCATCCGGGAACGGGCTGTCATCACGTCATGGCCACGGCGGTGGCCGAAGGCCACAGTCCGGCGCAGCATCTCCGCGGTTTCCGATGGCAGGACGCCTTCGCGGGCCGAGTGCCCCACCAGCGCGACAAGCTCCTCGGCAGAACGAGTGGAGGCCAGTTCCTCTTGGGGCTCGATGCCGAAGCGGCGGACAATCCAGTTCGCGTTGCCATTGAAGAACGTCAGGAATGGCTTGGTCACAGTGCTGAAGCCGCGCTGGAATCCCACCACGGCCTTGGCAGTCTCGAAAGGCTTGGCAATGGCCAGGTTCTTGGGCACCAGCTCGCCGAACACCATCGTCAAGACGGTGGCCAGCACCAGCGCGAGGGCAATGGAGGTCGACCGGGCCAGCGCCTCGTTGAGGCCGAGGTCCTGAAGCGGCCCTACAACAAGGGCGGCGATGGCGGGCTCGGCCAGGAAGCCGATGCCCAAGTTGGTCAGGGTGATGCCCAGCTGCGCGCCCGAAAGCTGGGTGGACAAGGTTTCCATGCCCTTCAGGACACCTGAAGCGCGGCGGTCGCCGGACTCGGCGGCTTGCTTCACCCGGTTTCGATTGACCGTGATCAGGGAAAATTCAGCGGCTACGAACAAACCGCATCCGAGAATGAGGAGCATTGCCATGAGCAGCGAGATCCATTCCATTATTTGCACCCCCTGTCCTTCGAAGCCTGTGCGGCAATCCTGCCGGGCAGAGGGTTGGAACTGTGAGATCTACTGTCGCCTGAAGCGTCCATCATTCCCTTCCGGCCGCAGTATCTTCCTGTGGCCTGATGTGTTCCCACCATTATCCAGCATGCTGCAGGGCATTTTGCTTGAACCGTACATCTGTTTGCCGGATTCCCCACGTCTGCACAGCAGTTTCAAAGAAGACCCGATTTGAAGCCGATACGAACCCGCCAGGGAATCAGGCAATTACTCGTCAAACATCCAAATTCTCTCAGGGTGAAGGCATATCAATCTGTCAGAGAGGGGTTGCCAGGCTGCCGTGAGGCTGTAGGCCTTAGCCTGATCGAGACACCCCAACCATTTCCCTGCACTGCAAGCCGCCGTCCGCCAATCTCCACAGAGGGACCTTCATGGAACAGCTGCTGGAACTCATCACCTTGGTCAAAGCAGTTTCAGCGATATACTCGCGACGCTGTTGGAGGAGGCGTCCCGCCTGGCCCAATTAGCCATCGAAGAACTGTGGTCAATGCTCCGCTAGCTGCAGTTCCCCGAGCCAGCGGCCATTGTTGATCATGGATGCTAGGCGCCCTCTCACATAGGCGCCTAGTGATGCGCGAGCGGGATATGAATAACCCTGAGCACGATCATGCGTGAGGTAACCCGCCTCCTGCCGCAGGCCTTCGTCATTCTCTGGTGTTCACAATGCCCCACAGAACTACGGCTAGCAGCCTTGGGCCGGCCGCCGCTATCTGCTGGCCGGCGGCTCGATGCCCAGCTGCTGGGCAATGCGATGCAAGTGCCCGGTGGTGACGGCATTGAGCCGGATTTCCGTGTCTTCGGCCATCGCTTCGGGCGACGGAGCGCTCTCCCCCGGCGCGCGGATCGCACGTGCCCCGGGCTCCAGCTCGGAGCTCTTGACATGGGCAATGAATTCTTCGACCTGTGCCGTGTAGTCATCCAGGTCGCGCAGCTGGGCGACATCCAAGGCGATGATCAGCGTCCCTTGGGCTTCTTCGCTCTGCCGGCCTGATACCGTATCCGATCCGGTGAGCGCACTGCCCAGGGCCTCGACCAGCAGGCCCAGCCCGAAGCCCTTGAATCCGCCGAACGCCTTCAGGTGCCCGCCGGGGCCTGTCCACGTTTCCGGAGCACTGCCGGTGCTGTCCTTTTCGAAATGCAGCCGGCCCGATGCCACCTCGCTGGTAGCGAAGTCCAGCACCAGATGAGGCGCCTTGGCCCGGGGCACACCGGCGGCTATGGGGTTGGTCGACAACCGGGGCTGGGTTCCGCCGGGCGGGAGCACCGACTGCAGCGAGCCGTTGTTGTTCCCGAAGACCAGGGTGATGACGCCTTGCTCGGCAGCGTCCTCGCAGAACGGGGCGAAGCGTCCGGCGAAATCGCTATTGCGCACCGCGACCGCGCTGATGCCGTGTTCCTTCGCCCGTTCCACCGCGAGCTGCGTTGCATCGCGCAAGGCAAAATGCCCGTGGGTGCGCTGGCCGTTCATGGCCACCAGGGCCCCGCGATCCTTCTCAATCATGCTCTTGGCCGCCGCATTGGTGATCCCGGCTACCGAGCGGTCCACATATTCGGGCAGCCGGCGCAACCCATGGGAGGGATGCCCGGCCAATTCCGAGGCGATCAGGTGGCGGGCCATATAGGCGCTGTCCCCGGTGCTTGCGCCAACTGCGTGCATGCAGCGTTCAATGAAGCCGCGCAGCTGGTGCGATCCAAAGGCCGTTTCGCCTTCTGGCCTGGTGCCATCACTCATGCTTGCTCCTTATGCTCTTCATCCAATATCCAGTCCGTGCTGTCCCGCAGGACTTCCCGTACCGCGAACTACACAATATTCCGTACTGCACTCATGCCCTGGGATCACTGCTCCGCGAGGTGCACGTCGTCAAGGCTTGCGCGATCATCAACGGCTTAGCGGAAGAGATCCAGGTACGCCAGCGCATAGCCCACACGGTAATCCGAGGCGGGGTTCGTGGCCACCATCTGGCGATCATTGATCGCCATTTCGACGCTGTCGGTGACAATTCCATCCACCGGCAGGCTCAATAATTCACGAATCGTGGACTCGTCATTGACGGTCCAGACGTACACGTCTTGGCCCTGCTCATGGGCTTGGTCCAAGAGCTCGGGACGGAACGAGGCTTGCTCCAGCGTGTAGAAATCGCAGTTCACCCGTGGCAGCTTGCCCACGCTCATGGCCACGGTCAGCCCGACGCGCAGCTCCGGACGGGCGCGCTTGATCCCCTTGACCGCCGCTGGGCTCAACGAATGATAGATGTTCTTCGTCGTGGTCCCCGTTGCATCGACATCTTCGAGGAAACTGCGCAGATATCCCTTGGATTCGTGCCCGGTCACCTTGAGCTCCACCAGCACCGGAATCCCGAGCTCATCGGCATGCTCAAGGTATTCCTGCATGGTGGGAATATGGTCGGAGAATCCGCCTTCGCGCACCCTGACCTTCCGGACTTCCGCCAGGGTCATCTCGTAGATGTTCCTGTTGACCCCGGAAACCATTAACAGGTTGGTGTCATGGCTGGCGACAAAGTGGCCGTCCTTGGTCTGCTGGAAATCTGCTTCAACGTAATCCGCATGATGTTCAGCCGCCGCATCCAGCGCGCCAAGGGTGTTTTCCACGCCACCGGCCGAATAGCCGCGGTGCGCAAGGATCAGGGTGTCTTCGGCACTGGATACAGTCTGGCCCAATGCCGGTGTCGCATAGAAGCCCATCGCTACAGCCAGGCCGAACGCGACCGTTCCCGCCGATGCCCGTGCAGCACGGGCCTGCATGCTTTGGCGTTGCTTGTTGTGCACTTCAAATACCGAGGCGAGCCCCAGCCGGTCACGGGTCAGCGCGACCAGGATTTGGAGTGCGACCACGGTCGCGGCGCCGATAATCATGAATCCCAGCGTGTGGCCCAGCCCGATGCACAAGCTCGAAACCAGGACCGAGCTTTGCCCGCTGGCAAGGTTCGATGCATGGTCGGAAACCCAAACCAGGAATTCCACCAGGAACGAGGCGACCAGCGCCGCCACCCCGAGGGGCAGTCCAACCAGGGCCAGGTACCTGAAGAAGTTCTTATGCGTTGCGCGCAGGCTTCCGCCCAGGGCAGCCAGCGATTTCTTCTCGCCGATCACCATCAAGGGCAAGGCCAGAATCAGGCGGAGGTTCACCCAGAGGATTGAGCCGATCAGCAGCACGTAAATTGCCGTGCTGAGCGGAACCTTCAAATATTCACGGGTGACGAAGGGAGGAATGCCCACACCCTGAATCAGCACCGAGGACAGCCCCAGGCCGCCTAGCGGCAAGGCCAGGAAGAAGTAGACCATCAGCAGTGGCGATGGATAGCGCAGCAGCCTGCCAAGACAGGTCACGGTGTCCGCGAACATTTCGGCAAGATTGGGCGGGCGGCCGGACTGCTGCCGGTTGACCATGACGATCAGTGCCACGAACTGCAAGCTGACCGCGGCCAGGGCCAGCACCGCTATGGCAAGAAGCAGCAGCACCGAGATCGGCTGGCTCAAAAGCACGGTGTAGGTGCGATCGGTGACGTTTTCCAAATGGCTGGCTTCCAAAGCCAGGCCAAAGAGGTACCTGATGGAAGGCAAGACGCCCAGGCCGTTCACCAGCTGGATCACGCTGATCACCAGGAGATAGCGGAATACCCGTGCATGGCTCAACCGCCAAATGCGATGGAGAAAGGAGGGGATTTCAGTGAACTTGGGAGCTCCTGGACCGGGTTGGGCCTGGATTCGAGCAGCATGGACTGGGCCAGTTGAACCACTATCCATTCCACTGCTCACAGTTGCATGTCCCATTTCCGTCGTGCGTATTGCCCAAGAAGGCTAACTGCCATTCTATCGCGGCAGCTCTGTTCCGGCTGTGCAGGAGATCTCAGAAAGCCCGCCAAAATGCTGGAGTTCGCTGAACAACAGCTTGGAGCCAGCACTCAGCCGAAGCGCCAAGAGGCGTAGGGATTCAGCTACTTCTTAAAGGCGGGAGTGGTGGCTTCGCACTGCACGCGCTCGCCCGGAGCACCGGTTTCCGCAGCGATTTCCTTGACTCCGTCAAGAAGAATTCGGCAGGTCGCGGTGCCACCTTGAGCGGGTGTCGCCGCGATGGAGGCATCCTTTTGAGCTGTCACCATGCTCTCCACCGACCAGATACTGCTTGCCTTTTTCTTTGCGTCGTCCGTTGTCGCCACGGAATCTTCTGTCACTTCGGTCGAGTCTTCGCCACGCTTTTCGGCTTCAAGGTAGGACACGTCCTGCAGGCTGTCGCCCGAGCCTCCGGCAACGGTGACTTCATAGGTCACGGACCATGCGTCAGCCGTGGCTTTGTCCCAGGATTCGACGGCGCCGCATCCGGCCAGGCCCGCGGCTAGCGCCAACATGGCGGTACTCGCCGAAACCCGGGCAACGCTACGAGAGAGATCGGAAGAAGAAAAGCGGCTCATTAAAGTCCTTCAAGAAATGTTGTTCGGTTTGATCCACTTTCAAGACTAGACGTGCATGCACCTGGGCGTCCTCATGGCCAAGAACGAGGTTTGACCGCGCTCCTTCCAACCACGGGTGGAGTTCCCCGGCGCTCAACAAGGCGGCTAGGCCTGGTGATAGCCGTTATCCACCATGTCGCTCTTCGGCGGACCCGGAAAAGTGCCGCACCGCCAGTGCCTCTGCACCATGTGGCGGAAGCCGGCAGATTATTAGTGGTTTCGACCTCGAGCCCGCAAGGAAAACAGAATACGGATTAACGTCGAAAGCCAATCACTGAAACATTAATCCGTGATTGGCTTTCGGCGTTTTTGGCTGATCTAGCGCAGCACGACCGTGCGCGAACCGTCCAGGAAGACGCGGTCCTCGCAGTGCCAGCGCACTGCATCGGACAGCGCCTTGCACTCGGTGTCGCGGCCAGCGGCGACCAGGTGCTCAGGCTCGTAGCTGTGGTCAACTTCCTGCACCTTCTGGGTGATGATTGGACCCTCATCCAGTTCGCTGTTCACGTAGTGCGCGGTGGCACCGACGGTTTTCACGCCGCGTTCGAAGGCCTGGTGGTAAGGCTTCGCGCCCTTGAACGATGGCAGGAATGAGTGGTGGATGTTGATGGCTCGTCCGCTGAGCTTGCGGGTCAAGTCATCAGAGAGGATCTGCATGTAGCGGGCCAGCACGACCAGATCCACGTCGAAGCGGTCCACCAGTTCCATCAGCTTGTCTTCTGCTTCAGGCTTGGTGGCAGCGGTAACTGGTACGTGGAAGAAGGGGATGCCGTTCCACTCAACCTGCTGGCGGTGATCCGGGTGGTTGGAAACCACTGCGGCGATTTCCACTGGCAGTTCGCCGATGCGCGAACGGAACAGGAGGTCGTGCAGGCAGTGGCCGAACTTGGAGACCATGATCAGCACGCGCTTCTTCTGGCCCGCAGGGCGCAGGCCCCAGCTTGCCTCGTGCTCTTCGGCCAAGTCCTTGAGATTGGATTCGAGGTCGGCGATGTCCAGGTCGTTGCCTTCGCTGGAAGAAATCTCGAATTCAATACGCAGGAAGTAGGTGCCGGAGCGCTGGTCGTCATGCTGCTTGAGTTCGCGGATGTTGCCATGATGAGTCAGCAGCAGGCCGGTGACCGCATGCACGATCCCCGCGCGTTCGGCACAGGTGAAGGTCAGGACGTATTTGTTATTCGGTTCGGTCATCGTGCCGCTCCTTGCATTCGCCGAGATAGCGCTAGCTTCGCCATGGCTCGTGGTGGTGATTGAGAAATAATGGTGGCGTGTTGTGGTCCTGGGACTGCAAACCGTCCTTGAGCGAGGCTTTGCTCCGTTGCTGGTTGCCGCCCCGGCCACCCTTGTGATCCCTGGCTTTGATGAGCCGGAAATCCTGATCAAGAGTCTGATATATCAATAGCTGATCACAATACTATGTGTGAGCCAGCACAGCGTCAACAAGATTTCTTCGGAGATTTCCAAGTTCTTTGAACAGTGCGCATTTCAGCGCAATTCTGGTCCAAAATGTGCCGAATTCGCGGGGAAAAATCAAAGATTCCCCGCGCAAGCGATACTCTGTGACTATTGCAAATGAGATTTGAACAGCGAAGAGAGCGAATTTTCAATGCCCACGGAATTCTCAAGCACCATTACGGAACAAGGCTCAATGGCGGACCGCGCCTACGCGGCACTTCGCGATCGCTTGATGCTGCTTGAAATCGCTCCGACCCACCCGATCCACGAACCGCAACTGGCCGAGGAACTGGGCATCGGACGCACCCCGATGCGCGAAGCGCTCAAGCGCCTGGAGACGGACCACCTGGTGGTTTCCTATCCACGCCGCGGAACCTTTGCCACGGCCGTGGATTTCCATGAGCTGAACTACATCTCCGAAATGCGCCAGGTGCTGGAGCCCGTAGCCGCACGCAACGCCGCCACCAACAGGGATCCAGAAATCCGCGCCCAGCTCAACGGCTATCTGGCGCGCATCGACTCGCTGGATCCCGCGCTCGACCAGCGCTCCCTGCTGCTGCTGGATATCCAGATGCATCGGCTGATCTACAAGGCCGCCGGCAATAAGCATCTTGAGGAAACCCTCGTGCGCCTGGACAACCTGGTGACGCGCATCTGGTGCCTAGTCATCGACCAGATGCCGCCCATTGCCGAACACATCAAGGAGCACTCGGCGCTGCTGCGGGCAATTCTGGACGGTGACGCCGATTTGGCAGCAAAGCTGGTCACCGAGCATGTCGCCCACTTTGAGCAGGCGCTGCGCAGCGCCCCCTAGCCCAAAGGCCAAGGGGCGCCGCTGGGTATTTCAATTACCTGCCGGCACCTTCCGGTTCCAGATCGGTATCCCGCTCCCCGCCCTGTTCATCATCCAGCTCTTCTCCTGCCGCCACTGGCGCCGCATCGGGAGCCGGCAGAATTACCGGCTCGTCGCCAGAAACCTTGACTATCGGCTGTTCCGAAGTCATCAGGCTGAAGTGCTCGCCGGCATGGCGGTCAATACCTTCATCCACGGCCTGCTCCAGGACTTCCTGGGCCACCTTTTCTCGCAGCACCAGCGGGTCGCGGCTCAAGTCCTTCCACAGCGCCACGCACAGCAGCAGCATCACGAGCACAAAGGGCAGAGCCGAAACGATGGTGATGTTCTTCAGGCCGTTCAGTGCGGCCGCCGGATGATCTCCACCGGCCAGCAGCATCACGGCAGCCACCGCACCGACCGAAACGCCCCAGAAGATCACCGACTTCTTGGTTGGCTCCTCGGCGCCGCGCTCGCTCAAGGCACCCATCACGATGGAAGCCGAGTCCGCGCCGGTGACGAAGAAGATCGCGATCAGCACGACGGTGAGAACCATCAAGCCGGTGGCAATCCATCCCGGAAGATTCAGGCTGTCCAGCAGGCTGAAGAGGATCGAGTCGAAGTTGATATCCGGTGCGCCGTCCACCATCCTGGTCAGCGCCTGGGCCATGTCTCCCCCGCGCTCTGCGCGCTCCTGGATGCCGATGGCACCGCCACCGAAGATCGCAAACCACAGCAGGGTGACCGCCGATGGAACCAGCAGCACGCCGGTGACAAACTGGCGGATGGTGCGTCCGCGGGAAATGCGCGCGATGAACAGGCCCACAAATGGGGTCCATGAAACCCACCATGCCCAGTAGAAAATGGTCCACGAGGACAGCCAGCTGGCCATATCCCCGTCGCCCGAGGAAGCGGTGCGCGATGCCATCTGCGGCAGATCGGCGATGAACGAGCCTACGGCATTCGGGATGACGTTCAAGATGAACAGCGTCGGTCCGCCGATGAAGACCACCAGCGCCAGCGCAACGGCCAGGACCATGTTGATGTTCGACAGCCACTGGATCCCGCGCTCGATGCCGGAGACGGCCGACGCGACAAACAGCGCGGTCAGGATGGCGATGATCAAGACCAGGATTCCCGAGCCCACGGAGTTCATGATGCCTGCGGACTGGATGCCGCCGCCAATCTGCAGTGCGCCCAGGCCCAGCGAACAGGCCGAGCCGAAGAGCGTGGCCAAGATGGCCAGGATGTTGATGGTTTTCCCGCCCCAGCCATTGACCGCGCGCTCGCCAAAGATGGAAGAGAACATCGAGGAGAACAATTGCGGGCGGCCCAGGCGGAAGCTGCCATAGGCCATGCCCAAGCCGACGATGGCGTACATCGCCCAGGGGAACAGGGTCCAGTGGAACAGGGTGGTGCCCATGGCGGTGCCCACGGCGGCCGACGTCTGGCCACCCACGGTTTCTGGTGGCGGAACCATGTAGAAGTACAGCGGCTCGCCGACCCCATAGAACACCAGGCCGATGCCCATGCCGGTGGCGAACATCATGGAGATCCATGAGACCGTGCTGAACTGCGGCTTTTCATCGTCCTTGCCCAGCGGGATGCGGCCGAAGTTCCTTGCGGCGACCACCAGGACAAAGATGGTGAAGACCGTTGCCGCGATGACAAAGACCCAGCCGGTTTTGGTGATGACCCAGTCAAGGGCGGTGGATGCGACGCTGCCCAGGCCGGCGGGCGAGACGAAGCCCCACACGATGAACGCGAGGGTGAGAATTCCTGCGATGCCGAATACCCAGTAGTCGGTGCCGCTGCTCAGATAGCGCCGGGGCCTTCGTCTTCGCGCCGAATGCAGCTCGCTAACGAGGTCTTTGACAGGTTGCTCAGTGCTCTTCATAGCATGTCCTTCAGGGAGGGGAAGAGGCGGGGCGCCTGTTGGGTGTGGTCCGCGGCGGCCGGCCTGTGTCCAGATCACGAGTGGCTTCATGATGCTGAGGGTGTAGAGGGGTGCGCCGGCCCGGGCCGGGCAGGCGCTGGCAGGCAACCGGGCTGGCACGCCAGCTCTCCAGCCCGGTTGCTGCCACGAGTTCAGATGGGTGCGTGTATCAGGCGCCGATCAGACCGTGCGGGTCCAGCACGAACTTCTTTGCTACGCCGCTGTCGAACTCGGCGTAGCCCTTCGGAGCGTCCTTCAGCGAGATCGCCGTGGCGTTCACGTTCTTGGCGATCGAGACCTTGTCGTTCAAGATCGCATTCATCAGGCCGCGGTGATACTTCATTACAGGGCATTGGCCGGTCACGAAGGTGTGGGACTTGGCCCAGCCCAGGCCGAAGCGCATGGACAGCGAACCGACCTTGGCGGCCTCGTCGACTGCGCCCGGGTCTCCGGTGACGTACAGGCCCGGGATGCCCAGGGAGCCGCCGGCGCGGGTGATCTCCATGATGGAGTTCAGCACGGTGGCAGGCTGTTCGGTGGCTGCGCCGTGGCCGTGGCCGCGGGCTTCGAAGCCCACTGCGTCAATGGCGCAGTCGACCTCTGGAACGCCGAGGATCTGCTCGATCTGATCGGCAGGATCGCCCAGCGCAACGTTGACGGTTTCGCAGCCCATGGCGCGAGCCTGGGCCAAGCGGTCTTCGTTCAGGTCGCCGACGATGACTACTGCGGCGCCCAGCAGCTGCGCCGAGGTGGCGGCGGCGATGCCCACCGGACCGGCACCTGCCACGTAGACGGTGGAGCCGACGGTGACGCCGGCGCCCACTGCGCCATGGAAGCCGGTAGGGAAGATGTCCGAGAGCATGGTCAGGTCCAGGATCTTCTCCATGGCCTGGTCGCGGTCCGGGAACTTCAGCGCGTTCCAGTCCGCGTAGGGGACCAGCACGTACTCGGCCTGGCCGCCGACCCAGCCGCCCATGTCCACGTAGCCGTAGGCGGAGCCCGGGCGGTCCGGGTTCACGTTCAGGCAGATGCCGGTCTGCCCGGTCTTGCAGTTCCGGCAGCGTCCGCAGGAGATGTTGAAGGGCACCGAAACCACGTCGCCGACCTTGAGGAATTCGACGTCGCGGCCGACTTCCACAACCTCGCCGGTGATCTCGTGGCCGAGTACCAGGCCTTCCGGTGCGGTGGTGCGGCCGCGGACCATGTGCTGGTCAGAGCCGCAAATGTTGGTGGCGATGGTCTTGAGGATGACGCCGTGGTGGACTTGGCGCCCGATGTTGGCCGGGTGGACTCCCGGGCCATCCTTCAATTCGAATTCCGGGTACGGGGTGTCGATCAGCTCGACTTTGCCCGCTCCTGCATAACTTACTGCTAGGTTGCCCATGCCAGACCTTTCGCATGAAATATCAGTTGGATACTAATCGGATGTAGGAAAGTCTCCTCATGTGTGTGATCCATGTCAATAGCGTTGCGTAGCAATCAGCGTCGGATGCCGTGGTTCCTGCCCGGCAAATCAGTCCAGTTCTTCGGCTGACCGCTGGGAAATAATTTCCTTGGCCGTGTCCTGCAGAATTTTCAAGGATTCCTCGATCATCGGAGAACCCAGGGATCCCTTGCGGGTGACCGCGACAATGCGGCGCGAGGGCTTGGCCACACCGGTAATGCGACGGCGCACCACATTATCGACGCTGCCCAAGGTGGCCAGCCGCGGCAGCAAGCCGACCCCCAGCCCGGCCCCGATGAACGCAATCATGGTTTCCCACTCCACTGCCTCATGGGCAATGTGCGGGGTGACGCCCAGCGAGGTGAAGGCGGCGACAAAAAGCGCCCGGTACACCGAGTGCTCGGCTTCGGTAATCCACGGATCATCAGCCAGCTGCTCCAGGGACACCGACTTGTTCATTGCCAGCCGATGGTCGGCAGGCAGCACCACATCCAGCGGGTCATCAAGCAGGACCGTCTGCTCGAACCGGGCCTGCACTAGAGTGCCGGTCTGCGACTGGCTGGCCACGATCACCGCCAGGTCGATGCGCTCGGAGAGCAGCAGGTCCAGGCAGCGCTGGGGCTGGGCCTCGACCAGCCGCACTTCCATCTCCGGCCGGCTGGTGCGCAGCTTGGCTGCCAGCGGGGCGAGCAGCTCGGCAGCCGCGGTGGAAAATCCGCCAAGGCCAAAGCTCGCCTGCAGCTGCCCCGAGGCGGTGCGCGAGGAGGCCATCAGCAGCTCCCACTGCGTCACAATCGAGTCCAGGCCCGCCACAAAGTGCCGCCCGGCAGCGGTCAGCCGCACCCCCCGCCCGTCCTTGATCAGCAGCTGGATCCCCAGGCCGCGCTGCAGCTCGCGCAGCTGCGCCGAGACCGCCGAGGGCGAGTATCCGGTCAGTTCCGCAGTCCGTGCCACATTGCCGGTGGAAGAGAAGACCCGGAGGGTGCTCAAGCGTGGATCAATCATGCACTAATTGTGCATGATTTCATTCGAAATCTTGCGCTTTTCATGGACACTAATTATTCCTAGTCTCGATTCATGCGGTTGATCATTTCCGTGATCCAGCTCACCGCACCACCACACCCCAAGGGCGCTCAGGCGCTGTGTTTCTAGGAGTAACAGATGACCGCTTCGGTAAGTGCCGCGCGCAGCACGCGTGGCAAGCTCGCTTCGACTGTGGAGACTCAACAGCTCGCCGAAATTACCGAACTCTTCCAGAACCGGCGCAAGGGCTTTTCCCTTGAAGCCCCGTTCTACACCGACCCAGCGATCTTCAAGGTCGAGATGGAAGCCATCTTCGGCACCCACTGGCTCTTTGCCGCCAGCGTGGCCGAAGTGCCAGAGCCAGGCGACTACGTCACCCTGGACTACGGTCCGCATTCGCTGATCGTGCTGCGCACCGATGATGGCGGGGTCAACGTCCTGCACAACGTCTGCCGCCACCGCGGCGCCCGGGTCCTGACCGAGTCCGCCGGCAGCACCGGCAACCTGGTCTGCGGCTACCACTCCTGGACCTACTCGCCCGAAGGCGACCTGATCCACGCCTCCTCCCCTGGCGAAATCGACTTCGACAAGAACTGCTTCGCTCTCAAGCGCGCCCACGGCCGCATCCACGCGGGCCTGATCTTCGTCTCCATCGCCGCCGAGCCGCCAACCGACTTCGACGAGGTCTCCGCGATCTTCGAGCCCTACCTGGCACCGCACGACCTGGGCAGCGCCAAGGTCGCCTACCAGCAGGACATCATCGAAGAAGGCAACTGGAAGCTGGTGATGGAAAACAACCGCGAGTGCTACCACTGCGATGGGCACCCGGAACTGGCCTGCTCGCTGTTCCCGACCTGGGGCCTGACCGATGAACTGGTCCCGCCGCACCTGGAAGAGGTCTGGGAGCGCAACAAGGCTGCCAAGGAGGCGCTGGAAGAACGCTGCCGCCGCTACGGGCTGCCCTATGAGGTCGTCGAGGAGCTCGACACCCGCATCGCCGGCATCCGCATCTCCCGCGAATCCCTGGATGGCGAGGGCGAGTCCTTCTCCCCTGACGGCCGCCGCCTGTCCAAGAAGCTGCTGGGCGATCTGCGCGACTTCCGCCTGGGCCGCTGCTCCATGCACCTGCAGCCCAACTCCTGGTTCCACTTCCAGTCCGACCACGTGATCACCTTCGGCGCCTATCCGATCAACGAGCACCAGACCCTGGTGCGCACCACCTGGCTGGTGGCCGATGACGCCGTGGAAGGCGTCGACTACGACCTGGAGAAGCTGACCCACACCTGGAAGCAGACCAACATCCAGGACAAGGCCTTCGTGGAACTGTGCCAGACCGGCGCAGGCAGCCCCGCCTACCAGCAGGGCCCGTACATGAAGAGCGAATACCAGGTCGAGGCCTTCATCAACTGGTACACCCAGCGCGTGCTGGAGCACCTGGCATGAGCGAAGGCGCAACCATAGTGGGAACCTCCACCGCGCAGCGCATCCGCGGATTGGAAATGCCATGGAACCGGGTGCTCAGCACCCAGGACCAGGCAGCCAGCGCCGCCAAGGCGCTGGGCCCCTGGCACCCGCAGGAGTTCCTGGCCGAATGCGTGCAGAACATCGAGGAAGCCGGCGGGCTGATGACCTTCGTCTTCCGCCGCCTCGATGGCGCGCCGCTGGCCTTCCGCGCCGGCCAGTACCTGAACATCGCCTTCCCAGTTTATGGCGACGGCGAAGACACGGTGGACCGCAGCTACTCCATTTCCAGCGCGCCCACCGTTCCGTGGACCTTTAATGTCAGCATCAAGCGCGACCCCAAGGGCCTGGTCTCCTCGTGGGCGCACGAGAACCTGCGCCCGGGCATGGTGCTGGATATGCTCGGACCGGTCGGGGCCTTCCACCTGGGCGACTCGGACCGCCGGGCCCGCTACCTGTTCTTGTCCGCCGGTGCCGGGATCACCCCGATCATGTCCATGGTGCGCACCATCCACTCCCTGCCCGGCCAGGCCGATGTGATCGTGCTCTGCCACGGAACCGTGCCCGGGGACTTCGCCTTCTGGCAGGAGCTGGAATACATTTCCAAGGTCGACACCCGCATCAAGGTGTTCTACTCCCTGGGCGACCGCGACAAGCCCAAGAGCTGGAAGGGCTTCTCCGGCCGGCTCTCGGCGAAGATGATCAACGAGGTCGCCCCGGATGCCAACGGCCGCAAGGTATTCGCCTGCGGACCCGAAGGCTACCTGAACTCGGCCACGCAGCTGCTGCGCGAGGTCGGGGTGGATGACACCTCGGTCTTCATGGAGTTCTTCTCGGGCGACCGCAAGACCCTGCTGGAATACCAGAAGGAAATCGTGCTCGCCGAGTCCATCGCCGAGGAAGTGGCCGAGTCGGTGGAGGAGTTCTACGAGAGCCAGCCGCCGGAGCTGGGCATGTACGAGCCCGACTACGACGAAACCGGCACCATCGAGGCCAGCGGCCAGGAGCTGATCGCCGTTGCTGCCGACGCCCCGGTGCCGGCCGCCGAACCGGTCGATGAGCAGCTTCCGCCAGATACCTCGGGCTTCGAGACCGTGGGCGAAGGCACCATCACCATGAGCTTCGTGCGCTCGGGGATCAACGTCAAGATCAACCCCGAGGAAAAGATCCTGGGCCCGGCCCAGCGCGCCGGGGTGCGCATCGGCGCCAACTGCCAGGAGGGCATGTGCGGCTCGTGCAAGGTCGTCAAGCTTTCCGGCGAGGTGACCATGAACCACCAGGGCGGCATCCGTGCCCGGGAGATCTCCGCCGGCAAATTCCTCCCGTGCTGTTCCACCGCTACCTCGGATCTGGTCATCGACGCCTAGTCGCCAGTTCCGCCACACACTTAGCCAACCAGTTTTAAAGGAGTCACCATGTCCCCTGTTTCCCCTCGGGTCATCATCATCGGCGCCGGCATTGTCGGCGCCAACCTGGCCGACGAGCTGGCCCTGCTGGGCCACACCAACACCCTGGTCATCGAGCAGGGTCCGCTGAGCATTCCCGGCGGCTCCACCTCGCATGCTCCGGGGCTGGTGTACTCCTCCAACCCGTCCAAGTCCATGACGGAGTTCGCCCAGTACACCATCAAGAAGCTCAGCTCCCTGATCGGCCCCGACGGCACCAGCTCCTTCCTCCCGGTGGGCGGCCTGGAGATCGCGACCAATGAAGAGCGCCTGGCCGACCTGCACCGCCGCGCCGGCTGGAACCGCTCCTACGGGGTCGAGGCCGAGGTCATCGACGCCGACGAGTGCCTGAAGAAGTTCCCGATGCTGGCCGAAGGCAAGGTGCTGGGCGGCCTGTTCACCCCGGGCGACGGCCTGGCCCTGGCCGCCAAGGGTACCGCGCTGGTCATGGAACGCGCCAAGGCCGCGGGCGTGGAATTCCGCGATCGCACCATCGTCACCGACATCGAGGTCTCCGGCGGCAAGGTCACCGCGGTGATCTGCGGCGAGGACCGCTTCGAGGCCGACATCGTCGTCTCCTGCGCCGGCTTCTGGGGCCCGAAGATCGGGGAGATGGTTGGCACCTCGATCCCGCTGCTGCCGCTGGGCCACCAGTTCGTCTGGACCACCCCGGCTCCATCGCTGGCCGGCGTCAACGAGCTGCCCAACGGCGCCAGCCGCCCGATCCTGCGCTACCAGGACCGCGACCTCTACTACCGCGAATGGGGCGACCGGATCGGCATCGGCTCCTACGCCCACCGCCCGATGCCGGTGGACCTCGATACCCTCAAGTCCTACCGCCCGGAGGAGATCACCCACGAGCGCATGCCTTCCTCGCTGGACTTCACCCCCGAGGACTTCGCCGCCGAGTGGGAAGCCACCCAGGAACTGCTGCCGGATCTGCGCAACACCCAGATCCAGCGCGGCTTCAACGGCATCTTCTCCTTCACCCCGGACGGCGGCTCGCTGGTCGGCCAGTCCAAGGAAGTCGAGGGCTTCTACGCGGCCGAGGCCGTCTGGGTCACCCACGCTCCGGGCATCGCCAAGGCCGTGGCTGAATTGATCGCCACCGGCACCTCGAGCACCGATTTGAGCGACTGCGACCTGAACCGCTTCGAGGACATGCAGACCACCAAGGAGTATGTCAGCGAGACCTCGCAGCAGAACTTCGTGGAAATCTACGACGTCCGCCACCCGCTGGAGCCGCGCACCAAGCCGCGCGCCGTGCGCACCTCCCCGTTCTACTCCCGCCAGCAGGAACTCGGCGCCTTCTTCCTGGAAGGCACCGGCTGGGAGCGCCCGCACTGGTACGAGGCCAACGCCGCGCTGCTGGAGTCGCTGCCCGAGGAATGGGCCGCTCCGGAACGCGATGCCTGGTCCGACAAGTTCCACTCCCCGATCGCCGCGGTGGAAGCCTGGAAGACCCGCACCGCGGTGGCCATGTTCGACATGACCCCGCTCAAGCGCGTCGAGGTCACCGGCCCGGGTGCCGGTGAACTGCTGCAGGGGTTGACCACCGCCAACATGCTGCGCGCCCCGGGCATGGTCAGCTACACCCTGCTGCTCGATGCCGCCGGCGGCATCACCAGCGACATCACCGTGGCGCGCCTGTCCGACGAGGTCTACCAGGCCGGCATCAACTCGAATGTGGATGTCGCCTACCTGAACCGCGAGGCCAAGAAGTTCAACGCCGCCAACCCGGGCAAGTGGGCCGCCGTGCGCGATATCACCGCCGGCACCTCGTGCATCGGCCTTTGGGGCCCGCTGGCCCTGGACGTGATGAACAAGGTCACCGACGATGACATGAGCAATGAGGGCCTGAAGTACTTCCGCACCAAGCAGATCTCCATTGCCGGCATCCCGGTCACCGCGATGCGCCTGTCCTACGTGGGCGAGTTCGGCTGGGAGCTCTACGCTTCGGCGGATGTCAGCGCCAAGCTCTGGGACGTGCTCTTCGAGGCCGGCCAGGAGCAGGGCATCATTGCCGGTGGCCGCGAGGCCTTCAACTCCATGCGACTGGAGAAGGGCTTCCGCTCCTTCGGCACCGATATGACCAGCGAGCACGAGCCGGAACAGGCTGGCCTGGGCTTTGCGGTCAAGGCCGCCAAGACCGTGGACTTCGTCGGCAAGTCGGCCCTGGCCGAGCGCGCCGCGGCGGCCACCAAGCGCCTGCGCTGCCTGACCGTTGATGATGGCGTCTCGGTGGTCCTGGGCAAGGAGCCGGTGTACGTCAACGGCAAGCCTGCCGGCTACGTCACCAGCGCCGCCTACGGCTACACGGTCCGCAAGCCGATCGCCTACGCATGGCTTCCGCTGTCGGTGGAAACCGGCGACTCGGTTCAGATCGAGTACTTCGGCAAGCCGATTGCCGCCACCGTAGTTGATGACCCGCTGTACGATCCGCAGATGGATCGCCTGCGCGGACTGTCGCTGGCCACTTCCGCCAGCTAGGCGCTAGCAGTAGAAAAGGCCGGGCAGCTGTTCACCATGAACAGCTGCCCGGCCTTTGTACCGCCAGAATGCCTGATTGCTGGGCCGAAGCAATCAGGATCCTTCGCACTGCAAAACCCAACGGGCTTTATTCTGGGCATCGCAGCGGGCCGATGCGGACCGCTGCGGCGGGTTTTCTCGCAAACCGCTTTGCTGCGCCCACCCGCTCCGGCAAGATGCGTTGCACATCTCCTCTTGGATGTGCTAATTGCCATGGCGATTTTCCGGGCACCGCAATGGCCAGGTTCTCAGGTTGCACTCAGCTTGGCATCGATGCTTCCGCTGCCTCTAGTACCTTGCTGATCTGGAAGGCGGTGCCAGCTGGCACTACCGACGCACCGTGAAACTGAGCAAAGGAGAGATCTCCATGGGCATTCTAGGATGGATCGTTTTGGGGCTGATCGCCGGGGCCATTGCCAAGGCCATTAAACCCGGGCAGCAGGGCGGCGGATGGATCGCGACGCTGCTCTTGGGTATCGTCGGCGCGCTCGTTGGCGGATGGATCGGCTCCGCGGTCTTCGATGTGGGAATCAACCAGTTCTGGTCGCTCTCGACCTGGCTGCTGGCTATTGGCGGGTCACTCGTTGTCCTCGTCATCTGGGGCTTGTTGACCCGCAAGCGCGCTTAGCTATCAAGACATCGACCGCGGGCGCGCCCTTTGAAGGGCGCGCCCGCGGTCAATAGTGATCCAGAATTCTCTGGGCCATCTTACGGCTTAGTCACGTGGGTCCTGTTGCGCCTCGCGGTCTGCCCGATGCCCGCTTCCCCGGGTTCGATTCGAGCCGTCGGCCGCTGCCGTTTCCTCACGGCTATGCTCGTGGACTTTTTCGAGCAGGCTTTGGACTTCATTGGCCCGGCCCGCCCAGTACTCGGGTTCCAGGCCAAGGCCGTTGGACGCTTCCGCTGCCATATCCGTGAAGCCATTGCGGTGGTCTTCAAGCGCGTTGTTGAGATCTTCGAACTCGTCATGGCTGACACTAACTTCAATGCGCCTGCGTGGCATTCAAATCACCCTCTCTTATATGGTCGCCTATCTCCGCTGAGCTTCAACCTACGCATCCAGCGCAGCTGGGGCATCCGCCTCAAGGTTTTCTTCAGAATCGGCGAGGAAACCTTGGATAGAGGATCGAAGCCGCTGCCTTGAATGGCATCTCTGCCGGAATGCTCCCTCTACCCCGTTTGACGAAGGGATATCACTCCCACGGAGCTGAGCGCCGATTCCCGGCTGTCGCCCTAGGAAGATGCAAGGTTGCTCCCGGGTACATCGCGAAGCTCGTGATCGCGCTGCGCTGCATGGCCTAGATCAAGATCATTCCACTCCACGCTGGCAATGAGGGCATTCAAGAATTTTGCTGCTGCCTTTCGCTCTTCTACGTTGAGCCCATCCACGGCAGCCATCATCCGCTCATGCATCTGCTGCAAAGTTCCGCGCACTTCGGTGTCGCTGTACTGCGTCGGGATAATGCCTACCGATCTACGGTCGGCCGGATGCATGACACGTTGGGCATACCCGTCGCGGCACAGCCGATCGATCAGGGCTGAGACCGAGGCATTGGAAATACCGAGTTTTTCGGCGAAATCACGCTGACGAGGCACTTCGCCCTTCCGGTGCGCTCCGAGCAAGAAGCGCAAAGCTGTCATGTCGGTCTCGTTCATCCCCATGGATCCGCGGGTATTGGCGCGCATGTTCCGCTCTGCGTCGCGATAGCGGCGCATGAGGTTCAGCAAGTCAACGGCCTCCGGGGCCGACTGGCCGTCACCATACCAATATCCACTTGACTCATAGTGACTCATGAGAACTCCTTTCGTCGGATACGAGCACAATGCCCGATGAACTTGAGGGCCTTTCGCTCCACGCTGTTAAATTCCAGCTTGCCTTTTCTGAAAAAAATAATGTAGCCTATCTAATAGTTAGCCAGTCTACATATATTCTACTACGAAACACTGACCAGTGCCGGAGCACAAGATGAAAGAGCATTTAGCAGTTTCCGCAGATACAACTAGTACAGGCAACAAGGCGTGGGCGGCGAGAATGCGGGACACAGCATTCTTCGGGACCCAGCAGTGCGAACTCAAAAGCACAGTGCACTCGGCGTTCTGCACCATCCAGGGAACCCCGGAAAAGCTGGGAGTCAACCTTACGTGCACCGCAAAGAGCGAAGAACACGTCACCGCGCTCATGCAATACGTGAACGACACGCTACTGCCTCAGATGGAGCAGGCTCTAGGCATCCAGTTCGAAGTGCGAAACCTGCAGTTCGCGGTGGCCGGCCGAGAAAATCTCTTGCCGCAACCAGAACGCCTCCAGGATTCCGGCAACGCCGACGGCTGGTTGGACGATCCTTTCGCGACCCCGGCCCTAATGGCCACCGAGGGCCTTCGGCCAAAGGGAGGCGATAGGCACACAGATTTGAGCATGGCCTAGGGCACCACCGTGGCCACTATGGATCACTCGATGGTCCACGCAGACAGGAACGATCGATGAGGCGCAGGCGCATCGCACCGGGTCCTGGGATGAACCATATTCACTGAGGAATGCAAGAAGGGGAAGTATCTAAAATGCCAGGCCGAATTGCTAGAACCCAGACCGCCATGAGGGTCGCTGATTTTCTCGCCACCCGTGAGGGCAAGTCCCATTTGACTTCGTACGGCTGGTCACCAGGCATGCCCATCGTGATGGCCCGCTCCAGCGAATCGCTTAATGACGTGATGGCGATGGTCTCCATCCACGGACGAGCAGTGCTGGTCGCCATGCTCGATTCGCGCAGCGACGAGTTGCGCATGCTCCACATCACCACACCGCAATCGGCGCTGCGCGTCGTTGCCCCTTCCCCTGCCACGGTCACCATCGGAGAATTCTTCGACCGTCTCAGCTCGGTGACAATTGCCGAATTCCGCGTGAAGTACTGGCAAAACACTGCCGTAGCCCACGTTGTCCCTTCTTGCCACGCCATGCAGGCCTCGAGCTTCGCGGGCAAGCGATACCAGTTGCCAGACCCAAGGCAAGCTCTGGCATCCACTGGCGCTGAATAGCCCCCAGGTGAAAAGCCCCTGTTTTCAGACCCCTAGACGAGAGCTGCCGCTTGTGTATCACCGGACGTAATCTTCCTTGACGGCAAAGAAGAACGGGGACACTCCTCCATCCTGAACTGAGTCCCCGTTCTGCGTAACTATGCGGAATTTAGACCTAAGATTCCTGGCAGTACGCGCCGTATGCTTTGCTTGCCGCCTTGGGAGCTTCCTTGTCTAACTTCAAGTTGCAGTCGATAATCCCCAGATCAGAATCAGTCCAGGTGGAAAAGCTCAACTGATACAAATTGTCCTGATCATTCTGGCAATGAACACTGAAGTTATAAGTCAGAGGCGTTGCTGCGTAGTACCCCAGAAATCCAGGGGATTGATCAGAGTTCTTGAGCATTGCTTCAATCCCTTCGACATAGGGGAAAGGTTGCTCCTTGATTGCATCCGGCGAGACTTCATCGACAGCTTTCACCACTTCGTCCTGATTATCCCACTCGGGCTGCGGTGCCCATTGGATAGATGATGCAGCTTTCTTGTCGAGCAAAGTTTTACTCAGGTCCTGATCGTAGAACTTGTCAACTCGAATGAATTCCGGTTTGCCCTTGGATTCACCCTCGCTGACCACATACGGACGATCACATGAAGCGACAGGGGCTGAAGTAGGCTTCAAAGTCTCCCCGCTTTGAGCATTCCCTTGGTTCGTGCATGAAGTGACTAATGTTGCTAGGCCGAAAGCAAATGCTGTGATGGCATTTCGCGTCATCTAGCCCTCCTTGTTCTATCAGTACCGAGACTTAGCTAATCCGGCGGGCGATCCTGATGACTGCGACAGGTCGCATTCCACCGTGGCGGTTTCGCGGATGGTACGGGAATTACCGATTCCGCTGGCTTAAACAAAGGCTCCTGAGTTGCCAGAAGCGCAATAGTTCTTCTTCCACTTACCGGTGACTTGAGTATTGCCAGCGGCTACTACGACGTACTTCTTTCGTTTGATCATGGCAGAAATAGAGAGGGTACTTCCACTAGTTCTGGATCCCGAAGCGGCCAGATCTAGTCGGGTATTGGCCTCAAGTTCGATCTCAACCACGATTAAACTAGCAGAACCTCCTACAGAATAAGTCAGCCCATAATGATGGGCACGCCACCCATACCGAGAAAGCATGCGCTGTGACCTACATGGAGCTTATTTCACCCCCTAGTAAATTTTCCGCTTTTTCGAGAAACTCGCGCCTTGTTATCAATTTGTTGTAAATGATGAAGGGTACAATTCTTGAAAAGCAGAATTTATGCCAATTTTTCAGGAAGAATTTTCGTAATTTTCCTGCAGTTGGCGCAAAGCTCGTTGAATCGTAGAAGTGCTGACGCCTAAGATCTTGACGATTTAATGATAGGTTTTGCCCGCAGCTCGGCTTCCTACTGCTTTCGTTTCTGTGCGCGGGTGTTCACTCGCGCGAAGCCAAGAAGATGACCCACGCCTTGAAATGTATCTAAACTTGCAAATCACCGATGGAACTGCCCTATAGATTATGGACCCTCGTTTTAAATTTCTGCATAAAATATTGACCCTTGAGTTTTCAACTGAAATGGCGTGATGCAGTTTCATAGATTTCACTGTGCCAAAAACAGCCGTTTATGAGATGAAGAACAAAGCGCTTCGAAAAATGCCCCAAGTCGTGCTCATTCGACTAAGTTGGCAAGTCGCATGTTTGGCGATACACCGTATTGAATGACATCCGTATAAGGTCCGCCCCCCTCAACGGGCTTTTCCCGGCCGGGGTAAAAGGGAATCTAGAATCTTTGGGAATTCAAAGTGTCGAAAAGGAAGAAGTTATTGTCATGTAGGCCCCGTATTGGTGGACCGGCATACGGAGCTGTTGCTGAAGGCAAGGAATGCATTTACTGATTCCTGTTCCGGGACACCTGCGGATCACATCCGCAATGGGCACGGCACAGAAAATTAGTCCGCCCACTGTGGCAGGATTGGCGAGTGCATACTCACGAAGACTTACTCGCAGTTCACGATGACCAAGTGCGTGGAAGCATAGAAGGCCGCATGCCATCAACGTGGACAGCTGAATGGGACGGTCCGCTTCTGCGGGTGACGACCCCGGCTCAAGGAATCGCCTTTGCAAAGGACTTGGATGTTTTAAGCGTTCCAGAACTGGATTCACTCATTCATCGGTTGCGCGACTACTTCAGGAACCGCGGTCAAGCCGTCGAGTGGAAAACCTATGGGCACGACCGCCCTGACCTCCCCGCACGGTTGAGACTGGCAGGGTTTGAGCCAGAAGAAACTGAAACCGTTGTCATCGGCGACGCAGCAGAATTAGCCGCAGACACTGAGCCACCGCACGGGGTAACCATTCGAGAAACCACTGCCCGCAAAGATTTTGACCGGATCGCCCACATGGCGTCCGAGGTGTGGGGCAAGGATTGGTCGTGGCTGGCTGATGACTTGGCGAGCCGCTGCGCCACTTCTCCGGGCGACGTAGTTGTCCTCGTTGCCGAAGCCGATGGGAAGGTGGTTTCTGCCGCTTGGCTGGTGGGTATGCCCGGAACTGAATTCGGCGGCCTGTGGGGCGGATCCACCCGGGAACAATGGCGAGGCAGAGGCGTTTACCGGGCACTTGTTACCCGCCGTGCGCAGATTGCTCTCGGACGCGGAATGAAGTACCTGGTTGTAGACGCCTCAGCGGACAGCAGGCCTATCCTGCAACGCCTCGGGTTTCAGAAGGTCACCACCACCACGCCCTGGGTTTGGTCGCCAAGAGTGTAGGCAATCATTGGCATGCAGTTCCAGGAACAATTCCATTGATTGATAGCCTGACAGTGAACACCGTCCCGCATAGGGTTCCTTTTGTGGACGTGCAATCACGCGGCAGAGGTCATCCAACTTTTAGAACAGGCCCTTAGCACGGCATGGAATCTCGTCACCTAAACCCAGTATTTGGTACTCCAACCTCAGCATCAGGACCGGCGCTTATTCCTCGGGATCGGGGACGACTCGTGGGCCAGCAACCACTGCGATCGCGTTCGCGTAGTCTTCAAGAATGTCGATGCGAGTCAGGTTCCGGAACTTGACCTTTATCAAGATCTCACTCCACCGCCCGTTTGGGTCGATGCAATGGAACCACATGGACTTCTTCTTCCACTCGGCTATTGAGCCGATCCAGAGCATACCCGGTTTGCGTAGCTCTTCGTGGAAGGTCAAGATAGGCGTAAGGCTAGCTAGTTGGGCCAGGAATGCTTTGGGGCTACTGAGATCGAGATCCTTCGTCGCGGATTGCGGTGGCCATGCCCCTTGGGTGCGCATAAAGGGCAGAAATGTTTTCTTTAGCTTCACCCGGGAGATGTCTCTGGCACGGACGATAGTATTGCCATTGAGATAACCACCATCACGCAGAGAAGCCAGAAGCACCCAATCGTCTGAAATTTCTAGCACGAGGGCCTCTAATGGGTCATTCTCGTCTACACGACGGTGGATGATTACGGGGATTGCCTGCTCAAGTGACATCGTCAAGCGTGCAGCAATCTTGGAGGGCGTCTGATTCATGGATTCTTTTCATCATGCGATCACGCTCCTGTGAGGACATGATCAGGATCCGAATCGCCACCGTTTGTCGCTAACGACCGATTCAGATGATGCGGTCGTTCGAGTACCGATCAAATCCTCTCTCCTGAAAGTGTCCAGTCAAGGTTCCCCTTATGGACGTCGCGTAGGTCGTTATCCTGCGCCACCGGATCTATCAGGAATCAGAGTCTGTCGAAGAAGACTGTGATGCCGAGTGCTCCGGGACCTCGGGATACAACTCTGGCGGTAAGCCCACCGTGAATCCGTCGTCGCGGACGAACGTGCCGCTGATGTCGATCGCTCGAGAGGCGTTATTGCTGCCGTCTGTCAATTGGACGGCAACCCCACTTCCCATCTGTTCTCCGATTATCACGGAGACGTTCTGTGGGGTGATTCCCCGTTCGGCCAGAATTTTCCGCGTCTTGGCGACCATTGCGTCGTCCAGGACTCCGCCCGGAAAAGGCGCGGTCACTCGGCATACGCCGTCCCGATCGGCGGCGTATGCCGCGGACACCAGGTCCCTGCCGGCTTGCTCCAGAGATCCAACTGGTTTATGTCCATCGCAGGTATCGCCCGAATAATCTGGGAATACGGAACACCCCCTCAAGAGGCCTGCGCATATCACCACGCCGACGATGCCCAAGCCAGCTGGATGGTATTTATGCGGGAATCGCATGCTCCGCCCTTCACGTTCGGTCATGCAAACCATTATTGCCGCGGCGTTGCCAGTCGCTGGGCAATCGCTCCGTGTCGCTAGGCGCCGGTGACGACTAGTCGTGTGTGCTCCCGCTTCCTTCCACAAACATCTGTTCCTGGGCGTCATCGAATTGGTTCTTCCAACGGGGAAGGCTCGCAGCGTCTCGATTTGTACGACGGACAGATTGCAAGGCCAGCTTCTCAGAAGGCCCGTGGCTATCCTGCGATGCCTTGACGAAGGTCGAGCGTGAACCCAGGGAACTCAGGAAAATCGCCAACAAAATCAGCTACAAAACCCCAATGATTCATAAAATGAAACAGACTCAGGTGTTGCTTGCCAATCCAAAATCATCGGAGTGGGACGTTCCCTTGCCCAAGCGAAAGCTGACTCCACCAGTGAACGGCCGGTTCCACTTCGGCGGGAATTCGGGGTGACAAACAGGTCATGTATTCGTCACACAGAAAACGAACCTCGTAGCGCACGACCGTAGTCTTGAACTGCGACATATCCATTTAAGGAGTTTTGCTCACTCGCTACAGCCACGAACCAAGTGGGGTCGTGCAGCAAGGAGCAGAAGTGAACTTCGAATTCCTCAAAACTTGTTTCTAGCCCGGGTGCAAACTTATTTGTCAGTTCGTAGACGCGAGCCGCATCCGTCTCTGTAGCTGTTCTGACCGGAGGGTTGTTAGTTGTCATCTTCGCAGCCTGGTGCTTCGTTCTCGTAGATTCCTAGAATGTAATTCACGTATTTATGACCAGTTTCCTCAGCTAGTTCCGAGCGACGTTTAACGACCGCGACATCTGTCCCGTAGAGGGTTCCTTATACGGAACACCAAAAACAATCGTTCTCAGTTATTGGGTGCGCCTTCTATTTGGTGGCTCCTTTACAGGGGCCGCATATGGGCTTCGCATCGCAGGATCGAGCGCATATAAGCCGCCAGCCACCGGCAAAATCAGAAGTGCTGGAACCCATTGGGTGAAAGCCAAGAGGCTTAGAGCAAGTACGAGAACTACAATTGCGGAAATTCTGCTGAACTTTTTCATTTGCATTCACTCCAAGCACTTGGGCAGTTGGAAGTTTTCGGCCTTGTTCCAGAGTGCTAGGATTCTATCTTGAATGGATAAATGAGGTCGAGTCATTTTCTGACAATTCTAATGCGACCGTTTTCTGTCCGAGTAGATTGACAGAAAACCTCGTCAAGGAAACTTGCAACGAAACAGAAATTATCGGCCGTGCACCATTGAGATGATATTCACCGATCATTCGCGTATCCATTTCCTGGAACTTCAAAACGTCGGCTCTATGAAGCATCATTAGGTAGCGGCAACAATGCCGCTACAGAAATCGTATTTGGACTAGTTTCCATCAGTGAAGGGATGCCACATCATGGGTGCTTGGGGAGCGAGTCCTTGGGATAGCGACGGCGCAGCAGACTGGTTCACGGAATTCTTTGAAGGCATTGATGTTGACGCCCGCATTGCCGCGGCTTTGGAGTACGACGATGAGTACGATCAGATTCGCGCTGCCTGCTACATGCTCAACACGATTGGTCGTATCTATGTGTGGCCTGGTGATCTGGAGAAGCTCGAAGAACTCCTTGGACGCGGTATAGAGCTACTTGCCGCAATGCTTGAGTCGGACTCTGAGTTCCGTGAACTGTATGAAGAGGATGATGAGGTAATTGAAGCAGTCGAGAAGGAGCTTGCAGATCTAAAAGAGCGGTTGGCTGATAATACGAGCGAGGAAAACGACGACTAATATGAGCCACCGTTCAACGGCAGGAAAAGTCAGCAAACGCGCAAGGTCCCAATTGAGGTTCCTCATTTCCTCAAGGTGACAGGTAATGGCCAACGGTTGCGCGAGGCACAGGAACATTTCTCTCAAGTTCGCCGTTCGCAAGAGGCCGGAAAATATCCTCAACACTGAACCCCGTATCGCACTGATCCTTGGCTTTCTTTACAGCGTCATCAGCCGGTTCGATATTGCGTCGCCCCGGCTCTGACATTGGGCTTCGTTGCCTCCAGCCCCGCTCTTGCCAGTTAAATCAGGTGGTCCCTTTCAAGAGTGGCAAAAGCAGAAATAACGAGAACGACTCCTTAGTACCTATGGATGCGCCCGACCCACTCAACATCCGACCGGCAAGAACAGAACACGTAACCACCAGCGGACCAACTGATCCAGGACGTCATGTGAAAAATTTGGCTGCACCAAATGGACAGTTCAGGTGAGGCCCCTCCGGCCAGAGACAAGCAAAAAGCCAGGGAACGGGCGTCCCCCAAATCGTGCATCGCCCGTTCCCTGGCTTTTTCAGCTTGATGCTGTAGTGCTACTTCTTTGCCGGTGGCATCAGCACCGAATCAACGAGGTAGACCGTAGCGTTGGCAGTCTGCACTCCACCGCAAATGACCTTGGCATCGTTGACCATCAGGTCATCGCCGCTGCCGCTGATCTTGACCTTGTCGCCTTCAACGGTTTCCAGATCACCCTTCAGATCATCAGGGGTTATCTGGCCGGGGACCACGTGGTAGGTCAATACCTTGGTCAGCATGTCGGCATCCGACACGACAGCGTTAAGGTCCTTTTCTGGGATGGCCTTGAAGGCATCATCCACCGGAGCGAAGACGGTGAACTCATCGCCATTGAGCGTGTCCACCAGGTCGACGTCCTTGTTGAGCTTCCCCGACACGGCCTTCGTCAGGGTGGTCAGCAACGGGTTGTTGGATGCTGCGACGGCTACCGGATCCTGGGCCATGCCAGCAACGGAACCGTCACCTTCGGGCACTGCTTCTGCGTACGCTGCACATCCTGAGCCAACAAGGTTGGCAGCCGGATCCATGGCCGATTCGCTGGCCATTCCCGATTCCATGGAAGAATCCGAGCTGCTCGGCGCCATGCTCGATGCCGAGCTTTCGCTGCTTGGAGTGGACTCGGCGCTGTTGTCCATCGAGCAAGCGCTCAATCCGAACGCGGCAACCGCGGCAATCGAGAGCAGTCCTACTGTTTTGCGCTGCATGGTTTTCATGTCGAACTCCTTACCTGGCGACCCCCGTTGGGCCAGTTGGTTTTCCAAACCTCTTGGTTTGGGTTGTCATAGGGCATTCGGGGCCAGGGATATTCCGGATTGGATTATTTAAAAGTTTTTTTGCCCTCGTATCCGGACCTTGCGATGACAGGCAGCAGCACGCCATGTCTACCGGGGCCTGCGCTTGCCTTGCCGGGACCTCGAACAACCGCCCCTGACTACCAACGGGTCATGATTTCCATTTCAGCCTCGGCAAGCGCATTTCGCCATGAACCTTCCGACCCACATGTGCGCATCCCTCTCCGGCCCTTCCGCCGCTGCCCGCTTCCAGCTGTGGACTTGGCAGGAATGTTATTCCTGCCTATTGACTCATCAGGATTCGGCTCATAGCCTTGTCATAAACTCTTGATATATCAGTTGTCTGCAATTCGTACATTAGGGAGAAATCGTTGATCAGTATCCAGGATCTGTCCATCAGCTCATTGACCGAAGACCTCGCCACCCTTGACCCGGAGGTAGCGCAGCGCATCGACGCTGAACTGGCCCGCCAGCAGCGCGGCCTGGAAATGATCGCCTCGGAGAACCACACCGCCCAGGCCGTCATGCAGGCCCAGGGCTCGGTGCTGACCAACAAGTACGCCGAAGGCTACCCGGGCCGCCGCTACTACGGCGGCTGCGAAGAAGTCGACGTCATCGAGACCCTGGCCATCGAGCGCATCAAGGAACTGTTCGGCGCGAACTTCGCCAACGTCCAGCCGCACTCCGGCGCCCAGGCCAACGCCTCGGTCTACCACGCGCTGGTCCGCCCGGGCGACACCGTGCTGGGATTGAACCTGGCCCACGGCGGGCACCTGACCCACGGCATGAAGCTGAACTTCTCCGGCCGCTTGTTCAACATCGTGCCTTACGGCGTGAATGAAGAGACCAACGTGGTGGACATGGACGAGGTGGAGCGCCTTGCCATCGAGCACCAGCCGAAGATGATCGTGGCCGGCTGGTCGGCGTACCCGCGCCAGCTGGACTTCAAGCGCTTCCGCGAAATCGCTGACAAGGTCGGCGCCTACCTGTTTGTGGACATGGCGCACTTCGCCGGCCTGGTCGCTGCCGGCTTGCATCCGTCTCCTGTGCCTTACGCGCACGTGGTCACCTCGACCACCCACAAGACTTTGGCTGGTCCTCGTGGCGGCATCATCTTGTCGAACGATGCCGAGATCGCGAAGAAGCTGAACTCTGCGGTGTTCCCTGGCCAGCAGGGCGGCCCGCTGGAGCACGTGATTGCTGGCAAGGCGGTGGCGTTCAAGATCGCTGCGTCCGAGGAGTTCAAGGAGCGCCAGCAGCGCACCTTGGCCGGTGCCAAGATCCTTGCTGAGCGCCTGGCCCAGGAGGATGTGGCGGCCAAGGGCATCAGCGTGCTGACCGGTGGCACTGATGTGCACCTGGTTCTGGTTGACCTGCGCAATTCCGAGTTGGATGGCCAGCAGGCCGAGGATTTGCTGGCGCAGGTGGAGATCACGGTGAACCGCAACGCGGTGCCGTTTGATCCACGTCCGCCAATGGTGACCTCGGGGTTGCGCATCGGTACCCCGGCGCTGGCAACCCGCGGCTTCTCGGAGGCAGCTTTCGCCGAGGTTGCAGAGATCATCGCGCAGGCGCTGATCGCTGGTACTGAGGGCAATACCTCGGTCTTGCCGGAGCTGAAGGACCGGGTTCTGAAGCTGGCCGAAGCCCATCCGCTGTACCCGGACCTGGCCAAGGTTTCCGAGTAGCACCATCTTGTGAGGATGGGGGCCCGGACGGCGGAAATATCCGCCGTCCGCGTCGCCATCCATGGAATCCGCGCAGCAGCCCTGCGCCCACTCCCAACCAACGAAAGATCTACACTATGCAACAACTGGCACAACGCCTCGAGCGGCTAGGCACCGAAACGGCATTCAGCGTGGCGCAGGCCGCCGCGGCCTGGAAGGCCAAGGGCAACCGCGTCTACCCATTCCACTTGGGCGACATCAACATCCCCACCGCGCCGCACATTGTCGACGCCATGAGCCAGGCTATTTCCGAGGGCTACACCGGCTACTGCCCGGGCCCCGGCATCCCGCAGCTGCGCGAGGCCCTGGCCCATGACATCGGCTCCCGGCGCGGCATGGAATTCACCGCCGACAACGTGGTGGTCATGACCGGCGGCAAGCCGGTAATCACCAAGTTCCTGCAGGCAGTGATGGATCCGGGACAGGAAGTGCTGTACCCGAACCCTGGTTTCCCGATCTACGAGTCCCAGATCGAGTACCTCGGCGGCACCGCGGTTCCATATAACTACGTGCCCACCGAGTCGGGGTTCGCCATCGACCTGGAGCAGGTGCGCGCCTCGATCACCGAGAACACCACGGCGATCATCTACAACGACCTGCAGAACCCGATTTCCGCCGAATCAACGGCCGCCGAGCGCGAAGCCGTGGCCCAGCTGGCCATCGAGCACGACCTCTGGGTGCTCTCCGACGAGGCCTACTTCGAAACCCGCTACGAAGGGGCTTCGAACTCCATCGCCGCGCTTCCGGGAATGGCCGAGCGCACCGTCATCCTCTACACCTTCAGCAAGAAGTTCGCGATGACCGGCTCCCGCTTGGGCTGCGCCGTGGCGCCGCTTGAGATCGCCCAGGTCATGAGCAAGCTGAACACCAATGACGAATCCTGCACCACCCACTATGTGCAGTGGGCGGGCATCGCCGCGCTGACCGGGCCGCAGGAGCCGGTCCAGGAAATGCTGGACACCCTCAAGGAACGCCGCGACGTCGCCTGCGAGATCGTGAACTCGATCCCGGGATTCAGCGTCGCCGTTCCGCAGTCCACCTTCTACTTGTTCCCGGATGTCACCGAAGCCATGGAGCGCAAGGGATTCACCGACGTCGGCGACTTCGCCACCGCGGCCCTGGAGAACACCGGCGTTTCCTTCTGCACCCGCGAGCACTTCGGCCGCCGCCTGCCCGGCGAGGAGCGCCAGTACATCCGCCTGGCCTACTCGGGCATTGAAACCGAGGACATCCGCGAGGGCCTGGGCCGGCTGCGCGAATGGATCGCGGCGTAATGGCGAAGGTAGTTGTCACCGGGCGGATCCCGGAAGCCGCGCTGGAAAAGCTGCGCGCCGAGCACGAGGTTGACGCGTGGGACGGCGAGCAGTCGATCTCCCGCGAAGAACTGCTGGCCAAGGTGCCGGGGGCCGACGCGCTGGTCACCTTGCTGACCGAACGCGTTGACGCGGAACTGCTGGAAGCCGCTGGCCCGCAGCTGAAGGTGGTCTCCAATGTCGCCGTAGGCTACGACAACATCGTCGTGGCCGACTGCACCGCCCGGGGCGTGCGCGCCACCAACACCCCGGGAGTGCTGACCGAGGCCACCGCGGATATCGCCTTCGGCCTGATCCTCATGGCCACCCGGCGCCTGGGCGAAGGCGAACGCCTGATCCGCTCCGGAACCCCGTGGAAATGGGGCATGTTCTTCCTGCTCGGCTCAAGCCTGCAGGGCAAGACCCTGGGCGTGGTGGGCATGGGCGGCATCGGGCAGGCCACAGCCCGCCGGGCCAAGGCCTTCGGCATGGAGGTCGTCTACCAGTCGCGCAGCGAAATCGATCCGGCGATCGCTGCCGAGCTCGGTGCGCGGCGGGTCGAGCTCGACGAGCTGCTGGCGATCTCCGATGTCGTCTCGCTGCACTGCCCCTATGGCCCGAGCACCCATCATCTGATCGGGGCGGAGCAGCTTGCGGCAATGAAGCCGGAAGCCTACCTGGTCAACACCGCCCGCGGCCCGATCGTGGACGAGGCCGCACTGGCGCAAGCGCTGCGCGAAGGCGTTTTCGCCGGGGCCGGCCTGGATGTCTTCGAGAAGGAACCAGCGGTCCACCCGGAACTGCTGGAGCTGGAGAACGTGGCCCTGGTGCCGCACCTGGGCTCCTCGACCGTGGAAACGCGCACCGCGATGGCGGTGCTGGCCAGCGAGAACACGCTGGCGGTACTGCGTGGCGAGGACCCGGTCACCCCGGTGAACTAGGCGCCGTCCCCGCGGGACAACGCAATGGAACGCAACAGCTTGAGGACATCGGTGTCGATGTCCTCAAGCTGTTTAAGCAAGCGCTCCCGCGCAAGTTCCTGAGCAAGACCTGATTGCCATCCTTCTGCCTTGATGGCCATCATTTAGGCTGGCGTCATGACGGACAAGAGCAGCATTGATACGACACAGCCCTACCAGCTGGTGCTTTTCCGCGATGATCTGCGGACCGTGGACCACCCGGCCCTGCTGGCCGCCAGCGAAGCCGGACCTGTCGTTGCGCTGTATATCCTCGATGAGCAATCTCCCGGGATCAGGCCCCTGGGGGCCGCGGCACGCTGGTGGCTGCATCATGCACTCATCAGCCTGCGCGCATCGCTTCAGGAGCTCGGCATCCCGCTGGTCTTGCGCCGTGGAAACAGCGTGCACATCATCGAGGAAATCACGGGCCACGGTGCCTGCGCCGCAGTGCACTGGAACCGGCGCTATGGCCAGGCTGAACGCGCGGTGGACACCTTGATCAAGGACCACGTGCGCGCGGCGGGACTGCACGCGCAAAGCCACGCCGGCGCGCTGCTGCATGAGCCCTGGGAACTGCTCACCCAGTCGGGTACCGGCTACAAGGTGTTCACCCCGTTCCACAATGCGCTGCGCAGCACCGAGATCCGCCAGCCCCATCCCGCGCCCCAGCCGCAATCCCCTCCACACGTTGAACTGCCCGGCAGCGATACGCTGGCCAGCTGGGAACTGCTGCCCAGTTCGCCCGATTGGTCCACCGGGCTGGCGGATGCCTGGACTCCGGGAGAACCCGCCGCCCAGGAACGCCTGGCCGAGGTGCTCGGCAATATCGCGCAGCACTACGGCGAGCGCCATGACCGCCCGGATCTTGATGGAACTTCGGCGCTTTCCCCTGCGCTGCGCTGGGGCCACCTGAGTCCGCATCAAGTGTGGCAAGAGCTCAGCGCCCTCGCCAGCAGCACTGCGCCTGCGGCTGAAGGCGCCTTGGCCTTGCGCCGCCAGGTCGCGTGGCGGGATTTCTGCTGGCACCTGTACTACCACCACCCGCAGCTGCCCACCGAGAACTTGCGTTCCGAATTTGACGATTTCGATTGGGCCTGGCCCGATGATTCACCTCGCGCGGCCCATTACACGCGATGCTGGCAACGCGGACGCACGGGATTCGGCCTGGTGGATGCCGGAATGGCCCAGCTATGGCAAACGGGATGGATGCACAATCGCGTGCGCATGGTGACCGCGAGCCTGCTGGTCAAGAACCTCGGGCTGCACTGGAAAGTAGGCGAGGAATGGTTCTGGGATACGCTGGTCGACGCGGATCTGGCCTGCAATACGGCCAACTGGCAATGGGTCGCGGGCAGCGGAGCCGACGCCGCACCCTATTTCCGGGTCTTCAATCCGCAACTGCAAGCCAAGAAGTTCGATCCGTCGGGAACCTACGTAGCCCGCTATGCTCCGTTGGCGGTCGAGCCAGTGGTGGATCTGAAGGAATCACGGCAAGCGGCCCTCGAATCCTATAACCACATGAAGTCCCGGCATCGTCCGGACTCCCCGGGTACCGATAGCTGATCATCCGCCGCCTGCCTGGATCCAGACCATCGCCAGCGCCATGACAGCGGAAACCGCCGCATCATTGATCTCCAAATCAATGATGCGGCGGCCCTTTGGGCAGTAACCGATCAACAGATCCCATATCACCACGTCATCGGAAACGCCCAGTCTTTTCATCGCTGCGCCTGGCACCGGCCGTTCCAGCACACTTCGCGGCCCGGCGGGCTGGTTTGCCCGCCAGAACCGAACCCGAACGCTGGCGTACTGCTACCGGCGTGTGCTCATGGGTTCTCCTCTCCACATGATCGACTCGCAAACTTTTGCAGCGGCCTGCACGGCATGCCAGATGAGCAGCGCTGTGGTCACCGTGCCCACTCCCCCGGGTACCGGGCTGAGCGCGCGCACCTTGGGCTGGACCGAAGCCGCGTGCACGTCTCCGACCAGCTGTCCTTCTTCGTCCACGTTCGTGCCCACATCGATGACCACCGAGGAGTCGGCAACTTCTTCTGCGGTGAGCAGGTTGGCACGGCCAACGGCCATGACGGTGACGGCCGCGGCCTTGGTGAAATCGGCCAATTGCGCGGTCCGGGAATGGCAGATGCTCACCGTGGCATCGCGCTGCAGCAGCAGCTGGGCCAGGGGCTTGCCCACCACGGCAGAGCGCCCCACCACTGCCACATGCTGGCCCGCAAGCGGAACCCGGTAATGCTCCAGGATCTCGATGACCGAACGCGCGGTGGCCGGGGCGAAGGCTGGCTGGCCCACGCTGAGCCGGCCGAGGCTCAGCGGATTGGCTCCATCAATGTCCTTGGCAGGATCGATCAGCTGCACCAGAACCGCTGGATCCACGCCTTCGGGCAACGGGGTCTGGAGAATGATCCCATGCACGGACTCGTCCTCATTCAGGGCCGTGATGGCCGCCGCTAGCTGCTCCTGGCTGGCTTCAGGCATCTGGAGCACCTGGCATTCAACGCCCTGCTGGGCCGCGGCTCGCTCGATGGAGCGCACATACCACGCGGTGGCCTCGTTCTTCGTGGCCAGCAGGACCGCTACCTTGGCCGTGAAGCCGTCGCGGTTCAGATTTTCAACCACGTGGGCGGTTTTGGCGCGGATCTCGTCGGCCACCGGTTTTCCGCTCAAGCGCCGAGCCGTCATGCCGACACCGCCGAACGAACTGCGGCGCTGAGCTCTTCTGCGTGGTTGATCATTTCGCTTGCCCGGAGGGTGGCTTGGCTCAGCCGTTCGCGCTCGGTTTCATCCTTGATGGCGGCGATGTTCATTTCCAAGGTGGCCAACGCGGTGCCTAGCGCAGCGCGGGCAGACTCCGCCGCGGCAGCCACGTCGCTGCGGACCGAGCGGTTGCCAATCGGCAGCAGTTCCTGGGCCAGCGTGATGGCCGCGGACGCCAGGTCGACGGTTGAAACCAGCGGGGCCGCGGCTTCGATGGTGGAGTGGCCGATGGCATTGCGGCGTTCGGCTTTCTGCTCCTCGGTGTCCTTGGGCAAGGCGTAGGCGGCACTGAGCAAACCGAAAAGCCGCTCATCTTCCTGGGCCGCAAACAGCGCGTCGCGCATCAGCTGCTTGGCATCCTTGGCGATAACCTGGGCCTGTTCCTGGACCTCGGCGTACCGTGGGCCGGAGGTGAATTCGGCAACCATGGACACCAGCGCTGCAGCTTGCGCAGCGTGCAGCGCGGCCGCGGCACCTCCCCCGGGCGCTGGGGCTCTTGAAGCGAGGCGCTCAAGATAACTGCTGACAGTTTCGGTAGTGATCATGGGAATTTTCCTCGCTCAGAATTCGCGGCAAGACAGTCCAAGACCAAGGGAATTCGGCAGTTTTCGCAGCGCTTCAGGTTGCCAGCATGTGGGACGCGCGAATAATTCGCCGGTTCATTCCGCTTAGTATCCACTTGGTATATCAGTTTATATTGAAGCCTAGAACACCACTAGGGGCGGGTCAAGGTTTTTCTGCCATCCCGTCGCACCAGGTAATTTTCGGCGCGCTCCATGCAACGAGGAGACCCGGTCCCCGGGCCCAGCTGCTCGCGCTAGTCAATCCAGGTCTTGCCCATGTCGACCAGCAGCGTCTGGAACGCATTTTCTGCCGGGGCGCGGACTCGATCCCGGCGCTGGGCCAGAACGACGCTTCTGGCAGCGGCGCCCGGGCCCAGTGAAAGGATCTTGACCCCCGGGTGCGGATTCATGACCGCCGACTGCGGAGCCAGCGCGATGCCCAAGCCCACCGACACCATGGCCTGGGCCTCCTGGTAGTCGTTGGCCTGAAAGGAAATCTTCGGCGAGAATCCAGCGGCGTTGCAGGAGCGCTCCAAGAGCTCTGCCACAGGATGCATATTGGCCCTGACGATCCACTGCTCGCTCGCGGTGACAGCCATATCCACCTCTTCGAACTGCGCGAGCGGATGATCGGCGCCGACCACCAGCACCGTTGGCTCGGTGAAGAGCGTGGTGAGCTCGAAGTCGGCCCGGTCCAACGGCATCCATTCATATTCCCAGAGCAGGCCGAGCGAAATCTCTCCGCGCGAGAGCAGTCCCATTAGTTCCTGCAAGCGGGTACTGCGCACATCCAGCTTGATCGAGGGATAGAGCTTTCGGAATTTGCTGATCACCAGCGGCAGGAAGGAGCTGCCGAGGGTTGGAAACGTGCCCAGGCTCAGGCTGCCGCTTTTCAGGCCAGCCAGCTGGTCCAGATCGGCAATGGCCGCGTCCATCTGCCGCAAGATCGAGCGGGCATGGCCGGCGAGCACATGCCCGGCATCGGTGGGCACCATGCCCCGGGCGCGACGCTGCAGCAGCGGCTGGCCCACTTCTTCTTCCAGCTTGCGCAGCTGCTGCGAAACACCCGATGGGGTGTAGAAAAGCTCGTCGGCCGCGGCGGTCACCGATCCGCCCTCGACCACAGCGAGCAAGATTTGCAATCTTTTGATATCAAGCACAGCGACATCCTTCAGTGGAACTTAACTACACTTCAGAAAGCTTACACTTCATGGATTCTCTTGAATACGTTGAGCGGCCCGGGGGATCTTTTCGCTTATCCGCGTCGCCTGGACCAAGAATCCTGCCCGTAATTTCAATGATTTAAGCATTACTTCAATATAATGCATTTCTTGTAACTACTAATAAAGTAACTCTTCACGGATCATCGATAGCAGGTTACGTGTCGGCGATCACATCTATCGGCGGCTCGCGGTTCTCGATAGATTGGTTCAGCCCAATGAAACACACAGTTAAGGCGACTTGGATGCGCGGGGGTACCAGCAAATGCTGGGTCTTCGAGCGAAGCGAACTCGACGTCCCGGGATTCACCACCGATGAAGTCCTGCTGAGGCTTTTCGGTTCCCCCGACCCACGCCAAATTGATGGAGTCGGCGGCGGCAGCTCAACGACCAGCAAGGCAGTGATCCTGTCTCCCAGCGACGAACCCGGCATTGATGTCGAGTACACCTTTGCCCAGGTCGGCATCGACCAGGCGGTCGTCGACTGGGGAAGCAACTGCGGAAACTGCTCCGCGGTCATCGCGCCCTACGCACTCAAGCGCGGCTGGGTGGAGCCCGATCACGGCATCCTCACCGTGCGCATCCGCAATACCAACACCGGTCAGATCCTTATCGAGCGCATGAATCTGGACAGCTCCCAGGTCCCGGTGCTGATCCCCGGTGTTCCGTTCCCGGGCCAGGTGGTGGACATCGGATTCCTCGATCCCGCCGGTGCCACTACCGGCGCGCTGTTCCCCGACGGCCAGGAGCTGTCAACGCTGAGCGTTCACGACGAGGACACGGATGCCCGAAGCGAAATTTCCGCCACGCTGATCGACGCCGGCGCCCCGCTGGTCATCATCGATGCAGATGCCGCGGGACTTGGCGCGATCGGCTTTGGCGACTGGCTCACCGAGTCGATCACCGAAATGCCGCGGCTGGAGCGCATCCGCCGTGCCGGCGCCGTGGCCATGGGCCTGGCGAGAACCGAAGCCGAAGCGCAGCGCGCCATCCCCAAGCTGGCCATTGTGGCCGCCGCCGAGCCAGGCGGCAATGCGGATACCAAGGTCATGATGCTCTCTATGGGAGCACCGCATCCGGCGCTGGCCATCACCGGCAGCATCGGGCTGAGCATTGCCGCGCACCACCCCGGAACGCTGATCGCCCAAAAGCTGGCCAGCGCCCCGGACGGCGAGCTGCGCCTGCAGACCCCGGCGGGGCTGCTCACCACCTGGCAGCGCCAGATCGACGGGCAGCTGGCCGTGGGCACCACCCGCACCGCCCGCGAACTGGCCGACGCGACCCTCAGCTTTGATCCAATCGGCGATCGCTCCGGCGATCCCACCGTTACCGTGGCCCAGGTCGCGGGGGTGGATGAGCAGCAGCTGGAGCCGGACCCGGAACCGCATCGCCGGCGCACCGTTTTCGCCTCCGTGGCGGCTTTCGCGGTGCTCGGGCTCGGCGCCACCCTCGTGGGCGGCGGGCTGTTGAATCCTCCGGCCACCACGGCCGACGGCGATTACGCCGGGGAAACACTTCAAGTGGTGATCCCGCTCGCCGAAGGAGGCGGCACCGACACCTGGGCCCGCTTCGTCGGCCAGGAGCTGGTCCAGGATATCCCCGGGGAACCGGGATTCGCACCGGTGAACGAGGCCGGAGGCGAAGGCATCACCGGAAGCAACCGCTTCGCCTCCTCGGCGGCCGATGACGGCACGGAGCTGCTGGTGAGCACCGCGACCACCGTGGTCCCCTGGGTGCTGGACCGCCATGTGGTGAAGTACTCCTTCAAGGATCTCGAACCGGTGCTGGTCAACGGCACCGGCGGGGTGATCTATGCCCGCGCCGCCGCCGGGGTCAAGAGCCCCAAGGACCTGATCGGTCGCAAGAAGCCGCTGGTCTTCGGCGGCATCACGGCCACCGGCCTGGATCTGACCACGCTGGTCGCCTTCGACCTGCTGGAGGCCGACATCTCGGCAACCTTCGGCTTCGAGGGACGCGGGCCGGTGAACCTGGCCCTGCAGCGCGGCGAGGTGGACATCGACTACTCGACCACCTCCTCCTACCATTCGGCGGTCGAGCCCATCGCCAAGGAAGGCTCGGCCACCGTGCTGATGTCCTTCGGGCAGCTCGATGAGCACGGCAATGTCGTGCGGGATCCGAATTTCAAGGACACCCCCACCGTGGTGGAAGTCTACGAGCAGCTGTACGGCAAGGCTCCGAGCGGGCCGAAATTCGAAGCCTACAAGACGCTGCTGGGGTTGACCTACACCTACCAGAAGGGCTTGTGGGCGCCGAAGGATGCCCCGGAAGAAGCCGTGGACCTGCTGCGCAACTCCGCCCATGAGCTCTCGGGCGACAAGGAATTCAACAACAAGGCGGAGAAGGTGCTCGGCGGATATCCCATCGTGGCCGATGAAAACCTGTCCCAGCGCGTCAAGGACGCCTACACCGTGACCGATGAGACCAAGGGCTATGTCACCGCATTGCTCAAGGACTCCTACGGCATCGAACTAGACTAGGGAGGCAGAACAATGCTTGATTCCGCACTGGCCGCATTGGCCTCGCTGACCGATCCGGGCATGCTGCTCATGCTGCTGATCGGAGTGATCTCGGGCCTTGTCATGGGCCTGATCCCGGGACTGGGCGGCACCGCAGCCGTCGCGATCCTGTTGCCCGTGACCTTCGGCATGGAGCCGGCCTCCGCGCTGGCCCTGCTGATCGGCGCCCTGGCCGTGGTCCACACCTCGGACACCGTCTCGGCGGTGCTGCTCGGCGCGCCGGGATCGGCCTCCGCGTCGGTCACCATGCTCGACGGCTACGCGATGGCCCGCAAGGGCCAAGCCAAACGGGCCCTGTCCCTGGCCTTCCTCTCTTCGATGGCCGGCGGCATCATCGGCGCCATCGGCCTGACCCTGGCCATCCCGCTGGCCCGTCCGCTGGTGCTCTCCTTCGCCAGCCCGGAGCTGTTCATGCTCACGGTGCTCGGCGTGGCGCTGGCCGCGGTGCTCTCGCGCGGCAATGTGATCAAGGGGCTGACCGCTGGGTTGGCCGGCCTGCTGGTAGGCATGATCGGCACCGCGCCGACCACCGCCGAGGAGCGCTTCACCTTCGGTTCGCTCTTCCTCGGTGACGGGTTGTCCCTGGTGGCCGTGGCCCTGGGCATTTTCGGCCTGGCCGAAATCGCCTCGCGCGCCAGCCAGCGCCGCGGCGACAAGCAGTCGGTGGAAGTCACCGGCGGCTGGGGCTCGGGCATCCGCGAGTGGCTTGGCCACTGGTCGCAGGTCTTGCGCGGCGGGCTGATCGGCATCTGGGCCGGCGTGCTGCCCGGGGTGGGCGCCACCGCGGGCACCTGGCTGGCCTACGGCCAGGCCGTGGCCACCGCCAAGGACAAGCGCAAGTTCGGCAAGGGCGACCCGCGAGGGATCGTCGGCCCGGAAAGCGCCAACAACTCGGTGGAAGCTGGCGACCTGATCCCGACCTTCCTGTTCGGCATTCCAGGTGGCGTGCCCTCGGCCATGCTGCTGGGCATGCTGCTGACCTACGGCATCCAGCCCGGCCCGAGCATCATCAATGAGCACCTCGACCTGCTGTACATGATCATCTGGGCCTTCGCCATCGCTTCGGTGCTCGGTGCGCTGTTCTGCTTCCTGACCGTGCGCCCGCTTTCCTCGCTGACCAAGGTCCCCTTCTCCATCCTGGCTGCCGGCCTCGTGGTGATCATGCTGCTCGGTTCCTTCCAGGACGGCGGACAGCTCGGCGACCTGTGGGTCATGCTGCTGCTGGGCGTGTGCGGCTGGGTCTTGAAGTCCACCGGTTTCCCGCGGGCGCCCTTCTTGATCGGCTTCGTGCTGGCCATCCCGATGGAACGCTACTACTTCCTGACCGACAGCCTCTACGAAGGCTTCGAGTGGATGCTGCGCCCGGGAACCATGGTGTTCATCGCCATCCTGGTGCTGCCGATCCTGTGGAATGTGTTCAAGTGGGTGCGTGCCCGCCGCAAGCTGGGCGCGGATGACGACCCGAAGTCCGACAGCGCCCCGGATGCCGAGGCACCGCTGAAGAACTCGGTCTGGTCGCTGGGCGCGGCCGCCGTTCTGCTGGTGGTCTTCGCCGGTTCCCTGGTGCTCTCCTCCAGCTACTCCCCCGATGCCAAGCTGGTTCCGCAGCTGGTCGGCTGGGTCGGGGTCATCATGTCCCTGGCCTTGCTGGCCATCGAGATCCGCACCCGGAAGCTGGCCGTGGCTGCTTCGAATCGGATATCCGTTGATGCCACCGCATACCTGGCCGGCGAGGCGGTGATCCCCGCACAGGCGGCCGTGGCCCACGGCGGATCGGGTTCCCCTGGCCAGCAAGCAACGGCCACCGGCCGGTCCATGGCTCCAGCGGCTCCTTCCGGTGGACCGATCAAGGGGTTGACGGGTGCCGCAGGCACGAGCGGCGGCGCCGCATGGGGCCCGAAGTGGACCAGCGAGGCTGCCTTCGCGCTGCGGACCTTCGCTTGGATGGGCGGCTTCCTCGTCCTGACCGCCCTGCTGGGCTACCTCGCGGCGATCTCGATCTTCCTTCCGGCCTTCTTGCTGATCGTGGCTCGCGCCAAGCTCAAGACCACCATCATCTACACCGCAGTGTTCTTCGCATTGATGCTGGCCCTCCCGTCCCTGCTACCCATCGACCTTCCCCAGGGCCTGCTGGCCTCGTGGCTCTGATCCGATTACCACCTAGGAGAATTCCATGGCAATCCTCGCTTGTTTCAGCGATACCCCTGCTGGCAAGGCGGCCATCCGCCGGGCGCTGGCCGAAGCCCACAAGGCCCAGGACTCGTTGTTGATCGCGAATCTCGACCGGGAACCGATTTCCGAGAAGAGTCTTGGCATCGATATGAATGCCCTGCTGGATTTCGGGGTTCCGCTGCAGATTCTGCCGCAGGCGGGCACCGTGCATGATCCGGCCGACTTCGTGCTCCAGGCCGAGCAGGATCATCAGGTTTCCCTGATCGTGCTGGGGCTGCGCAAGCGCTCCAGGGTGGGAAAGCTATTGATGGGAAGCATCGCCCAGCGCATCCTGATCGAGGCGGACTGCCCGGTGCTGGCGGTGAAGGCCCAGAACTGAGACCGGCCCGCCAAGCACAAGAAATCCAGGTCCCATTCAAGGTTCCGCGCCTTTCCGGTTTCGCCCGGGAAGGCGCGGAACCTTTGCCGTGGCCCGCTGGTTCCTGGTGATCGAAGAGACAGGACTTCATCAAAAAACTTGTACAAGTTAATTGTATTCTGTAGCTATGCAATTTTCCCCGGAGCACCCAGACCTGCCGCAGCTTCTCTTTGACGCGCTCTCTCCCCTGCTTGGAATCGTGCACTCGGCGCGCACCCTCTCTCCGGGAAAAATCGGCATCCTCCGGGCCCTCGCGGCAGAAGAACATGTCAGCGCAACGCAGCTGAGCCAATCCATTGGGGTCAGCCAGCAGGCCATCTCGCTGTCCACCAAGGAACTGGAATCGCTCGGGTTCATCGAGCGGCGCAAGGATGAAGCCGATCGCCGCAAGCTGTGGTTCCACCTGACCGAGGCCGGCCATCGGAAATTGGAATCCGAAGTCGAAATGGGCCGCCAGGCTCTGAAGAATGCCATCGGAAATGAGCTAAGCGAAGCGGAGCTGAAGCTCATCCACGATGCGCTTCCGGCCCTGGCAAAAATCAGGAAGGCCGCCCACTGATGAACACCGCAACCACGCGCAATGCGCTGCTTCCCGCACTGGTCTTTGCCGCGTTGGCCACCGCCATCGTTTCCTCCTTGGGCATGCTGCTGGTCCCATCGATTGCTGCCCAATTCAATGTCGACGTGGCTACCGCCCAGTGGATGCTCACGGTGAATTTGCTCGCCGGTGCGGTCGCTACGCCGATTCTGGGACGGTTGAGCGACGGTCCGCACAAAAAGCGGCTGCTGCTGCTTTCCCTGGGCATCATGTTCATCGGATCGGTGCTGGCCGCCGCGGCGCAGAACTTCGAATTATTCTTGATCGGCCGGGCCCTGCAGGGCCTGTCCTACGGCATCGTTCCCATTACGATCTCCATCGCTCGCCGCTACGTAGAAAAGGGCAAGATCCAGCCAGCCATATCAACGCTCTCGGTCACGGTCGCCTCGGGAATCGGCATTGGCTACCCGCTGACCGGAATCATTGCCGGGCTTTTCGACTACAGTTTTGCGTTCTGGTTTGGCGCAGCCTTTGTGCTGGCAACCATCATCGTGGTCTGGAAAGTCGTCCCGGCCGGTCCCGATTCGCAAGCCGAATCCCGCCCCTTTGATTACCTGGGCACCCTGCTGCTGACCCTCGGGCTGGGCTCCTTGCTGCTGGCCATCTCGGAAGGCCCCAAATGGGGCTGGGGCTCGATGCCGATCCTGGCATTGCTCATCTTTGCCTCCATCATCCTGGCGGTGTGGGTCCTGGTCGAAAACAAGTTGGAACATCCGCTGATCAACCTCCGCACGCTCAAGCAGGGCGAAGTGCTCCTGGCCAATATCTCAGCCATTGCGCTCGGGGCAGCCCTGTACATCGGCATGTCCGTTTCATCCCTCGTTGCCCAGGCCGATGAATCCACCGGATACGGGCTGGCATTGCCCGTTTTCTGGGCCGGCTTTGTGATTTTCCCGCTCTCGGTAGGAAGCTTCGCGGCCAACAGGATCGTGCGCACCTTGGCCAAGAAGGTCGGCATTCAAATCATGTTGCCCATTGGCGCCATCATCATGTCCTTGGCTGGAACGCTGTTGTGGCTGCTGCATTCCGAGTTATGGGAGATCCTGATCAGCATGCTGGTCTTCGGCCTTGGCATGGGTGCCAGCTATGCAGCCATGCCGGCACTGATTGCGCGCAGCGTGGCCGTGAAGGAATTGGGCAGCTCGGTGAGCTTCAACCAGGTGCTGCGCACCGTCGGCTCCTCATTTGGCACCGCAATTTCCTCGGCCATCCTTGCCACCCATGCGGGTCTTAATGGCGAAGCCACCCCGAGCGGCATCAACATGACCTTCATGCTCGGAGCGGTACTGTGCATCGCGCTGGGGGCAGCGCTGCTGGTCAATTCCGCCATCCGCACATCGCGCACCACCTATTCGGCTCCGCTGCGCGTCGATTAGTGGAAACTGGCCCGAGCATGCGAAAGGGAGGGAAGAACCGGTGGATCTTCCCTCCCTTTCGCGTGGTCCCAGCCCGGCTTAGAGTTCTACGATCTCGAACTCCATCAAATCCGCGCCCTGCGCTACAGGCTTCTTGCCCTCGCTGCCGGCGTGGGCGGCGCCCGAACGCTGGTCTCGCCAGTTCTCGAAGTCCTCGCGTGTGGCCCACTGCGTATATACGAAATAGCGGTCCTCGCCGCTGACCGGGCGAAGCAGCTTGAACCCTTCAAAACCTGGCGAGGAGTCTACCGACTGCTTGCGTGCAGCGAAGCGCTTTTCCAGCTCTTCTCCGGCCTGCGCAGGAACCGACAGTGCATTGATGACGACAATCGACATGGACAACCTTTCGTGATTGCGCTTCACCGTGGTGGAAGCTTCTACGCCCAGCCTACGCCCGAATTTTCTGCTCCCGCACTTCATGGCGAAGTGCAACAAATGCCGTGCTCCGCTGACTGCTAGCCGGCGTACTCTTCGGGCCAGCAGATCTCGAATCTTTCCAGGATCAGTTCGCCGCCAGGTGCTTGGGTATCTTCCGGGGACCACTCGCGGCCAATGGATTTTTGCGTGCGGCGCCAGAATTTCTCGTGCTCACGCCTCCAGTAGGCCAGGCTCAAATCCCCTTCGCCCTCAGCAGCAGCGAACTGCTCATCAACTTCGAAGAAGCTGGCACGCTCCACGCTGATAATCCGCAAGATTGCCCGGGGCTCCCCCGCCCCGTTGCAGATGATGCAGTGGTCTTCCGGCTGCGGAACGCGCTCGCCATAATAGGCATAGTCGCTGGCCAGCGATGACGTGGCCCTCTTGGTTCCATGCAGAATCTCGTTCAACAGCTCATCGGCCAGCGCCGGGTGATCGCCGAAGGACTCGGCGACATGATGCGGGGCCTGGTCCTCGCTGATATCTCGGCTAGCCAGGTAATCAGCCCACATGGTTGCAGCCGCTTGGCCATTAACCGGTGGAAGTTCTTGAACGGTATTTTCGGTCATGCCTTGATCCTAGGGCGTTGACGCCGGGAACACGTATCCGGCAAATGCAGGTCGCTAAAACCGTGGTGAAGGAAAAATTCCGTCAACTGCCCGGGTCGAACTTGCCCATAGCCGGCTCGGACTTGCGAATCCCGCCAAGCATCGAGTGCACTTCGCGGGTTGGGGCACCGTGATCCGGATCAGGTTCAGCGGCCGTGGTGCTGGGTTGAGCGGCCGCTTCAACAACTGCCTTCTCGACCTTGGCCCCTCTAGTTTTGTGCAGGTGCAGATAGGTTTTGATGCCAAAACTGATCAGGACAGCCAGGAGAATGACTACACAGATCAAGGAAGTGGACAAGACTTCGCCCAAGGACAGATCACTGATTTCTTTGGTGACCAGCGAGGGGGCAGAGTTCGCGTCCATACCTGTTCCTGTCATCGAAAGTAACTGCAGCGCTATCCCCATAGGCTTCCACCCTAAGCCGTGATTGGCGGGCGATTCATGGTTCTCAGCTAATTGATATGGGTTCGTTACGCAAAGCCCATGTGCCAAGTGCTGGATATGGCAAAGCTCCTCCCGATTCACGGCGTTATTCGTGAATCGGAAAGAGCATTGAACAGCAGAAGGCTAGTTCGCCTTGCGGATCGGCGGACCGCGCAGGGTCTGGAATTCAGTGGCATATCCGCCATCGACGGCCATCAATTGCGTGCCGGGCGGCACGAGATCAATAAGTGCTGTCGCAGTTGCTGCCTCTGCTTGAAAGTACTAGGCATCAGGCAGCTTGATGCGAGATGACATGGTTATGGCGCGGGGCACACCCGAAATATGGTGAACCGGTGCCCCGCGCCAAAACAGTTGTGCGTGTCCAGGTAGTGACGACTAACCTTTAGGCACTCACGGTGACATTTGCGCCGAGCGGCACCAACGCGGTTGGTGCATCCTCGGCGGTCAATGCCAGATCTTCAAACTCGTTCACAGCATCCAAGGCTGCACCCATGGCGATGTTGGTGACCTTCTCCAGGATGACCTCGACAACCACTGGCACCTGGAACTCTTCGGCCAGGCGCTGTGCCTCGGCGAACCCGTCGGCCAGCTTGGCAGGATCCTCGACGCGCACCGCCTTGCAGCCCAGGCCTTCGGCGACCTTGACGTGGTCCACGCCGTAGCCGTTGGTTTCCGGGGAGTTGATGTTATCGAAGCCCAGCTGCACGTGGTAATCCATCTCGAAGCCGCGCTGCGACTGGCGGATCAGGCCCAGGTAGGAGTTGTTCACCACGACGTGCACATACGGCAGCTTGAACTGCGCGCCCACGGCCAGCTCTTCGATCATGAACTGGAAGTCGTAGTCTCCGGAGAGGGCGACAACCTTCTTCCCTGGCTTGCCGCGAACCACGCCCAGCGCAGCCGGACCGGTCCAGCCCAGCGGTCCGGCCTGTCCCGCGTTGATCCAGCGGCGAGGGCCGAAGACGTGCAGCATCTGCGCGCCGGCGATCTGCGACAGGCCGATGGTGGACACGTAGGTGGTGTCGCGGTCGAAGGCCGCGTTCATTTCCTGGTACACGCGCTGCGGCTTGATCGGGATGTTATCGAAGTTGGTCTTGCGGTGCTCGGTGCCCTTGCGTGCGGCGGCTGAATCGGCCCACGCGCTGTAGTCAGGCAGTGCACCTGCGGCCTTGCGCTCGCGCACCACCTCCAGGATGGCGTCGATCGCGGCGGCCGCATCCGAGGTAATCCCCAGATCCGGCGAGAAGACGCGGCCGATCTGCGTCGGCTCGATGTCCACGTGGATGAACTTGCGTCCCGCGCGGTACACGTCCAGGGCGCCGGTGTGGCGGTTGGCCCAGCGGTTGCCCAGTCCCAGCACCACGTCGGATTCCAGGAAGGTGGCGTTGCCGTACTTGGTGTGGGTCTGGATGCCGACCATGCCGGCCTGCAGTCGGTGGTCATCCGGGATGGCGCCCCAGCCCATCAGGGTCGGGGAAACCGGGATGTTCAGCTCTTCGGCCAGCTCAACGAGCTTGTCCGAGGCGTTGGCATTGATCACGCCGCCACCGGCGATGATCAGCGGCTTCTTGCCTGTCAGCAGCAGGTCGACGATCTTCTCCGCCTGGCCGCGGGTGGCCTTCGGCTTGTCCACTGGCAATGGCTCGTAGGCGTCGATGTCGAAGTCGATCTCTGCCATCTGCACGTTGATCGGCAAATCCAGCAGCACCGGGCCGGGACGCGAGGAGCGCATGATCTGGAAGGCCTTGGCGAAGGTGCCCGGCACAAGCCCTGGCTCCAGGATGGTCGAGGCGTACTTGGTGACCGGCTTGGCGATGGACTCGATGTCCACGGCCTGGAAGTCCTCCTTGTGCAGTACGCTGGTCGGCGCCTGCCCGGTGATGCACAGCATCGGGATGGAATCGGCGATCGCGGCATACAGGCCGGTGATCATGTCGGTGCCGGCCGGGCCCGAGGTGCCCAGGCACAAGCCGATCTTTCCGGTGGCCCGCGAGTAGCCGTCGGCAGCATGCGATGCGCCTTCGACGTGGCGGTGCAGGGTGTGGCGGATTCCGCCGTGATCCTTCATGGCCGAGTACAGCGGATTGATGGCTGCTCCTGGCAGGCCGAAGGCCTCGGTGGCGCCCTCTTTTTCCAGGATCTGTACGATGGCATCTACTGCGCGCATCTTTGGCATGGCAAACACGTCCTTTAGGAAGAACAATCAAGCTGTTCGTGGATAGCTGGGAAGAAAAGATAGAAACCTACGGCAGGCGGCGCGGCCCATGAGTCACCACAACGCCTGCTCCTTGAGCACCAGATCTCGGTAACGGACCGGAACGAAGTCCTCGCGCCCCACCTGCGGTGCCTGCTGCAGCGAACCGTGTACTGAAGCCGCAACGGGTCTCCGCGCTTATGGTGGAACGTGCCGTGATCTGAGGTGCAGGCGCTACCAGCGCCGCCCGCCGTAGGAAGATGTGTGGGCCCTAGGCAGGAACCGGGGCTTCGACCTTGCCGGAAAGGCGCTGTACGCCGCGGAAGAGGCCCGAGTGGTCAAGCGCTCCGTCGCCGGAGGCCACGGTGGAGGTGACCAGCTGGGCTACGAGTGCGCCCAGCGGCAGGACCACGCCGGCTTCGCGGGCGGCCGAGGTCACGATGCCCATGTCCTTGTTGTGCAAGGCCAGGCGGAAGCCCGGGGCGAATTCGCGGTCCAGGATCTTCTGGGCCTTCTGGTCCAGGACCTTGGAGCCGGCCAGGCCGCCGCCGAGGACCTTGATGGCTGCATCGGTATCAACGCCATAGGCTTCCAGGAAGACGACGGCTTCGCTCAGCGCCTGGATGTTGGCGGCAACGATCAGCTGGTTGGCGGCCTTCACGGTCTGGCCCGAGCCCGAGGGGCCCACCAGCACGATGGTCTTGCCCACGGCGTTGAGCACGCCCTGGGCGGCCTCGAAGTCTGCCGGCTCGCCGCCGACCATGATGGACAGCACGCCATCGATGGCTCCTGCCTCGCCGCCGGACACCGGGGCATCGAGCGGGCGCAGCCCGGCGGCGCGGGCCGCCTCGGCTAGCTGCACCGAAACATCCGGGCGGATCGAGGAGTTGTCGACCCACAGGGCCCCGGCCTTGGCGTTGGCGAAGACGCCTTCCTCGCCGGTGACCACGGCTTCGACATCCGGGGAGTCCGGAACCATGGTGATCACCACGTCGGCGTCCTTGACGGCTTCGGCGACCGAGCTGGCGCCCTGCCCGCCGGCGGCGACCAGGTCGTCGATGGCCTTCTGGCTGCGGTTGAAACCGGTGACGGTGAAGCCGGCGTTGACCAGGTTCTTCGCCATCGGCAGGCCCATGATGCCAAGGCCGATGAATGCAACGTTCTGCGACATGTCTTTCTCCAAAATCTTAGGTATGCGGGTGCTTTAGGCGTTGGCGGAGGCGGTCTTGAGCCACTCGAAGGCGGTGGCCTGATCCTGCTTGTATTCCAGGGCGACCTTGCCGGTGTAGCCCAGCTCGCGCGAGCGGTTGATCCAGTCGAATAGCGGCAGATCCCCGGTGCCCGGGGCTCCGCGGCCCGGTGCGTCGGCGATCTGGATGTGGCCGAAGTCCTTGGCGTGGGCCTCGATCACGGCGGCGACATCGTCGCCGTTGACGGCCATGTGGTAGAAATCGGCCAGCAGGGCGATATTGCTCTTGCCTTCCGCCTTGACGGCGTCGACGATCTTCAGCGCATCGGCGGCGGTCTTCAGCGGGTAGGCCTCGGTGCCGGAGACCGGCTCGATCAGCACGGTGCCGCCGATCTTGGCGACGCCTTCGGTGGCCACGAGCAGGTTCTTCAGGCCCAGCTCATCCTGTTCCTCGGGGGTGTAGTCCGCAAGGCGGTTGCCGTACAGGGCGTTGAAGGAGGTGCAACCGGTGGCTTCGCCGATGGCGGCCACGACGGCGACATTGTCCTTGAACTCGCCGCAGCGTCCCTTCCAGGACACCAGGCCGCGGTCGCCGGCGGGCATATTGCCTGCGAAGAAGTTCAGTCCGTCGAGCTGGACGCCTGCGTTCTTGATCGAGGCGATAAATTTGTCGACTTCCTGATCCGCTGGCACCGCTTCGGCAAATGGCCACCAGAATTCGACACTGTCGAACCCTGCCTGGCGTGCCGCTTCAGCGCGCTCCAGCAGTGGCAATTCAGTAAGAAGAATCGAGCAATTCAGAGTGTAGGACACCGGATTTCCCTCCAAGACCACGTTCTAAGTTTCCGCTTTATGGAAATTAGGTTTTGCTTTATGAAAACACTAAGGCTCCGAGCGGAGGGCTGTCAACCCTTGAGCGACATCCGGGCCAAGGCCTGCTGCCAACCCGCCTTCTGGGCGACCCTCCGGCATTGGGGGCAAGTAATCATTGCTTAATATGCGAAACGCAATTGTCGAAAATTCCACCGAATCCCAGTGGCCGGCCGCGTGGCATGGCCAACGAGTTTCTACCACATTTCCACTCCATGAAATCCGAATTCTCTATTGCGGTAGCCACCTCTTCGGCTTACAGTTGTATGTCAGGTGATGTGGCACACATCTCGGAGTGAATTTTTCTAGCTCAGGAGCAGCCATGAGTACACGACTCACAGGGGGTCCCGCGGGGCACCCCGACTGGCAACAGCCGTTTGCGGCCCAGCCGGTCGTTGGCACCCCGTCGGAGTTCTATCAGAACTTCGGCCAACCGATCTATCCGTAGCGCGCGGCGCGCTTTTTCCGCAGCGGACCCACGCGGCCCATCCACTACGAATAGACCAGCATGCATTGCGCATGCGCGCTGCAAGCGCACGGATATCCCCAAGCAGTCATGCTTGGCGGCTTCATCTGGCCTGCAGCAAGCTTCTGAGAAGAGGACCTCACCATGAGGCAAGATATTTCGGAGCACAGCTCCGCAGAATTAAATACGGCGCAGAGAACCAGCCAGGGAATCGATCATTCCAACCCGCACGAGCTCAGCCCCAGCCTGTACAACCAGGATTTGGCGCCAACCACCCGCAAGGGACGCTCGTGGAACGCCTACAGCATTTTCACCCTCTGGGCCAACGACGTGCACTCGCTGGGAAATTACGCTTTCGCCATCGGGCTTTTCGCCCTGGGCATGAGCGCCGGGCAAATCCTGGGCGCCCTGGCCATCGGCGCGCTTCTGCTCTTTGTTCTGCTGACCCTTTCGGGCTTCATGGGTGAAAAGACAGGCGTCCCTTTCCCGGTGATGAGCCGCATCGCCTTCGGAATCACCGGAGCCCAAATCCCGGCTCTGGTCCGTGGCGCGGTGGCCATCGCCTGGTTCGGCATCCAGACCTATCTGGCGTCCCAGGTCCTTTCGGTCATGGTGATCGCCGTGGCTCCCTCGGCAGCAGGCCTGGAGGATTCAAGCTTCCTGGGCCTGAACACCCTGGGATGGATCTGCTTCGTGGCCCTTTGGGCCATTCAGCTGGTCATCGTCAGCTACGGCATGGAGATGATCCGCAAATACGAAGCCTTCGCCGGCCCGGTGATCCTGGTGACCTTCTTGGCACTGGCCATCTGGATGCTCATCGAATCGGGCTTCAACATCTCATGGAGCACCGGTGAAACCAAGACCGGTGGCGCAATGTGGGCGGCAATGTTCGGCGCCGCCGCCCTTTGGGTCTCCATTTACGGAACCTTCGTCCTGAACTTCTGCGACTTCACCCGCGGGGCGCAGTCAAAGAAATCCATCGTCAAGGGCAACTTCTTCGGCATCCCGTTGAACATGCTCTTCTTCGGAGCCATCGTCGTGGTCCTCACCGGAACGCAGTTCTCCATCAACGGCAAGGTCATCACCTCGCCGTCGGATGTTGTCGGAGCGATTCCCAACACCTTGCTGCTGCTTCTCGCCTCCGCCGCGCTCCTGGTCCTGACCATCGCGGTGAACCTGATGGCGAACTTCGTAGCTCCCACCTACGCGCTGACCAACCTCTTCCCGAAGAAACTGAACTTCCGCAGCGCCGCGATGATTTCAGGCGTTATCGGACTGGTGATTTTGCCGTGGAATCTCTACAACTCCCCGGAAATCATCAACTACTTCCTCGGCGGCCTAGGCGCCTTGCTCGGCCCGCTCTTCGGCATCATCATGGCCGACTACTGGCTGATCCGCAAAGCGCGGATCAACGTCATGGACTTGTACCGCGCCCACCCCGAAGGCACCTACTACTTCACCCGTGGCGTGAACTATCGCGCTGTTGGCGCTTTGGTGATCAGCTCCGCCATCGCACTGGTGCTGGCCTTCGTTCCGGCGCTGCACGTTGTCGGATCCTTCGCCTGGTTCCTCGGTTCCGGCGCCGGCGCGCTCGCCTACCTTGCCCTGGCCAAGCGCCAGCATGACCTGACCGACATCGACGGCGAGCCAATCGCCGTGGCTCCGACCCACTAGGACCCCATGCGAATTCTCATCCTGAACGTCAACACCACCGCGTCAATGACCCAGGCCATCGGCGATTCGGCCCGGCAGGCCGCTTCCCCAGGCACCGAAATCATCGAGCTCACCCCGGACTTCGGTGCAGACTCCTGCGAAGGCAACTTCGAGAGCTACCTCGCCGCCATCGCCGTCATGGACAAGGTGGTCCGCTACACGGAGCCATACGACGCTGTCATCCAGGCCGGCTACGGCGAGCACGGACGTGAAGGGCTCCAGGAGCTGCTGGAGGTTCCGGTCGTGGATATCACCGAAGCCGCCGCTTCCACCGCACAGTTCCTGGGCCACAAGTACTCTGTGGTCACCACGCTGGACCGCACCGTGCCGCTGATCGAAGACCGGCTGAAGCTGGCTGGCCTGACCGATCGGCTGGCTTCAGTCCGGGCCAGCGGCCTGGGCGTACTGGAGCTGGAATCAGATCCCCAGCGCGCCGTGGCAGCCATCGTCGAACAGTCGCGAATCGCCGTGGAGCAGGACAAGGCCGAGGTCATCTGCCTGGGCTGCGGCGGCATGGCCGAACTGGAAGAACAGGTCCGGGAAGCCACCGGAGTGCCAATTGTCGACGGCGTCCGCGCCGCGGTGACCATCGCCGAATCACTGGTGCGCATGGGGCTGACTACCTCCAAGGTGCGCACCTACGCTCCGCCGCGTCCCAAGACCGTGACCGGCTGGCCACTGACCCAGGCGGTCAACGCGCTATAGCGCTGCCCCGCCAACAATGAAGGTCCGCTTCATCCACGCAGAATCAGGATGAAGCGGACCTTCCTTTGTCTCGATCTCCAGGCTCGGGCAATAGCCGGCGATGCAAACGGAGCGCAGGTTGTTAGAGCGGGCAGCCGCTCTTTCGGCCCTGTCGAAGCAGCCAGCGCCATGGCCGTTCTGCACATGTTGGGCACCGGCTGGCCCGACGCAGTGAAGCCAGCGGCCCCTGGAGAGTGCGCAGGGCCCGGCCAACCGACGGCAGCGCACGAGGAGGCGCACGATGAAGTGCTCGAAGGCGCATCGGTGTCGCCCCAGAGGGCATGTTCCATGCCATCTTTTCGCACGTGCGCCCCTCGGGCAGGATGCAAGGGCTGGATACACCTGCGGGCACCGCGCCCTCCGGATTCCTCCAGAGCGCACGGTGCCCGCAGACACCCGCTTCACATGCTTCTAAATCATTTGCGGAATCGCACCCCGGTTTAGCCGGCCGTGTTCTCCGGGTGGTGCTTCTCATGCCAGTGGCGGGCGATGTCCACGCGGCGGGTAACCCAAATATCCTCGTGCGACTTCACGTATTCGAGGAAGCGACGCAGTGCCGCGGCACGGCCCGGACGGCCAACCAACCGGCAGTGCAGACCAATTGACATCATCTTCGGCGCACCTTCTTGGCCTTCCCGGTAAAGGGTATCGAAGGTGTCCTTGAGGTAGGAGAAGAACTGGTCTCCAGAGTTGAAGCCCTGGGCGCTGGCAAAGCGCATGTCATTGGCTTCAAGGGTGTACGGGATCATCAGGAAGGGCTTGCCCTCGTCGGTGGCAACCCAGTACGGGAGGTCATCTGCATAGCTGTCGGCCGAGTAGAGGAACCCGCCTTCTTCCTGGACCAGGCGCAGTGTGTTGTCCGAGGGCTTGCCCTGGTACATGCCGTAAGGGCGTTCTCCGGCGACTTCGGTGTGCAGGCGCACGGCCTCGCGGATGTGGGCGCGCTCGACCTCTTCGGGGACATCCTTGTATTCCAGCCAGCGGTAGCCGTGGCTGGCAATTTCCCAGCCGGCCTCGTTCATCGCAGCGACGGCTTCGGGGTTGCGGCCCATGGCGGTGGTGACGCCGTAGACGGTGACCGGCAGGTCCATCTCCGTGAACATGCGGTGCAGGCGCCAGAAGCCAGCGCGTGATCCATACTCGTAGATGGACTCGATATTCAGGTTGCGCTGGCCCTGCCACGGTGCAGCGCCAACGATTTCCGAGAGCAGGCATTCCGAGGCGTCGTCGCCATCAAGGATGTTGCTTTCGCCGCCCTCTTCGTAATTCACCACAAACTGCACGGCGAGCTTCGCGCCTCCGGGCCACTGCGGATCCGGAGTATGGCGGCCGTAGCCGATCAAGTCACGCGGGCTGTCCAGGTCAATAAGATCCTTCATGAGGATTAGATTCCTTTCAAACGATGAAACTTTAATTCCGTCAGTCGGAATAGTGCTCTACATCATAGGATATGCCTTCGTCGCTCGGGAGTCTACATTTCGCCCGTCGCAGTGAGCTCTTTCTGCTTCTCTTGCGGCCTGGCTTTCGAGCCGTGAATTGAAGACCGCGATCCACGGCACTGGGGTACAGGGCGATTGCGACACCGCAGCCATCGCCACATTGAAAAAGGGCTTTGACGCTGAGCAGGCAATAGAAGTACTGAAAAGCCTCCCCGCGATACCATCACAACTAGTACCGCCATCGGCAACTACGCGTGAGACGAGTAGTAGCTATTGAGCCCGAGCCTGCACACTGCAAGATCAAGGAAATACTGTGAACAGCGAAAATCGGATTGTCATCACCACCGACTACCTCAGGCCGGGCGACGATGTGGACCAGCTCCTGAAGAGCCATGGCTACTGCCCTCACTACATGCCGCACAGTGGCCCGCGCAGTGAGGCCGAGCGCTCCGACCTGCTGGCGGGGGCTGTTGGAGCAATCATTGCCAGTGAACCCATCACCGAAAATATGATCGCTACCGCCGGGAATCTAAAGGTCATCGCTCGCAGTGGTGTCGGCTACGATTCGGTTGATCTTCAAGCAGCAACAAAGCACCAAGTGGCCGTATGCTCTACTCCCGGGGTGAACCACCATGCCGTGGCCGAATTGGCTTTGGGACTAATGCTCAGCATGGCTCGACAAATCCATCGAGTGATTCCGGAAGTAGCCGCGGGAAATTGGCCACGGGCCGCCGGAACGGAACTGCGCGGCAAGACTCTTGGAATCATTGGCTATGGCCCCAGCGGCCAAGCACTGGCAGCCCTGGGACTTGCTCTGGGCATGCAGGTTGTTGTGCATACTTCCCATCCGCAGCCGCCGGTGTCCGCAATCAGCTTCCAGGACCTCCAGGCAACCGCCCAAGCCGCCGACTACTTGTCGCTCCACTCGCGTCCCACCGGTGCAGGACCACTTGTTGATGCACTGCTGCTAAGCCAGATGAAACCCTCAGCCGTTTTGATTAACACGGCGCGCGGTTCCCTGGTAGATGAATCAGCACTGCTTGAGGCGGTGAACAACGGAGTCATCGCAGGAGCGGCCTTGGATGTAGTCAACGAGGAACCGCTTCCGGCTAGCCACCCGTTGCGCGGCCAAGAACGTATTCTGGTCTTCTCGCATCTGGCTGGGCAAACTCTCGAGGCCCGGCAACGCGCAGGGATGATGGCCGCTGAATCAGTCATCGCTGTGCTCGAGGGGCGCAAGCCCGTGCATCAGGTCAACTAGCCATCGCCGAAACCAACAACACAATGGAGCCAATTGTGAAAACTACTCATCGTATCGCCGTCATTCCCGGAGATGGCATCGGCAAGGAAGTGGTCCCCGAAGGATTGCGCAGCCTGGAAGCGGCTGCCCGCATTTTCAACCTGGACCTCGAGTTCACCCATTTCGATTTCGCCTCAGCCGATTACTACCTCAAGCACGGGACCATGATGCCCGGCGATTGGGAAGAGCAGCTAACCCATTTTGACGCCATCTACTTCGGCGCCGTCGGATGGCCGGACGTGGTTCCTGACCACATCTCCTTGTGGGACAGCCTGTTGCAGTTCCGCCGACGCTTTGACCAGTACGTGAATTTGCGCCCGGTCAAGTTGTTGCCCGGGGTGCCAAGTCCGCTAGCCAATCGAAAGCCGGGCGACGTTGATTTCTATGTTGTCCGCGAAAACACCGAAGGCGAATATTCGTCCGTGGGCGGCGTGATGTTCGAAGGGACCGACCGCGAAGTGGTGATGCAGGAAACTGTCATGACTCGCGTTGGCGTGGACCGCATTTTGAAGTACGCCTTCGAGCTGGCTTCACGCCGCGAAGCCAAGAGCCTTACCTCAGCTACCAAGTCCAACGGCATTTCCATCTCCATGCCATACTGGGACACCCGCGTGGCCACGATGGCCGAAAATTACCCCGGTGTATCGGTGGATAAATTCCATATCGATATCCTGACCGCGAACTTTGTCCTGCATCCGGACTGGTTTGATGTGGTGGTCGCTTCGAACCTCTTTGGCGATATCCTCTCGGATCTCGGTCCTGCGGTGACCGGAACCATTGGCGTTGCCCCCAGCGCCAACATCAATCCCGAAGGCCTCTTCCCGTCCCTCTTCGAGCCAGTCCACGGTTCGGCGCCAGATATTGCTGGCCGAGGTATTGCCAACCCGATTGGCCAGATCTGGTGTGGCGCAATGATGCTCGAGCATCTGGGCTACTCGCAGGCCGCAACCGCCATCCAGGATGCGTTCGAGTCGGTACTAGCCGAGGCCGACGCCCAGGTCCTCACCCCCGATTTGGGCGGACATGGAACAACCGGGATCCTTGGTACAGCCATCGCCGAGCGCATTACCAAGTGAATGCGCAGGCGTGTCCCAGTTAGCGCACAGACAGCGCGTTTAGAGTGGTAAGTACCTCATGAAGGTGCGAGTGATGACAAAAGTTTGGTCCCGATGCTTCGGCATCGGGACCAAACTTTTTTACTCTGTTCCTAGCTTGCTTCTACCAGCGACTCGGCTTCGGCATGTGCTGCCTGCTGGCGCGAGCGTTCACCCACCAGCGCCACGCCCATCGCGAGCACCCCGGTGAACAGGACGCCCAGCCCGATGTGCACCTGCAAGAAGGCGGCGCCAGCGGCCGCACCCAGCAAGATCAGCGCCACGGCCAGCAACCGGCGCTCCCAGTACTTGCCGCTGCCTCCGCCTAGTGGCGAATCCGCGGCAAGACCGGTCAGCGTGGAGGTGACCACGACCGTGGTCACGTCCTTGACTGCCAGATGGCGTGCGGTGCCCGCTTGGAGCCCCATGGCCGCTGCGATGAACCCGGTAATGGACAGGGCAGCTCCCTGGGCGGCGTGGTGCACACCTGCGAACAGGCCGATAGCGGTCAACGCCAGGCAGGCGCCGACTACCGCGATCAGAACCGTTGTTCTCCTGCTCCAGCCTGCGGATTCGCTTTTCAGAACTCGTCCGGCGATGGCCGCGCCCGCCACGAAGCCGACGAGCGCAATAGATGGCCCCAGAACTGGCAGGCCATCGGCGCCCATGAGCGCCATTCCGAGAATTACGACGTTGCCGGTCATGTTTCCGGTGAAGACCCTGTCCAGCCCCAGATAGCCGACGGCGTCAATGATTCCTGTCGAAAAGGTCAGAACGAGCATCAGGATCAGATGCATTTTCGCAGGGTCGCGGGGTTTGAGGGCGTTAGGCATGGTTGGTTTTTCTTTCGCTACGGTGGGATCAGTGCCTAGCGTAGGCCACCGCCCGCCAATCCCCCGCGCATGTTGCGAGAGCGCTTCACATCATCGCTTTCGTTACGACTGTCGCTCGCGTCCTGGATACAAAAAATCCCTGAATCCACGCGGATCCAGGGATTAATTGCACGCGGATTGTTTAGCTGATCGCTTCAGCAATCGGGGTCGAACCATCATAGAAGTTCACAGTCGATCGGACTGCAGCTTCAGTTTCCACCACGTGCACGATCACTTCAGCGACGTTTTCACGAGACACCTTGCCGGCCTCCGGAGCGGGAGCTTGGCCCTCGATGTTGCCAGTTTCATCAGCAATCACGATCGTCTTGCTGGCTGGTTCCAAGGTCAGTGCTCCAGGCCCAAGAATGGTGTAGTTCAGCTCGGTCTCGCGCAGGACAGCGTCGGCATCATGCTTGGCCTTGGCATAGGTGTAGAAGGAGTTTTCCGGGTCAAGACGATCGACATCCACCAAGGCCCGCGAATAGGAGACCATGACATAGCGCTCCACCCCTGCCTGCTTGGCTGCTTCCATGGAACGCACGGCAGCTTCGAAATCCACGGCGCGAGTGCGCTCTTCGTTTCCGCCGCCGGCACCTGCGGAAAAGACGATGGCGTGCGCTCCCTTGAAGGCTTCGGCCAACTGGCCTGCGTCGGCGTTCTCGATATCAAGAACCACCGGGTGGGCGCCGGTGGCAGAAATTTCAGGGGAATGTTCTGGATTGCGAATCAGCGAATCAACGGCGAAACCGCGTTCGACCAGTTTTGGTGCCGCAAGCAAAGCAATCTTGCCATGGCCACCAATGAGGACTACTCGACGTTCTTCAGACATGTACTGCTCCTTCTGATCATTGTTCACATCGCTACTCCCGGCATAACCGTTGCAGCTGGCGGGATATTCCGTGGACAGCAGCAGATGGGCTTAAGCTGGCAATCCGCTCCATGCCGGTTTCCTTCCGATTTCTGCGGGCGTAACCTCGGTTCATAGACCGACTCCCCGACGCAGGACATACGCTCATGAATCAGAAAACCCTGAACCTAGAACTGAGCAACGATCAATTTGCCGACCTTGCCAATGCCCTGGAAGACCACCGGGACTACTTCAAGAAACGGGCCGACGAAGCCATGCTCGGCTTCGGGCTGGACACCGGCTATTGGACTTCGCGTTCCCAAGAGGTGCAAGAACTACTGGATTTGGTTCTGCTCAATGCCCGCCAAGACCATTAAGGCCGGTCCGAGAACTCATCCTTGAGCAAGGCATAGGAATAACTATCCATCCACTGGCCGCTGCGATGCAGGCTATTGGCTTTTTCAAAGGCTTCCCTGCGCAGTCCCACGCGCTCCATGAGCCTGACCGATGGTTCGTTGGCGGCGAAACATCCAGCAACAACCCTGCGTAGCCCCAATTCCTCGAAACACAGCTCGATCACCTTGCTGACAGCCTCGGTGGCGTACCCGCGGCCGGCGAACTGCGGGTCAAAGCTCCACCCGAGCTCCGCTTCCACGGCCACGGTTTGCTCCGCAACTTCTCGCTGGCCCCACGCGTCCTTGATGTAGATCATGACCGTTCCGATTATTTGAGCCTGCCCATCCGGGGCGCTGATCTGAACTGCAATATCGCGATTAATTTTTCCCGACTCAAGGAACTGCGTGCGGTACGTTTCAAAATCCTGGGGACCAGAGGTGATCCATTCAGTTACTTCTGGCAATTTGCGATAGCTCCACGTCGTTTCCAGATCATTTTCGGTCAATCGGCGCAGGGAAAGCCTGCTAGTAGTAACCGGCCAGGTGATTTGATCCAAGGAAGCAGTCATAAACGCATCCTATCGAACCTTCGAAAAGTCCATGGCCGACTGAAGGCCACCACCCAAGCATTACTTGATAGTTAAATAAAGAAGTGTTTTGAGGGTTAATTTTCTCCACTATCGCCCAATTCACGGGCGAACTGGCGCGGGCATTGGATTCTTGGCGAATATTTTGACATGAAAGTACTACTCACGGTGACACAGTTAACACTTATGGAATTTCGCTTAATTCGATTAGATAAGGCTAAGCTAATAATTAGCTCATTCACTCACGCAACCAATGAAGGTTGCCATAAGAAAAGGACGTCATGGCCTCCATGAAGCTACGTGCCGCTGCTCTTCTGAGCGTTGCCGCCCTGTCCCTCTCCGCGTGCGGTGCCACCGCCGACACCGCCTCCGAGGCAAACGCCGCCGACACCAAAACAGTGACCTTTACTGACAACGAAGGCGAAAAGAGCGCGGCCATGCCGGCCAAGTCTGTTGTTGCCACCGACAACCGCACTTTCGAGACCTTGGATTCCTGGGGCATCAAGCTCACCGCCGGCGCGGTCTCGCTGATGCCAGACACCATTTCCTACACCAAGGACAAGGAAATCCTCGACCTGGGCAACCACAAGGAACCAAACCTTGAATCCGTTGTAACCGTTGAGCCGGACCTGATCATCAACGGCCAGCGCTATGCCCAGTACGCCGAGAAGTTCAAGGAGCTGGCTCCCGAAGCCACCATCGTTTCGCTGGATCCACGCGAAGGCGAACCTTTTGACACCGAGCTGGAACGCCAGACCACCACCCTGGGCGAGATCTTCTCGAAGCAGGATGAAGCCAAGAAGCTGGTGGACGATTTCGAAGCAGCGCAGAAGCGCGTCACAGATTCCTACAACCGCGAGGACACCGTCATGGGGCTGATCGCTTCGGGTGGCGAGCTCGGCTACTCAGCACCCAGCACCGGGCGCACTGTCGGTCCCATGTTTGATTTCCTGAACCTGACCCCGGCATTGGAACTTGAAGAGTCCTCCACCGATCATGAAGGCGACGATGTCTCGGTTGAAGCCATCGCCAAGTCCAACCCGGACTGGATCATTGTCATGGACCGCGATGCCGCAGTAGGCAGCGACGGCGAGGAATACAAGCCGGCCAAGGAACTGCTGGAAAATTCCGAAGCACTTCAGAATGTCACCGCAGCCAAGGAAGGCCACGTGGTGGTCATGCCTGCTGACACCTACACCAACGAGAGCATCCAGACCTACACCGAATTCCTCAACGAATTCGCTGACGCCCTGGAAGCTGCCAAGTAGCACCCGTGCATCTCCCACAGCTCTAGCGGCGGAGCCGGATTCCGGCTTCGCCGCCAGAGCTGCTTTCCCACCACACTTCCCCACGGCGGCAACATGACAACCACCACTGCGCTCGTGCGGACCAATTCCAAGGTCTTCACCGGCAAACTCGCATTAGGAATCCTCGGCGTCCTCCTGCTTCTGGCCCTCTCCCTGCTCACCGGCGTCTACGACATTTTTGGCAAGGACGATGGTGCGCAGATGTTCGCCATCACCCGCATCCCCCGCACCATCGCGCTGGTGCTCGCCGGAGCAGCCATGGCCATGAGCGGACTGGTCATGCAGTTGCTGACGCAGAACCGCTTCGTGGAACCCACCACCACAGGAACCACTGAATGGGCGGGCCTGGGCCTGCTGGCCATGCTGGTGCTCTTCCCCAGTGCGAGCCTGCTGGCAAAAATGGGCGTGGCCATCGCCTTCGCCTTTATCGGCACCATGGTCTTCTTCCTGTTCCTGCAGCGCGTTTCGCTCAAGGCCTCGCTCACCGTCCCGATTGTGGGCATCATGCTCGGATCCGTAGTCGGGGCCTTCTCCACCTTCTTCGCGCTGTCCACCGACAAGCTGCAATCGCTGGGCATCTGGATGGCCGGCTCCTTCACCTCGGTGATCCGCGGCCAATACGAAGTGCTGTGGATTGTTGCCCTGGTCGCCGTGGCTATTTACATCGTGGCTGACCGTTTCACCGTGGCCGGGCTGGGCGAAGAGATCGCCACCAATGTCGGCTTGAACTACCGCCGAGTGATGCTGCTTGGCACGGCGCTGATCGCCATTGCCACCGGCGTGGTCACCGTGGTGATTGGCAACCTGCCGTTTTTGGGACTGATTGTGCCGAATATCGTCTCGCTGATCCGCGGTGATGATCTGCGCAGCAACCTGCCGTGGGTGTGCCTGATGGGCATCGCGATCACCACCGTGTGCGACTTGATCGGGCGCACCATCATCATGCCTTTCGAAATCCCGGTCTCCCTGATCCTGGGGGTACTCGGCGCGATGGTCTTCATCTTCCTTCTGCTCAGGCAGCGCAAAGTTGGCTAATCTCATGACTGCTCCCGCCCTCGGAACACACCATCCCAGCCGGTGTTCAGGACCGCTGTCCAGCGCCAAGGTCCGCAAGCGCTACTGGATTACCCTAAGTGTCCTGATCGCGCTGGCCGTGCTGTTCGCTGCCGGGTTGCTGGCCTGGGATAACCCCATGCCGGTAGGCTCCACCGGCTTCTGGGTGATCGCGAAACTGCGCGCCAGCAACGTCTTGACCATGGTGGTCGTGGCCCTGTGCCAGTCCATCGCCACCGTCGCCTTCCAAACCGTGACCAACAACCGCATCATCACCCCATCCATCATGGGCTTCGAGGCCCTGTACCGGGTGGTGCAAACCGGAGCGGTCTTCGTCCTGGGCGCCGCTGGCATCACCTTCTTCACCGGGCTCAGCCAGTTCATCTTGCAGGTGGCCATCATGGTGGGCCTCTCGGTGGCGTTGTATGGCTGGCTGCTGTCGGGAAAGCTCGGCAATATCCAGATCATGCTGCTGGTGGGCATCATCATAGGCACCGGATTGGGTTCGATTTCCACCTTCATGCAAAGGCTGCTGACCCCGAGCGAGTTCGATGTGCTCACCGCCCGGCTCTTCGGCTCCATGGCCAATGCGGATATGGGCTACATGCCGGTGGCCATTCCGCTGGTGGTGATTGCCGGCGGCTATCTGGTGCTGGCTTCCAAGAAGATGAACGTCCTGGCCCTGGGCAAGGAAACCACGATCAACTTGGGGCTGAACCACCGCCGCGAGGTCATGAAGGTCCTGTTCTTCGTATCCGTCCTGATGGCTGTGACCACGGCTTTGGTCGGCCCGCTGACCTTCTTGGGCTTCCTCGTGGCAACCTTGGCCTACCAATTGGCCGACACCTACGACCACCGCTACATCTACCCGATGTCATTCCTCATCGGCTTTGTGGTTCTGGCCGGCGCGTACTTCATCATGAAAAACCTGTTCTATGCCCAGGGCGTGGTGGGCATCATCATCGAAGCCGTCGGCGGCATCACCTTCTTGATCTTCATCCTGCGAAAGGGACGGCTGTGATAACGCTCAAAGACGTCAGCAAAAAGTACAGTTCCAGCGTGGCTATCGGCCCGGTCACCCTGGAAATCCCCACCGGCGGGCTGACCGCGCTGGTCGGCCCGAACGGCGCCGGCAAGTCCACCATGCTCACCATGGTGGGACGGCTGATGGGCATCGATGAAGGGAGCATCGAGGTCTCGGGCTACGACGTCGCCACAACCAATTCGAAAGATCTGGCCAAGATCGTTTCGATCCTGCGCCAGGAAAACCACTTTGTCACCCGCCTGACGGTGCGCCAGCTGGTGGGCTTTGGACGATACCCCCACTCCAAGGGCCGGCTGAACCAGGCCGATGAGGAGATCATTTCGCGGTCCATCGATTTCCTGGATCTGGGCGAGCTGGAAGGCCGCTACCTTGACGAGCTCTCCGGCGGCCAGCGCCAGCGCGCGTATGTGGCCATGGTGCTGGCCCAGGACACCGATACCGTATTGCTCGATGAACCGCTGAATAATCTGGATATGAAGCATTCGGTGGTCATGATGCAGCATCTGCAGCGTGCTGCGGCGGAACTGAACCGCACCATCGTGATCGTGCTGCACGACATCAATTTCGCCGGCCATTATGCGGACTACATTTGCGCCATGAAGCACGGCAAGGTGGTGCAATTCGGCACCCCGGAGCAGATCATGCAAGACGAGATCCTCACCGAGGTCTTCGAGACCCCGGTGAGCGTGATCCCCGGTCCCAACGGCCCGCTGGCGGTGTATTACTGATCCCGGCAACTGCGGGACATCCCGCATGGCAGCAACCCCGATCTCCCGGCGTGAGGCAATCCTGCATCGATGGCCGGGCGATTTCCTGAATGCCCGTACGAGTGCTGTTGCTGGCATTCCATCACTGATCTCTATTGGCCGCTGAAAATCAGGTTCTCCATGGATTCCGCTTCGCCGGGCCAGAGCGGACCGCCACAGCATCTGCGAGCTGTCTTGTAACTATGCAGAGTTCTTGGCGATCTTTGACTCAGCCGTCCGCCTGCGGCGCCTCAGAGGCGAAGCCGCGATAAGCGTCGATCACCCTGTCCAGATAGGTCGAAATTGCCAGTCGCTCGGAGCTGGAAAACCCCGCAGAAGCCTCGTTGAGCGCCCCGACCAGAGGAGAGATTTCGGCGCGGACCCGGTTTTTGGCTTGGGCCGTTGGAATCAGCCTGAATCGGCGGCGGTCGCGCTCATCTCGTATCCGCTCGACATGCCCGGCAGCAACCAACCGGTCTATCACCTCTGTTGTCGAGGAACGGGTAATAGCCAATCGTTCCCCGAGCTCCCCGGGGCTCAGCGCGGTTGCCGAGAGCGCAATGTACTCGATAGCCAGGGCATCCGTGGAGTTCATCGTCATCCGTCGAGCCAGCTCCGCGCTGGCAGCACCGAATGCGTCCTGAAGTTCTCTCAAGGCAGCCGCGGACAAATTCCTGCCGGGCTTTGGTTCAGTGCTCACGTATGGATTCTATCCCACCATATGCTACGGTAACCGTACTATTTATTTTCAGGAAAGATGCCATGCCTTCACCAGCTCCCGATGCCCCCGATCAAGATCCCGCACCGGATGGAACAACCAAAAAGTCCCTTTGGCGCCGCAAGTGGATGATAACGCTCCTCTCCGTATCGGCGCTGCTCGTCGCAGCCCTGTCCGCTGCGATAATTTGGGCGTCGTCAAGCTATCCTGCCAACGCCGAGCGCCTGGAGAAGGTGCAATCCGACGCGCACCTCGCCTATGAAGACCTTGGCGACGCAATCAGAATCAAGCCCTCCGATGATCCCACCGGGCAAGGCCTGATCTTCTTTCCCGGAGCCAAGGTGGAACCACAGGCCTACGCATCACTGCTCGCGGAAGCAGCTGATCACGGAGTCACCGTCATCATCGTCAAACCGCCGCTGAACATTGCCCTGCTCCAGCTTGGAAATCTCGACAGCTTCATGGCCCTCGCACCAGAAGTCGATACCTGGGCTGTTGGCGGCCACAGCATGGGCGGAGTCAAAGCGTGCCAATTCGCGGACGATCCGCAGGTGTCTAGCCTGCTGCTCTTCGCCTCGTACTGTGCTTCCACTGAGGTATCGGATCATCCGGGCCTCGATGTGCTTGCCTTGTATGGCGACCGGGACGAAGTCATCAACCGGCAAGAAGTAGAGAACTTCGAACACCAATTTTCCGAGAATGCCAGCAGCGCCACGCTGAACGGCGTGACCCACGCACAGTTTGGCGACTACGGCCTCCAGCCAGGTGATGGCACGGCATTGGTTTCAATATCCGAAGCCCACCAGTTGATCTCCGGGCGTTTCCTCCCCTTCCTGCTAGACCGTTAGAAGATCCATGTCGAATCGGCCTCCCCTCGCCACCACCGTGAAGAATCCCGCATCCCTGGCGCGCAGGTTGCGCCTGCCCACGCGCCTCGATCGCAAGGTCACCGTGCTTGCCTGGTGCTCGTTCGTGGCCCAAGTACTGGTCATCGCAACCGGTGGCGCCGTGCGCCTGACCTCCTCCGGCCTCGGCTGCCCTACTTGGCCCTTGTGCACTCCGGAATCACTGGTGAATACTCCTGAAATGGGCATTCACGGGTTGATCGAATTCGGGAACAGGACCCTGACCGGACTGGTTGGAGGGCTCGCCTTAGCCCTCCTCTTATGCGTTTTCCAGCTCAGAGCGCAGCGCAAGGACCTGTACATCCTGGCCAGCTCGGTACTCGTGGGCGTCATGGCGCAAGCACTGGTCGGAGGAATCACGGTCCTCACCGGACTGAATCCGTTCATCGTCGGATTCCACTACCTCGCATCCCTCACCTTGGTCTGCCTCAGTGCGCTCTTCGTACACCGGCTGGGCGCCGGAGCAAGAACCCCCGCGGGCCTTGCATCTCCGCGATGGCTGAAAAATAGCCTGTGGGCCACCGCCAGCCTCACCGCTGTGACGGTCGTCCTCGGTGTGCTCACTACCGGAGCCGGGCCTCACTCAGGGGACGCGGCGGCAGGAAGGAATGGATTCAATGCGGTGATTCTCCAACACGTCCATGCCTGGCCGAGCTACCTGCTCATCGTGATGACGCTGCTCCTGGCCCTGGTCTTGCACTCGAAGAAGCATGAATCATGGAAGTGGGCGGCTCTCCTGGTGGCCATCCAGGCCATGCAAGCAGCCTTGGGCATCTTCCAGGCCAGAAATGGCTTGCCTGAACTGGCCGTGGGATTCCACATGGTTCTGGCATCTCTTCTGGCGGCCACAACAGCCATCATCTTCGTCCGCACCCAGGGGTACCTGATGTCCCAAAGCCAGCAGGCCTAGGGAGCATCAAGAGGCGTCCTGCTCCTCGGGCGGCATCTGCCCGTCCCAGTCCTGCGGCTTGCCGTTGAGATCCTGCCGGCTTTCGGGCACGTCCAGGCGTTGGGCCGTCAGGTCGCGCGGAATCAGGTTGAAGCCCTGCCAGTGCACTTCCATGGGAGACTGCTCCTCGTCCCGGGGCACGTGGTGGTAGCCCACGGCGACCCAGGAAACCATGTCATCGAGCTTCTCATCTTTCTGTTTCTGGACATAGTCCAGCACTCCGCGCCCGCAGGTGCCGCGGTTATAGGTGGCGTATATCTGGCATTCATCCGCATTGGTAAAGGCGACATCGTAGCCGATGCTGTCATCGCCATCATCCGAGTGCTCGTGGTTGCGCTGGTCGTCGATGAAGGTGAAGCTGTCGGTTTTGCCCATGCTGATTTCGTAGGACATCACATGCCCATCCTCGTTGAGCAGCTTTGGAGCCGAGACCTTCCACCAGCGCTTGTCGGTCCACTTGGCCGTGGCAGGGGTGGAAATCGTCGAGTACTCGCCTTCAACGATCGGTGAATGCTTCCCTTCCTTGCCGGTTGGCTTGGAGTCGTACTGCTCGATCTTCTGCCCGGTTTCCCCGCCCAGGGCCCAGTCGATTTTCCAGACCGCATTGTGCGAGTGGCTGGAGGCATGGTCGTGCTCGCCGCTGCCAACAGCGCTGCCGTGCTCCGCATCGCTGTAGTCCGCCGGGGAAAGGTCGCCGGTGGCGCCCAGCGAGGGGCGGATGGTGCCATCGGCGCCGAAGGTGATCTGGTTGATGTATTCGTACCAGCCGACCTTTGAAATAGTTGACAGCTGCCAGTCGTCCTTGCGCTTGGCCAGCAATTCGCCGACCTCCGCCGAGCGATAGGACAGTCCCGCATCGACCATGTCGCTGCAGAGCACCGGGCGCTCCTCGATGGTGCCGAATTTCGTGCCATCGCCGATGGTGGGAATCGGATGCTTCTTCAGCTCGCCTGCGCATTCGATCTCCGTCAGCGAATGCATATTCGGCCCGCCGAATCCGGCGGTGGTGATATCCGAAGTGGAACGCCCTCCGTCGTCATAGGGCACTTCCAGCTGGGCCAGCGACATCGAGCTGATCAGCTTGATCGGCTCGCTGGCCGGTGGGGCGAAGGCAATGTCGCTCAAGACCATGCCGAGCTTGGGATCAACGGAGAAGCACATCGACCAGGTGGCGCCACTGGTCATGTCCTTGGATAGCGCTTGGCTTCCTTCCCGGCAGCTCCCCTGTTCCTGGGGCGAAGCGGAATTCGAGGACTGGGTCGTGGCAGGCGGGGCGGCATTCTGGCAGCCGGCCAGAAGCGTGACGGCCACGGCAAGGCCCAGGCCGGTCAATGATTTCGAAAGTAAGTTGCTGAGCACAGTCATGAGTCTAGTAAAGAGCTGGCTTTCTCTTGCGTTCTTGGATTCACGTGCTTAACGCGCCAAGATGGGGAACCCACAAGCAGGCTCCCCATCTTGGTGTTATTTACAACAGATCACAATCATCTGTCGTTGTCTTGATTAGCTGCGCTGCGAGCGGCGGCGAGCCATTACTGTCAGGGCGACACCGCCGGCTGCTACCAGCAGGCCGAGCACCGAGTATCCGATAACTTCAGCACCGGTGTTAGCCAGGCCGTCATTGTCGTTGTCGCTGTCGTTGTCACCGTCGTTGTCGGTGCCGTTGTTGTCGTTCGAACCGACTACCTCGAACTCGCCGGAGTCAATGGTCTTGCCGTCTTCGTCATTGACGTCTACGGTGTATGGCCCCTCCTTGATGTCCTCAGGCAGCTGGATCTTGAACTCGAAGCCACAGCTTTCATCGATGGTGATCAGCTGGCCGGCAGCTGCATCGCCGATGGATACCTCGACCTGCTTGCCGTCCTCACCGGTGACGGTGATTTCTACAACCTGGCCTTCGGCGAATCCTTGGCCCTTCACGGTTACGGTTTCTCCGGCCTTGACCTTCGAAGGAGTTACCGTGATGGATTCCTCAGCGGCGCAAGTGTTGGCGTCCTTGTCGGTGACTCGCAGGTCGCGGGTCTGCTCGACACCCTTTGGATCAACGGTGGCGACCTTGTAATCGCCTTCTTCCGCATCCTCAGGGACGGTCATGTTGGTCGTGAACTTGCCTTCGTCGTCGGTCATGACTTCGATGGTCTCGATCACGTTGCCGTCCTTGTCGCGCAACTCGATGGTGATGTTGGTGTTCGGCTCGTAGCCTTCGCCATCGATGGTGATTTCCTCGCCCGGTGCTACCTCGTCAGGAGTGACGGTGAAGGTTGGGGTTTCGGCGTTCTCATCGATGATCAGACCGGCATCAACACTCTGGTTGCTGGCCGAGGCGGTCGAGAGCTGAACTGCAGCGCTGCGTCCGTCCTGGTTTGCATCCGAGTCCTTGGAGCGGTCATCCCCGGCGCCTGCGGTGGTGAAGGTGGCGTTGGTTGGGGCGTTGAACTGTACGGTGTATTCGCCGTAGTTCAGGTCGCCGAAGCCGTACTTGCCATCTTCGCCGGTGGTCGTGACCACTGCGTTGCCGTCGACATCGAGCACTGCGTTGCCTTCGGAATCGAGCAGGCTGACACCGACACCTGGTACTCCGGCCTCGCCCTCGGACTGGATTCCATCCTTGTTGGAGTCGTTCCAGACGAAGTCACCGATCGAAGCGCCATCGTTGCCGTTGCCATCCGAATCGACGACCTTCAGGACGGTGGTGTCCTTGTTGCCTTCGGCATCCTCGGCAGCGACCGTGTAGTCGCCGTCCTCGGCATCTTCAGGAACGGTTACCTCGGTGCTGAAGTGCCCGTTCTCGTCGGTGGTGACCATGACAGGCTCGCCCAGCGGGTTGCCGTCCTTGTCGGTCAGCGTGACGGTCACTTCGCTGTTCGGTGCGTAGCCCTCACCGGTGACCGTGGTGCTTTCACCCGGTGCAACGGTTTCCGGATTCACCGTAACGGTAGCTTCCTCCACTGCCGGTGCATCGGTGATGCCGGCATCCACGCCCTGGTTCACAGGAGCCTGGCTAGTCAAAGTGACAACCTCGGTGCGGCCGTTTTCCCCGGCGTCGGAGTCGATGCCGCGGTCCTCGCCCACGCCTGCCGGTGCGAAGGAGGCTCCCTCTGGTGCTTCGAATTCAACGATGTACTGCTGAATCTTCAGGCCAGCGAAGGTGTAGGTGCCGTTCTCGTTGGTGGTGGTGGTGACCGGGTCGCCCGATTCGCCTGCTACTGGGTTGCCTTCGGCATCCAGCAGGTTCACCGTGACACCGCCCAGGCCCGACTCGCCATCGTCCTGCAGGCCGTTGCCGTTGTCATCGCGCCATACGCGGTCACCCAGCTCGCCGTTGTCATCGCCGGAGTTGCCATCCGGGTCGGTGACGGTCAGCGGAGCGTCGTCCGAGTTGCCCTCCTCATCGGTGGCTTCTACGGTGTGATCGCCAGGAACTGCATCTTCTGGAACCGTGATTGCCTTGCTGAAGCTGCCGTTCTCGTCGGTAGTAGCCTCGGCCGACTGGCCAACAGGCATTCCCTCCGAGTCCTTGAGCTGGACATCGACCTTCGAGTTCGGGGCATAGCCTTCGCCGTTGACCGTGGTGTCCTCGCCCGGAGCCACTTCATCAGGGTTGACAGTGACCGTTGCTTCCTCGACTGCAGGAGCATCGACGATACCCGCGTCAATGGTCCGGTCAGCTGGAGCGGCGGCGGTCAAGGTCACGGTGCTGGTGCGGCCGTTCTCGCCGGCGTTGGAGTCCACTGCCGTATCGTCGCCAGCTTCTGCTGGCGAGAAGGAAGCGCCCTCAGGTGCCGCGAATTCAACGATGTACTCGCCCAGTGCCAAGCCGGTGAAGGCGTAGCTGCCGTTGTCATCGGTGGTGGTGGTGATCGGGTTGCCCTCGGCGTCGGTGTAGGCGTTGCCTTCAGCGTCCAGCAGGTTCACCACGGCACCGGCCAGGCCGGATTCGTTGGAGTCCTGGATGCCGTCGCTGTTGGCATCGCGCCATACGCGGTCGCCGAGCTCGCCGTCGCCACCTGGGTTCGGGTTAGGGTTCTCGCCGTCTGGTTCCGCGACCGTCAAGTCCACGGTGTCCTTGTTGCCTTCGGCGTCCTCTGCGCTCACGCTGTAATCGCCTGGTTCCACGTCCTCGCCGATTGGCAGCGGGGTGGTGAAGTGGCCATTCTCATCCGTGGTGACAGTGATCGGGTCGCCGATCGGGTTGCCCTCAGGGTCAACCAGCTGAACGGTCACGTCCGAGTTCGGCGCGTAGCCATCGCCGGTCACCTGGGTTTCCTCGCCTGGCTTCACCTCGGTCGGGTTCACCGTCACGGTGGCCTCGTCCACAGCTGGAGCGTCGACAATACCGGCATCAACCGTCATGTTCGCAGGAGCGGTGGAGGTCAGCGCCACCACTTCGGTGCGTCCATTCTCGGCTGCGTCGGAGTCAAGAGCATCGTCATCGCCGGCGTTGGCCTGGGTGAAGGATGCGCCTTCCGGAGCAACGAATTCCACGGTGTATTCGCCCAGTGCAAGCCCGGCGAAGGTGTAGTTTCCGTTGTCATCGGTGGTTGCGGTAACAGGGTTGCCATCAGCGTCGTTGACCGGGTTGCCTTCGGCATCCAGCAGGTTGACGGTGACTCCTGAAACGCCAGCTTCACCATCGTCCTGGACGCCGTCGGAGTCCAGATCGTTCCAGACCCGGTCGCCGAGCTCGCCGTTGCCACCTGGAAGGCTTCCATCGGTGACGGTCAGCGGGCTTTCTACCGGAGTATCGGTGGCGACGTCGGTAGCCACTACCTTGTAGTCGCCTGGTGCGGCGTCCTCAGGAACTGGAATTTCAGTAGCTGGAACGTTGCCCTCGGCGTCGGCTGGGACGGTGATCGGGTCACCGACCGGGTTGCCCTCTGGGTCGGTCAGCTGCACGGTGACATCGCCCTCAGGGGTGAAGCCGCTACCGGTCAGGCTGGTGGACTCCCCTGGTGCAACCGAGGTTGGGTCCAGGGTGACCGAAGGATCAACAACAGCGTCATCGTCAACCAGGCCGGCATCCACCTGATCGGTGGTCGGTGCTTCCTCGGTCAGCGTGTAGACGTTGGTGACACCCTCAGGATTCGGATCCGAGTCAACAGCACCGTCGTCGTTGGTTCCCTGAGGCGAGAAGGCCTTGCCCTCAGGAGCAACGAACTGCACGGTGTAGCCGCCAAGCGCCAGCTCGCCGAACGAGTAGTTGCCGTTCTCGTCGGTGGTGGTGGTGACAGGGTTGCCATCAGCATCGTTGACCGGGTTGCCATCGGCATCCAGCAGGTTCACGACAACACCTGGAACACCAGGCTCGCCCTCATCCTGCAGGCCATCGCTGTTGGTGTCCTCGAAGACGAAGTCACCGAGCGAACCTGGGCCTGGCTGCGCGCCGCCGTCCGTGACGGTCAGGTTGCTGACAACCGGGGTATCGGTGGTTACGTCGGTAGCCACGACGGTGTAGTCGCCTGGCTGGGCGTCAGCTGGAACCGGTACTTCGGTGGCTGGAACATTGCCCTCAGGGTCGGCCGGAACGGTGATCGGGTCACCGACCGGGTTGCCCTCTGGGTCGGTCAGCTGCAGGGTGACGTCGCCCTCAGGGGTGAAGCCGTCACCGGTGGCGTTGGTGGATTCGCCAGGAGCGACCGAGGTCGGATCCAGCGACAGTACCGGGTTGATCTCGCCATCAGCGTCGACCAGACCGGCGTCAACCGTGTCATTGGCCGGTGCTGCCGAGGTCAGGGCCACCGCCGGGGTGCGACCATCGCTGCCGGCGTCCGAGTCGATCGAGTCGTCATCGCCCTGGTTTGCAGGCGAGAATGCCTTGCCTTCAGGAGCAACGAACTGGACACTGTACTGGCCCTCCGGCAGTTCGCCGAAGGAGTAGTTGCCGTTCTCGTCGGTGGTGGTGGTGCGAGGGTTGCCGTCGGCGTCGTTGACTGGGTTGCCATCGGCATCCAGCAGGTTTACGACGGTGCCTGGTACGCCGGCTTCGCCTTCGTCCTGCAGTCCGTCGCCGTTGTCATCCGAGAACACGGTGTCGCCGATGGTGCCGTTGCCTGGCTGCACGCCGCCGTCGGTGACGGTCAGCGGGCTCTCTACCGGGGTATCGTTGGTGACATCGGTTGCCACGACGGTGTAGTCGCCTGGTGTGGAACCTTCAGGCACTGGAATTGCGGTGGCTGGAACGTTGCCCTCTGGGTCAGCTGGCACGGTGATCGGGTCACCGACCGGGTTGCCATCTGGGTCGGTCAGCTGCAGGGTGACATCGCCTTCAGGGGTGAATCCGGTACCGGTCAGGTTGGTGGATTCGCCTGGAGCAACCGAGGTTGGGTCCAAGGTGATGGCCGGGTCGATGGCCGCGTCGTCGTCAACCAGACCAGCATCCACTGCGTCGGTGGTTGGAGTCTCGGCGGTGACCGAAATAACCGGGGTAACACCCTCGGCGTTTGGATCCGAGTCGAGAGCGTCGTCGCCGCCCTGGTCTGCAGGCGAGAATGCCTTGCCTTCAGGAGCAACGAACTGCACGGTGTAGTCGCCCTCCGGCAGTTCGCCGAAGGAGTAGATGCCGTTCTCGTCGGTGGTGGTGGTGCGCGGGTTGCCGTCGGCGTCGTTGACCGGGTTGCCATCGGCATCCAGCAGGTTCACGACGGTGCCTGGAACGCCGGCTTCGCCCTCGTCCTGCACGCCGTCCATGTCGGCATCGTCGAAGACCAGGTCTCCGATGGAGCCGTTGCCTGGCTGTACGCCGCCGTCGGTGACGGTCAGCGGGCTCTCTACCGGGGTATCGGTGGTGACGTCGGTAGCCACAACCTTGTAGTCGCCCGGCGCGGAACCTTCAGGCACTGGAATGGCGGTCGAAGGAACGTTGCCCTCAGGGTCGGCTGGCACGGTGATCGGGTCGCCCACTGGGTTGCCCGAAGGATCGGTCAGCTGCAGGGTGACATCGCCATCCGGGGTGAATCCGGTACCGGTGAGGTTGGTGGATTCGCCTGGAGCAACCGAGGTTGGGTCCAAGGTGATCGCCGGGTTGATGACTGCAGCGTCGTCACATGCGCCGATGCGAACACCGGCGGTGCCGAGGTTCAGGCGTCCTGCGTCAGCAGCCTGCAGGAGGCCGATGCTCAGTGCGGAGACCTCAAGGCTGTCGGTGAGGGTGCCGTCTGGTCCTTCGCAGGTCGTGGTGACCTGGCGGTTCAGTTGCACCGAAACGATCTGTGCCATCAGGGTGAAGACTGGCTCCAGAACCTGACGCACTGGCAAAGTCATGGCATTGGTCTTGATGTCGGTGATCAGCAGGTCGTAGATGGCGTGTCCGCCGTCGCCGACCAGGAAGTCGCGGATCGGAACCACTGCGGTGTTGATCAGCGGGATCAGCGTAGTGTTGATCAGCGGCTCGATTACGGCACAGCCTGCACCGGTGCAGTCTACCGGTGCCACGTTCTCGGCGCCGAGGTTGACGCTCCAGTTTGCAACGGTCTCGCCAACAATCGGCGCAGTCTGGGTCAATTCGAAGTTCAGCGTAATGCTGGAAATCGCGCCTTCGATGGCGTTGGTGGCAACCTTGATGACCTCTTCGATGAGGTCGTGGATCGTCTCAGCGATGATCGGGTAGATCTCGTTGCTGATCAGCTCGGTATTCGGGTTCTGGTTGTTGATGCCGTCAGGCAGGTCGACGCCCTCTGGACGCTCACCCGAGTAGGCCTTGTCCAGGTCGACGTAGAGCTTGCCCGTCGAAAGATCGATGCTGAGCACTTCGTTCTTGGAGGTGATCGGCTGCGCCAAAAGCTCCTGGAAGACTTCTTCCTGGATGTTCGACTCGGCAGAGACGTCAATTGTGGCACCGACAGGCAGTGCCGACGTGATGGTATTGAGCAAGTCAGTGAGCTGGCTCATCCCATTGACGGTGTCTTCCAGAGTCTGGTCGACCGTTGCCAGCTGGTCGTAGATTCCGCTGGCAATCTGGCTGACGATTGGCGATTCAAGTTCAAGATTTGCTTCGGCTACGCGATACTGGCCGTCGCCACCCACGCCATCAGGATCCTGGAATGCGCCATCTACGGCTTCGACGTGTGCGCCGCCAACGCCGGCGGTCAATTCCGCCTTGCTGACGATGTCGTCGGTCAGTCCGTCAGTTCCGGTTGCACGGAACAAAGAAAGTAGGTCTAGTTTTGCGGTACCAAATCCACCAGCCTCACCATCGAGGCTGACGGAACCATCGGCACCGGCGATACCAGAAATCGCCTCGCCATTCTTGGCGTCGGTGGCAGTCGACTGCGACAGCAGAGCGCCAAGCTCTCCGTAGTCGATGATCTGGTCGATCGGCAGGTTCAAGCCGCCCAGATCGAGCATCTGTCCGCCGAGGAGGGATGCGTTCAGTGCACCATCATCGGTTGCTGGTCCCCCAGGGAACAGAGCCCGGCTCTGTCCGCCACCGGCAAGTTCCTGACCAATCAGGCTCAAGTCGATATTGCTGGCTGCTGCCTCAGTGGTTTCATCTGGCTGGGTGTCTACGTCGGCCATCGCAGGGAGGCCGAAAGTCGTGACAGCAACCGAGGAGACCATTCCCAGTGCTACTGGCCGTCTCCACCATCCGGCAGTTACTGCAGGTGCTGTCTTGCGTTCTGAGCGTCGCATACGGACACCCTCCTTGCTTTGAAGTGCTTGTGATTTTTGTCCCAAGGTTTCCCCAAGGTTTATCCAAGCCTGTTTGCAGGGGAAAGCACAAGAGATTGACGTAAGTTTCTTAAAATTAATCTGATCGATGATTGTCGTTTGACTACTCAAAAAAGGCATGCGAAAGCGATTAATGCTTCTGACTAAAGATTTGTCCGCCAGATGGTGAAAGGATGGATGGTCGAATCATCCAGCTACAAAGTGCGTGGCGACTTGTCTTGGCAGCGTTTTTGCCCGTCGCCAAATGCTCCCATCCGAGGGTTCTCAGTGATGGGAGTGCTGGGTTTTTCGGTGGAACGCCTATCCCGCACGCGGTTTCGGCTGAACTTTCGTCCAAATCCTCGGCGTAAGAGAAGATAGCGCGGATTGATCCATAATTGAGGCCGGTCTAATCGGCAAGGAAAGTGCCGAATCCTCTTTTAGTAGCAACGCCAAGCAGCTGGTTTCACCTGGAATGGCGCCGTGAGGTCTGCAGTTAGCTCCACAGACCGTTCATATGCTCCTTGCGGAAATCAAAGAGAGCAGTGATTGTATTCATTTCTCGTCCTCCGTTGCTTGCAATGACTAACATCTGGGCAGTTTCGGTTGATTCATGTGTACCGTAAAACTAGCAAGCAATTTCCTGAGAGTTACCCATGTGCGTGAATATTACGTGCTAATTCATCAAAAGTTCGTTAAATCGACAGGTCAACACAAGAATCTAGCAGCGTCAATACTACTTTTGGAGGATGGCACGGTTTATCGATTCATCGTATATTCAGCTTTTTATCAGGTTGCTGACAGTGATTTATCAAGGTGCAATACCGGAGATTTTGCACGGTGCACGTGGGGTTAAAACCGCATATCCCCTTTTTCTGGATCTGCCCATCGGGCCAACTCGCATCGAATCCTGCGCCAGCTTCGCCACCGAGCAGCCGGCAGTCCGTGGCCCGGGATAAAACTGCTCGCGCCGGCTCGCATTTTTTCAGGCCTGCACGATGGAACGCAGAGCCTTGCCTATTTGGACAGGGCAAAGGCAGGGCCATCGACCGCGTCGTCTGGACGCGGAGGATGGCCCTGCCTTGGACACACTAAGCTTTCCGAGCCAATTGCTCAGCAGCAGCCCGTTCCGTTTCAGGCACGCCGTGCGTGAAATTTCCCAACCATCAGATCCACGGCCAGGAACGCCGCCAGGCTGATGCCAAGCAACGGTAGGAGAATTCCTACTGCCGCGGCTGCCAGCAGTAACAGTGCTGATCCCCACCACGGTGCGCGCGACAAGGCACCGCGCCTCGGTGGCTTGCCCATCAACTGTGCAGAATTTCGCGTAGGGCGGCGTTTCCACCACATCGCGTATCCAAGGATCACCATGGCGGCGATCGCCGAGGCGAGTAGGAACAGCAGCACTTGATTCGGAAGTCCGAACATGGTGCCCATATGGATATCGATGCCCCAGCGTGAAAGTTTCGCAACCAGGCCGAACTCCTTGAAATCAACGCGATCGACAACTTCCAGGTTCTGGCCATTAATCGATACCGCGTCGACTTCGGTCGGGAAGGAACGCTGGATTTCCTGCACTACCCAGGCTTTGCCTTCCGCTGCGGGAGGCTTGATTTCCACCAGTTGAGTATTAATGTTGATTTCCTTGCCTATCGACAGCATTGTGTCGAAAGCTGCCGGGTTCACCATCTTCCCGGATTGTGCTGAGTCCACCCCGTGATGATGGGCATGCTCGTCGCCGGAGGAATCGGCGAAATCGGATAATTCGGTGTTCACCGACGGGGTTCCCCAGTTCAATGCCGAGCGGAGTTCGCCCACATTCGCCCCGCCAAAGGTTGACCAGGTGATGCCCGTGGCAGAGAGGAAGAATGCACCGATGAGAATCCACAGTCCCAGCGAACCGTGCCAGCTAGCCAGCTTTCGATACCCCTTGGCGCTGATGCTAGGGCGCAGCAGATCCTTCTTGCGTTTCGTTTTCCTGATCCGCTGGACCCACAAGCCGATTCCGGCCAGGGCGATAATCCCCAGCCAGGATGCCGCCATCTCGCTGTAAAGCCGTCCTGGTTCGCCGAGGTGCAGATTCCGGTGCAGCTGGTCGACCCAGGTCCGCAGCGGGAGGGAGCCGCTGGTTCCGTAGGTTGTCAGGTCTCCGCGGATTTCTGCGGTGGCAGGATCCACGAAAACAGCTCTCATTTCGCTGGAGCCCAACCCGGGTTCGGAGTACATCACCCGGGTGGTGTCGCCCGGGTTCGGGGCCGGGCGAACAGCAGCAGGCGTATCCTGGTCCCCGAGGTAGGCATTGGCTGCCTCGATCTGTTGTGCCAGTGGCAAATAGGCATCTGCAACGGGGGCGTGCAGTTCCCGGGCGTAGACCGCTTGCTCGACTTGGGGCATCACGGAGTACAGCGCACCGCTGAGCGCCGCAACCAGGATGAAGGGGCCAACGAAAATTCCTGCGTAGAAATGCAGGCGCAGCAACAGCTGCCCAAACCAGCCCTTGCCCGCTGGGCGGGGCCGCTGGGGTGAAGATGATTCTGGTGAAGTCTCCAGAAGAGTCATGATGGTTCCTTGAAAAAGTGAAAAGTCGGGGATCTCAGGCGGTGAAGTACGTATCGCCGATGAAGCCGTGCTCCTGGCAGCCCGGAGGGATCAGGAAAACGGCAGACCCGATGGGAGTTGTCCATTGGTTCAGTGCGTCTAGCTGATCCAGCCGCTGCTGCAATGGCACGTACTGCTTGGCAACGCTCTTTTGATAGGACACGAAGATGAGCCCGGAATCAGAGATGTTCTCGCCGGTGGGCGGTTCGTCGTAGTTGTAGGCCCTGCGATAAATCCGTTCTTCCGGATTCTCCGAGCGGGCGCGCCGAATATGGGCCTGGTCTCCAATCACGGCGAAGCCATTAACCGTTAGCCGGCGGAAGTCCGGTTCATCATGTTCAAGGGCACCGGTCAAGGGCGCGCCGTTGTCCAGAGTGCGGCCTACGCTGAATTCCCGCGCGGGCCGATCCAGTTCATCCCAGGTTTCCAGATTCATGCGGATCCTGCGCAGCACCATGGTGGTGCTTGAATCCTTGTTCCAGACAAGCTGGTTGAACTCCTGGGTGCCAGGTGCCAGGTTGGAAGTCCCATCGATCTGGCCGAAGAGATTGCGCATTGTCGTTGAGCTGGCTTCTGACCCGCGGGCTCTGCGGAAACCTGCCTGCGTCCACTTCACCGTGGCGAAGCTGCGCGCGTCCTTGAGCAGCATGCGTTGTGCATGGGACACAGTGAGCCGGTCATCCGCAGCGATGTGCAGCAATAAATCGCCGTCGCACCAGCGCTGTTCCAGCCGGTCGATGCCAAATTCCGGCAACGGCTTGACTTCCGAGGTGGACGCACCTGCCAGCTTGGCTATTCTGCTCCCGAACCCGAAGGTCACGGTGAGCCGTGCCGGCAGGTGCGCCAGCTCAGGTTCGGTATCGGCCAGCGCTTCACGGCCCTGCGTCAGCCTGGCAGCGTCATCGGTGAGTATGCGGAGCAGCCGCTGAACGCTGTCCCGGTCCACCTCGTCGCGCAGCGTCAAGGCAATATACGCTGCGTAGGCTTGGGGCGCTGTGGCGATTCCGGCCTGATGCGATCCATAAAAGGGAATGGTCTCCTGCCCGTGCAAAGGCTCGGACGCACCGGGAGGAGAAGCCGAATCTGCCAGTGATTCAATACCCAGCGCGGCGACTGCTCCAAGGCCTGACGCGGCACCTGCAATCAGCAGTCCCCGGCGGCTTGGCCGCGTAGCGGTCCCGGAGCGTTCCGCTCCCATCAGTGCCCATGTCCGCTCTGCGACGACGATTCATCGTAGCTTTCCTTGGCCCCGGCGAAATCCTTGACCGGCGCTGTGAAATCGAAGCTGCTCTCATCGGAGAATTCCAAGGTGAGAGCCACTTCATCACCGGCCTTGAGCGGTTTCTTCGGATCCATGATCATCAGGTGGTTCGCGCCGGGTGCAAGCTCCAGCTTCCCGTGGGCTTCAATGGTGAAACCTCCGGTTTTCTCGCGCATGACCATGGCCCCGGACTCATTGGCCACGGTCTCATGCAATCCGGTATCACCCGATACCGCGCTGGAGACCTGCGTAATGGTCACCGCGCGATCCCCGGTGTTTTCGATGGTGCCGAAGGCCGAGGACATATCGTCTTGTGTTGCCTTGAGCCAGAGGTCTTTTACCTCAATGGTGGTTCCTGCCGGGGAAGGCGATGCAGCGCCGGGTTCAGGAGCGGCGCAGCCGGCAAGGAGGATCAAGGAACTCGCGCCAAGCGCGGTGGCACGAAGGCCAAATGATTTTTTCAAGGGTCATCCTGTGAATTTTGCGCGAAGCGCTGAGATGGCTTCGCGAGAGCGCGAGGCGGGCCGCGTGCCCGTCTGGCATGACTGGAATCCGGCAGCGTGAAATGGCGCCGCCAGCGTGCTAACACCCCGTAATGCGGGGATGGGAATGCGCAGAAAATTGCGGCGAGAACATGCGGCAGTGTGCCCGATGCGGGGACATGAAGCGAAAGGCTGGCCTCATTTGATCTCCTGGGTCAGCGCTCATTGGCGCTCGCCAGTCAGCCATGGGCATCACAAATCCCGGCAGGGAAAGTTCCGTGCGCGGCGAATAAGACCGCCATCAGGTCCTGCGCAGGGGTCAAAACTGCGGTAGCGAAGCCTAGCTTCGATTAATGGGCGGTGTTCTGCGCTGTTGTCACCAGCGGAGGTCCGCGCCGGATAACGCTTGTCGAGTACACCGCCAAGGTGCAGGCCCGCGGCTCTTCCCATCCCGGAGGAGCAGTTAGGGGTGCGGGCGGCTGGTGCGAATAGGCCAGGAGAACCCAGAACCGGGTCCAGTGGCAAAGGGCCATGAGGCCGGCGAGACTGGACATGAGCTGGTCCCCGCGATGCACGAAGAGCACCGTGGCAATACCGGCAATAACGTGGGCGATAATCATGGAAGCATCACCGTGTCCAGGCATCGGCAATGCCGAGTCCCGCGGGATCTCGAGGATCATGCTCATGCCATGCGCGCCGAAATTCCCGGGGCTCGGCTGCGCCATCGACGCATGGCCCGACCCCATGGAGAACATCAGGTGGAACAGCATCTGGCTGATGGCCACCATGATGGCCAGCCGAAGCAGCGTGAAATGGCGTCCGCTGAGCCCTGTGCAGACCAGCGATGACAACGACAGCGGCAGGGCGATATTCAGAACGCCCGGCACTGCCCCTCCGGCCAGCACGTGGGATAGCAGCGATACGAAAGTCACGCAGAACGCGACCGCCATGCCTCTGAGCACACGTGTTGAACGGGAGGTTTTTTCCACAGGCAACAGTATGTCAGATACGGGATTCACTCTCCGGCAGGCCCGGCCGGACGCGGGCTCAGCCTTTGAGCGACGCGCCGCCGCAGATGGTCATCACCTGGCCGGTGATGGAGTTGCCATGCTCCCCGCCCAGGAACAGCACCAGGGCGGCCACATCGGCGGGATCCACGAGCGCGCCCAGGGGCGGCGTGACCGGCGGGACGCCCGCCCTGCGCGGATCAACCATCATCGGGGTATCAGTGGGCCCCGGCGCCACGACATTGCAGGTGATGCCACGGGGCGCCAGCTCCATGGCCCAGCTGCGCGACAGCCCGGCGAGCGCTGACTTGGTAGCGGCATATTGGCTCTTGCCAGCGACACCGCTCATGGTCCGGCTGCCAATCAAGATGATCCGGGAGCCATCCTCCATCTTCGGTGCCAGGGTATTGAGCAGCACCATTGGCGCCTGCACATGAACCGCGTGCATCCCCGCCAGATCCTCCGCCTTGAGCTCGCCCAATGCCCCGGTCGCCATATAGCCCGCGGCATGGACAAAAAGATCGGGCGCCGCCAGCTGCTCCGCGGCTTCCTGGACCTGGCCCAGGTCTCCCAGGTCGGTGCTCCGCCAGGAGAAGCGCTCATCGGCGATGGCCGGTGCCCTGCGGCTCAGGCCCGTGACTTCATAGCCGGCTTCCAGCAGGGCGCGGGCGATCGCTTCGCCAATGCCGGAGCTGACCCCGGTGACCAGAGCGCTAGGCATGATCGCTTGCCTCCGGCGCGCTGACCCACGAAGGGTCGATGCGCACGTACTTGATGGCCTGGCGGAAATAGGTGTAGGCCAGGTGCAGGGCCCCATCCTGGCCTTCGTGGATGGAAGGATAGGAGAATTCCCGGTTCAGCCCCTCGCGGGAATTATTGGAAAGGCAGTACCCGTCCCCCACTTCGAGGTTCCTTCGTGCTGGCCAGCTTCTGCCCTGATCCGATGAGATCGCCACGGTCAGCGGCGCGCGGGGCGTGCCCCAGAAGGCCTTTTGCACCCCGGGTTCCCCGGTGGCCACCGGTTCGAACACCACCGGGCCATCGACGCTGGAATCCAATCCCTCATCGTCGATCTCGTCGTAGAGCGACAGCCGGCGTTCGGTCTGCTCAGTGGCCTGGGAGTGGTTGTAGATCAAGGCCAAGCGGCCATCATTCATGGAGACGAACTGGATGGATGAATTGTTATTCGGCAATTCGGTGGCTTCCGGCACGCTCCACGTCAGCCCGCCGTCCTCGGAACGCGAGGCATAGATCCAGTCGGCCCAGCGGCTGCGATACAGCGCGAGCAGGCTGCCGTCGGCCAGCGCCGCGACATTCATGTGCACGCAGCCGGTGGAACCCTCGATAATCTGCTCGGTCCATGTGGCTCCGCCATCGGTGGAGACCATCAGTGCGGAGTCGTCGAAGTCCCCCACCCATTTTTGCCCTGGCACGGTAGCGCAGCGGAAGACCGGAACATATAGCCGTTCGCCGACCTGCACCGGTGGCTGGCGCACGAAGACCCCGCCGTGGTCGCTGGCGGCAAAGAGGGTTTCGGGGTCGGACCAGGTGCTTCCGTGGTCGCTGGAGATGCGGCGGCGCACCTCGGAAGTATCCTGGTTTCCCGCGTGCTGGGCCGTGTACAGCAGCCAGAGATCCTCACCGTGGCGGTACAGGATCGGGTTCTGCTCGGAACGGGTCGAGTCGCTGGACAGCTGCTGTGCCGGCGACCATTTTTCCGCCCATTGCCCCTCGGGCAGGCGCTGCAGGGTGGAGAAGTAGATGCTGATATCCGCCACCCCTTCCTGTGTTCCGCCGAACCAGACGCAGCCCAGATCCCCGTTGCCCAGGGTCATCAGGTTGGCTGCGTGGGATTGCACGGTGGGTGCCGGCAGGTAGGCGTAGGCCAGCGGCCCATCCTCGTGGATCTGCCCGTCGGGGTTGATGGTGGAAAAATCGGTCAACGACATTGTCTGATTCCTTGCTGTCTATTCGGTGCTAGGAGCGGGCCTGCTGCAGGTGGGCCGCGGCCGTTGCTTCCAGGTGGGTCAGGTCCGAGGCCACCGTGGCGAAGGTATATCCTTCGCCGAGGCGCTGCTGGGCCAGCTCTCCGTTGGCGTTGTGGATGCCGGCGGCAATGCCAGCCTGCTGTGCTGCCGCGCTGACCCGCTTGAGCGCGGCCTCGAATTCCTCCTTGATCGCCGGATCCCCTGGGAACGCGGCGCCGATGGCCAGGGCCAGGTCGCTGGGCCCGACGTACAGCCCGTCCAGGCCCTGGACGGCGGCAATTTCTTCGACGTTCTCCAACCCGCCCGGAGTCTCGATCATGGCGAAGACCATGGTGGTGGCATCCGATTCCGCTGGTACCGGGCCAACGCGCAGGGCCGAGCGCATGGGTCCGTAGGAGCGGATGCCATGCGGCGGGTACTTGGCGTATTTGACCGCGTCGGCGGCGTCTTGCGCGTTGTCGACCAGCGGCACGATGACTGCCACGGCGCCAGCGTCCAGGGCCTTGCCAATGGCGGTGGCGTTATTGGCTTCCACGCGGACAACACCGGCGGCCTGGCCGGAGGCGTCGATGGCCATCAGCCCGGTGAGCATTCCGTTGTAGCCGATCAGGCCGTGCTGCGCGTCGAGGGCAACGTAGTCGTAGCCCAGGCGTGCGATGCGTTCGGTGGATACCGGCGAATCGAGCACCACCCAGTACCCGACGGCTGGTTCGCGGTCACGGATCTTGCGGGCGAATTCGGTGGCAACTGCTGAGGTCATGGCGTTGGTGTCTCTTTCTTGTTAACGGTTGTAGGCAGGCATCGGGCCGTGCAGCGAGGCGGTGGCCGCTGCAGCTGCCTCAGCCAGGTTCTGCTCCAATGGCCCCTTGGCGATGGCGGCAATGTTGGATTCGAGCTGGCTTGCCTTGGACCCGCCAAGCAGCAGCGAGTCGACGCCCTGGTGGTAGGCCAGCCAGCGCAGGGACAGCTCGATCAGGCTGATGCCGGCGTCCTTGGCCAGTGCGGTGAGCGCTTCAATGCCCTTGAAGAGGTCTTCATCCCAGTAGCGCTCGGTGTACATGCTGGCCAGGCGGGAGCTGCCGAAGCGCCCTTCCTGCGGCTGTTGCGCGAAGCTATGGCGCCCGGTGAGCAGTCCGCCGCCGAGCGGGTTGTACACCATGGTCTGCACCCCGCTGGCCTGGGCGAAGGGCAGGTACTCGGTTTCGATGCGCCGCGCCACCAGGTTGTACAGCTGCTGGGCCACCACAGGTGGCGGCGCGCCGACCGACTCGGCCACATGCCTTGCCTGCGCAATCTGCCAGGCGGCGAAGTTGGAAACGCCCAGGGACAGGATCTTGCCTTCCTGGTGCAGCTTCGCGACTTCGCCCAAGGTCGCTTCCAGCGAGGTGGCGTAGTCGGGCTGGTGCAGGTAGAACAGGTCCAGGCGGTCGGTGTTCAGCCGCCGCAGCGAGGCCTCCACGCTTCGGCGCAATGCCGCTGGGGACAAGGGCGAATCCTCGCCGGCGTCCGCATGGGGCATTCCCGCCTTGGACGCCAGGAATACCGAGTCGCGCTTGCCTTCCAGCAAGGTGGCCAGCAGCTCTTCGGTGGCCCCGCCGACATAGGCGTTGGCTGTATCTATATGGGTGATTCCCGCGTCCAATGCCGTATTGAGCATCTGCTCGCTGGCTTGGGCATCGGCGGTGTCGCCGAAGGTCATGGTTCCCAGGACCAATGCTGCCGGGGTGTTCTTGGGCATTGTCTTTGCTTCCTTGTTCGTCTCTTGCGGTTCTAGCTGGCCAGCCCGGCCAGGATGTGGCGCGGCTTCACGCCTTCCATCTGGCTCGGGTCCAGGGCCGCGCGGCGCAGCTTGCGGGTGTACGGCTGGGCCGGCGAGGTGAGCACCTGCTCGGTGCTGCCCAGTTCGACCAGCTTTCCCTTCTGCATCACCATGACCTGATCGCTGATTTCCTGCACCACGCCCAGGTTGTGTGAAATGAACACATAGGAGATCCCGGTGTCTTCCTGGATCTCGGCGAGCAGCTTGAGCACCTGTGCCTGCACCGAGACATCCAGCGCGCTGGTCGCCTCGTCACAGACCAGGAGCTCCGGCTTGGAAGCCAGTGCCCGGGCGATGCCGATGCGCTGGCGCTGGCCGCCGGAGAATTCATTGGCCCGCTTATCCAGTGCTCCCTCGGGCAGGCCCACGCGATCGAGCAGCCTCAAAGCCTCCTTGCGGTGTTCGGCAGGCGTCCCGCTTTTCTGGATTTTCAGCGGCTCGGTGATGATCTGCTCGGCGCTGTGGCTGGGGTCCAGCGAGCCGTAGGGGTCTTGGAAGACCATCTGGAATTTGCGGCGCAAGGGGCGCAGCTGCTTTTCATTCAGGGCCACCAGGTCGGTTCCATCCAGCAGGATTTGCCCCTTGGCCGGCTTGAGCAGGCGCATGATGGATTTGGCGATGGTCGACTTTCCGCATCCTGATTCACCGACCACGGCCAAGGTCGTGCCGCGTTCCAGGTCAAAGGAAACGTCGTCCACCGCGCGGAAGATTCCGTTGTGCGTGTGGTACTCGACGCTCAGGTTCTTCACCGAGAGGAACGGTGCTTGCTGGTTCATGATGCTCCCTTTGGTGCCATTGGCGTTTCGTCCCAGGTTCCCAAGCGCGGAACCGCGGCGAGCAGCTTGCGGGTGTAGTCCTGTTCTGGTGCGTCGACAATCTGGGCGGCGGGGCCGGACTCGACGAACTTCCCCGAGCTCATCACATGGATTGTGTCGGAAACCAGGCGCGCAACGCCAATATCGTGCGTAATCATCAGTATCGAGATCCCGCTGCGCTGCTGCAGTTCCAGCAGCAGGTCGAGGATCCCGGCCTGCACCGTGACGTCCAGGGCGCTGGTGGGCTCATCGGCGACCAGCAGTTCTGGTTCGCTGGCCAGCGCAATGGCAATGAGGACGCGCTGCAGCATGCCGCCGGAGAGCTGATGCGGGAATTTCTTGAGTTGTTCCTCAACCAGTGGGATGCGCACCTGCTCGAGCAGCTGCACGGCCTTGCTGTGCAGCTCCTGCTTGCCGGTAATGCGTCCGGCCACCTTGATCGCCTCGCGCAGTTGCGAGCCGATCGTGGCTACGGGATTCAGCGCGGTCATCGGGTCCTGCGGGATCAATGCCAGGCCCCGTCCGCGGAACTTGGCGATGGCCTTGGGGTTGGCCAGCACATCCTCGCCCTTGATCCGCACCTGGCCGGACAAGGCAGCAAGCCCGCGGGGCAACAGCTGGAGCAGCCCCATGGCGGTCGTGGATTTGCCGGAACCCGATTCGCCAATGATGGTGACGGTTTCCCCGTGGCCGATGCGGAAGTTGACGTTTTTGACCGCCTTGAACACGCCGTTGTCGGTCATCAGTTCCACGCTGAAGTCGCTGACTTCCAGGACTGCGGTATTTTGCTCGCTCATCACTTGCCTTCCTTCTTAGAGGTGCGGCGCAGGTTTCCATCGCGCAGGGCATCGCCGAGCAGATTGACCCCGACCACCAGAACGACGATGAACAGGCCTGGCAGCGTCACCATCCACCACGAGGTGGTGATGTAGTCCTGGCCGTCGGAGATCAGCCGGCCCCAGGTGGAGAAGGGGCGCTGCGGTCCGGCGCCGAGGAAGGACAATGCGCTTTCCAGGAGCACCGCTTGGGCCAGCAACAGCAAGATCACCAGGCTGGCCTGCTTGAAGACATTGGGGATCACGTGCTTGGCGAGAATCTGCACTTTGGGAAGGCCCAGGGTCTTGGCCGCATCCACGTAGGGCTTTTCGCGTTCCACGAGCACCAGGGATCGGGTCAGGCGCGCAACCTCGGGCCACTGGGCGATGGCGATGACACCGGTGATCACCGGGATGGATGGCCCGAAGAGGGCAACGACCAGCAGCAGCATCATCAGCAGCGGCAGGGACAGCTGGGCTTCGAGCACGCGGGAGATGATCACGTCGGCCCATTTGCCGTAGAACCCGGCAATGGATCCGAGGATCACTCCGACAGCCCCTGAAACGACGACCGCCAGCACGCCGATCATCAGCGAGGTCTGGCCTCCGAAGAGCACCCGGGAGAGCAGGTCGCGGCCCAGCTGGTCGGTGCCGAAGAGGTGCCCGTCGATCAACGGGGCCAATCGCCGGGCGCCGAGGTCCTGCATATTCGGGTCTGCGATCGGCAGCAGGTTGGCCAATGCGATCGGCAGGACCACCAGCAGGGTCAGGATGGTGCCCAGCCACAGCTTGATGCGGGTTGACCGGGCACGCCGGGCGGCCGCCGATTTCTTCAGCAGCTGCTTGGTCACTGCCGAGCCGCGGACCGGATCCGGAGCTTGCGCGAGGTTGCGGGTTGTGGTGCTCATGCCGAAGCTGCCTTTCCGAGGCGGACCCGTGGGTCCAGCAGTGGGTAGGCCAGATCGATCAGCAGCTGGACCGCGACGGCCAGCAAGGCGGTGATCAGCACGGTGGCCTGGATCAGGGGGTAATCGCGGGTTTCCAAGGCCCGGACGATCAGCGAGCCTACGCCGGGCCAGCCGAAGACAACTTCCACGACCACCACGCCGTTGAGCATCGCCGCGAAGCGGGTGCCCAGGGCGGTGAAGACGGGAATTCCCGCATTGCCCAGCGCATAGCGCCAGGTCAGCACCCGTTCGCTGACGCCGCGGGATCGGGCGATGCTCAGATAGGGGGCGTTGAAATTGGTGACCATCTCGCGCTTGACCATGCGTGAGACCAGGGCGATCTGCAAAATCGCAACCGTGATGGTGGGCAATACCAGGCCGCCCCAGGTGGTAAATCCCGAAGCCGGGAACAACGGGATGATCACAGAGAATCCAGTCAGCAGCATGATGCCGGTCCAGAAGTCGGGCATTGACTGCCCGGCGATGGTCGCAACGTTCACGCCCAGTTCGGCGTCGGTGTCGGAACGGCGGGCCATCCACATTCCCAGCGGAATGGCGACCAGTGCGGCCAGCAGGATGGAGCTGGTAGCCAGGGTCAGCGTGTAGGGCAGCCGGTCCATCACCACCTGCACGGCGGGGGCCTGGAAGGAATAGGACTGCCCCAGGTGGCCGGTGAACAGCTGTCCGATGAATATCACGTATTGCTGGAGCAGCGGCTTGTCCAGGCCAAATTGCTCGCGCACGGCGGCCAGCTGCTCATTGGTGGCCAGTGGCCCGGCAAACGAGGCAGCCGGGTCGCCCGGTGCCATGCGGATGAGCAGGAAGACGACGGATACGGTAAGGAATACCGTGAGCAGTCCCTGTCCGATGCGCTTGGGAAGATAGGTCAGCATGGCTTAGCTCTCCAATCCCACACGGGCCAGCGGGTAGGCGTTGGCGGCGGATAGTTCCAGGTTTTGCACGCGGTTGCGGCGGGCAAGAATTGATTTGGGGGTAAAGGCCCAGGCACAGGGCCACGTGTCCCAGACTGCTTGCTGGGCGACCTTGAGGTAGGCGGTGCGCTTGGCTTCATCGACTTCAGAGGCCGCGCGGGCGATTTTGCGTTCGACATCGCTGTTGACGTAGCCCTGGTAGGTGTCGCGGGTCTTTTCCTTTTCCGCTGTGCCGGCGTACATGCCCTGCAGCATCGTGATGGCCAGGCCGGTAGGACTGGAGAAGCCATTGCCCAGCAGGTCCCAGTCCCCTTCCTTGCCTTGGCGCCACTGCAGGATATTTCCTCCGGGTTCAAACTGCTGGAGCTCGGTTTTCACTCCGATGTCCCCGAACATCTGCACCAGGGCCTCCATGATGGCGGTATCCGAGGGGAATTCTCCGGTCTCCCAGATGATCTTGAGCTTCAGGTTCTCCACGCCGAGGTCCGACAGCAGGGATTTCGCCTTGCCCGGGTCGTAAACGTAGTCCCCGGTCTTGGCAAAGCCGAACAGGCTGGTCGGGGTCACGCCCTGCGCCTGTTCCACGGTGTCGATCAGGACATCGTGCACCAGGGCCTTGCCGTCGATGGCGAAGGACAGCGCTTCGCGGACTTTGGGATTGGCGAGCGGATGGGACTTCGGCTTGCGGAAGTTGTAGAAGATCTGGTTCAAGCGCAGCGAGGAGGCCGTGTCGATGGTGACGCCGGGCAGGCCCTGGAGCTGTTCCATGGAATTGGGCGAGATGGAATCGATGACATCTACTTCGCCGCTGCGCAAGGCGATCACGCGGGAGGATTCTTCGGGCAGGAAGCGGACGTTGACCTGGCGGATTGGCGCAGGTTCGCCCCAGTACTTCTCATTGCGCACCAGCGTGTAGGTCCCGGCGCCGCGGTCATAGGACTGGACAACATAGGGCCCGGTGCCCACACCGGTCTGCAGCTCTTCTGCCTTGTTATCCTCGGCAGGGGAAATCAGGATCAGCGCCATCAGCGCATCCAGGATCGGGATGGGCCCCTTGGAGTCCAAATGGAATGTCCGCTCATCGACTTCGGTGACCGAGGGGAATTCGGGGAAGAAGCTGGCAACGAAGGAGCCTTGCACCTTGGCGTACATTTCCAGCGCGGTGGCCACATCCTTCGGCTTGACCGGGCGCCCGTCCGAATAGGTGATTCCCTGGCGCAGCTTGACGGTCCAGCGTGTTGGCGATGCCATCACCATTGACTCGGCGAGCACCGGAATCGGTGCGATGTCCGGGCCGATCGCGGTCAGGCCCTCGCGGACCGCTCGCTGCACGGTGACGGCTGCATCGAACTGGTTCAGCTTGTTATCCAGCGATACCAAGGAACGGTTCAGGGCCAGGGTCAGCGTGTCTTTGCCCGGCAGCCCGGTGGGTCCTGCGCACGCGGTAGCGCTCATCCCCACTGCCGCAAAGAGCCCGGCGGCTCCGGCCAGCTGCAGCAGCTGGCGCCGCGACATCCCGGGCGAGAATCGTGCGGTCATCTTCGACCTCCCAATCGACTTTCTGGAGCGCTTTGCCCCATTGCTTGCAGGGCCATCCACTCGCTGTGATGTGTATCTCAAGGACACTTTGTCACGATTGCGCGAAATGCGCAATAGGCATAGCGCATTTCGCGCAACTGTGTCATGATGGCTCCAGAAGCACACGCTCGACCGGAGCCATCCGGAACCCGATTCAAGGAGGTGACAAGCATCCACATGGCCAAGAACCCAATGGAAGTCCTGATTCTCGCCGATGATTTTTCCGGCGCCTGCGAAGTATCCTTGCCTTGGAGCGACCAGGGATTTGCGACCCGGATTTCCCTTGACCTCGCCGCGGGATCTTCGAACAAGTCCCGCCCCGTCACCGTCCTGGACACCAATAGCCGCTACCTGGACCCCGCCAAGGCCTATCGGCGCATCCAGGATCTTTGCCGCCGGCCCTCGCAAGACGCGCTGGTCTTCAAGAAGATCGATTCGCTGTGGCGCGGCAACCTCAACGCAGAGCTCTCGGCCCTGGCCGATAGCGGCTACCGGCTCATCATTGCCGGAGCACTGCCCCACCTGGAGCGGACCGTTGACAACGGGCGCCCGCTGGTTGCCGGCCAGCCGCTGGCTTCCACGGATGCCTGGCAGGTAGAAGCAGGACAAGCCCCCGAATCCATCACCGACCTGCTCGGTGACCTCGAATCCGCAACGCTGGCCCGGCCCAGCACCGATGGATCGTTCCAAGAACACCTGGCCGCCGCGCTCGGTCCGGCACCCATCGCCATCGTCGACTGCTCAACCGAGGCGGACCTGCACTCCGTCGCCGAATCCTGGCTTGGACTGCGCGCCGCGCACCCGGAGCGGTTCGCCCGCAGCATCCTGGTTGGCACCGGAGCCCTGAACGCGGCCCTGGCCAGCGCCCTGGCGGCGCGTCACGGCACAGCCGGCCAGGCCGCGCACCAGGATCCTGCCGCGCCCGATGCTCCGGCTCGCCACCTTCTGGGTGTCGTCGGCTCGGCCTCAGGCCCCTCCGGGCAGCAGCTTGAACTCGCCCAGAACCACGGCATCCCCTGTGCCGAAACAACCGGCGAGCTGCCGGCGCCCAAGCCAGGGGAACCGGTGATTCTGCGCGCAGCGCGCAACGGGACGGAACCCTCGGCAGTGCTCCACCAGCTGCGCAACCAGGCAGCCGCCTTTCTTGCAGCGCACCCGGACTCGGATCTTTTCCTGACCGGCGGTGAAACAGCACGCGCCGTCCTCGACGACCTCGGTGCCACCTCGCTGGCCCCGCGCCAGCAGCTGGAACCCGGAGTGGTCATCTGCCAAGCCCCCGACGGGCGCCTGGTTGGCACCAAGCCCGGTTCCTTCGGCAGCCCCGGCATCCTCTCCAAAGCCTTTTCCACCCTGCGCGATCTGCGCACCACTCTTCCCCAGGAGCCAGTATCCATGAGCACCACTTCCCCAGATTCCCGTCCATTCATCGCCGTCACCATGGGTGACGGATCAGGAGTCGGCCCAGAGGTTACCGTCGGCGCCCTGCTGGATGCCAACGCCTACAACATCAGCCGGCCCATCGTCATTGGCGACTGCCACCGGCTGTCCCTGGGCGCGAAGGCCCTGGGCCTCAAGGCCGACATCGTGGAAATCTCCGACGTCGCAGAAGCCCAGTTTGTTCCCGGCCGCATCAACGTCATCGACCCCCACCTGCTGTCTGCGGACCTTGAATGGGGCAAGATTTCCGGCGAAGCTGGCAACGCGGCCTACCATTACATCCGCATCGCCTGCGAACTGGCGATGCGCGGCGAGGTCCAGGGCATCTGCACCGCACCGCTGAACAAGGCCGCACTGCACGAAGCCGGCCACATCTACCCCGGGCACACCGAATTGCTCGCCCACTTCATGGGTGTCGATGAAGTATCGATGATGCTTTCAACCCCCAAGGTCAAGGTCATCCACGTGACCACCCATATCGGATTGATCGATGCCATCAAGAAAATCGAACCCGGGCTGGTTAAGCGCACGGTCCGCCGCGGCCACGAGGCATTGGTCCGCGCAGGCAATCCCACCCCGAAGATCGGAGTCTGCGCCATCAACCCGCACGCCGGCGAGAACGGCCTGTTCGGCTACGGCGAAGAGGAAGAAAAGATCGTCCCTGCGCTCGAAAAGCTGCAGGCCGATGGGATCAACGCCATCGGCCCCCTGCCCGCCGATACCGCGTTCTTCCTGGCGGGCCGGGGCGACTACGACCTGATCGTCGCCATGTACCACGACCAGGGCCACGGCCCGGTGAAGGTTCTGGGCATCGAAGCTGGCGTGAACATCACCGTCGGCCTGCCGGTTATCCGCACCTCGGTGGACCACGGCACCGCGTTTGATATTGCCGGCACCGGCGTTGTCGAGGTGGGCAGCATGATCGAGGCCCTGGCGCAGTCGGTGAATTTGGCGACGGCCCCGGCCGAGTAAGCGAACCGGGCCAATGCCGATACACTCGGCGTATTAGACCCACCGAATCAACTGGGGAAGGAGTCCCATGTCGACCAGTGCCAAGGTGCGCCAAGGGCAGATCCTGGAACTGGCCAATACCAGCGGGTTGGCCAGCGTAGAGGAACTCTCCGAACGATTCGGCGTCACCGCTTCAACGATCCGCCGCGATCTTTCCCGGCTCACCGGAGAAGGAAAGATTGCGCGCACCTACGGCGGGGCGATGCCCTTGACCGCACCGGTGATCGAGTCCACGTTCCGGCAGCGGAACATGGAGAACGCGGTGGCGAAGAGCGCCATCGGGCGCAAGGCGCGCTCGCTGGTGTCCGAGGGGCAAACCATCCTGCTGGATTCCGGTTCCACAGTTGCCTCCTTGGCCCATGAGCTGCGTGATGCCAATGAACTCACCGTGGCGACAACCTCGCTGGTGGTGGTCGAGGAACTGGCCGAGGCAGAGTCGGTACATGTTGAGTGCCTCGGTGGCACCTTGCGCCACCGCAGCGCCGCCTTTGTGGGCCCGCTGGCAGAATACTGCCTGGAGCGGATGAGTTTTGATTCCGTTTTCCTCGGCGCTGATGCCGTCACGCCCGATGCCATCTGCGAGGCCGACCTCGTGCAGACCCGGCTCAAGGAAAAGATGGCCTCGCGGGCGCAGCGCGTGTTTGTGCTGGCCGACAGCTCCAAGCTCAACCAGCATCCTTTCCATGCCTGGGCCAGATTGCCCGAAGGCTGGACGCTGATCACCGACGCACAGGCCAGCGAGAACCAGCTTGCGCCATTCAAGGACGCGAACGTGGAGATTATTCTCGCGGGCTGACCATCTGGCAGTCCACGAAGCCTTTCCCCGAAAACAATCAATTTTTGCTATGCCGTTGCATCCCGCCGAGCGCGATGCAACGGCATTTTTAGTTCAGTCACGTCGAGGCAACGAGCGGCGCGCCACCGATATTCTCCTCGGTCGCACCATCCTGCGTGCCACCGCAAAAAACTTCTTTCGCGAGCAACAGCCGATAACCATAAGCAGTACTTCAATGAACTGAATACTCTGTTCATTCTCTAAAATCTCTAGCCTGAATGGCTGATTTTTCGTTTTACCTACACCGTTCATCATCAAATTGCAGTCTGCATAAGCTTGTAATCTAGGCAAATTAAGCGTTGCTACAAGCCCTTATATTTTATGTACGTAGACTTCAAATGTGATGCAGATTATGGTTTTTCCATAGTCGGATAACGATGAATTCGGACCGAGTGACCGGGAGCGAAACGCGCGGCACCACGAGATGTAGGAATGACGATGAACATACAAGCCGAATGGATGCGCGGAGGAACCAGCAAGTGCTGGGTCTTCGAATCCGAGCATCTGGAAGAAACGGCCACCAGCCTCGATGAACTGCTCCCGAAAGTATTCGGCAGCCCCGATTCACGACAAATCGACGGCGTTGGCGGAGCCACCTCAACCACCAGCAAGGCGGTCATTCTGCACCGTTCCAGCGACGCCGAAATCGACGTGGAGTTCACCTTCGCCCAGGTCGGCATCGAAGAAGCCACGGTGGACTGGGGAAGCAACTGCGGCAACTGCTCCGCGGTTGTCGGGCTCTACGCCATCGAGCAAGGATGGATCACCCCATCCGGGGACATCACCCGAGTCACCACCCGCAACACCAATACCGGGCAGATCATCATCCAGCGCGTCGATACGCCAGGAGGGGCACTGCCGATCGTTCCCCAGGCGCAGATGCCCGGTGTGGCAACAGCTGGCTACAAGGTCGGGCTCGGATTCCGCGACCCTGCCGGCAAGACCACCGGCAGCCTCTTGCCCACCTCGAACCCAACAGACATCCTGTTTGCCGCGGGCCGCGCGTGGACCGCATCCCTGGTGGATGCCGGAGCACCCGTAGTCATACTTCGCGCCGAGGAACTTGGTCTCGACACCGCAAACTATGATTCATGGATGGCCGCCGTCGACTCGCAACTGATCGCCTTGGACCAGGTGCGCCGCGAAGCAGCGGTGCGCATGGGCCTGGCCGCGACCCCTGCGCAGGCTGCCCGCGCCATCCCGAAACTTGCCATCGCCGCGGCACCGCAGGATGAAGACAGCGATGCCAGCGTCATGATGCTCTCCATGGGCAAGCCCCACCCTGCATTGGCCATCACCGGAAGCATCGCGCTGACCCTCGGCGCACAGACCCCGGGCACCATACTGGGCGAGATCACCGGCGGGGCACCGCGCGCCACGCTGCGCCTGCGCACCCCCGCCGGCGTCATCGAAACCTGGAGCGAAGAACGCGAGGGGTCCATGTACGTCGGAGTGGACCGCACCGCCCGCTCCATCGCCAGCTCCACCATCCACCTCCCCGAGTCCCTCGGCAGCGTTGCCGAAACCGACCTAGCAAGCGCAAGCCGCTGAGGAGCCAGACCATGACTAATACAGGGTTCAAGGCTGCACCCCCAGCCGAACAAGAAGCCATCGCTGTCGACACCGTCGATCCGCGGCGCCAAAACCGGCGCAGCAAGCGCAACCTGCTGATCGTTGCCGCGGTGGCCTTCATCGCGGTGCTCATCGCCATGGTGGCTTCTCCAGCGCTCTCCAGCGCGGAGCCTTCCGGCACCGGCGCCTCGCTGACCACCGAACAGGTCATCCCGCTCGTTGTCCTGGTGCTGATGTTCATCATCGCCACCAAATGGCCGGTCAACATCGGCGTGATGGGCCTGGTGGCATCCTTCGGCATCGGCTACTTCATGCTGGGCATGGATGACAAGGAAATCCTCGCGGACTTCCCGGCCAGCATCGTGCTGACCATCATCGGCGTCACCTACTTCTTCTCCATGGCACAGCACAACGGCACCATCGATATCATCGTGCGCAACTGCGTCCGCGCAGTTCGCGGCAAAACCATGCTGCTTCCCTGGGTTTTCTTCCTGGTCGCCGCGGCATTGACCTCGCTGGGCACCTTCTCCCCTGCCGCCGTCGCCTTGCTGGCACCGGCTGCCATCGGATTTGCCTACGAATCGCGCATTCACCCTTTGCTGATGGGCGCCTTCATCATCAACGGTTCCCATGCTGGAGGATTCTCGCCGCTGTCCGTCTCGGGTGTCCTGGTTCATGACATCGCCATGGAAAATGGCTTCCCGGTTTCGGCCAACGCCTTGTTTGCCGCCAGTTTCGCCATCAACCTGATCCTGTCGATCCTGACTGTGATCGTCTTCGCCGTGATGGGCAAGCTGCGCACCAGCGCCGGCGAGGGCTACACGGAAGTCGAGGAGATCCGCTCCACCCGTCCGCGGGGACAGCAGATCTACACGCTGGTGCTGATTGGCGTGATGCTCTTCTGCGCCCTGGTCTTGCGCCTGCCCATCGGCTTTGTCGCCTTGAGCGCCGGCTTGCTGCTGGCCCTGTTGAACGTCAAGGACCAGCAGAAGTTTGTTGCCGGCATTTCCTGGTCCACCGTCTTGCTGGTGGCCGGAATGATCACCTATGTCTCGCTGCTGACCCACATCGGCGTGATCGACACCCTGGCCCACATGGCCCTGGCCCTGGGCGCTCCGATCTTGATCGCCTTGGTGCTGTGCTACGTGATCGGCATCGGATCCGCTTTCGCCTCATCCACCGCCCTGCTCGCCGCATTCATCCCGCTGGCCGGGCCGCTGCTGGCCGTCAGCTCGCTGAGCGTCTCCGGCACCGTGGCAGCAATTGCCATCTCCGCAACCGTGGTTGATGTTTCCCCCTTCTCCACCGCTGGCGCACTGGTGGTGGCTAACGTGAGGGAAAGCGATCGGACCCGAACCTACAAGCAGCTGATGATGTACGCAGGTGCCGTGGTTCTGATTGCACCGGCACTGTCCTGGTTGCTGCTGGTGCCAACCGGCATCATGTAATTGCCCCGGCTACGCCAATGGGAGGGAACCGTGATGGTTCCCTCCCATTGGCTTGCGCACTCAGCGGCGCTTGCCGGTAACCAGCCCCCACACGATCAACACGATCAGGGAACCTCCGATGGCCAGCAGCCACGTCGACAATGACCAGAACTGGCTAATGCCGACACCGAAAATAGCCGAACCGATCCAGCCGCCAAGCAGCGCACCGGCGACGCCCAGCAAGAGCGTTGCCAGCCAGCCCCCGCCCTGCGTTCCTGGCTTGATCGCCTTGGCGATCGCACCGGCAATGAGGCCAAGGATGACCCAACCAATAATTCCCATGTGTTTCTACTCCCCCAAGTGTTGTGGCACGATCAGCGTGCCGCTGGTGATGATTTCTTGATGCCCGGGCCGACTCAGATGAGCACCACCTTCTGGGAATCCTGCTTTACCGGCTTCTGGAAGCTGAATGAAACGTGCTTGCTGGCGAAGGGCGCTCCCAGCACCATTTCGAGATCCGGTATCACCCGGTCATTGACCAGCTTGATACCGCGATTCGCCGGAGCATCGGCGCGCAAGGTGAACCGCGCATAGAGCACAGGTTCGGTTGCGCTGCCACCGATCTGGACATTCGCATCCACGATTTCTGGTTGCGTCTGCGCGGCGGTCTCCGCGGCCTTGGCTATGACCGAAGTTTCGATCTCGCTCACCCCCTCGGTGCGTGATTCATATCTGAATTTGTGTGCCGCTGGGCGGCGCGGAATGGCGGTGATCAACACCGCTAGCGACAGCACCATGCCCGCAATCCCTATCGCCAATCCCAATGGCACCAGGTACTGCTGATCGATCGGCAGGCTGTTGCCAATCTCGGCTTGGCCGAAATCATTTCCTGCAGGCAGCCCCCACCAGACGGAGGCCAGGCCCCATCCTCCGCCAGCCAGCAGCACCAGGCCGAGGATCACGAGAATGATTCGCTGCCGCACCACATGCGTTGTGAACATTTCAGTTCCCTCCTCGCCGTTGCACCGAGACCTTGACTTTGGGAGCGCGTTGCAATGGCAAGCCATCGATCACTGCCTGCACCCGCGCCTGCGCGTTGTCCTGCACGCGCTGGACCGAGTGGGCCGGAGTCTGCACTCTCACGTGCACCAGGGCCGGGCTGGTTTTCACCCTTGCCCTGGTGACTGAATCGGTTCGTTCAACCTCATGCCCCACCAAGGTCGATATTCCCCGGCATGAGATTGCCTGTTCCGATCGAGCTGAAGGATCGTCGCTGGTGAGCAGGATGCTCTGCCGGCGCCCCGGAATCAGCGCACTGAGCATCAGCACCAGGCCGAGCACCGCAAGGACCGCCATGGCGATCACTGCCAGGTTGTCGTTGAAGCGCAGGCCGAGCAGCGCATCAATGCCCTGCTCGGCAATGCCGGGCCAACGTCCGTCGGCCAAACGCAGGATGCAGGACAGCGCCAGGATCATGCTTGCGGCCAGCAGGATGGCAAAGCTGATCGCCAGCGTCAAGGTGCGGGCACTGCGAACGTGCCAGAACCTGTTCATCGCAGCCTCCTGTTTCTGGTTCCTTCATCCGGTGCCGACATCCAGCTCACCCGGATATCGGTTTGCACCTGTTCAACGCCAAGGTATGCGCGCAGATCCGCAGCGACCATGTTTCGCACGTCTTCGCAGGCTTGCTGGACATCGCTCGGATAGCTCAGGCCGAGATCCAGGTCGATGACAACCATGTTCCCGAGCACCTCGGCTTTGGCCTTGGGCCGGCTGTCAAAATCCCGGTACTTGCCCAGCCCCAGGATCCCTCCCGCGGCCGAGCCGACCACCGGGACCTTATAGGCCGCCTGGGCAGCGATTTTTGAATAGACGCCCGTGTTCACCGTGGTGCTTCCACGGTGCGAGGACAGCTCTGCCATCTGCTTCACCGCCGACGTTTGCTGAACACTTGGCCGAGATCAACCCTGTCCTGCAATAGCCAGCCCACTCCCGCGCCGATGATGGTGAAGAATGCCACCACCACAAACTGGGTGAATGAACCGAAGGCGATCAGCAGCCCGGCCAGGCAGCCGATGGCCAGCCCCCACTTGACGTGTAACATGTTCTGCTCCTTAGCTGCGGACAGTTATTTCAGGCCGTCACGGGTTTCAGTGTCATCGTCATCGTCCTCTGGCAGGTGCACGTCGGTGACTTCCACGTTCACCTCGATGACTTCCAGCCCGGTGGCGCGCTCGACCTGGGCGATGATGTTCGAGCGGATCTCGCTGGAGACCTCGACGATGGAGAATCCGTAGGAAACGACGATCGAGACGTCGATGGCGGTCTGCTGCTCGCCCTTTTCAACGCTCACGCCGCCAGCGGCGTTGGCCTGGGCACCGGGGATGCGCTCTGCCAGCGAGTTGAAGGTCCGGCGGGCGGCGTTGCCCATTGCGTAGACGCCGGATACCTCGCGGGTGGCGATGCTGGCGATCTTCTGGACCACGCGGTCTTCGATGGTTGTCTTGCCCAGATCGGTGTGCAGCGGGCCGCGCAGCTTCTCGCTGGCTTGCGCTTCATTGGCTGACGCCGCCTTGGCCTGGCGCTCCAGCTCTTCGCCGGTTGGCTTGATGATCGGCCCTTGGGAATCTCGTTGCACCATGATGGTCTCCTCAGTCATTGAAGGGATAATTTTTGCCTTACACTCGTACAGACGAGAGCTGTACAGAAATCCTCACACATTTTGAATGTGATCTAGGTCACTCAAGGAGGGTGCTTGGAACCGACCCGGCTGGCTGTGCTTGTTGGCCGCTCCATGGAAGGCGACCCCGAAGCATTTGGCGAGCTCGTCACCGTGATGACCCCTGGCCTGCGTCAATATTGCAAGACTTTTTTCAGCAGCTGGCACGATGCCGAAGACGCCACCCAGGACGCCTGGATCCGCGCGTGGCAGTCGCTGGGCTCGCTGCGCGAACGTGCCGCATTCAAGACCTGGCTCTACCGGATGGCGCGAAATATTTGCCTCGATCGCATCCGCCAGCGTGCCAATGACCAGCAAACCGTGGATGATGAAGTGCTAGAGCAAACCCCGGTGCCCGACCGGGAACTGCCCGAGAACGTGGCCGTGCAACGTGGTGAAGTGGCCGATGCCTGGCAGATCATCAATGGGTTGCCCTCGGCGCTTCGCCAGACGTTCGTGCTGGTCGCGCTCCAAGGCATGAGCTACAAGGAAGCGGCCCTGGTCACGAACGTTTCAGAATCAACGGTGCGAGGGCGACTCGCACGAGCACGCAATGCAATCAGCGAGGCGGTGTCATGACAACCCTCCCCTGCGGACGTACCTCCGAAGACGTCCTGCTGAATCTGGACGAACCCGCCGACCTGCACGAATTGCAGTGCCGCTGGTGCCATGCCGAACGCCAGCGGCTCAAGGACCAGAACGGGTTCATCACCCGCTTGCTGCAGACCTCGACCCCCGAGCACGAGCCGGAAGCCTTCTCGAAGGGGATCCTCGGGAAAATTGCCAGCCTTGGGCCCCGCCAGCGCATCTGGGATGTGCAGGATCCCGCTACTGGCCTGCCCCAGCGCCTGTCATCCCTCGAGCTGATCAAGGCCATCCGCAAGGCGTTCGCCGACTCGACAACCACGCAGTTGAACTACACCGAAATCAAAGCCACCGACGCGAAGGTCCCGCATCTTCGCTGGAAAATCCAGTGCCATGTGAGCATGGCCGATGACAGCACCGTGAACGCCATCGAGCAGCAGGTCCTTGGCTTCGTTTGCGATGCCATCAGGCCGCTGATCAGCTGGGAGGAAGTAGTCGTCGACCTGGTCATCGAGGACCTTCACGGCCAGGCCATCGAGTCTGTCACGCTGCGAGAGAAGAACTAGCAGAGCATCTTTTCACGCAGCATGACGCTGGCCGGGCCGCTTCCTGAATGCATTGCCAGCGCGAAGCCCCTGCTCAGCTGGGGCATAGGATGCTTGCGTAACGTAGTAGCTACCTCATTGAAGGTGCGAGTGATGATCGTAGAAATCCCCGCCGGCATAGCCGGCGGGGATTTCTCTTTGGCAGCGGCTTTCCGGTTGAACCTAGCTCTCCAGCCAGCTCACTTCACCGGTTTCCAGGTCGTAAACGGCCGGCACCACACGGGTGCGCTGCTCTTCGACCGCCTTGCGGATGATTGCCGAGCGCTCCACCAGCTGCTTGGCGACGGCGAGCGCATTGGCCTCCACCACCTGGCTCACCGCCTCGCTGCCGGATCCTGAAACTTTCCGGCTCCGGGCCACGGGCGCGATTTGATCCGCAAAATCCTCCATTTCTCCGGGCAGCTGCGGGTCCCGGGGGTTGGCTTCCATGGCCTTGAGCGTGCCGGTCACCGCACCGCACGCACTGTGGCCGAGGATGACCAGCAGCGGGACCGAGTAGGGGGAGGAAACAGCAAATTCCATGCTGCCCACCAAGGTGTCATCCAAGACCGCTCCCGCGGTCCTGGTGACAAAGAGGTCTCCGATGCCCTGGTCAAAGAGCATCTCCGGTGCCACTCTCGAATCCACGCAGCCATGGACTAGCGCAAAGGGGCTTTGGTGCCCGGCTTGCTCGCCACGTCGTTGCGAATCCTGGTTCGGATGCTGCACCTGGCCGGAGGTGAAGCGCTGGTTTCCTTCGGCCAGCGCCTTGAGCACGCCATCGGGCGTCTTCGGTGTTGTCGCACGGCCGACGGTGGTGGCTTGCGGGGACTTTTCGCTTGCGCAGGCGCTCAGTCCAGCGAGAGCCAGCAGTCCGGTCGCACCCGCAAGGAGTTTTCGACGGCTGGTTATGGTCGCGTTGACGACACTGTCAATGGGTTGTGGCATAGTGCTTTCCGCTCGTAATTCGTGGGCACCTGAATGTCATTAACTCAGATTTCGCAGTAAATATCATCATGAAGTGTAATCTTCTGCATTTGATTCATAAACAAATTTCCGAATATTTCGCCCCGCGCCCCGAGCCGCCGGCTTTATGACGAAACACGGAAAGTGATTGACATCACCCCGCTTGTCGGATTGGATGGACACTGTCAATCGATTGATTGGGAGCACAAGGCGGTGTCCTTTGGAACTCGGTACAGTCCAGCAAGCAGCGGTGTCCTGCTTTGCCCAACGCGGGTTTGCCGCCACCGGCATCCGTGAATTGGGTACGGCAGTCGGATTGAATTCGGCCACGCTCTACCACTACGTCGGAGGCAAAGAAGAGCTGCTCGTTGGCATCATCAAGAATTGCCTCAATTCGATGATCGACGGCGCCAGCCAGACTGCGGCCGCCGGCGCCGACCCCACCCGGAAGCTGGCCTTGCTGGTGGCCTTCCATGTCGGATTCACCGCCACCAATCCCAAGACCTCTCGCGTGGCGGAACACGAGATGCGAGCGCTGTCCACCGAGAACGCGGCCCAAATGCAGGCACTGCGCGATAGCTATGAACAGCTCTTCGCCCGGGTTCTCCAGGACGGCACCGCCCAGGGCGCTTTCAGCACCGGGGATCTGGGCATCGCCAGGCTGGCCATGATGGAAATGGGCACCGGGGTTTCCCACTGGTTCCGCCGCGACGGCCGGCTGTCCTTGCCCGAGGTGCAACTGAACTTCGTGGCGCTGGCCATGCGGATGCTCGCCGTCTCCAACGAGTCCCCGCTCTCCCGCACCGAGCTCCCCATCCCCCTGGTGATCGCCAGCGAACCCGAACCGAAGGACTGAAAAGTGAAGACGCTTTCTTCCCGCACGGATCCCGCAGAATTCGAGAGCAATGCCCAGGCCAACGCGCCCCTGCTGGCCGAACTGCACCAGCGCCTGGAGCGCGCAGCCCTTGGCGGATCGGAAAAATCCCGGCGCAGGCATGTCGAACGCGGCAAGCTGCTGCCCCGCGAACGCGTGGACCAGCTGCTTGATCAGGGATCCCCGTTCCTGGAGATTGCCCCGCTGGCTGCCGAGGACATGTACGGCGGGGCCAGCCCCGGCGCCGGAATGATCGCCGGCATCGGGCTGGTGCACGGCCGGCACGTGCTGGTCATCGCCAACGACGCCACCGTCAAGGGCGGCACCTACTTCCCGATGACGGTCAAGAAGCACCTGCGCGCCCAGGAAATCGCGCTGGAGAACCACCTGCCCTGCATCTACCTGGTCGATTCGGGCGGGGCCTTCTTGCCGATGCAGGATGAGGTCTTCCCGGACCGCGAGCACTTCGGGCGCATCTTCTACAACCAGGCGCAGCTCTCCGCGAAGAAAATCCCGCAGCTGGCCGCGGTGCTCGGCTCCTGCACCGCCGGCGGCGCCTACGTCCCGGCGATGAGCGACGAGAGCGTGATCGTGCGCAACCAGGGCACCATATTCCTCGGCGGCCCGCCGCTGGTGAAGGCAGCCATCGGCGAGATCGTCACCGCCGAGGAGCTGGGCGGCGGGGACCTGCACGCCAAGACCTCCGGGGTGGTGGACCACCTGGCCGAAAACGACGAGCACGCACTGATGATCATCCGCGATATCGTCTCCACCCTGCCGGCCAACCCGGCTCCGGCGTGGAACATCGAGAGCCAGGTGGCCGAGCCGCTCTACCCGGGCGGCGAGCTGGCCGGGGTCGTCCCGGTGGATGTCAACGCCCCCTACGACGTGCATGAGGTCATCGCCCGGCTGGTGGACGGCAGCAAGTTCCACGAGTTCAAGGCCGACTACGGCACCACCCTGGTCACCGGCTTTGCGCAGATCCACGGCCACCAGGTGGGGATCATCGCCAATAACGGGGTGCTCTTCTCCGAGTCCGCCATGAAGGGCGCGCACTTCATCGAGCTGTGCGACCAGCGCGGCATCCCGCTGGTCTTCCTGCAGAACCTGGCCGGCTTCATGGTGGGCCGCGACTACGAGGCCGGCGGCATCGCCAAGCACGGCGCCAAGATGGTCACCGCGGTGGCCACCGCCCGGGTCCCCAAGCTGACCGTGATCATCGGCGGCTCCTTCGGCGCCGGCAACTACTCCATGTGCGGGCGCGCCTATTCCCCGCGCTTCTTGTGGATGTGGCCCAACGCGCGCATCTCGGTGATGGGCGGCAACCAGGCATCCTCGGTGCTGGCCACCGTGAAGCGCGACGGGCTGGAAGCTTCCGGCGGCAGCTTCAGCGCCGAAGAAGAGGAAGCGTTCAAGGCCCCGATCCGCGAGCAGTACGAAACCCAGGGCAACCCGTACTATTCCACCGCGCGCTTGTGGGATGACGGGGTCATCGATCCGGCGGACACCCGAAGGGTGCTGGGCCTTGCCCTGGATGTCTGCGCCCGCACCGCAGTGCCGGAAACCAGCTTCGGCCTGTTCCGGATGTAGCCGAGGAGATCATGATGAACACAAACCTTTTTGATACGGTCCTGGTCGCCAATCGCGGAGAAATCGCGGTGCGCATTATCCGCACCCTGCGCGCCCTGGGCATTCGCTCGGTGGCCGTCTATTCCGACGCCGATGCCGGTGCACTGCATGTTGCCCACGCCGATACCGCCATCCGCCTTGGCGGAGCACCAGCCAATGAGAGCTACCTGGATATCAACGCGGTCATCAATGCGTGCAAGGCCAGCGGCGCCCAGGCGGTCCACCCGGGCTACGGCTTCCTGTCCGAAAACGTGGACTTCGCCCGCGCGCTGGAGGCTTCGGGGATTGCCTTCATCGGCCCTCCGGTGAACTCCATCAACCTCATGGGCGACAAGATCCGCTCCAAGAACCATGTGCTCTCCCACCAGGTTCCGGTGGTTCCCGGCATCGCGGAACCTGCGTTGAGCGATGAGCAGCTCATCCAGGCCGCCTCCGAGGTCGGCTTCCCGCTGCTGATCAAGCCATCGGCCGGTGGCGGCGGCAAGGGCATGTTCGCCGTCGAATCCGCAGCCCAGCTTCCCGAGGCGCTGGCCAGTGCCCGGCGCACCGCACGCAATGCCTTTGGCGACGACACCTTGTTCCTTGAACGGCTGGTGCGCAATCCACGGCACATCGAAGTGCAGATCCTGGCTGACGCCCACGGCAATACGGTGCACCTCGGCGAGCGCGAGTGCTCGCTGCAGCGCCGCCACCAAAAGGTCATCGAGGAAGCCCCCGCCCCGCTGTTCGAGAACCTGGAGCATGGGGCGCAGATCCGCGAACGCATCGGAGCTGCCGCGATCGCGGCGGCGCAATCGGTGGGATATGTGGGGGCTGGCACCGTGGAGTTCCTGGCCAGCGACCAGAACCCCGACGAGTTCTTCTTCATGGAAATGAATACCCGCCTGCAGGTGGAGCACCCGGTCACCGAAGAAGTGGTGCGGGTCAATGGGCAGAAGCTTGATCTGGTGGATTGGCAGGTGCGCATCGCCGCCGGGCAGCCGCTGGACTTCACCCAGGACCAGGTCGGCCTCGTTGGACACGCCATCGAGGCGCGCCTGTACGCCGAAGACCCTGCCGCCGGCTTCCTGCCCTCGACGGGCACGGTGCTGCAGGTGCGCGAGCCGGCCGGAGTGCGCGTGGACAGCTCGCTGCGCGACGGGCTGGAAATCAGCGCCCACTACGATCCGATGCTCGCCAAGGTGATCGCTTGGGGCACGCATCGCGCCGAAGCTGTGGCCCGCCTGGACCGCGCGCTGGCCGAGACCGTCGTGCTGGGCGTGCTGACCAACAGCGAATACCTGCGCTTGCTCCTGGCCGACGAGGATGTCATTGCCGGCGCACTGGATACGAACCTGATTGAACGCAAGATGGAGCAGTTCAGCTTCCGCGAATCCGGCCCGCTCGAGCTGGCGCTGGCCGCGCATCTGGACTACCTGAGACGGCCTGCCAGCACCAGCCCCTGGGGCCTGCGCGATGGCTGGCGGGCTCAACACCACCACCCGATCACCCGGCACTTCGACACCGGGCACACCCAGGCCGCAACCTCCCTGCTCGTCACTCCCGAGGGCAACAAGGTCAGCGTCGGCGGCCAGGAGCACTTCATCCGGGAGCTCGGCTCGGGCCTTGAGATCAACGGGGTGCGCTGCGGAATCCAGCACGCCTGGGACGCCGACGGCACACTGTGGCTGAGCGATCGCGGCTGGAGTGCGTCGCTGCGCGCGCTGCCTCGCGAAGAGGTGCTGGAGCGCCAGCTGGAGGGCCTCGCCAAGGAATCTGGCAGCTATCGCCCCGAGGTGCTCTCCCCGATGCCCGGCACCGTCATCTCGGTCCAGGCCGCCGACGGCCAGCAGGTAGCCGCCGGCCAGCTGCTGGCCATCGTGGAAGCGATGAAAATGGAGCATCAGCTGCTGGCCCCGGCCGATGGAATCGTGCGCCTGCCGGCGTTGAAGGCCGGTGACCTCGTCAAGGCCAAGCAGGTCATCGCCACCGTGGAACCACTGCACACCGAGGACAAGGAGCGTTTGGCATGAGCGGGCAAAGGATCGAACAGCGCGGGCTGTATTTCGACGAGCTGGTCCTGGGCGCCACCTACGCCCACAAGCCGGGGCGCACCTTGAGCGAAGCGGATAACATCGCCTTCACCACGATGACCATGAACAACCAGGGGCTGCACCTGGATGCCGCCTGGGCCGCCACCCAGCCCTTTGGCAGGCCCCTGGTGAATTCGCTGCTGACGCTGAGCACCATGATCGGCCAGTCGGTGGCGCAGTTGACCGAGGGCACCATCATCGGCCAGCTGGGGATCAATGATGTGCGCTTCCCGCATCCGATGTTCCACGGCGACACCCTGTACACCGAAACCGAGATCACCGAGCTGCGCCCCTCGAAATCCAGGCCCGGCCAAGGCCTGGCCTCGATGACCCACACCGGGCGCAACCAGCACGGCGAGGTAGTCGCTACCGCCACGCGCACCTGCCTGATGTGGACCAAACAGGCCCATGAAGATTCCAAGAAGGCGGCGGACGATGAGTGAATTCCTGATGGGCCCGGCCATCCTGTTCTGCCCCGCCGACCGGCCCGAACGCTATGCCAAGGCGGCGGGCCGCGCCGATGCGGTGATCATCGACCTCGAAGATGCCGTTGCCCAGGAGAACAAGGGGGCCGCCCGGCTTGCTCTGCGCGAAAGCTGCCTGGATCCTGCCCGCACCATCGTGCGCGTGAACCCCGTGGATACCGGGCACTTCGCAAAGGACCTCGAAGCGCTGCAGCACACCAGCTACACCACCGTGATGCTGCCCAAGGTCCAGTCCGGTGCACAACCGGCCCGGCTTGCGGACTATGACGTCGTGGCACTGTGCGAAACGGCCGCTGGCATTGCCCATGCGGCGCAGATTGCGGCGGCGGAGAATGTGGTGGCCTTGATGTGGGGTGCCGAGGATCTGGTCGCCTCGCTGGGCGGGACCTCCTCGCGCCATGACGATGGCAGCTACCGCCAGGTGGCCAGCTTCGCCCGTTCCCAGGTGCTGATCCACGCGGCCGCGCAGGGCAAGGCAGCCATCGACTCGGTGTATCTGGATATCCCGGACCGTGAAGGACTATTCCTGGAATCCCAGGATGCCAAGGCCTCGGGATTCGCGGCCAAAGCATCGATCCACCCGAGCCAGATGCAGATCATCCGCCAGGCCTACGCGCCGACCGCCGCCGAGGTGCAATTGGCCAAGCGAATCCTTGCCGAGGCAGAACTGCACCCGGGGGCCTTTTCCCTGGACGGGAAAATGGTGGATGAACCACTGCTCATCCAAGCCCGTGCAACCTTGGATCGCGCAGGCAACTTGGCCTAGGGCATTGCGGCGTGGCAGCAGGCCGGCAACGCTGAAGAATTCCGGAATCCCACCTGGTACGCGCCACGGCGTCCTCGGCTAAACTGGCCGTGCGCGCCTCGTGAACGAAAGCTCGAGCAAGATCGTGGTGGCCGCCCACGGTTCAGAGGCCGGGTCCAACCAACCGGTCCCCCTGGCCAATTGCATCATTGTCGTTTCCCCACCCTTGAAAGCGAGCACGTATTGGCCCTGCCATCGCTGGAAGTACGCCTATTTCGCACTGCCGACGCAGAGTTTTTTGCCACCTTGGCTTCGGATGAACGCGTAGTTCGCTTTATCGGTTTTGGGCAGCCCTGGAATCAGCAGGACATCGACTCGTGCGTCGAGGCCGCCTTGCAGAACCAGGATCTCAATCAAGTCGGCACATCGCGTTGGTTTGTGGCCACCATGGCCAAGCAACCGGTCGGCCTGATCTTTTCCACTCGGCAGGAAAGCAGTATCGAAATTGGGTACTGGGTATCACCGGCGCACTGGGGACACGGCATTGGCGGGCAAATGCTCAATCGCGCCATGGCCATGGTTCCTGGACTCTTCGGCGCCACAACCTTGAGTGCCGGAGTCGCCCCGGGCAATACGGTGTCCGCAACCCTACTGGCCAACCGCGGATTTGTTCTGAAAGACGGCACTGATGAACTGGACCAGTACCTATTGGACTTGCGCTCGCAGTGAGCAGCAACCCCGTGGGTTGCCCCTCCAGGCTGGTTCGCTTTCTATACTGCTAGCATGACCTACCCTCCTGCCTCCGCTTTCGGACTCGGCGCGTGGCCTCGCGAGCCAGGCACAGCCTTGGCGCAAGCATCCGCCTTGCCCAGCGGTGCCACTTCATCTTTTGTGATTCTGAGTGAGACTCACGCCATAGACGTTTCCACGGAGTGGGAACCTCATTTCCACGATGCCCATGAGCTGCTGTGGGCACGCGAGGGAACACTGACCGCCCAGATCGAGGGACAGATTTTTACCGTTTCCGAAGGGTATGGCCTTTGGATTCCGGCCAGGAAGCTCCACGGCGGGCGGCTGACAGCGCGCATCAAGCTCTTTAGCGCCTTCTTCGCACCCGAACGATCTTCCGCTTCGTTCAGGAACCCAACGGTCATCACGATGGAGCCTTTGCTGGAGTCCCTATTGGTGCATTTGTCCCAGAAGAATCTGGATGAAGCGGCGAGAGCCAGGGCAGAATCGGTCGTTTTTGACGTGCTCAAACCCTCAGAGAATGAATTTGCACTGCGCCTGCCCGATGATCCACGAATCAGCGCCATGGCCGACCAGTTGCTCGCAGACCCCGCAGATCAGCGTTCCCTTGATCAGTGGGCTGTAGACAGCGGGGTTAGCGCCCGCACCATTACACGCGCCTTCCGGGAATCCACGGGGCTGTCTTTCGCTCAGTGGCGCCAAGCGGTGAAAATCCATCGCGCCTTGGAATTGCTGGCTAGCGGCGAGAGTGTTCAGGACGTCTCGGATCTTTTGGGCTACGCTCAGCCGAGCACTTTTATCGATGCTTTTCGGCGCATTATGGGATGCACGCCTGGCGTATTCACTAGTGGCAACGCGGATATTTGACCGAAAAACCTGACTGCATGTCGAGAATCATCGATTGCCGACATTGTTGAGTTAACTTAGACTTACCTAAGTGAAAATCCATACTCGCCACGGACGTATTTTGTCCTTTGAACACGCATGCCAGCTGTCATGAGCGCGACCACAGGCAGCATGCACGCAGAGAATGTTGTGCTGCGCTACGGCAAGCAGACTGTTGTCGAGAACGCGTCAATCAGGTTATCCCCGGGTGAAATCACCGCGCTCATCGGCCCCAATGGCAGCGGCAAGTCCACCTTGCTACGCTCCATGGCAAGATTGCACGAGCACTCCGCGGGGACAATCACGCTTACCGGCCCCCAAGGCCAGCCCCGCGAAATCAGTACCCTGAGCGGTCGTGACTTCGCCCGGGAAGTCACACTCTTTGCCCAGTCCCATGCCACGCCGGAGGGATTATCCGTGGCAGATATTGTTGCTTTTGGCCGGCATCCGCACCGGCGGGGTTTCGCTGGGCTGTCAATTGCAGACCGCGCCGCTATCGCCGAAGCCATGGACCTCACCGGCACCACCAGCATGTCTCGCAAAGCCGCGGGTGAGCTCTCCGGTGGTGAACTACAACGCGTCTGGCTAGCCGTGTGCCTCGCCCAGCAAGCCAACATGGTGCTCCTGGACGAGCCAATCAACCATCTGGACTTGAGATATCAAGTCGAGACCCTGGATCTGGTCCATGATCTCGCCCGGGATAGCGCGCTGGCCATTGGCATCGTGCTACATGACCTCAACCAGGCGGCGGCCCTCGCCGACATCCTGGTACTGATGAAACACGGCCGTGTTTATGCCACTGGAACCCCTCGCGAAGTTCTCACCGCGGAAAACCTCACGGAGGTCTATGAGATCGCCGTCCAGGTGCATACAGATGCAGCTAGCGGAATGCTTCGTGTTGAACCGGTCAGCCGCCATCGTCGCGGCTGATCCTCGCTTCCACCTTTCACCCCACTAAACACCAAGGAAAACTCATGCCTGCACTCGCGCGTAGCGCCGTCACCAGCCTGGCGGGACTCGCCCTGCTCCTCTCCGCAACCGCCTGTGGCGTCACCGATACCTCAAGCTCGGCGGCCGCTCCAAGCACCACGGTCGCTTCGGCCAGCTGCGCCGAGGACAAAACAAAGACCAGCACGGATCCGGTGTCAATGACCGATGATCTAGGGCGAACCCTGGAACTTGAAAAACCAGCCGAACGTGTGGTTGTCCTTGAATGGCAGGAAATCGAAGATGCACTGACTTTATGCGTGAACCCTGTGGGTGTCGCTTCCCCGGAAGGCTACAACACCTATGTCACTGCTGAAAAACTGCCCGAAGGCGTTGAATCGGTCGGTGAGCGTGGCGAGCCAGACCTGGATTCCATCTACGCGCTCAACCCGGATTTGATCATTGTGGACGCATTCAGCGAGGACGACCCCGTGCTCTCCCAGCTCGACAAGGGAGATGTCCCCGTCCTGGCGCTGAAGGGCAACGATTCTTCAGATCCCATTGGCAACATGAAGAACGTCTTCTCCCAGGTCGCGAAGGCCACCGGCCGCACCGAACGCGCCGAGGCCGTCTTGGAAGAATTCGATGCCCATCTAGCCCAGAAGAAGCAGGAAGTAGCAGATGTGCAACCTCAAACAACTGACTTCCTGTTCTTTGACGGTTGGGTTGAAGGATCGAATCTCACTATCCGGCCATATACCGATGGGGCGCTGTTCACTGAACTGGGCAAAGAGCTGGGACTGACTCCGGCTTGGAACGACGATGTTAATAAGTCCTTCGGTTCAGGTGGCGTCAACAAGGAGTACGGACTGGCTCAGACCGACGTAGAAGGCCTGGCCGGTGTCGGCGAAGCCAATCTTTTCTACTCCGCTGATGCCGGTACCGGCTGGAGCACCGAACTTGAATCCAGCAAGATCTGGAAGAACCTGACCGCAGTCAAGGAAGGGCGAACCTTCCAGTTCCCGAACATCTGGGGTGCCGGTGGACCAAAGTCCACGAGCCAAGCTGTAGATGCTTTTGCCAACGCACTCACTTCCGCCTCGGAAGCCAAGTAGTCCGCCGCTGCAATGAACACCGCTGAAAAAACCGCAGAGCCACCAGTTCACCCCGGGAACCCCGCTGCCCCGGCTCGCGAGATGCAACCATTGGCTGTTCCGGCCAACGGCACTCACCTCGCGGCCGGAGCAGGAGTGCTGGCAACTTTGCTTGCAGCAGTGCTCATGGTCGGTGCGTGGCATCTGACTCAGGGCACTTCCGGGATAGGACTCTCTGAATTATTGCGGGCCTTGATCGGAGACGGCACCAGCGTAGGAGGAGTCCAGGCCTCTGAGATTTTCACTGGTTCCCGCCTGCCACGTCTTTGCGCAGGGGCCGCAGTAGGACTTGCCCTGGGCGTTGCCGGTTCATTGCTGCAATCAGTCACCCGTAATCCCTTGGCCTCGCCGGATACCCTAGCGGTCACTTCCGGCGCCTATTTCGCGCTGTGCATTGTGGCAGCCCTCGGACTTAGCCTGTCCACCCTGGTATCCAGTGCAGTGGCTTTTGCCGGTGGCCTATTAGCTGCCGGAACTGTACTGGCACTTGCTGGCCGGAGCACTGGGGGCGCCACCACGCGGCTAATCCTGGCTGGTTCAGCGATTGCGATGGCGCTAGAAGCTGGCAGCGGAATGATCCTGTTGCTCTTCAAGGAAAACACCACAGGATTGTACGCCTGGGGTTCGGGCTCGCTAGCTCAGTTGAATCTGGACGCGTTTTTGCGCAGCCTTCCGGTGATGCTGGTGGCCTTGGCCATGTGCCTCCTGCTCTCACGCAGGCTAGACGTCCTCTCCCTCGGGGATGACAATGCGATGGTTCTAGGAGTTCCAGTTCGCTCCACTCGCATCTTGGCTCTGCTATGCGCGGTGCTCCTCACCGGTGTTTCAGTTTCACTTGCCGGGCCCATTGCATTTGTGGGGCTCGGCGCTCCGGTCCTGGCCCGTTTGCTTTCACGCAGGCTCGTGGTGCTGCGCCGCCAGCTCTTTCTGCTCCCGGCCACCGGCTTGATCGGCGCCCTGCTGATTCTGCTGGCCGATGTGGTGCTCCGGACACTGCTCGGCGCGCAGGGGGCGGCATCCATTCCAACCGGTGTTCCCACTGCGGTGTTGGGCGGAGTGCTGATCGTCATTCTCGCTCTCAGGCTTCCTGAAGCGTCCCATGCCCGCAACCGACTGCAGGTGGCCAGCGCATTGCGCAGCCGCTGGCGCTTCGCATTCGCCCTTGCACTGGGTCTCGCCCTGCTCATCGTAGTGGCGGTGCTTGGACTGCTATCGGGAAGCATCATGCTGCGTCTGGGAGATTTGGCACTCTGGCTCCAAGATGCCGCCCCGGCACTGATCGAAAGGGCCTTCTCCGAACGGGCGCCACGAACCACGGCGGCGTTGTGCGCTGGAGCCGCCCTGGGACTAGCGGGATGCCTGGTGCAGGGTACGGTACGCAATCCACTGGCAGAACCCGGGATTCTGGGCATCACCGCAGGAGCGGGCCTGGGCGCAGCCATTGTCGTCACCGTTTTTGGCGGTTCCCGATCCTTGTTGGTGATTTTTGCGGTGGTTGCTGGCTTGGCGACCTTCGCCCTCGTCGCGTCACTAGCGTGGCGGCGAGGTTTCTCCCCTGAAAGGTTTGTGCTGATCGGCATCGGCACGGGGTACGCGCTCTCGGCGCTCACCACCTATTTGCTGTTGAGCATCAATTCATGGGAAACGCCGAGGATCTACACCTGGCTCTCCGGTTCGAGCTACGGCAGGGAATTCGCCGATGTCATCCCGGTGGCCATAATGCTCCTGCTTGCGCTTCCGATAGTCCTGCTCATGAGCCGAACCCTCGATCTGCTCGCCGTTGACGAGGATCTGCCCACGACGCTGGGGGTCGCCACTGCGCGGACCCGGCTCGTCGCCCTGGCCCTTGCAGCTGTGCTGGCTGCACTCAGCGTCGTGGCCATCGGCGTTGTCGGTTTCGTCGGACTGGTTGCTCCGCACCTGGCCCGTTCATTGGTCGGCTCACGGCACCACCGGCTGATTCCGGTATCGATCCTCTTCGGAGCATTCCTTGTCGCCCTGGCCGACGCACTGGGACGTACCATCATTGCTCCGGCCCAAATTCCAGCGGGCCTGGTCGTGTCCCTCCTTGGAACCCCCTATTTCATCTGGTTGCTCTACCGCTCGCGCGGTTAAGTTTCGCCCGAAAATCGGCTCCACGTTCAGCATCGCCTAGGAAAGAATCCATGTCCCAGCACACCGCGCCCGATGTCATTGTCCAAGACTTCGCCACCTCGTGTCATGAAGACCGTCTGAAGCATCTAGGCCCTCTGGATGATGCCTGGAAACGTGGCCTTTCTGCGTCTTCCGCGCGGGTATTAACCGTTCAAGCAGCCGACGGTACCGTCAATGGCGGTGCGTTGCTTACTGCCCGTTCGGCCGGTGCCTACGTGAAAATTTCCAGCGTGCTTGCGCGTACGGCAGCGCACCGGGAACAGGTTATACGGGGAGTCCTCGATTATGCTCGGCAGCAAGGCCTGGCCTGCATCAAATGGGAGATGTGGACAGAATATCCCGAACTATTTGCCTTGGCTGAGGACCTCGGATTCCAGCGTCTGCCCGCTCCCCGGCGCACCGGGCAGACTGCCTGCCCCGCACCGCTGGCCGGTTACGTCCATTGGCTCAATCCAGTCCAATACATCCAGAGCCCGCATTACCAGCAAAGCGAGAACTTCACGTGCGCAGCGGTCGCGGCGCTCGTTGCGCACCAAGAAACTTCCAAGATCGACTCCCTTGAAAAGCTGCGTATTGCGGAGCTGGCGCTGTGGCGCCAGGCGACCAACTTCATGGCCTGCGAGCCGATTGAATTGGGCTTGGCCTTGACCCAGCGCTGGCCACAGAGCTTGGTCTCAGTGTGGCTGGATACCGACCAGCCGGTCATGGTGGACTATTATTCTCAGACGGAACGTGATTGGCGCGGAATCCTCCAGCGGCAATCACGGCTACGCGCCGAAACCGCGGGGCTAGCCATGCACGCCAAACGCCTGGAAATGTCTCAGATCAGTGATGCGGTAGCCAACGGCGCCCAGGTGCTGCTGCTGGTATCGCTGGAAAAGATGCTTGGTTTCGACGTTCCGCATTGGATACTCTGCCACGGGATAGCAGTCACTGCACAAAGCCCTGTACTGATTGTGGAAGATTCGTGGGTGAATCATGGCAGCTCCGAAAGCTGGGTCGATGCGACTTCTCTGCCCATCACGCTGCAGGAATTGGATGCCATGTCTGTGCTTGAAGATGGCAGATATCGGGCCGCTCTTGTCCTGGCCCAGTGCGCAGACAGAAACCGGGATCCGGAGTCCGGAGTGGGAATACGATCATCCACGGCTTAGGCTGCAACGGCATCGCCTCGGTATTCCAAAGGTGCCACGCAAAAGGCCTTGCTGATTTGCCTGGCGCACCGGCAGCGATGAACACGGCAGTCTGCTCCCTTCCGCATTTGCTGGTGCCCTAGAAAGGCGCCGCGGTGCGCACCAGCTGCACGCCGAGGTCGATTGCTCCTCGCATCGCCACTTCGGCGCCCAAGGTGGACGTGGTCAGCTGGACACAGGTCAGGGCCGGCTCCTGGGCGAGCTCGCGCTGGGCGATAGCAACCACCGGCTGAAGGATTTCTGCCATCGCGCCGGAGAGCACCACGCGCTCCAACCCGGCAAAACCGGAAATGACGGCACTGATCCGAGCCAGCCGTGCCCCCAGGGATTCCAGGATTTCCTGGGCCAGCTGGTCGTCTTGCGCAGCGGCATGGAAGACGTCTTCCGCGCGCAAGGAATCCGCGTCCAGCAGGGCCAAGCTGCTGCTGGCACCTTTGGACAAGGCCGCCTTGGCTTGTTCGCGAGCCAGATAGCCCAATCCGTGGGCATCCCCCACGCCGGCAACATGCGCAAGGAATCGCATTTCCCCTGCCAGCCCTTTGGCCCCGCGCAGCAGGTGGTTGTCAACCACCACACCGGCACCGATGCGCTCGCCAACCATCAATGAGGCAAAGGAACCATCGGTGCCGTCTGCCAGTTCGGCGATGGCGGCCAGATTCGCGTCGTTTTCAATCCTCAACAGGTGCGTGTATTTGCCGAGCGCGGCTTTCCACTTCGGGTTCATGCTGGCCCAGAAGCCATTGTCATCATCCGGAGAGGCACCGTTCGAGTCAACCGGCGCGGGAACACCGATCACCACGGCCGCGAGCTTGTCCACCTTGACTTCGGCCAGCACGCCGGCCAGCAGCTTTTCGGTAATTTCGACGCGATGGCGCCCCGAGGCCAGCGGGTCGAGAATTGCCTCGGCACGGGTTTGCGCAGTGCCCCGCAGATCGCTGAGCGTCAGGCTGATGCGGTGCTGGCCCGCGTCGATCCCTGCAATGAAGCGATGTGTCCGGTTCAGTTCATAGCGCAGTGCCGGTCGCCCCTTGGAATAGGCTCCGGCAGCCCGGGTGTCCTTGGCCTCGGTGAGCCAGCCGGATTCAACCAGCTCTTTTGCCTGGTTGAGAACTGTTGCACGGGTCAAACCGGTCAGTGAAATGAGTTCACTGGCGGTCACGGCCTCGCGGTCCCATGCGGCGTCCAGAACGCGCTGGGTGTTTAGGCGGCGCAACGCGCTGGCGCTTTCTGCGGACTGGGTTCCCAGCGCATCAAGATTTTTCACTGAACTCACGTTCAAAGTATAGACGGCACTTTATTTAGATGCTAAATTTACTTCGAAAATAAAGTGCTCTACCTCACTTCACCACTGGAGATGCCGATGAACTTTGGATCAAGTGCCTTGTCTCGACCCCTGAAACGGCGGTCGTTCATTGCATCGATGATGGCGGCCGGAACACTGGCAATGACCGGTTGCAGCAGCAGCGAGACCCGAGTGACCCTTCGCTTCAACCAGTCCAAGCCGGAAGTGGTTCCCTACTTCAGGGATCTGCTGGCGCAGTTCAACGCGTCCCAGAAAACGGTGAACGCAACCCACGAAGTCACCGCCGGGCTCTCGGCAGCGTTTGCCCGCAACGATCCGCCGGATTTAGGCTGCCTCAACTACAACTTTGAAATGGCGCGGTTCCAGGAACGCGGGGCGCTTTCGGATCTCTCTGATCTGCCACAGCAGAAGATGAATGCACCGTTCATCAAGCAATTGCTGGATCTCTACCCGGACTACCCTGGGCGGACATCTGTGTTGCCCTATTCGATGATGGGCGCCGCAGTGCTCTACAACAAGGACATTTTCGAGAAGCACGATCTTGCCATCCCGACTCGATATTCCGAGCTGCTGGAGCTTTGCGGGGAACTGGAGGACCTGGGCATCACGCCCATCTACTCCACCTTCAAGGACGCGTGGACGGTGTCACAGGGATTAGCTGACTACACCTTGGGCGGGGCCATCGACATCAACCAGCATTTTGCCGAGCTGCGCGAACTCGGTTCCGACTTCACCCCCGGCTCCGCCGCAGCTTTTTCACAAGCCTTCGCCGAACCGCTGCTCAAGATGCAAGAACTGGCCAAGTTCTCCAATCCGGATGCCGCCAATCGCGGCTACGGCGATGGCAACCTTGCCTTCGCAAATGGCCAGGCCGCCATGTACCTGCAAGGCCCATGGGCACTGCCCGAAATCGCCAAGACCAATCCCGATGCCAATATCGGCACCTTCCCCTTGCCAATGACCGAAGACCCCGACGACCTGAAAATCAGGGTCAACCTCGACTTGGCGCTATGGATCCCCGAACAATCCGACCACCAGGCCGAAGCGCGTGAACTTCTCGCCTTCCTTTGCCAACCCGGAATCCAAAATGCCTACAACGAATCAGCCCTCGGTTTTGGTGTTCGTTCCGACTCGCCGCCGACTAAAGACCCGCGCCTGAAGCAGATGCAGCCGTATATCGATGCCGGGCGCCTCTACCAGGGCGTCTCGACCGCGATTCCGCGCACCCTCCCCTTCGAAAACTACATGCAGGGACTGGTCGCCGGCGGCAGCGTGGAACAAACCCTAGCGACCCTCGACGCGGACTGGGCCCGGCTGGCCCAACGCAGCTAGCCAGCCCAGGAGGAATCTCAATGACACTCACCGCCCCAGCCAAGCCCAGCAGCGGCAAAAAGCACGCTGCCCCTGCCCAACCCGTGAAACGGCAACGAATCGATGCTACCTATTTCGGGTTCCTTGTCCCTGCCCTGATCTGTTTTACGATCGCCATTGCCGTTCCCGCGATCATGGGCATTTTCTTCAGCTTCACCGACTCGGTGGGGTTCGGGGACTACAACATCATCGGCCTGGCCAATTACGCCGCGCTGTTTACCGATCCCGCCATTATCGGCGCCTACAGCTTCACCATCGGTTTCGCTTTGGTGACCGTGGTGCTGACCAATGCGCTGGCATTCCTCCTGGCGGTCGGGCTTACAGCGCAGATCCGGGCACGCGTCGCTTTGCGAACCATCTTTGTGATGCCCATGGTTATTTCAGGAATTGTCATCGCCTATGTTTTCAACTTCTTGTTCTCCAACACCTTGCCCACAGTGGGCGAGCATCTGGGCATAGAGGTCCTCAACTCGTCGTTGCTCTCGAACCCGGATCTCGCCTGGCTGTCGATCGTCATCGTCACCGCCTGGCAGGCCATCCCCTCGGCCATGCTGATCTACATTGCAGGCCTCATGGCGATCCCCTACGACTTATACGAAGCCTCATCCCTGGACGGCGCCAGCGCTATCGGACAGCTCATGCATGTCACGCTGCCGCTGATGGTTGGCTATATCGGGATCAACGTCATTATCGGCTTCAAGAATTTCCTGGGTGCCTACGACATTATTGTCGGCCTGACCAATGGCGGCCCGGGAGTGAAAACCCGGTCCATTGCCATGACCATTTTCACCGGATTCGAGCGCGGTGACTACGCCTACCAGATGGCCAATGCCACGGTCTTCTTCATCATTTCGCTGATTATCGCGCTCTTGCAGTTGCGCCTGACCAACAAGGGACAAGCAAAATGAGCCTCAGTTTGCAACAACGACTCAACAAGCGCTCCCGCTCGCGTGTCGGACGGGAACGCACCAATTGGTGGGCTACCGGAATATTGGGGATCTGCGCGCTGGCGGTTCTGGCACCCCTCTTCGTCACCGTCTCGATGGCTTTCAAATCTGCCAAGCAGGCCGTGGACGGCAAGGCCTTCTCGCTGCCAAAGCCCTTCTCGATTGAAGGATTCACGGCGGCATGGGACCTGGTCAACTTTCCGCGCGCCTTCACCATCTCGCTGGTGATTACCCTCGTAGCAGTCCTTGGCGCGGTACTCGTCGCTTCCATGGCTTCCTATGCGATCCACCGCAACTGGAGCAAGCGCTTCTACCGCTTCAGCTTCTACTACCTCCTGGGAGCGATGTTCCTCCCGTTCCCGGTCTTGGCGCTATCCCAGGTCAAGCTCACCGGGCTCTTCGGGCTGGATAATCCGGCAGGTGTTGCCATCCTGCACGTCATGTTCGGGCTGTCATTCAACGTCCTGCTCTTCACGTCCTTCCTGCGGGGCCTGCCCGGAGAACTGGAGGAAAGCGCGCGGATCGACGGAGCCAGCAACTGGACAACCTATTGGCGGATCATCTTCCCGCTCTTGGCTCCAATGAGTGCCACGGTGGCAATCTTCGCTTTCCTCTCGTCGTGGAACGACTTCATGATGCCATCGCTGATTATCGCCGAGCAGGCGGACCAGACCCTGCCCGTGGTGCAGCAGCTGTTCCAAACCCAGTTCTCGAATAACTACCACGTGTCCTTTGCCTCCTACCTGATGGCCATGGCCCCCAGCGTAGTTGCCTACCTGTTCACCCAGCGCTGGGTGATGTCAGGACTGACCCAAGGCGCCGTTAAATCCTGAAACCGCACTATCCGATTCAGCCGGCCACTTCTAGGCTGGAAACACCACCGAAAGGAAGCACCGTGACCCTGCAAGACACCACCCACAGCACCGGCCTATCCAAGGACGCCACCTGGTGGCGCCAAGCTGCCGTGTACCAGATCTACCCTCGCAGCTTCGCCGATTCCAATGCCGATGGCCTCGGCGACCTGGCGGGCATCAGCTCGCGGGTCGGCTACCTGAAGGATCTGGGCATCGATGCAGTCTGGCTGTCCCCTTTCTACCCTTCCGCGCTGGCAGACGGCGGATACGACGTGGATGACTACCGCAATGTGGACCCGCGGCTGGGCACCTTGGAAGACTTCGACCAGATGACGGATCGGCTTCATGAAGCGGGCATCAAGGTCATCGTGGATATCGTTCCCAACCACTCGTCGAATCTCCACGAATGGTTCCAGGCCGCTCTGGCCGCTCCCAAGGGCTCGGCCGAGCGCGACCGCTATATCTTCCGCGACGGATCGGGAGCCAATGGCGAATTGCCTCCGGCCGATTGGGAATCCCTCTTCGGGGGACCTGCCTGGGAACCAGTCGGCGATGGCCAGTGGTACCTGCACCTCTTTGCCAAGGAACAGCCGGATTTCAACTGGTCCAACAACGAGGTGCGCGAAGACTTCCTCAAGACCCTGCGCTTCTGGTCCGACCGTGGCGTCGACGGCTTCCGCGTTGATGTGGCCCACGCCCTGACCAAAGACATCCCGCTGGCCAATTTGCCGACCAAGGCCGAACTCGACGCCCACCCCTGGGATGGCACCCACCCCATCTGGGACCGCGATGAAGTCCATGATGTCTATGTGCAATGGCGCCAGGTCTTTGACGAGTACGACCCTCCCCGCATTGCGGTGGCCGAGGCCTGGACCGAATCCGATCGCCGTCCTGCCTACGCGCGTTCCACCGGACTAGGCCAAGCCTTCAATTTTGACCTGCTGCAGGCAGACTTCGACGCGGCGGCCTTCAAGAAGATCATTTCCTTCAATCTCGAGCAGGCGGGCATCGCCGGCTCCTCGACCACCTGGGTCTACTCCAATCATGACGTCGTGCGCCATGCCACCCGCTATGGCCTGCCGCTGGCCGGGGATCCGGACTACGCCAAGAAATGGCTGCTTCATGGTGCCGATCAATCGGTACTGGACGTCGAACTGGGCCTTCGTCGCGCGCGTGCCGCAACGCTGCTGGAACTGGCTTTGCCAGGTTGCGCCTACTTGTACCAGGGCGAAGAGCTGGGCCTGCCTGAGGTCAGCGAGATCTCCGACGAGCAGCGCCAGGACCCCGCCTTCTTCAAGAACAAGGGCGTTGAAGTGGGACGCGACGGATGCCGCGTGCCGATCCCATGGGAAACCGGCGGAGTTTCTTTCGGCTTCGGCGACGCCGCGCCGCACCTGCCACAGCCGCAGGCTTTCGGCCCGCTGAGTGTCGCGGCCCAGGACGGAAAGGAAGGAAGCACGCTGGAGCTCTACCGCGAGGCACTGCGCCTGCGCCGGGAACTGCAAAGCGAAGAGTCCCTCGAATGGCTCGACTCGAATGAGGGAGTGCTCGCTTTCAGCCGCCCGAGCGGCTGGATCAGCATCACCAACTTCAGCGCCGAGCCGCAAGCGCTTCCCGAGGGCGCATTGCTGCTTTCCAGCGCGCCGCTGGATGCCGATGGCCTTTTGCCTTCGGCGACGACCGCATGGCTGCGCCGCGGCTAGGCAATAGCTGGTGAAAACACTTTGGCACCGCAGATGCATATCTGCGGTGCCAAAGTACTCAGCTCAAGAGCCCCTAGACGAGGACGACGTCCTTGGATGGAACGTGCAGCTTCTTGTTGCCGTAATGCACGGCGAAGAACCAGGCAGCGCCGGTGACCACGTGGATCACGCTCAAGGTCAGGCCGGTAGCCACATCGGCTGCATTCATGATCGGGGAAATCACCGAAAGAAGGGCAACAACCAGCCCGATCCACTGCGCGACCTTGACGAAGCCCTTGCTGGCTCGTCCGATCAGGAAGACCACAAAGCCCAGCACCACCAATGGAAGCCAGGTGAGCTGCAGGATGTGGTCAAAGCCGACAATCTTCTCAGGGTTGGAGCCAACCTTCATCGAGGCGCCCGAAGCGATGCCGATGAAAAAGATGATGACGTTGAGGTAGCCGGCGCCCAGTGCGGCGATGACGACCTGAATGAAGTTGAACGGGCTATTTGGTTGTCCCTGAGCAGTCATAGTGTTCCTCAAAATTGTTGAAAGTCCTCATCAATTCTAATTTCGAACACCTGTGACGCGCCCCTCATTCGCGCGTGAGATCGACGACACTTAGCCTCGCTATCTATTAAAGATCGACTGGACAATCAGGCGCTCAGAGAGAACTCCCAGTTCCGCTAGGCGAAATCGGAGTACACTGGATTTGGAGTCCACTTCCACTTTTGCACCTCCTTGGAGGTTTCCTCCTTCCGGCATTAAGCTCTTGTGCTGCCCTTGGAATCCCAGGACGGCGTTCAGATTAACGCAGCAGTGTTGAACCGGAAAGCATACTTCTGGGCGGCTGGCACCGTTGTCGTTTTCTCCCTCACAGTTCGGGTCGCAAATCCTTGTCCGCGCATCTCCGACGCCTCCGCACCGCTGGCAGCGTGGCACCTTCCATCCGTATCGGTTCTTCCTGGCTACCAGCGCAGTCACCTGCGCCGGCACCTTGGGGGCAGCTTACCGTCGCCGTGACATGGCATCCACAGTAATTCACTAAGCCTGCGACCCTCGCAGCAATAATGGCCACGACGCAACGGAGGACCAGTCATGGACAAGCCGATCAGTTGCCCAAGGTGTTATCGAAACACCTTGGTCGAAACCGAAACCCGTCGATACATCGATGATCAAAGCCAGCTGAAGAGATGGGACAACGAAGGCGGCCACGACGCTGGCCTGAGGCAAGATATCCAAATGACCATGCGCGAGGTGGTCTGGACTTGCACGTCCTGCGGTTGGAACAAGATAGCCTACAGCTCCCAAGAACCAATTCTTGGGCCCGAACGACGCATTGAAAAATTCACCCAAGCCAAACAGCGACTGATTTCCACGCCCACACAACGTGGGCAGGACACCGGCCAGCACTCGTGAACCATGAAAGGCATCAATCATGAACTCCTCGGCAAACACCCCCAACTCGGAACGAGAAACGCTGAAACTTGGGACCGTACTGCTGGACGGCCTTCCAGGCAGCTTGCTTACCGATCAGGCACCAGAAAAATACCTGGTTGCTGTGGTCTTTAACCGACGTGCTGAGCCAGAGGAAGCCGATTTCCTCACCGGTACCGCGGTCAAAGAACGGCTGCGCTCCGCAGGGTATCCCGATGTTGAACTGAATGTGGTCAACCGGAGACTTGAAATTTCCAATACATCGCTCGAAGAACTCCGCGATGGCCTATCCGTGGCCATCGCCCGTGAACTAGCTGGCGTTGAACAGAAATTTGAACGTGAACGCGTCGCTCGAAACGCGCAATTCCGAAAAGAAGTCGATGCAGAGAGCAAACGTTCTGAAGCAGTTCAACTGCTGGCCCAATCCATTACTTTTGATCCTGCCAGAATCGAAGCGCTGCACTAAGCACCGTGGGCCCAGCATCGGCAAAGGATGCTGGGCCTGCACGCTCAGTGGCGGCTACTTCGACGCTCCGATGGCCCACACGCGCGGCAGCTCGGTGCCGTTGACCGCCAGGTCCCCGATCAGCCGGGCCTTGAACACCCACGGGTTGTGGTTGCCCGCGGTGCGCGCATTGCGCCAGTGCCGGTCCAGGTTCTTCGACACGCTGGTGGCCGACGCCGCCAATGCATCAAAGGCGTGGGTGATGGCGTTGAGCACCAGCGGAGTGAGCACCACCTGCGCCTGCGCGCTGGCCAGTTCGGCAGCATCATTGGCCGCTTCATCTTCTTCCACCGTGATCTGCCCAGCCTGCGAGGCCAGCGCGGTTTCATAGGCGCGCTGGAGGGCCTGCGATACGCGCTCAACGGTTCCGGCCGCGGCAAAAGCCGCCGCCGACACCTCGCCGATCACCTGCAGCAGCTGCGGATCCTCGGCCGCCACATTGGCGGCCGCATGACTGAAGGTGCGCTTGCGGGCTTTCAATTCCGCCGCGAAACCGCGCTCCGCGGCCTTGGCCGAACCAGCCAGCACCGCCAGCAGCACCTGCTGGTAGAAGGCGGTCTGGTACTTGAAACGGGTGTCGAAGTCGATCAGGTCTTCTTCGGCCACCAGCGCATCGGTGAATGTCGAGGTCCCGGTGCCGGTGGTGCGCTGCCCGAAGCCATCCCAGTCATCGGCCAGCTCCACGCCGGGCTGGTGGCGGCTGACCGCGGCGATGACCCGCTTGCCGGTATCGGTGCGCTGCGCATAGGTGTCCAGCCAGTCAGCGAAGATCGAGCCGGTGGAATAGTACTTGGTGCCGTTGATCCGGAACCCGCCGTCGCCATCGGGAGTGACCTTGGTGATCACCTCGCCCACCTTCACCGCCCCGACCTCGGTCCACGAGTTGCCGACCAGCTCTCCGTCCGCGAAGCGCGCCAGCCACTTGTCCCGGCCGGGCCCCGGGGCGGCAATCAGCCGGTCTTCGACGAAGGCGAAGTGGGCGCGCAGCGCCTGGGCGATATTGGAATCGGCGGCGGCCAGGTCGACAAGGAGCTCAAAGAGCTCCGGCAGCGTGGCTCCAGCGCCGCCGTGGGATTCCGGGACGCGCACCGCGCCAAAACCGGCGGCGGCCAGGTCGGCGACCTGCTGGTAGGGCAGTTCCCCACTGCGGTCCCGTTCGGCGGCGCCGGCCGCGATCTGCTCGAAAAGCGGGGCAAAACGGGCCTTGAGCCGGCCCAGGCGGTTTCCGGTGGCAAGTACAGTCATCTCAGGTTCCTCTGTGTAGAAGTTCTTAGGTGTAGAGCGATAGCGGCTGGGATTCTCCGCGCAGGAAGTACGCGCCGACCTCGATCTTCTTGTAGTCCACCGGGTCGTGCAGCGAGTGGGTGCGCACATTGCGCCAGAACAAATCCAGCCCGACCGAATTCGCCGTGGACGATGATCCGGTGACCTCGAAGATCCGGTTGGCCACCTCGACGCCGACCTCGGTGGAGACCACCTTCGCTTCGGCGATGTCCACGGCCAGCGCCGCGCGTTCGGAGACAGTGACCTGCGCGCCCTTGGAGAGCAGGACATCAAATTTGCGCCCGAGCTTTTCGGCGAGCGCCGCCACCGCGGCGGTGCGGGCCTTGAGCTCGCCCACGGTGCGCTGGAAGATCGGATCCTGCGAGTAGGTCTGCGCCTGCGAAAACAGCCAGGCGTTTTTGCGTCCCAGCAGGATCTGCTTGCCGCGAGCCAGCGCGCCTTCGGCAATGCCCAGGTAGAAGTTGGCAAAAGCCAGCTGGATGCCCGGGGTGAGCAGGGTCGATATTGGTTCTTCGGTCACCTCGCCGAGCAGGTCCTGGGCTTCGATGCGCACGTTGTGGTACTTCAGCGAGTTCGAGGCGCTGAGCCGCTGGCCCAGGTAGTCCCAGTCATCCACGATTTCCAGGCCTTCGCGGTCGCGCGGGATGACAAAGGCCAGCACCTGGCCGGCTCGTTCGCCCTCGGTGACCTCGGCGTTGATGACAATGACTTCGCCTACCCCGGAGCCGGTGGAGAAGCGCTTGGCGCCATTGAGCCGGAACCCATCGCCCTCCGGCACGAGGCTCAGGGTTGGATCCACCGGGTTGACCGAGTCGCCCCAGAGCCATCCGCCCTCGACGGTGCGCCGCCACCACTGGCCTTGAGTTTCCGGGGCGCCATAGAAGGCGATGCCCGACTGGTTCACATAGTGGTAGGCCAGCAGCTGCGAAATGGAGCCGTCGGCGGCAGCCAGGATGCGGACCACCTCAAAGGCGGTTTCCCAGTGCGCCCCTGCTCCCCCGAACTCGGCGGGAACCAGCAGGTTCAGCAAGCCTGCTTCGCGCAGCAACTGCACTTCGGCAAAGGGCTGGGCATTCTTCCGGTCCCGCTCCAGCGCGTCAGCGGCCAGCTGGCCGGCGGCCTGCTGGGCGATCTCGCGCCAGCGGGCCAGCTCTGCCTCGTCGGCAGTGCCGGTGTAGGGCACGCGCGGCACCTGGGTGCTCAGTACACTCATCTTCGTTCTCCTTGTGGGTTATGGATTCGGAAGGACGCAGAAAAGCTCTGCGGATCCATCGAACTTGGCTAGTACTTCGGGCAGGTCTCTGGGCCGCCGGGGTGGCGTGTGCTACCAGTGAAACATCGCCGGGCGACGCTTGGCAGGCAGGGTGTCATCTGCCTCAATATCGTCATGAATCGACATCTTCAGCGCCCTGTGCACTGGCGGTAGCACCGTCATATTTCCCGATATGTCATTTGGCGCCCAGGACCGCGTCCGGTGTTTGGCTCGCCTTGGAGTCCTGTGCAGAGGCCTTGCCCGCGTAGGCGCCGCGATAGGCAGCGGCGGGGTGGTGGCCGGCCACGCGGGTGCTGCCCGGACCCGCCAGATATTCGCGCAGCGTGCTGCCCTCGTAGCCGGCCCACGTCCGTCCGCGCTTGCGCAGCTCGGGTACCACCAGGTCGGTGAACTGCTCGAAGGAGCCGGGGGTGATGGCGTAGGCCAGGTTGATCCCGTCCAATCCGGACTCGTCCACCCAGCGCTCGATTTCGTCGGCCACGGTTTGGGCCGAGCCCACCAGCACCGGCCCGATGCCGCCTACGCCCAGGTAGTCGGCAATGGCATTGGGGGTCCACTTCTGCTGCGGATTGGCGGTGGTGAAAATCGAGACCGCCGAACGGGCCGCATTGGTTTCCAGGTACTGCAGCTCCTCATCCGGCGCGTACTGGCTCAGGTCCAGCCCGGACCAGCCGCCGTAGAACGCCATGGCGCCCTCGCGCGAGGCATAGGACTGGTATTCGCGGTAGAGCTTCTCGGCTTGGGCATCCGAGTCGGCCACCACAGTAGTCATCAGCGCATAGATCTTGGCCGCATCCCGGGGCCTGCCGACCAGTTCGAACTCGTCGCGGATCGCTTCGGTCTGGCGGCGGGTGACCGCGGTATTGATCGAGTTCAGGAAGATGCCTTCGGCATGCTGGGCGCCAAAGCGCCGGCCGCGGGAGGAAGCACCGGCCTGGAAAATCGCCGGGGTGCGCTGGATGGATGGCTCGGAGAGGTGGATGCCGGGCACGTTGAAGTATTCGCCGTGGTGGTTGATCGGGTGCACCTTGGATGGATCGGTGTACACGCCGCGTTCGCGGTCCTTGATGACCGCGCCTTCCTCCCAGGATCCTTCCCAGAGCTTGTAGACCACGTCCATGAACTCATCGGCGATGTCATAGCGCGCGTCATGATCCAGCTGGCGGGTCATCCCCAGATTGCGGGCCGCCGATTCCAGGTAGCTGGTCACCACATTCCAGCCGATGCGCCCGCGGGTGAGGTGGTCCAGCGAGGAGAACTTCCGGGCCAGCGCATAGGGCTGCTCGTAGGTCAGCGCGCTGGTCACCGCAAAGCCGAGGTTCTTGGTGGCCGCGGCCATGGCGGAAACCTGCATGAAGGGATCGTTGAGCGGAACCTGGTCGGCATCCAGCAGGGCGGGACCGCTGGAGTTCTGGTACACGTCGTAGATGCCCAGCACGTCGGCCAGGAACAGCGCGTCGAAACCGCCGCGCTCCAGGGTCTTGGCCAGATCCACCCAGTATTCGAGGGTGTTGTATCCGTCGGCCCGGTTCTGCGGGTGGCGCCACAGCCCGGGGCTTTGGTGGCTGACGCAGGTCATGTCAAAGGCGTTGAGGTGGATGCGCTTGCTCATTGTCTGGTGCTTCCCTTCACTGTGGTGGATTGTGCCTGGCGCTGGGCCGTGCGCAGCAGCGCGAAGATGCCGGTGGCTGGTTGGCCCTTGGACCGTCCGAGCACCACTGCGGCGAGCAGGATCGCCAGCAGAACCAGTCCGCGGGCCAGGTCCTGCCAGAAGAAGGACAGCCCGATCAGGTTCAGCCCGTTATCCAGCAGCCCGAAGATCACCACGCCGATCAGCGTTCCGCCGACCGATACCCGCCCATAGCGGCTGATGGTTGCCCCGATGAAAACCGCACCGATGGCATCCATCAAATAGGCCTGCCCGCTGCCCGGAACATAGCCGTTGGAACGCGCGGCCAGCACCACCCCGGCGAATCCGGCGATCACCGCGCACAACAGATAGGCGCTAATGATCAGCGCATTGATCCTCAGGCCCGAGATCTTCGCCGCGCTGGGCTGTTCGCCGGCCATGGTCAGCTTGCGCCCGTAGCGGGTGATTCCCAGCAGCAAGGCCACCGCCACGGCAATGGATGCCGCGTTGATCACCGCGGCATCGACATCCAGGAAGTAGCCCCGCCCGATCACCGCAAACCCGTCCGGCACCAGCGGCGCCGAGAGGTAGATCGGCGCGCCGCCGCTGGTGAGCAGCTGCTGCACGCTGGTGCCGACAAACCACACGCTCAGCGTGGCCAGGAAGGCAGGGATCCGCAGGACCACGATCAGCAGCGCGTTGACCAGCCCGACCGCCAGGGCGAAGAGCAGCCCTCCGGCCACGGCCACCCAGGCACGATAGCCGTCGTGGATCAGCCAGGCACTGGCCAGGGCGCCCAAGTCCAGGGCCACGCCGATGGACAGGTCAATGCCGCCGGCCCGCACCACCAGGGTCAGCCCGATGGCGACCAGCGCCAGCAGTGCCACCTGCCCAAGGATTCCCACGAGGTTTCCCGCGCTGAAGAACACCGGGCTGAGCACCGAGAACACGATCAGGATCAAAGCCAAAGTTCCAGGTGCCATCAGCCGCGATGCCTGGAAGGCGCCGCGCTTCTTGGCGCTTGAGGCGGTTGGAGATCCAGGAGCTGGCGCCGGTGGCGCGGCCAGTGTTTGTGCGGGATTCATCGGTTCTTCCTTCCGCGCAGGGTCACGCTGGCCAGAACCAGCAGGATCAGCAGGCCCTTGGCCGCGCCTACCCACTGGCTTGCGACACCCAGCAGGGTCAGTCCGTTGTCCAGGGCGGCGACAAACACCGCGGCCAGCACGGTGCCAACGACGCTGACCAGCCGCCGTCGGGAGAAGATCATCGACATGTAGGCCACCAGAATGATGTCCAGCAGGATCTGCGTTCCAATGCCCGGGACGGCGGCCGAAAGCCTGGCGACCAGCAGCGTGCCGGCCAGGCCAGCCAGCGCCGAGCTGAGCACGTAGCTGGCCAGCCGGTAGCGGCGCGGGTCCAATCCGGCCACCTGGGCGGCCGTCGGATTCTGGCCCGCGGCGTAGGAGTTCACGCCCCAGCTGGTCTTGCCATAAACCCACCAGCCTAGTGCCCCGATGATGATCATGAGCCAAGCGGCCAGCGGGATCCCGAGGAAGACGCTGGCCCGGGCAGCCTCGAAAAAGCTGCCGGACACGGCGATCTTCAGGTTCTGGCTGAAGACCAGCTCCAGCGAAGCGGCCACGCCCATGGTGGCCAGGGTGGCCAGCAGCGGGCGCAATCCCAAGGTGACCGACAGGCCGTTGACGATGCCGATCGCGGTGGCCACCAGCACCCCGTAGAGCACCGACACCGGGCCGGGGGCTCCGGCGGCCGCGGCCAGCGCGGTCACGGTGCCGGAGAGTCCTGCCACCGCACCGGTGGACAGGTCGATGCCGCCGTTGAGCACGTCGTCGCCGCCAGCGATAATCACGATCGCGAGCCCCACCCCGGCGATGCCGAAGACCGAGGCCTGGGTGAGAATTGTCGCGATATTCGAGGCCGCCAGGAAAAACGGGGAGCCGAAAGCGAAAAGCAGCAGCACCGCTCCAATGCCGGCGTAGCCGATCCAGGCGGCCAGCCCGGGCTTCCTTCCTTGCGCGCTGCGCGCCGGCGCCTCGTTGGCGGGAGCAATGGCGGCGCTCATGCGTTCACCTCTTCTCGTGGTGTTCCGGTTCCTTGGCCGCTGGAGGCCAACTGCAAGATTCGTTCTGTGGTCACTTCGGCGGAGGGCAGCTCGGCGATGATCCGGCCGCGGTAAAGCACCAGCACCCGGTCGGCCAGGCCAACCACTTCTTCCAGGTCCACGCTGACCATCAGCGCGGCGGCTCCGTCCTGCACCAGCTGGGAAATCTGCGCGTAGATCTGCGCGCGGCTTCCCACATCCACGCCCGAGGTGGGCTGGTCCAAGACCAGCACATCGGACCCCTTGGCCAGCCAGCGGGCCAAGACGGTCTTCTGCTGGTTGCCGCCGGAGAGGCCCGAAGCCACGGCTTCGGGATCAGCCGGGCGGATATCCAGGCGCTGCACCAGCTCCTCCGCGGCATCCCGCTCCTTGCGCGCATTGAGCAGCCCAAGCCGGCGGCCGAGCTTCCGCAGGCTGGCGGCGGCAACATTCTCGCGCACGGTGTTGCGCAGGAAGATGCCATCGCGGTGCCGGTTCGATGGGACGTAGGCGCCGGCCCGGGCGACAAAGTCCGCGGCCGAAACCACCGGGCGGCCGTGCAGCAAGGCGGTGCCCGCATGCGGATGATTGCCGGTGACCGCGTCGGCGAGCACCTCGATGCCTGATCCCACCAATCCGGTGACGGCCACGATTTCCCCGGGAGCCACCGTGAGATCGATGCCCTCCAGCTTGCCAGCCACCGACAGGCCCGAGAGCTGGAGGGCCGGCTCGCCCTGGCGGGCGGGGGCCTCGCGCTGCTGGTGCGAGAATTCGTTGACCTGGCTGCCCAGCATCAAGCCGATGACATCTGAAATGCTGTCGCCGTGCGCAAAGCTGGCATCCCCGGCATTCCTGCCGTTGCGCAGCACCGTGATCCGGTCGGTGACCTGCTGCAGTTCCTGGAGATAGTGGGAGATGAAAATAATCCCCACCCCGCGATCACGCAGGTGCCCGATGGTGCCGAAGAGCTGCTCGACCTCGTCATTGGCCAAGGGCGCGGTCGGCTCATCAAGAATCAGCACCTTGGGTTCGGCCAGCACGGCGCGGGCAATCTGGATCAGCTGCTGCTGGGCAACGCTCAGCTCGTCGACAAAGGCCGCGGTGTCCAGCTCCTGGCCGGTGGTCCGCAGGATATCCGCCCGGGCCGCCTCTTGCACGGTGCGCTCGTGGCGCCATAAACCGCGGTTTCTGGATGTGCCAAGATACAGCTGTTCGGCGACGGTCAGGCGCCCGGCCAGGTGGCGGTCCTGGTGGATCACCTCAATGCCCAGCGCTTCGGCATCGGCCGGGCGCCGTATCTGCACCGCCTGTCCAGCAAGCTCGATCTGCCCCGAATCCAGGGTGTACAACCCGGTGAGGATCTTGATCAGGGTTGATTTTCCGGCACCGTTTTCACCTACCAGGCCGAGCACTTCCCCGGCCCGCAGCTGCAGGTGGACATCGTCCAGCACGGTGACGGCGCCAAAGGATTTGCCGATCCCGGCCATGCTCAGCAGCAGGCTAGATTCCGTTGTCATTGCGCACCTGATTCACGTTGTCCTTGTCCACAAAAATCGGCTCGGCGTAGCTGGTGCTTGGTACCTGGTCGGCTTGCCCGTTGAGGAACAGCGCAATATTCGTGGCCGAGGTGGCAGCAATCTGCTTGGTGGGCTGGGCGACGGTGAACTGGTAGGAGCTCTGCGGATTCGCGATCAAGTCCAGTGCCCCGGGTTCCGCGTCGACTCCATAGAGCTTGATGTCATTATCGGTGGGATCGATAGCCTGCGCGGCGCCGATCAGCGGCATATCCCAGCAGGACCAGATCGCATCCACTTCGCCTTCGGGCAGCCTGCGCAGCTGATCCTGGATCTGGTTCTTGGCATCTTCGATGGTGCCTTCGTACTTGTCCTGCAGTTCCGGGGTGATCTTCTCGATATTCGGGTAGTCTTCGAGCACCAGGTTCAGGCTGTTGTAGCGGATCCGGCAGGGCGTCACGCCCGGGAAGCCGTTGAAGACCAGGATCTTGCCCTTGCCGTGCAGGTCCTCGGCCATGGTGCGAGCCAGGGTGGTGCCGACGTTCCAGTTATCACTGGTGACGTTGTTCTTCGAGTACTCGCTCTGGAAGTCGATGGTGAACAGCGGAATTCCTGCAGCATCCACCTTGGCCAGGGCCGGGGTGAGCGTCTGGGCATCGCCCAGGATCACCACGATGGCATCGGGCGACTGGGTAATGAGATTTTCCACGTCCGAAACGTGCTTCTCGTCCTTGGCTTCGGCCTGGGTGGCAATGACCTCTCCGCCGAGCTCCTTGATGCGTTCTTGGATTTGCTGATACACCACGCGCGAGTAGTCGTGCAGGATGTCCTTGGCCGCGATGCCCACTTTTTTGCCCTCGATCGAAGGAACATCGTCGAGCTTCTGTTCGGTTTGCGGGTTGCTGCTTGGCGCCACGGCCGGCGCGGCTTCGGGGCGTGGTTCCTTCAGCGAGCAACCGGAGAGCAGCGTGGTTGCTGCGAGTGCGGCAGCCACAAATTTCAGGGTGTTCGGGCGAGTGCGAGTCATGCCGTCCCTCTCTTGGACATATCGAACCGAGGGATCCCGAACAGAAGTTCACGCTTCTTGCCCCGGGAGCTCCATCGAACCTGGCGTTAGCACTATCTGCAGGAGGCAGGCTTGCTGCGGCGTCGTGGAGCCAGGTCTCTCAGCCGCTCTGGATGGGGTGTTATCCGAGTCAAGCATTGATCCCGGGAGCTTGCCATCAACGCGTCACTGGAGGGAACACTGCGTCAGATCTCTTCACAAATCCCGGGCTGGCAAGGCTGGGAGGCGGCGGGCAGGCGCTAAATCAGCGTCATATTTCCGCATATTACGGCGTCTAATTCACATTGTTCTTGGCGTGAGCACCCCTGACCCGCACCAGCCCATCATGGCTTTGGCGTAGCAGGCTGGCCGTTTCTGAGCTCCCTTAAAAACAGTGCACCGCGCCATCAAGGAAGGGTTCGATGATGGCGCGGTGCCCGGGGTGTATTCAGCAGTGCGCTAGAGCAGGACCGCCCCCAGGATCCAGACCGTTGCAAAGGCCGCGGTGCCCTGGATTGCCGTAGCCACGCTGAGGGTCTTGTATGCAGTGATCACCGGAATCCGGCTGAGCTGCGAGACCACCCAGAAGTACGAGTCATTCGCGTGCGAGACAACCATCGCACCGGCACCCACCGCCAGGACGCTGAGCACCATTCCCAATTCGGAATCCAGCCCCAGCGAACCGAGCATCGGCGCGACCAGCGCGGAGGTGGTCACCATCGATACCGTGGACGATCCCTGCGCCGACTTCAGGGCGGCGGCAATCAGGAACGGCACCGCCAGGCCCAGGCCGAGTCCGCTCAGCGAGTCGGAGAGAATCGTGGTCAGCTCCGAGGCGGCCAGCACCGCGCCCAATGCGGCGCCAGCCCCGGTAATCAGCAAGATCGGGGCAGCGGTGCGCACCGATTCGTGCATCTGCTCATTAAAATCGCCCAGCTTGTTCTCGCCGCGCAACAGCAAAGTGGCCGAGAGCAGGCCGAAAATCAGGGCGATCACCGGCGTGCCGAGGAACGAGAGGACTTCAACCAGCGTTCCCCCGCCCAGCGGCTGGGATGGCAGCTTGGCGATAGATGAGGCACAGATCAAAACCAGCGGCACCAGGATCGGCAGGAAGGCCAAGGCCGGATGCGGCAGCTTGCCGAAGCTTGCGCGCAGCTGCTCGTAGTCCAGGTCTGCCAGATCATTCTCGTCTTCCGACGGCAAGGCGGTCCATTGGGACTTGTTGAAGCGGCTGGCATAAAACAGGCCGGCCAACGCGGAGATGGCTGCCACCGGAAGGCCAACGGCAATGATCAGCCCGAGGTTATCGGCAATGCCGATGCTCTCGGCCGCCGCCAGCGGGCCGGGGGTTGGCGGAACCATGGTGTGCGTGGCGTACAGGCCGGTCATCAGCGCCACCGAAGTAGCCAGCCCCGATACGCCGGTGCGAAGGGTGATGGCTTTGCGCAGCGAGTTCAGCACCACGTAGCCCGAATCGCAGAAGACCGGAATCGAGACAATGTAGCCAATGATTGTCAGGGTCAGATTGGGGAACCTGGTTCCCAGGACCTTGATCAGCGCGTCGGCCATGGAGATTGCGGCGCCCGATCGTTCCAGGATGATGCCGATCATCGTGCCGAAGAGGATGACCAGGCCGATATTGCCCATGGTGGTGCCGAAGGCGGTGGTGACGGTGCCCGCCACTTCGGCCAGGGGAATCCTGTAGGCGAAGGCGGCAAGGATAGCTGCGCCAATCAACGCGAGGAAGGGGCTGATTTTCCAGCGTGCGGTCACCAGCACAATGGCGACCACGAGGATCAAGAGAACAATGAGTTCGTACACGGCAGGTTGGCTCCTTTGCCACTATGTGTGGATCGCTGTCCAGCAAAGCGGCTCAAGCTCTGGGGGTTGGATCAGCCAGGCCCGGATTTCTTCGGTTTCGCCGACCCTGAACAGCAGGTGATGTGCCAATAGTAGGAAACCGGCGCCGGATTGCCTATGGGCATGCGACCGGGTTTCCCGGCATGGTCCTGCAAGAATATGTGCACGCCCCTCGGCAGACGGAATTTATCGAGGCTCGCCTGGTGCTGCTGGTGCCGCTAGAAAATCTGCATCTCGTCAAGTGCAATGCGCGCGTACACGGCATGCTGCAGCCGCAGCGATTCATTGGCTTGGCGAATATCGGCGCCGGTGACCTGGCCGATCCTTTCCAGCCGCTGCACCAGGGTATTGCGGTGAATGTGCAAGGCTTCGGCGGCCTGCGACATGGCGGATGCCGCGGCGACCACCAGCAGGGTTTTTGCCTGTTCTTGATTCAGCGCCCGGGCCGGTGCCGCAAGATAGGCCAGGCTCCGCGCCGGAGTCCGTGCAACGGCCACGGCGATGTCCTGATTCCAGATCTCCCGGTGTGCCCGTTGCGGAAGCAGCGCAGGACGCGCCACCAGGGTGCGCATCATTTCGGCCTGCGCCAACAGCGCTCCGGCATCGAAAGCATCCGCTCCGCCAAGAAAACGATCGCTCGGTTTCGCGGGCTGACCTGCTGCATCATCGGTGCTTGCCCGCAGCCGCCAGTGCGCGCCGAACAGGCTGACCCATGAGGTGCGCATGCCTTCCGCGGCAGCTTGCTCCAGCAGGGGGTCGCGGCCATCGCGCGGCAGCCACAGCTCAAGCTGCACCGGTCCGCGCAGCCCGTGCGCTTCCAGGTTCCGGTCGACGACTTCTGCGGCAACCCGCCCGGCCAGCAACGCCGAAATAAGGTCCCTGGCCTCGGCCGCCCGGCGAGCGCTGCGCGAGTGCTCGCGCTCCTGGGCAAACAGCAGCTGGACGGTGAGCGCAATCAGATCCGCCAGGGGCTCGACCTCGTGGGGCGCGCCGGTTACTCCGACGACACCGCACAACCGCTCGTTCAGCGCCAAAGGGAGGTTCACTCCCGGCTGGGTTCCCGCCGTTTCATCGGCCTGGGTGACCCTGATGGCCTCATTGCGCCGGATGGCTTCGACGCTTCCTTCGTGCAGCGTGCCCACGCGCGAAGCATCGCTGGAGGCGATGATGATTCCATGGGCGTTCATGATGTTCACATGGCGATTAATCGTTGGCGCAATGGTGTCGACAACCTTTTGCGCCAAGGCGCCGGACAGTCGAGGTTGCTCCTTTTCGCTCATGGAATCATCCTAGCTTCCCCGGGCCTCCTTCACCTTGCCGCCCGGTGATGCTAGGCTCACCCCAGTCAAGCATCGCGATGAAAGGCCCACCATGAGTTCGGCGATCAGCTACTTCACCGGAGGCTTCCTCGTCAGCCTGCTGGTAGTGCTCAACATGACATGGAACCAGCGCTTGCCCGGGCTGCTGGGCCCGGCGCTGATTGTGCTGAGCCTGGCCGGGTTGGCCGCATGCCGGCTCTACACCGCGCGGAACCAGCCCCGCCAGCAAGCTCCACAAGAAGCCTAGGAAGCCTCGCGCTCCTGCAGCACTGCCGTGGCGGTGCTGGTGCTGTCAGGCGCAAAAGCATAGAGCTTGCCCTCGGCGAGGTGGACCCAGAATCGTCCGCAGAGCTGCGTGGTCTTCTCTTCGGCGCCTTGCGGCCACCATTGCGCTTCAAGGGTCCTGGTCGAGGAGATCTCCTTGGCCTCAAAATCCTTGGTGCGCGGATCCGAGGCGTAGGCCTTTTTCAGTTCCGCCCCGGATGGGTGCCCAGCAGATTTAATCGGCAGGCATTTTTCGCCGGGCAAGTCCCCGGTGTAGTCCATGGCAAAAATTCGTTCCATCCCGGTATTGCGCTGCACGAGCTTCACATCGGTGCCGCCGGCGGGGACCCAATCGGGCAGCAGCCCGTTCGAAACGCCCTCTTCCGAGGTCTTGGCAGATTTTTCGGTGGACTCGTCGTATTTATCCACCATCAGGTCTGAAACGGAACATCCGCTGAGCAGCAGGGCCAGGGGCGCAGCCAGCAAGGCGCTGGCGGCATACTTTTTCTTCATCATGATTCCATCGTAGAAACCGGCCGCCGCTAGGCACATCGTCTTCCTGGCGGAAAAACGGATGCGCCGTTTCATCCCCTCGGTGGAGCCAGCGGCAGGTAGGTCCTGGCCACGCTGAACGCCGTGCGCTCAACCAATGCGAGGGTATCGGCGGACAGTTGGGCCAGGCTCGCCGGGCCGGGCGCGATGGAATAGGCCGCCAGGATCCCGGCCCGCTCCAGCTGTTCGTCGCCCAGGTCCACGGACCCGGCCACCACGATCACCTCGGCATGCTCCCCGGCCGCTTCCAGCACACCGCACACCACCTTGCCGTTCAGCGACTGGCTATCGAGCCGCCCCTCGCCGGTGATGACCAGGTCCGCGGCACCCAGGATCCGGTGGGCATCGAGCACCTCGGCTACCAGTTGCCATCCGGGGACCAGGTCCACCGGGAAGTACGAGGCCAGGCACACCGCCAGGCCTCCGGCCGCTCCCATGCCCGGCTGCTCGCGCAGCTTCCGGCCGGTATCAGCTTCAAGAACATCGGCCAGCCGTTCAAGTCCGCGATCCAGCAGCTGCACGTCCTGCTCGCTAGCCCCCTTCTGCGGGCCGAAGATCGCTGCCGCGCCCTGGGCGCCGAGCAGCGGGTTGGTGACATCGCAGGCGATTTGCCATTGCACCGTGGCGGCTCGCGGATCCAGTTCGGACATGTCGATCTTTGCCAGCTTGGCCAGTGCGCCGCCGCCTGCTGGCAGCTGCTGCCCGTGCTCGTCAAGGAACTTGGCACCCAGTGCGCCCAGCAGGCCGGTGCCGCCGTCGGTGGTGGCGGACCCGCCCAGGCACAGGATGATCTGCTGCACCCCGAGGTCCAAGGCGCGCGACACCAGCGGGCCCAGGCCCCAGGTCGTGGCCTGAAGCGGCCTGCGCGGCACGTCGCTGACCTGCGGCAGACCGGCTGCTTCGGCGGCTTCCACGACGGCGATCTTCTTGTCCGCGGACAGCCCGAGCCGGGAGGCGACCGGGCGGCCCAGGGCGTCGGTGGTGTCCACCGTGATCGCTTCGGTGCCCCAGGCATCGATCAGCGCCTCCAGTGTTCCTTCGCCGCCGTCGGCAAAGGGAACTGCGGTGATCTCGACCTGGCGCTGGCGGCTTGCGGCCCCCTTGGAGAATCCTTGTGCGAGCGCGGTGGCCACTTCGCTGGCCCGGGCGCTTCCCTTGAAGGAGTCGGGAACAATGGCCACCTGCAGCACGCCATTGGCTGCGGGGGCTGGTTTCTGCTGAGAAGTCATGTTCCCAGCTTAGGCAGCTTCCCTGCCTTGAACTATGGGCCCATGACTGTATTTGCCGCACCCGCACCGGGCTGCCTATGTGCACTGCGCCCACTGTTCGGCAACGATTTTCGGCAGTGGTCTTCGGCAACGCGAAGCTGGGCCAAAGGGACGGCACAGAAAGCGCAGCTACTGTTGAAAACACCTCCTTGAAGGTGCGAGTGATGATCGTGAGAATTCCCGCTGGATATTGCCCAGCGGGAATTCTTCTTTAACCGGGCCCCGCACGCAGGTGCAAGCGGATCCATGGGCAGCATGCAGTGCACGCTTATTCCATCCACAGGCGCCGCCCCTAGGCTGGCAAGTACCTCATTGAAGGTGCGAGTGATGACGAGAAATTGGTCCTGCCGGTCTTGCGGCAGGGCCAATTTTTTTGCGCTCTGGCACCGTCGGCGCCACGACCGGCGAACACCAGCAGGCAATGCGCAGATCATGCTTATTGGACGCACAGCCAGCGGCCCTAGAGTAGAAAGCACCTCATGAAGGTGCGAGTGATGATCGAGAAGCCCCAGCCCCCGGAGTAATCCGGGCCGGCTGGGGCTTCGAATTTAACCGCCGCCAGCGCCCGGTGCGATACCGTAGATAGGTCCCCGCTCCAACTTGTCCCGGGGCACTTTTTTTGAATGGAGTCCCGGTGAGCACCGCGATCGCAGAACTGACCCCGATGCAGCGCCAATCGGTGTGGCGCACCCTCAAATCCCCCCGGCTGCTCAAGACCGAGCTGCTCGCCGGGCTGGTGGTGTCCCTGGCGCTGATTCCCGAGGTCATCGCGTTCACCGTGATCGCCGGCGTGGATCCGCGCGTGGGCATCTTCGCCTCCTTCACCATGTCCGTGGTCATCGCGATCACCGGCGGGCGCCCGGCCATGATTTCCGCGGCGGCCGGCGCGGTGGCCCTGGTGGTGGCCCCGCTGGTGCGCGCCTACGGGGTGGAGTACCTCTTTGCCACGGTGGTTTTGGCTGGCGCCATCCAGGTGGCCCTGGCGCTGCTGGGCGTGGCCAAACTGCTGCGCTTCATCCCCCGCCAGGTGATGATCGGCTTCGTCAATGGCCTGGCCATCTCGATCTTCTGGGCGCAGATGCCCGAACTGCGCGATGTTCCCTGGCAGGTGTACCCGCTGGTGGTCCTCGGGGTAGCCATTGTCTGCTACTTCCCGAAGATCACCAAGGCGGTGCCGGCGCCGCTGATCGCCATCGTGGTGCTCACCGCGATCACGATCTTCGCGAAGATCGTTGTCCCGACCGTGGGCGACAAGGGCGAGCTGCCCGATTCGCTGCCCATCTTCCACCTGCCCGGGGTGCCGCTGGATCTGGCGACCCTGAAGATCATCGCGCCCTATGCGATTGCGGTGGCCTTTGTGGGCCTGCTCGAATCCCTGCTCACCGCCAAGCTGGTTGACGACATCACCGATACCTCTTCGAGCAAAACCCGCGAGTCCTGGGCGCAGGGCACCGCGAATATCGTCACCGGGTTCTTCGGCGGCATCTGCGGCTGCGCGATGATCGGACAGACCATGGTCGGGGTGAAGGTCTCCGGCGGGCGCACCCGCATCTCCACCGCCTTTGCCGGCATTTTCATGCTGCTGCTCGCGCTGCTGCTCGGGGATGTGGTGGCGCAGATTCCGATGGCCGCGCTGGTCGCGGTGATGATCGTGGTCTCGGCCACCACCTTCGACTGGCACTCCATCCGCCCGAGCACCCTGAAGATGATGCCCAAGAGCGAAACCTTCGTCATGGCCATCACCGTGGTGCTCACCGTGGCCACCCACAACCTCGCCATTGGCGTGGGCGTGGGCATCCTCTCGGCGATGGTGCTCTTCGCCAACCGGGTGGCCCACCTGGTCACGGTCACCCGCACGGTGTCCGGCGGGCAGGCGCTCTACGCGGTCAACGGCGAGCTGTTCTTCGCCTCGTCCAACGACCTGTACACCCAGTTCCGCTATGCCGAGGACCCCGAGCGCATCGTCATCGACATGTCCCAGTCGCACCTCTGGGATGCCTCGACCATCGCGGCCGTGGATTCGATCCGCGCCAAATACCAGAACTACGGCAAGAGCGTGGAAATCCGCGGGCTGAATGAAGCCAGCCAGAAGATGCAGGAGCGCCTGGGCGGGAAGCTAGGCTAGCTGCAGCCGGTAGTACACGCTGTTCTCATCGAGCTGGTAGCCGCCAAAAGGCGGGCACGGGGTGAAGCCGGCGGCCTGGTACATGGCTCGCGCGGCGGTGAAGTACTCATGGGTTCCGGTTTCCAGGCAGAGCTGGGTGAAACCGCGCTGCGCGGCGGTGCCGATCAGCTCGTCCAGCAGCCGCCGGCCCAGTCCGCGGCCACGGAATTCCGGGGACACGCGCATGCTTTTGAGCTCCGCCACCGAATCTCCCAGGTCCTTGAATCCGCCCATGCCGATGATGGACTCGCCCACGCGCATCTGGAACAGCGAAACGCACGGATCAGCCAAGCCCGTTGCATCCATGGCGTGCCGGCTCTCCTCGGGAGCGGTGGGCGCCATGTCCGCCAGGTGCTCTTGCACCATGCGCTGCATCGATTCGGCGAGCGGATCGGCTTCGATCATCTTGATATCCATGGCTCAAGCCTGCCACGGTTTTATTTCGCGCCGATGTCGCCCGGATTTCGGTCCTCGCGCGAGGCCCGATCGCGCTTTGCAGCATACATGTCGCGGTCCGCGCGCAGGATCATCGTGCTCAGGTTGTCGTCCGTGCGCGCCTGCGCAACACCGAAGCTCCATGCCTGCGACGACGAGCCCTGCACGCGATCCATCAGCAGCTGAGCCTGGGTGCGCGTGGTGCGAGGAAACAGGACCACGAATTCATCGCCGCCCAAGCGCGCGACCACATCGTTGCTGCGGGTGCTCGCCTTCAGGTGCCTCACCAGGTCCTTCAGGGCCCGGTCGCCGGCCTCGTGGCCGCCTTCATCATTGATCGCCTTGAACTTGTCCATATCCAGCAGGGCCGCCGCCATCGGCCGCCGGGAGCGCTGGGAGGAAGCGAGCATGAGCTCACCGCGCAGCTGCAGCCCTCGGCGATTGGCCGCGCCGGTAAGCTCGTCGACCTCGGACTGGTAGTGGAAGCGGGCTTTCACATAGCTGCCGATCACCGAGGCGCCGATGGTCAGCAGCACCAGGCTGAGCATATTGAGCCATCCGCTGTGCAGCGCCATGCCGGACTGCGGCCCGTAGAGGTAGGCCAGGTACAGGGTGCATGCCAGGACCGGGTAGATGGTCCAGCGCACCAGCCTGGGATCGAAAAGCCAGGCCAGATACAGGGTGATCAGCGGGAATTCCTGGAGCCGGAAGGCGATCTGCTCGAAATCCGAGGAGAGCCCGACGAAGTAGGCGAAGGCGACAAGCTCGGTCAGCGCCCCGAGGTAGCCGATCCACAGCGGGAAGCGGTCCAGCTTGATGTAGATCAGCAGGAGCACCAGGATCGCGCCGGCAAAGCGGACATAGCCCAGGTACTGCCTGGCCACCGACTCGAAGTCGTAGGTCAAATTGATCAGGTAGAAGAGTATGAAGAAGCCGGCGATGAACCCGGTCACCGCTACTTCCGGCCGCTTGATTGCGCGGGCCCTGGGCGGCAGCAGCCGGTACCACCAGCTATAGCCGGCCTGGGCCCGCCGGTCCTTTTTTCCCAGAAACCGCGTATCCATATCCAGTCCATTGTAAGATTTCCACTAGCGAGCCGCGCAACACAGCCACGGCAAAGTCCTTCAATTTCGGCCTGATCGGCGGATGATGAAATTTGTATTCCAGCCACTTGTAGACTTGCAGCGCCATGCCCTCGCGGGCTTCGAAGCGCTGGCCAGGTTCCGCGATGGCCGCACTCCCCAGTCGCATTTTAATGAAGCCCGCCTTGCAGGCAGTCTAGTTGATCTGGAACTGCGTGCCCTGAACCAGATCCTTGCCGCCAGCCACGCCATCCCCGATGGCCTGCTGCTGACCATGAATGCGTCGGGGCCGGCCATCGACGCTTTCGCCAAGCAGCGCCCGGAGCTGGACCCCCGGCTGGCCTGGGGTTTGGAACTGCATGAGCTCTCGGCACCGGAACTGTGCGGCAGGGCCCGGATCAGCGCCGATGAGCTCGGCTGCCTCTTGCTGGTTGACGATGCCGGAATCGGCTATGCCACCCGCGAGCGCATCACCATGCTCAAGCCCCACATCGTGAAGCTGGACCGGTCGCTGTTCATCCACTACCAGTCATCGGCCGCGGCGCACGAGCATGTGGACCTGCTGCTGGCCGCCGCTCGCGGGATCAATGCGCAGACCCTGGTCGAAGGCGTGGAAACCGCGCAGCATCTGGCCCTGGCCCGGGACCTGGGCTTCGACTACGCCCAGGGCTTCTACTTCAGCCCCGGCCTGGCACCGCAGCAGCTGCCTGAAGCGATGGCCGGGCTACGCAGACGCCTCGGGATCGATATTCCGGGTTTCTGAACGCCGCTCACGTCCCCGCCCGCTCTTGAAGCGGATCACCGGCAGCAGCTTCACCAGACCGAGCACCAGGTAGAGCACGGTGTTGATCGCGACGAATGAGGCCAGCACCGCGAACCAGTCGCTGAGCAGCACGCTTTCGGGCAGGATGATCCCGCGCGGCACGTGCACCAGAAGTTCCACCATCAGCCCACTGCCTTCCGTGCGGCACCTGCGTGCTCGACATGCTTCCAATCCGCGCTGCGGGCGAAGGCGATATCCGCCACGCCCTTGAGGAAGGCCAGGTCCAGGAACGCGTCGTAGACGAGCTCCGGGATGACCAGCGCAGCGACGATCCGCGCGCGCCATCCGCCATGCCAGACGGTGACGATGCGTTCCACCGCGAAGAGCGCCCCGAGCAGCATCCAGAACGGGAACCACACCCAGGTGTCCATCGAGACCAGCATAATGAGCATCAGCGCGAAGTAGCTGAACAGGGCGATCACCCCGTAGCCGATGCCGATCTGCTGCGCCCAGTAGCGCGAGGTCTGCGCCCGCACCCCGTAGGCGCCCAGGTTCTCCAGCGCGCCGCGCTGCCAGCGCAGGCGCTGGGCCCAGAGCATCTTCCAGCTGGGCATCAGCTCGGTGACCACCGTGCAGCTGGTCGGCGAGGTGGTCAGCGCGCCGAGGGTCTTCAGCGCAATGGTCAGCTCATTGTCCTCGGTCAGCGCGGCGGTGTCGTAGACCTCGCCCGGATTGCCCGGCAGCATGGTGCCGCGGGCAGCGGCGACTTCGCGCAGGGCCGCGGCGCGGAAGACCGAGGCGGTGCCGGTGAGCACAAAGACCCGGCCGTTGCGGCGCTCGATCTCGCGCTGGTAGCGTGTGTATTCGTTGCGCTGGAACTGGCCGAGCAGCCCATGGCCCTCTTCGCCGTGGAAGAGCCCGCCCACCGCCATCAGCGCGCGATCCCAGGTGAACCGGTCCTTCGCGGTTTCCAGGAAGCCGGCGCCGATCTGCGAATCCGCATCCATCACCATCACGCAGTCGTTGTCGCCCATCGCCGGCAGAATCGCCTGCAGCGCCTGGTTCAGCGCCCCGCCCTTCTTGTGCTTGTTCTCCACCGATTCGAAGACCTCGACGCCATGCTCGCGGGCCACCTCAACGGTGGCGTCGGTGCAGTTGTCGGCTACCACGATGATCCGCGATGGCTTGAAGCTCTGCTCCTCGAGGGCCTTGAGCGTAAACGGCAGCGAAGCTTCCTCGTTGTGCGCCGGAATCAGCACGGTCACGGTGACTTCGCCGGCGTGGATACCGCGGGTGCGGGCCATGACGGCTTTCGGCGCCAGCGGGCGGCTCGATTTCTGGATCGGCGTACGGCGGTAGCGCCAGGTGACGAAGCGTTCGCCCAGCACCACGAGCAGCACCAGCATGACCGCGGCCGATACGGCGAACACCAGGATGGACAGGTCGGGCAGCTCGGTACTGTAGAAGGTTGTCCAGAGTGCGCCGATCCGCAGCTCCACCGGGTTCCACATCGCCACCGGCTTGCCGCTGAGGCTGATGGACCACAGCAGCAGCGCGGCCGCGGCCACGACAATCAGGACAACGGCGATGCCCACCCATCGGCTGAAATGCTTTTGCACGCGCGCTCCGTTCACGTTGCGGGATCAACGGGGAATTAGGCCAAGAAAGTTATTTAGCCAAGCTAGCATCTTGCCCGCGCTCAGGGAAGCATGTCGAGATGCAAATCACCCCCGGGCAAAAGCACCGCTTTCCCTCGGCACCGGATGAACGGGGCGCGGCCTAGAGCTGCAGCAATTTCGCGGCGTCCTCGCGCAGCTGGTTCTTGCGGATCTTCCCGGTGACCGTGACAGGGAAATCCTCAAGGATCTGCACGTAGGCGGGGATCTTGAAATGCGCGAGCTGGCCGCTGCAGTACTCGCGCACCGCTTCGACGCCCAGCGGCTCGCGCCCCGCCTTCATGCGCACGCAGGCGCAGACCGCCTCCCCGTACTTCCCATCGGGCACGCCCACCACCTGGACATCCTCGATATCCGGGTGCTGATAGAGGAATTCCTCGATTTCGGCCGGGTAGATGTTTTCGCCGCCGCGGATGATCATGTCCTTGATCCGGCCCACGATGGTGCAGTAGCCGTCCTCGCGCATCACCGCCAGATCGCCGGTATGCATCCAGCCTTCGGGATCGATGGCGGCCCGGGTTTTTTCCTCGTCCTGCCAGTAGCCGAGCATCACCGAGTAGCCACGGGTGCAGTATTCGCCGGTTTCCCCGCGCTGCAGCGTAGCGCCGGTGGCCGGATCGACCACCTTGATTTCCACGTGCGGGTGCACCCGGCCGATGGTGGCGGTGCGGCACTCCATATCGTCGTCGCTGCGGGTCTGGCAGGAGACCGGGGAGGTTTCGGTCATCCCGTAGGCGATGGAGACCGCGCTCATCCCCATGTCCTCGACGCAGTGGCGCATCACTTGAACCGGGCAGATGGAACCGGCCATGATGCCGGTGCGCAGCGTGGAGAGGTCGAACTCCTTGAAATTGGGCAGGTTCTGCATGGCGATGAACATGGTGGGCACCCCGTACAAGCCCGTGCATCGCTCCTCGGCCACCACCCTCAGGGTGGTTTCGGCGTCGAATCCCGGGGCGGGGATGACCATGGTGGCACCGCGCGAGGTGCAGCCAAGGTTGCCCATGACCATGCCGAAGCAGTGGTAGAACGGCACCGGGATGCACAGCCGGTCCTGCTCGCCCAGGTCGATCATCCCGGTGACCTGGTGGCCGTTGTTCAGGATATTGCGGTGGCTGAGCACCGCGCCCTTGGGATACCCGGTAGTCCCCGAGGTGTACTGGATGTTGATCGGGTCTTCTGCCCTGGTTGCCGCCAGCCGGGCGGCCAGTTCGGCGTCGTCGATCGATGATCCCTCGTCCAGCAGCTGCTGCCAATCATCGGTGCCCAGGAACACCACGCGCTCCAGCCCCGGCGTCTCGGCGCGCGTTTGCTCCACCATGGCCCGATAGTTGCTGGTCTTGAATTCGGAGGCCGCCACCAGCATCCGCAGTCCGCTGTGGTTGGCCGCGTAGGCATATTCATGGGTGCGGTAGGCCGGGTTCACATTGACCAGGATGACGCCGATCTTGGCCGTCGCATACTGGGTGAAGACCCACTCGGCGCAGTTCGGCGCCCAGATCCCCACCCGGTCCCCCGGGTTCAGTCCGGCGGCGATCATGCCCTTGGCCAGCCGGTTGATCTCCCCATCCAGCTGACGCCAGGTCCAGCGGCGTTGCGTGCTGGCTTCCACCAAGGCCTCGGCGTCGCCCCGTCGGGCCACCGTCCGCTCGAAGTTGGCTCCAATGGTCTCATCGAGCAGCTTCGGTTCGCTCTCGCCCTTGGCATAAGCCTTCATCGACTACCCTTTCGATCCACTTCGAACAGTGCCCTGCGTCACATTCAAACAATAGTCCGGGGTTTCCCGCCTGCCAAGCATGCCCCGCATCCGCGCTACACTCCACTTATGAAAAAGGTACTGGCCATCGTAGGGTTCCTTATGATCTCGGGATACGCAGTCGCTGGTTTGTTGCTCATGAACAACTGGGCTGTGGTCGCGGCCAGCCACCGACCCCTAGATGAGGCAGTCTCAGCCATGGACGTGGCAAAGCAGGATTACAGCCCTCTTGGCGGAGTCGCCTTTGCGGCGTTGGGGTTGCTCCTTGCCAGTGCGTGGGCCTGGACCGCACTGTCCAAAAGATTCTCAACTGACCCCTGGATAGCCAGCGCGCTTTTCAGCCTCATCCTGGTGCTGGGAGCACCCGCGTACTTTTTCGCGTCCTTCGCAAATATGAACTCCGTGGGCGACACCTTTGCAGATTGGGACGCCGAGGCGGCCGCTGCCCTAGAGCTTCCGCTCTACCTGCTAAGCATCGGAGCAATGGTCTTGCTTTTTATGCTGCTCGCAATGCCGCTGTTTCGGGCAATCATCCGCGGCTGTTCTCGATCGCGCCGCGCTTCCAGCTAGGCGATCAGCCAGCAGCCTTCTGCACCAGGGCGCGAATTTTCTGTTCGGTCGCTTCATCCAGCGCGGTGATCGTCCACGCGACCGGATGCATCAGCGCGCCTTCTTCAAAGGCCGGATTCACTACTTCGCCAAACCCGAATGCGAGGTATGCCTTGTCGGGCTTGATGTAGCAGACGTCCTTGCCGTCCTTGACGTAGAACGCGAGGCCCCAGCGAACCACGGGCTCCAGTGACGGCGCGCTTTCACAAATCATCTCGTGCAGGCGAAGGGCGATCTCCCGGTATGGGGCCGGTGTGGATGCCAACTTGTTGCGCACTGCTTCGTCGCCCTTTTTGCCAAAAATCATGCTTTTCTCTCCCTCGGATCGCCCGTCCGCCGTCGCGGATTTCGGCTGTATTGAATGTGGCCCAATTGTGACCGCAACTTCTTTGCCTAACAATTCAATAACCTACCCGATGAAGCCCCTCAAACCTGTGGATAACCAGCCAAACTGTCCGGAATCCGCGGGAAAATGAGGCATGACAAATCTTTATTTTGCCCCCGGCGATGACGACGAGCATCGCCTGCCATTAGATCCGCCGGGCACCCGCGGCGAATCCCAATCCAACTCGTTCTTCGCAGACCACATCGAGCACCAGATGTTCTACGGGCCGATGAAGAAACTTGCTGACGAGCTGTTCAGCGCCGGCCCGCTCACGGACCCCGGCGAAGGCCTGGTTCGGCTGCAGAAGATCCAGAAGATGTACAGCATGCTTGATGCTGCGTCCTCGGTCATCATGGCTGACAGTGTTGAGCTGGTCGCCCAAGTTGTTGCCGAGGATGCGGTCGCCAAGCCCTATCTTGAATCAGAGCAGGAACGTCGTGAGCGGCTCAGCGCCAACTACTACGCAGTGGACCGTGCGAGCGACCAGATCATCACGTCCAACTTCATTGCCGAAGCGGCGATTGCCCTGCGCGTGACAAGCGAAAAGGCTCGCGCCCGGATGTTCACGGCCAAGGGCCTGCGCCACGTTTGCCCGCGGACCCTGTTGGCCCTGGCCGCCGGACAGATTACGCCGTCGGCGGCACGCTCCATCGTGAAGAATTCGCAGGACCTCTCCACAGAGCAGATTGAATTGATGGAGCACCAGCTTTTGCCTGTTGCCGCTACCGCCAGCGATGACACGATCAGCCAGCGTGCCCGCCGTTTCCACGACCGGTCGAGTCCCGAAGCGGCCTCCGCCCGGCATGAAAAGGCGGCCGATGCGAGAAAGGTGACCAGCTGGGACATGGACGACGGGATGGGTGCCATCAAGCTCGTCGCGCCCATCGTCAACGTGCGTTCCATCCTGAACACCCTGGACTACGAGGCATCCCAGCACAAGGATCCGGAGGACGCCCGCACCAAGGCCCAGCTGATGGCCGACATATTCTGCGATGCCCTGATCAATGGCTGGCCAACCACCAACGGCACCCCGCTCAAGCCCCGTGTGGTCGTGACGATCCCTGCTCTGCAGATGGTGGCCAACCCGAAGTACGCCATGGCGGACCTGGAGGGCTATGGGCCAATCCCTATGGGCACTGCCATGCAGGTGGCCAAGGATGCCCCATCAATCATCCCGATGCTCACCGATCCATTTAGCGGCGCCGTGATGGATGTCGGGCGCAAGCGCTACAAGCCAACGCGGGTGCTCAAGGAATTCCTGCGGGCCCGGGATCAGCATTGCTGCTACCCCGGATGCCGGCGCACCGCGGATAACTCCGAGGTTGATCACGTTGAAGCGTGGGAAACCGGCGGCCACACCAACCGCGAGAACACCGAGCTGTTGTGCAAGCAGCATCAGATGTTCAAGCACGCGCTGGGCTGGCGAGTGACCAATCGCCCGGACGGATCCAAGTGCTGGCGCACTCCCCACGGACTGAATTCACTGGTCATTCCGGGCAGCGTGGAGAACGTCGAACGCTTTGAACACGTGCACAACCGGTGTCCTGAGCGCAGGGTGGCTTCACCTGCCGACCTTCGACGAGTTCTGGGCATTCCCGATCTTGGCGATGGCGATCTCAGCATTCGGGTTGAGCGGCCGGCCATCATCGACGGGAATACCGAAGCCGCTGGCTCTGGGCTCGATCATCCTGGCCAGGGCGCGGCCCCTGATGAGCGACCAGCTGGTATGCAAGGATCCTGAGTGACGGAATTTATCCGTCACGTCGCACGAACCAGATCTCCCATAAGCTCCGACCCCAGAACCGCCAGCCCTTCAAGACAGCGGCTTTAATTGGCTCGCCTTCAGTACCCTGGTGTGCCTTACTCCTTTGCACTGCGCCTGGCGGCTGACCCGGTGCTGGCTTCAGCACCGAGCCATGCGGCGGGCAGCGGGTTGCTTGCTGACGGATTAAATCCCTCAGTTCGAGGCCATCGGGCACCTGCCGGCCCGCCTGTTCGCAGAGTATTCTGTTCCTACAACCACCGGCACCATTTAAAGCAGGTCGCCCCATGAGTGAAGAGCACACCGAAAACACTGCGCCGTCCACGCCCGAAGACCGCGTGGCACCTGCTGATGGGCAACGCAGCTTTGTGCATGTTCTCATCAATACCGCCGTCGCGAACTTCACCACCAGCTTCCTGTGGTTCGCACTGACCTTCTGGGTGTATCTGGAAACCCAGAACGTGATGGCCACCGGCATCATCGGCGGTGCTTTCATGCTGCTGATCTCGGTGTTCTCCATGATTTTCGGAACCATCGTGGACAACCACCGCAAAAAGTCGGTGTTCCTGTTTTCCGCGATGATCACCGCGGTCGCCTTCAGCTTGGCCGGGCTGATCTATCTGTGGCTGCCCACCAAGGACATCCTGAATGTGGGCGGCTGGCAGTTCTGGCTCTTCTGCCTGGTGATCCTCTTTGGCTCGATCGTTGAACAGATGCGCGGCATCGCCCTGTCCACCACGGTCACCCTGCTGATTCCGCAAGAGCGCCACGCCAATGCCAATGGCCTGGTGGGCACGGTCCAGGGCATCGCCTTCATCATTACCAGCGTTTTCAGCGGCTTGGCCATCGGCTGGCTGGGCATGGGCTGGACCCTGGCGATTTCGATCGTGATGGTGGTGCTGACCATGCTGCATTTGCTGCAGATCAAGATTCCGGAGGAAGAACCGGTGCGCGAGGAAGGGCGGACGAAAACCAGCGATCTGCGCCTGGGCTTCAGCACCGTGATGGCTATACCGGGATTGTTCGCGCTGATCATCTTCTCGATGTTCAACAACTTCATCGGCGGAACCTACATGGCGCTGATGGATCCCTACGGGCTGACCATCATGTCCGTGCAAGCCTGGGGGCTGACCTTCGGATTGGCATCCACCGGCTTTATCGTGGGCGGCTTGCTGATCGCCAAATTCGGGCTGGGCAAAAACCCGATCCGCACGATGCTGTGGCTGGTGGCGGCCATGGGCCTGCTCGGCGCGATCTTCACCATCCGCGAATGGACATGGCTGTATATCGCTGGCATCTGGCTGTACATGACGCTGATTCCGGCGGTTGAGGCCTCCGAGCAAACCGTCATCCAGAAGGTGGTGCCCTTCCGCCGCCAGGGCAGGGTCTTTGGCTTTGCGCAAATGATGGAGGCCGCGGCGGCGCCGATCACCGCGTTCTTGATTGCCCCGATCGCCCAGTACTGGATCATCCCCTTCATGCGCAGCGAGCAGGGCGATGAGCAGTTTGGCTGGCTGCTGGGGTCGGGACAGGCCCGCGGCATCGCGCTGATCTTCCTGGTGGGCGGGCTGATCATGATCCTGGTGGCACTGCTGGCCATGAGCAGCAAGCAATACCGCAAGCTCTCCACGATTTTCCAAGCAGAAGAACCCGCAACACCTCAGGAGCCAGCACTTGGCAGCAACCCAGAAGACCCTACCCACCAACGTTGATCCGCACGAGTTCATCGCGGCCGCCACGCCAGAAAAGCGCCGGGTGGATGGCGAAGCGCTGGAAAAGATTTTCAGCGAAGTCACCGGAGAGAAGCCGGTGATGTGGGGGCCGAGCATCGTAGGTTACGGTACCTACACCTACGTTTCACCAAGCAATCCCAAAAATACCGGCATCTGGCCCAAGACAGGCTTCTCGCCGCGCAAGGCCCAGCTCTCGATCTATGGGTTGAAGGATCTTCCCGAGGGGGCAGCACTGCTGCCCCAGCTGGGCAAGTACACCGAGGGGGCCGGTTGCGTGTACGTGAAAAAACTGGAGGACATCAACGTCCAGGTCCTGAAAAAGCTGATCGCCATTGCCGCTGCGCGCCCGGATCAAGGAGCAAGCTAGGCGGATCCGGGCGCGGTGGCGCTATTCGGCTTCTTCGAAGAAGGTCTCGACCTCGGTGATGCCCGCAGAGATGACCGGCACCAGGCGTTCGTCGATGCTGTAGGTTTCCCCGTCCTTGGCGAGCAGGCCGTAGTGGACCAGAGATTCCATGGCGGCCTGGGCCTCGGGCAGCACGGCGTCGTAGTTCTTCGGCCCGACATTGCGGCGCAGCCCTTCAAGGTCGCCATCGCGTCCGGTAGAGGCGGTGACCAGCAGGTTGCGCAGCACCAGGTAGTGGGCCTCGTCGCGCAGGGTGACGTCGAAGGTCGGATTCAGGTGGGCTTGGACGCAGCCGACGGCCATTTCAAAGAGGATCTGGGCGCTGGCGGCCTGATCGCCATCCACCATGAGGTCGTAGGATTCTTCGTCCAGGTTCATGGTCGGGCCATCGAAGTCCACCACGGACAGCCGGGCGGCGCCCCAGATGTAGGTGAAGACCAGCGGTGCCGGGCCTTCGGTGTCGAAGGACTGCGGATCCAGGCCCAGCGCGAGCAGCACCCGGGTGCGGGCCTGGATGCCGGCTTCGCTGTCATCGGACATGTCCACGCCGTCGCCCAGGGCCAGGGCGAAGGCCTTGACCTTGGTGAACAGCTCGGTGCCGCGCAGCAGTTCGCAGATTTCCGCGTCGCCCTCGGCAAAGCCGTCGAGGGTGTCCTCGAGCATTTCGCGCAGCGCCTCGAAGTTCTCCGGCGCCCCCTCCCAGAGCTTGTTCTCCTCCAGGAAGCTGAGGTAGTCCAGCCACGAGCTGAAGATCGGTTCCGGAGCCATGGTCTCGGGAATGCTCATCAGGTGCTCGGCCAGGGCTTCGCCGAAGAGGTCGATGTCGATATCGCGCAGGTTGGAGCTGCTGGCCTTTTGCGCGTATTCGGTGCCGACTGCCCCGATCACAAACAGCTGCATACTCGCCGCTGCGGCGGCATCTTCCGGGGAGAAGGCCGGGACCGTGGTCGCGACCCAGGCGGCGTAGTCCTCGCGCAGCGAATCAACATGCTGCTCTACCTGGATGCGGTACACGCTGCGTCCGCGCTGGGCGGATTTTGCTGGATTTCCCGCGCCGGAGTTCTTCTTGCTTTGACGCTTTTTGCTGGCCATGGGCGATCCTTTGGGTTCTCGATGGTGCGCTGTGCTTCAAGCCTACGGTGTCCGGGGAGAATCCATTGACCTATCGGTGCGAATCGGACAAGATGAGCAACAGAGGAACTTGGAAGTCCTAGCACCTGCGGTACGAGGGAGAACCGAATGAAGATCGCCGTTCTAATCAAGGAGGTCCCGGATACCGGGGCGGACCGTGCGCTGGATCAACAAACCGGCCTGGCTGATCGGGCCGCCTCGGAAGCGGTGCTTGATGAAATCGGCGAGCGCACGCTGGAAGTTGCGCTGAAGGTGCTGGATGCAGATCCGGAAACCCAGATCACGGTGCTGAGCATGGGACCGGATTCCATCCAGCCCACCCTCCGGAAGGCCTTGGCCATGGGGGCTGCCGACGCCGTGCAGATCACCGACGAACAGCTGCTCGGCGCCGATCTGGTGCTCACCGCTCAGGTGCTGGCAGCGGCCCTGCGCCGCCACGAGTACGATCTGGTCCTCGCCGGGAACATGTCCACCGATGGCTCGGCGGGAATGCTGCCGGTGATGCTGGCCGAACTGCTGTCCCTGCCCGCCGCCACCTCGCTGTCCGAGATCTCCATCGCCGACGGGGTGCTCTCCGGCACCCGGGAGCTGGAGTCAGCCACCGCCAAGGTCAGCACCCCGCTGCCGGCGATCGCCTCGATCACCGAGGCCCTGCCCGATGCCCGCTTCCCGAACTTCAAGGGCATCATGGCCGCCAAGAAGAAGCCGATCGAGGTCCTATCCCTGGCCGATCTGGGAGTTGAAGCGCTGCCGGCAGATACCGCCCGGTCGATCATGCTCTCGGTGAGCCAGCGGCCGCCCCGCGAGGCCGGCACCATCATGAATGACGACGGACAGGCCGGTGCGGCGCTGGTCGAATTCCTTGCGAAGAACAATCTGGTGTGAACGGAAAGATGACCATGACGAGTTTTGCCCCGGATTCCATCCTGGTATTCCTGGAGACCACTGCCGCTGGCGAGCTGGCGAAAAATAGTGCCGAGCTGCTTGGCGCGGCCGGCGGCGTTGGCACCCCGGTGGCGGTCATTGCCGCGGCCGGAGAGAATCTCGAAGCCCTTGCCGCCCAGGCCGCCGAGGCCGGTGCCGCGGCGGTACTGACCGCGAACGTCGAGTCCGCGGTGCCCACTTCCCCGCTGGCCGATGTTTTGCAGCAGGCCTACGAAGTGGTGCAGCCGCAGGCGGTGCTCCTGGGCCATAGCCTGGCCTCGCGCGAGGTGGCGGCCCGTTTCGCGGTGCGCAATAAATTGGCCTTGAGCGTGGATGCGCTCGGAGTCCAGCGTGATGACCAGGGTGTTATCGCCAGCCACTCAATCTATGGCGGGGCCTACTCGACGAGCAGCGCCCCGACCTTCGGCGCCCCGGTGATCACTGTGCGCGTGGGCAGCATCGAGGCCCGTGCCCAAGCCCAGGATCTGGCGCTCACCGCCTTGCAGGTGCCCGGGAGCAATAGCCCTGAGATCCAGGTGCAGGAGGTCAGCAAGGCCGAGGCCGATTCGGCCCGACCCGAATTGCGCACGGCCACCCGGGTGGTTTCCGGCGGACGCGGCCTGGGCAGTGCCGAGCAGTTTGAGCTGGTGTACCAGCTGGCCGACGCCCTGGGAGCCGGCGTGGGGGCATCGCGCGCCGCGGTGGATGCCGGGTTCATCGAGCATGGAGCGCAGGTTGGCCAGACCGGCGTTGCGGTTTCCCCGCAGCTCTACGTGGCACTGGGCATTTCCGGAGCCATCCAGCATAAGGCCGGAATGCAGACCGCCAAGACCATTGTCGCCATCAACAAGGATGGCGATGCGCCCATCTTTGAAATCGCCGACTTTGGCATTGTTGGCGACGTCTTCAAAGTGGTTCCCCAGGTGATTTCAGCGCTGGAAGCACGCAAGGCGCAGTAGCCATGAGCCCAGCATCCAAGAGCCTGAGACAGGGGCTGCCCCGGATTCCCGGCGGCGATCCGTGGCCACCGCTACAAGTTCAGGGCACAGCTGCCCCGGAGGTCGCGGAAGTTATTGCCGAGCCGGCACCGGCTGCGGCGGCACCAGCTGCAGCAGCACCCAAGCAAGCGCTGCGCCAGGGACTGCCGCGAGTTGCTGGAGCAGATCCTTGGCCGCCGTCCGGCACACCGGCGAGTACAGCAACAAGCGCGCCCAAGGCCCAGCCTTCACCGCCAGCAACGATGCAAAAACCAACGCCAGATCCAACCCCGGCGGCGGTACCTGAACCCGCCGCAGAACCTGCCCGACTCGAAGTTTCCAGTGCGGTTGCGGCCAGCCCGGATTCCCCCGTGATTCGGCGGGGCCTGCCCCGGGTGGCCGATGGCCAGCCCTGGCCGCCAAGCAGCTTCATCGCAGCGCCGCTAACCACGCCTGCCCCTCCAACCACGGCTGTCCCTCCGGATGCCGAGGAGGCTCCAGCCGCGGCACGGGTTGTTGCAGAGCCTGCGGCCATGACGCAACAGGAGGCAGCGCCGCCTGTTAAGCCTGCGGCAGTTCAGCCTCCTGCCACGGCGCCGACCCAGGCACCCGCGCCCGCGCCAACCACGCCAACGTCGACCAAGCCAGCCAAGGCAGAGCCGAAACGCCATGGCCCGCTGACCAGCAAACAGTGGGTGCTCGCAGGTGTTCTCGGTGCATTCTGTGCCTTGGGCATGGCTACCGCGGTGGTTCTGGTAGCTCGCGGCATCACCAGTATCGAATCGGTCGCGGCCTTTATCCAGCGCTACCCCGGCGAATACCATTTGCCCGAGTCGGCGCCCGTGGGAGTGCCCGCATGGCTCGCGTGGAACCACTTCTTCAACTTTTTCCTGATGGTCCTGATCATCCGTTCCGGGTTGCTGGTGCGGCACCAGAAAAAGCCGCCGGCCTACTGGTCCTCCAAGCGCAGCCCCAAAATCAGCATCAATCTCTGGCTGCACCTGAGCCTGGATCTGCTGTGGATTATCAACGGCCTGGTGTTCATCGCAGTGCTCTTCGCCTCGGGACATTGGATGAGGATTGTCCCGACCTCCTGGGAGGTGTTCCCGAACGCGCTTTCGGCGGCCCTGCAGTATCTGACGCTGGATTGGCCCACGGAAAACGGCTGGGTGAACTACAACTCGCTGCAGCAACTGGCCTACTTCATCACCGTATTTCTTGCTGCACCGCTGGCAGCGGTCACCGGATTCCGCTTAAGCGCTTTCTGGCCCAAAAACCCGGCGCTGGGCAAGAGATACCCCATCGAGGCAGCACGCGCCTTGCACTTCCCCACCATGCTCTACTTCGTCGTATTCATCCTTGTCCATGTGATTCTGGTGTTCTCCACCGGGGCCTTGCGCAACTTGAACCACATGTACGCCGCTCAGGGTTCTGCAGATCCGACGCAGTACGCGGGCAACTGGGCAGGATTGCTCTACTTTGCCCTTTCGCTGCTGGTCATCACCGGTGCATGGATTGCTTGCAAGCCGGTGGTTCTTGCCTCCATTGCGCGCTTCTTCGGAAAGGTCAGTTCACGATAGCCGAACCAAAACTTGCTTCTGGCGCAAATTCCCTCGCGCGAGGAGCTAGAAGACGGATAAGGTCGCTTCAGTACACTTGCCACGCAACCAGAGGAGCAAAACCATGGGCCACCACCACCACAGCGCCGAAGAATTAGACGGCGTTGCTTTCTGGGAAAACCACTACGGGCAATCCGAGCGCATATGGTCCGGCAAGGTCAACCAGGTCATTGAAAATCTCGTGTCGCCACTGACGCCGGGAACCTCATTGGACATTGGCTGCGGAGAAGGCGGCGATGTCCTGTGGCTCGCTACGCACGGGTGGCAGGCCACGGGGCTGGACATCTCGCCCACCGCCATCAGCCGCGCCCGCGAAGAAGCCAGGAAACACGGGATTGCCGAACCTGCCGCACAGTTTGTCGCTTCCGACCTCGGCCAATGGGACACCGGCAAGGTTTTTGATCTGGTCACCCTGAGCTTCTTCCAGGCACCTTTCGAGTTCCCCCGCGCAGATTTCCTGCGCAAGGCCGCCAGCTTCGTGGCCCCTGGCGGCCACCTGCTTGCGCTGTCGCACGCTGCGCGCCCTTCATGGGCTCCGCCGGTGGATCACGAACTTCCTGCATTCCCGACTCCGGCCGAAGAACTCGAAGCGCTATCGCTGGATCTGGACCAGTGGAACATCGTGCAGGCCGAGATCGTAGAGCGCAGCATCATCGCTCCGACCGGCGAACCGGCGGTTATGGAAGATTCCGTGGTGTTCGTCCAGCGCAAGGCCTGAAAAGAAGTGATCCCCCAGCCTGCGCAGCTGGAGGATCACTGGTGGCATAGATTCCCACACGGATCTATGCCTGCTTGAGCGCGCTAACTGGTTGATAGTCACGCAAAACTACAGACTTGCGAACCATCGCACGCAAATCTTCGACCTTCTCGCCACCCTGCGGCATCGCTCGCAGCTGCACCAGCACATTTCCCAACGCGGTGCATTCCACAGGCCCGGCAATGACCGGCACCCGAGCGAGGTCAGCGGTGCGCTGGCAGAGCAGTTCACCCTGCGACCCGCCGCCGACAATATGGATCTCCTCCAGCTCGAATCCGCCCAGCCGGGCCGCTTCATGGGCTTGGGCGGCAAAGCTGGCGGCCAACGATTCGAGAACCACGCGGATCAGCTCGGCAGGAGTTTCAGGCGCTGATCCGCCAGCAAGGGCGATCGCGTCGCTGATGCGTGCCGGCATCTGCCCCGGGGCAAGAAACTGCTCATTTTGCGGATCGATCAGCACCTGCGGCACAGGCAGCGTCGCGGCCTGGCTGAGCAGGTCGGCCAAGTGAATTTCCGGCTGGCCGGCCAGCTCGGCTTGCTGGTTCCAGTAGCTCACCGATTCGCTGAGCAAGAAGGTTCCGGTGACGTTCTTGAGGAACCGCACCGATCCATCCAGGCCCAGTTCATTGGTGAATCCGGCTGCCTGGGCTTGGGCCGTGAGCACCGGATCGGCCAGTTCTACTCCGACTAGTCCCCAGGTCCCGCAGGAGATGTACGCTGACTTTTCGCCCGTTAGCGGGGTCGCCGCGACGGCACTGGCGGTGTCGTGCGAAGCAACGGCCACCACCTGCACAGAGCCTGCGGCGCCGAATTCCCGGGCCAGCTCGGGGCGCAAGGCACCGACCTCCTCTCCCGGATGCACCATCTGGGCAACCTTGCCGGCAACCCCAAGCGCCTGCGCCAGTGGCTCATCCCAGGAACCGGTGCGCTGGTTAAGCAGCCCCGTAGTGGAAGCATTGGTCCACTCGCAGCGAGCCTGGCCGGTCAGCAGCCAGTTGACGTAGTCGGGCACGAGAAGCAGCTGGTCTGCCGATTCCAACCGGCTATCCTGCTGCTCGGCCTGCAGCTGGTACACGGTGTTGAACGGCAGGAATTGCAGCCCATTGCGTTCGAAAAGCTCGACCCGGCTGAACTTGTGTTCCAGGTCGGGAACGGCGAGCTCATTGCGCGGATCCCGGTAGTGGCGCACTTGCCCCAGGCGCTGCCCATCCTTGAGCAGCGCATAGTCCACAGCCCAGGAGTCGACCCCGATGCTGGAAATGTCCGGGCGCAGTTCAAAGGCCTTCTTGAGCCCCTGGCGGATCTGCGACCACAACTCATCGATATCCCAGGCCAAGGCCTGCGCCGGGGCATCGGCCTGCAGCCGGGCCAGCGGCACCGGCCCGTTGGCGAATCGGCGGACGAGGGTCAGCTGGACCTTCCCGTCCACCAGCTCGCCAATCATGACCCGGCCGCTGGTGGCGCCCAGGTCAATGGCTGCGACCGGGGTTCCCGTTTCTTTCTGGCTCATCGCAGGAACGCTGCAGCAACCCCAGAATCCACTGGAATGTGCAACCCTGTGGTGCGGGTTAATTCGGGTCCGGTCAGTACATATACCGCATCGGCAATATTTTCCGGGATGACCTCGCGCTTGAGGATCGTGCGGTTTGCGTAGAACTGGCCCAGGTCCTCTTCGGCTACGCCATAGGTCGCGGCGCGCTGGGCGCCCCATCCCGAGGAGAAGATCCCCGAACCGCGAACGACGCCATCTGGATTGATGCCATTCACCCGGACACCATGCTCGCCCAGTTCAACGGCCAGCAATCGCACCTGGTGCGCCTGGTCCGCCTTGGTCGCGGAGTACGCGATATTGTTCGGGCCGGCAAAAACTGAATTCTTGGACGAGATGTAGATGATGTCCCCGCCGAGCTTCTGCTCAATCAGCACCTTGGCGGCGGCCTTGGAGACGAGGAACGAGCCCTTGGCCATCACGTCATGCTGCAAATCCCAGTCAGCTTCCGTAGTCTCCAGCAGCGACTTCGACAGTGACAGGCCGGCGTTGTTGACCACCAGATCCAGTCCGCCAAAGGCCAAAACGGCTTCATCGATAGCCGCCTGCACGGCGCCGGCATCGGCCACATTGGCGGCCACGCCGACGGCAACATCCGCATCGCCCAATTCAGCGGCCGCAGCTTGCGCCTTGGCCAAGTCGAGATCGGCGATCACCACGCAGGCTCCTTCGGCAGCAAGCCGCTTGGCCACGGCCTTGCCGATCCCCGAAGCGGCCCCGGTCACCAGTGCGATGCGCCCGGCATGGGACTTGGGCTGGGGCATGCGCTGCAGCTTGGCCTCTTCCAGCGCCCAGTATTCAATGCGGAATTTTTCCGCATCCGAAATCGGGGTGTAGCTCGACAGCGCTTCGGCGCCGCGCATGACGTTAATGGCGTTGAGGTAGAACTCGCCGGCTACCCGCGCGGTTTGCTTGTTGGCACCGTAGGAGAACATGCCCACGCCGGGAACCAGAACGATCAATGGGTCCGCGCCACGCATGGCCGGGGAGTTCTCGTCCTTGTGGGTCTCGTAGTAGCGCCGGTAGTCCTCGCGGTACTCCACGTGCAATTCGTTGAGCCGCTCCAGCTGCTCTTCGATGCTGGCCGAAGCCGGCAGATCCAGGACCAATGGCTTGATTTTGGTCCGCAGGAAATGATCTGGGCAGCTGGTGCCCAGTTCCGCGAGCTGCGCCAGCTTCTGGCGGGAAAGGAAGTCCAGGACTCGCTGATCATCGCAATAGTGGCCGACCATTGGCTTGTCGGCGCTGGCCAGGGAGCGGATGGTCGGGGCCAGTGCCGCGGCGCGGGTTCGGCGCTCGGAGTCAGGCATGGCCTCGAAGCCTGGAACGACTGCTCCAAATGGCTCAGGCGCCCCATGTTCCTGGATGTATGCGGCAGCGGTGTCGATGATCCACAGCGAATTGGCTTCGGACTCGTCGCTGGTATCGCCCCAGGCCGTGATTCCGTGGCCGCCCAGAATGCAGCCGATAGCTTGTGGATTCTCTTCCTTGATCCGCGCGATATCCAACCCGAGCTGGAAGCCTGGACGCCGCCAATCCACCCAAGCCACCTTGCCGCCGAAAATCTTGGCCGTAAGTTCCCGGCCATCCTTGGCGGTGGCAATGGCGATGCCGGAGTCAGGATGCAGGTGGTCGACGTGGTTGGCATTGACCAGTCCGTGCATGGCGGTGTCGATGGAGGGGGCTGCGCCGCCCTTGCCGTGCAGGCAGTAGTCGAATGCTGCCACCATTTCGTCTTCGCGGTCCACGCCGGGGTACACCTCAACCAGCGAACGCATCCGGTCCAAGCGCAGCGTGGACAGGCCCTTTTCGGTCAGCGTTCCCAGATCGCCACCGGATCCCTTGACCCACAGCAATTCGACGCTCTCCCCGGTGACCGGGTCGATGGCGCTGCCCTTGGCCGAGGTGTTGCCGCCGGCGTAATTGGTGTTCTTCTTGTCTTGGCCCAAACGGTTGGAGCGCTCGATGAGCTGAGCTGCCGTGCTGGTGCCCGTTGATGCGATGCTTTGTGTCATGATTCTCTCGGTAGTTCTTCTCGGGGATCCACGCAGGCGCTTACGCGTCGACCTTGTGGGGTGCGACCAGCTTGCCGTAGCGTGCTACTTCAATTTCTTCCAGGGACTTGCCGCGGGTTTCGGGAGCCCAGATGGTTCCGATCAGCAGGGCTGCGGCCAGCAGGCCCAGGATCAGCAGGCCGAGCTTTTCCAGGCCCATGCTGGTGAGCAGCACCGGGAAGACCAGCGAGAGCAGGCCGACCATAACGCGGGCGAGCATGAACAACATGCCCTGGGCGCTGGCGCGGTACGTGGTGGCGAACAGCTCCGCGGTCCACAGCCCATAGAAGGCCTGCGCGCCGATGCCGGCTGAAATGCCCCAGGCCACCGCGTAGAACAATAGCGAGAACGCTCCGGGCGGAACGAAGATCAGCACCGCCCAGGCCACGATGCCCAGCAGGGCCCCGGCGAAGTAGAGCCAGCGGCGCGAAACCCGGTCGCCATATTTCATGAAGCCGAAGTAGGTGGCCGCGGCGGTCAGCATCCAGACCAGGACCTGGAGCAGGTTCTGCTGGGTGGCCGATTCAACGCCGGCCGCTTCATAGACGCGCGGCTGGAAGATTCCGGCCTGGCCTGCCACGGTATTCCACAGTCCGTAGACACCGATCAGGAACAGCAGTGCCGACCAGTTCTTGCGTTCGGCCAGCAATCCGCGGATGCCGGAGAAGTAGGACAATTTGGTTCCATTGGCCAGCTCGGCGGCCCGCTGCTCTTTCCAGCGGGTGGATTCCGGCAGCCCTCGACGGACCCACCAGGTGACCGCGGCGACGATGAACAGGTGGAAGAAGATCAGCCGCGATCCGCTCACGCCCATCGGCTCGACCATGATGGCCAGGGCAAAGCCCACGGCCGGGCCAAAGGACCAGGCCAGCTGAGCGGTGCCCACATGGGCTGCGCGTGATTCCTCGGGCGCCTCTTCGGCGATGTAGGTCCAGGAAGCCGGGACGCCAGCGCCCACGGCGATGCCCATGAGCACCACTCCCACCACCAGCAGCGTGGTGTTGAAGGTGAAGGTGATCAGCAAGGCACCGATCATGAAGACCATCAGGTCATAGGTGTAGATGAATTTGCGGCCCAAGCGGTCGCACAATGGGCCGCCGATCATGGCGCCCAGCGCCGCGCCAAAGGCGTTGGCGGACACCGCGGCGATCACCCCGACCAGCGCGTCATCGAATCCGAATGCCGACTGCCACAGGCTCAGGCTGGTGGCCAGGGCGATAATGGCGCCGGCCTCGATGTAGTTGCTCATCGCCACCGCGATGGTGGCTTTCCATCCGGAGATGCCGCGCTTCGTTGCTGCGATACGCATTTATGCTCCCCATCCTGCTTGGACTCCGCCGACGCGTTCGGCTTCAATGCGGTTTTGGTAGTCCGATGAGCGGAAGGCCGCCATCGGGTCTGCTGGCAGGCCGCGTTCGGCTCGCCAGGCTTCAAGTTCCGAACGGACATCGGTGTAGAAGGCGTTCATGAAGATCTCGTTGGCGGCCAGCACGTCCCCGGAAATCTGCGCCTCGGTCAGTGCGACACGGTCGATCAGCAGGGCGCGGGCGGTCATTTCCTGGACGTTGAGCACGCTGCGGATCTGTCCCTGGATCTTGTTCTCGACATTGTGGCACTGGTCGAGCATGAAGGAAATGGTGCTCTGCTCCTCCAGCCCGCCACCGCGAATCACCTCGGCCATAATGCGGAAGAGCTGGTATGGATCCGCGGATCCGACGATGAGGTCATCGTCGGCGTAGAAGCGCGAGTTGAAGTCGAAGGAGCCCAGCTTGCCCAGGCGCAGCAGCTGCATCACGATGAATTCGATGTTGGTGCCCGGTGCGTGGTGCCCGGTGTCGAGGCAGACCATCGCGCGCTCCCCCAAGGCGGCGACCTGGGCGTAGGAGGTGCCCCAGTCGGGAACATCGGTGTGGTAGAAAGCCGGCTCGAAGAACTTGTACTCCAGCACCAGGCGCTGCTCGCCGGTGAGCCGGGCGTAGATTTCTGCCAGCGAATCCGCGAGGCGATCCTGGCGCCCGCGCATATCGGCCTGCCCGGGGTAGTTGGAGCCTTCCGCCAGCCAGATCTTCAGGTCCTGGCTGCCCGTTGCATCCATGACGTCAATGCATTCGAGGTGGTGGTCGATGGCTTTGCGGCGGATCTTTGGATCCTCGTGGGTCAGCGCACCGAACTTGTAGTCATCATCCTGGAAGGTATTGGAGTTGATGGTTCCCAGGCGCACGCCCAGATTTTCGGCATGGGTGCGCAGCGCGGTGAAGTCCTCGACCTTGTCCCATGGAATGTGCAGGGCCACCGAGGGCGCGAGGCCGGTGAGCCGGTGCACTTCGGCGGCATCGGCAATCTTTTCAAAGGGGTCTCGTGGCGTGCCCGCGGTGGAGTAGACCTTGAAGCGGGTGCCGGAGTTGCCGTAGGCCCACGAAGGGACCTCGATGGCCAGCCGGTTGAGGGTTTGCAGGTTCTCGGGGCTCAGCGTTGCGCCCATAGACCTCTCCATTTCTGTCAATGCGGTGAACTAGTTCTTGGTTGCTGGAAGGCTTGCCAGCTGGTCTTCGAGGTTGAATACTTCAGTGAGCCGTTGGGCCTGCTGGTCTGCGCGCCCGTCGAGGCTGACGAAGAATTGCGACATTTGCGCTTCCCATGCCGCGGTGCGCGGATCGGCGTCGAGGGCCGCTTGGGCCGCGTGATCATCGTCGGTTTCGTAGTAGCCGATAAGCAGCCCGTCACCACGCAGGAAGAGCGAGTAGTTCCGGCGCCCGGCCTCCTCGATGGCCTGGAGCATCTGCGGCCAGACTTCCCGGTGGCGTTCGATGTATTGATCCATCAGCTCGGGAAGAACTTGTAGCTGGAAGCAAACTCGCACGGGTTTTCCTTATCTGCGCCAAACGTCGATGTTAGTGGTGCCGGCGATTCCCTAATTCAAGAAATGAATCGTTTCAATCGCCCGACATATTGAGTGTAAGACACTTCACTCTGGAAGATCAAGCGGGATTTGCCGTCACCGTCGAAAAGTTTTGAAACCTTTCAATTGGTCCCTGCATTAAGCCGGCTGCCGCAGCCCGGGATATACTCGCAAGAGCAGCACCTTCGATCAGAACAGGAATTCTCTGTGGCCGTCAGCGTTAAGGAAGTCGCCGCCGAAGCCGGAGTTTCCGTGGGCACCGTTTCCAATGTGCTCAATCGCCCCGAGGTGGTCTCGGAACGCACCGTGGCCAAGGTGACCGCAGCCATTGAAAGGCTCGATTTTGTCCGCAACGATGCCGCCCGGCAATTGCGCGCAGGACACAGCCGGAACTTTGGGCTCGTGGTCCTCGACGGGCGCAACCCCTTCTTCATGGATGTCACCCAGGGCGCGCAGCACCGGGCCCTGGAAAACGGCTACACGGTGCTGATGGGTTCCAGCGACAACTCGCTCACCACCGAGCAGCAGCTGCTGGATCTCTTTGACGAGCAGCGCGTGGCCGGGGTGCTCATCTCCCCCATGCACAGCGACCTGAGCCGCCTCTGGAAAATTCGCGAGGCTGGCACCCCGGTGGTCCTGGTTGACCGAGGCAGCGGAGACCGCAGTTTCTCCTCCGTATCGGTCAACGACGTTGAAGGCGGCCGCATCGCGGTGCAGCATCTGGTTGATCTTGGCCGCAAGAAGATCGCGTTTGTCGGCGGACCGCAAAGCATCGTGCAGGTCCAGCACCGTCTCGAAGGAGCCCAGTCGGTCATCGCCGGCACCGCCGGAACCGTCCTCCAGCATATGCCAACCAGGCAATTGACAGTGCTGGAAGGGCGGGCCGCCGGCGAGCGCATCCTGGCCATGGATCCAGCTGAACGTCCCGATGGCGTTTTTGCCGCCAATGACCTGCTGGCCCTGGGCATCCTGCAAGCGCTCGTGATGTCCGGTTCGCTCCGTGTCCCCCAAGACATCGCACTGGTGGGCTACGACAACATCGACTTCGCCGAATCAGCGGTTGTCCCCATCACCACAGTGCGCCAGCCGGCCGAGGAAATCGGGCGCACCGCCGTTGACGTGCTGTTGCGCGAGTCGGAGGCAGGCGCAGACGCAGTGCGCGAACAGTTCGTTTTCACTCCGAAGCTTGTCATCCGCGAATCGACTGCGGGTGCAGGCACCGCGGGCTGATGGCTTGCTGATTGCTTCCTCAAAGCGGGCCCGGTGAAGATGCATCCACCGCGCATCTGATGCTAGGTTGGCCGTCCAGCCAACGAAAGGAACGGAAGCATGACTGCAAATAATCCGGAAGTATTCCTGGACAAGGACGAAGCCGAAGTGCCGGACGCCATCTCCGACCCTGCGCGCAATGATGAGGTCGGCCAGGACTGGACCGACGAGGGCGGGGCAACTCCCGATGGCGCTGCCATCGACGGCACCGACGACTGAATACCCGCGAGCCCCATTGCCGCGACGCACGCCAGCCGGTGGCCACAGGCGGCCATGCTAGCGTTTTCCGGTAGTACTGCTGCTGCCGCATCTTCCAGGGGACCTTCACGCTATGGCCAATCAACCAGACCTCAGTGCTGTCTCCCTGCCTCAGATCGCAGCTGTGATCACCGTGGTCGACTACGGATCGTTCACCGCGGCCGCAGACATCCTCGGCATCTCGCAGCCCTCGCTCTCCCGCCGGATCCAGTCCCTCGAACAGGGCCTGGGCCTGCCAATTTTCCGGGCCGCGGGGCGCACCATGCAGTTGACCGAGGCCGGCCGCGCCATCGTGCCGGCGGCGCGCCGGATCCTCGACGAGCTGGCCTCGATCAACGCCCTGGGTGCTTCGACCAGGGAACTGAAAACCGGTTCCCTGCGCATCGCAGGCCTGCCGTCGCTCATTGGCAGTGTACTGCCGGAGTATGCAGGCAAATTCCATCAGAAGCATCCCGGCGTGCATTTGGAAATCCTCAGCGTCCAGGACCACGATGAACTGGTGGAGGCGATTCGCCTGGGCAGCGCCGACGCGGCCTTCGGTGTCAGCCACGCAGTCCCCGCAGACCTGGAAACCCAACTGGTCTGCCACCAGGAATTCTCGGCAGTGCTCCCCGCAGGCCTGGACGGCGCCAACGAGCTCAACGCGCAGCTGCTAAGTAATTTGACCTTGGTCAGCCTGCCCCAGCCCACCTCCATCCGCAAGGTGACCGATGAGGTTTACCGTTCGCTTGGCTGCACCCCGCCGCGGGTCATCACCACGGTGCAGCGCGATGCCCTGGTGCCGCTGAGCATTGCCAGCGGCGGGATCACCATGATCCCCCGCACCATGGCCAGCACGGCGGAAGTCTATGGCGGAAAGCAGTTGCCGCTGCCAGCTGGAACCGGCCGGGCCATCGGCGTGATCTACCGGCGCGACCCGTTCCAGAATCCTGCGCTGGCAGAGTTCTTGCACTTCTTGTGAGCCATTGCACCGGCACGGGGGTATCCGCGCAGTGATGGGCCTGCGCGACCTGCCATAGCTTCGATGCATGGATCCGATCGCCAAATCTATTGGTGCAGTGCAAGGCTCTCGTGATCGTCTGGAGGTTGACCCATGACCAGATGAAGAACGCAGGAGGCCCCTAGATGACCGAGCTTCGAATCCGACCTCACCGCCGGCGCATCACGCTTCTGCTCGTCTTTGCACTGGTCATTGCCCTGGTTGTCGCCGCAAGCGGGCTCTGGTTCAAGCTGCAGGGCAACATCTCCACAGCATCCATGCGCAGCTCCGAATCCGCCGCTCCCGACTCCAGCCACGGGCTCAATCTCCTGCTGCTTGGCTCTGACACCCGCGACCTTGAAGCCTCCGGATTCGGCAAGGGCAGCGGTGCCCGCAGCGACTCCATGGTGCTGGTCCACGTGGCCGCAGGCAACAGGCGCATCGACGCGGTGCAGATTCCGCGTGACACCCTGGTTGACATGCCAGCCTGCGATGACACCGGGCATGGGTCCTTTTCCGGCGGCGTGGCAATGATCAACTCGGCGCTGAATTACGGTCCAGCCTGCTCGGTGGCCGCCGTTGAGGCGCTGACCGGGGTGCAGCTGAACCACTTCATCGAGATCAATTTCGAAGGCTTCATCTCCATTGTCGATGCCCTGGGCGGAGTCGATGTCTGCCTGCCGCAGCCCATGAAGGACCCCAAGGCCAAGCTCGACCTGCCAGCTGGCGACCAGAAGGTTAATGGCACCGATGCCCTGGCTCTGGCCCGGACCCGCCACGCGGTGGGCGATGGCAGCGACATCGCCCGGCTGGGCCACCAGCAAATGGTCATGTCTGCGATCGTCCAGCAGGCGACCAGCCGTGAAACGCTGGCCCGACCGGATCGGTTGTACTCGTTCCTGGACGCTGCGACCTCGTCCCTGACGGTTGACCCCGGCTTGAGCTCGCTCTCGGATCTCACGGCCCTGGCAGCCCGGGCCCAAGCGGTCCCTTCCGATGACATCACCTTCATGACCATGCCCTGGTCGCCGGCACCGCAGAACCGCAATCGCGTAGTCCCCTCCGCAGACGCAGAATCACTTTTTGCCAGCCTCCGGGAAGACTCGCCGGTCGCCCTCGCAGGCACAAAGTCCGGCAAGAAATCCGATGCTGATGCCGCGTCGGAAATTAATGACCGTGCGGCAGCCGTGCACATCACCAATGCTGCCCGGGTCGCGAATCTCGCCGGCGACTACGCCAAGAAGGCCAGCGAACAAGGGTACACGGTGTCCGGTGTCGGCAATGCCGCCAGCGTGCAGGGCGCTACCACCTTGCTGGCAGCCGACACCGATCAGGCGCAGCAAACCGCCATGGCCCTGGCCAAAGACTTGAACCTGGATCTCAAGCCGGTGACCGCGGCTATTGACGGTGTCCAGTTGCACCTGGGCCAGGACTACCAGAGCGTAGAGAAGCCGGAAAAGTCACCGGTGAAAACCACCAATCGCAAGGCCAGCCAAAGCCTGTGCGGCTAACCGTCCGAGTCTAGAACTCCGCGTCCAAGTTCTCGTTGATTTCCTCGATGCTGAACACTGCCGGATCGAAATCCTCGCCTGGGTATAGTGACGAGTCTTCAGGGACAACGTCCTGCATCATGGTCAGCGGCTGCTCATCCTTCAGCTCTTCGACCATCTCGTTCCAGTTCAGCGCTCCACCACTGTCTTCCAGCGGCCCCATACGGCGTCCACCGATGCACCGCGGCAGCTGGCCGTCATCGGCCTTGAGGACGTCCTCGACCTCGATGCCGATCCGCCAGTCATCGCCGAAGTCATACGCGTAGGCCAGGCGGTCCTTGGGCTGTTTGAACAGCTTGGAGAGGAGTACCGTCGACTCGTCGATATCGCTCTTCATATGCGGGTTCTGTGGACCATAACTGACCTTGTAGTTCTTCCCGTAGAACTGGTGCAGGTGCGTATCGGACCAGTCGAAGCTGATCTGGATGATGTCGTGCAGGTCGGCCAGATTCAGGTCAGCGGGCACCATCACGCGGCGCCAGATGGGCGGCTTGGCTTCGCGCAGGGTGAGCTTGAGCTGCAGCACTTTGCCCTTATACGGTTCGGTGCGCTTCAGGCGCTTGGGCTCTTCCTGGAGCTCTTCGGATTCCGCAAAAAAGTCTGCCACGTCCGGTTCCAAGGGTGCATCGCCTCCTGGTTCTTCGCTGTCGAGGTCGGTCAATGCCAGGCGGACAATGCCCGGAATGCCGTAGGTGCTTCCTTCGTTCACCAAGCCGAGGGAGCGCAACAGCTCCATGCGCTGATGCGCACCGGCCCAAGCAGCTTCCGGGAACAACTCGTCGCGGGCTGCAGCAACCGAATGCGCTTCGCCGTCAACCGCCTCCAGCAACCAGAGATTCGCGAGGCCCCACGACTCAAGTCCCGCCTGATCGCTGCGCTCTGGCTGCGCCAGAAGCAGGTCAAGGACGGTTTTGAGATAGGCGTAATTGCTCTCGAAGGAGGTTGCAGTGTCCGCTGCGATGAAGTCACGCGCGTTGTTGCCGTATTCCGGGACAGCAGCGGTTTTGGTGTCCAGCGCTCCAGCCCTTTCGAGGGCAGAAAGCAGCACCGCGGCAACGTTGTTCCGGCCCGGAGCATCTAGATCCTTCGGGAACAGCCCGCGTACAGTGTGAGCGGCTTGGGGAATGAATTCCGGGCCGGGACCAGCCGCCCAGTAGACATGGCCGGTGGTGGTGGCCCAGGCAAGGAGCACGCGGCCCATTTTGGAGACCTGCATTTGAGCGATTTCAGCCACCGCGGCCTCCGCGGTTTCCGGAACATCCAACGGCTTCTTTGCGCTTGGCTCGTTGAACGGGTCATCGGAATTGATCGATTCCAGCAGCCATTCAAGACCCGCTGGGTCACCATCCCATAGTCCGTTTTCGCGCAAGAAGTCCAGGTAGACGGTCCACGCGGTAAACACGAGATCGCGCAGTTCCCCGGAGTCATCATCCGGGTCCTCGGCTTCTTCAAATTCGATGGTCGCGGTCAGCACGGTGAAGAGCTGCGGCGGATCAAAATCGGTGACGCTGCGCAGTTCTAATGCCTCGGCATAGAAGCCCAGCGTTTCGCCCACTGCAGCCAACACCATGGGAGCCAGCTCGCTATCCCCATGCTGGGCTTCGAGCCACCGGGTGAACTGCACGGCGAGGGCGTCCAAACCGCGCTTCACTTTCGCCCGCTCTATTGAGATGACATCCCCTTGCAGGCGTGCCGGGTGCCCTTGCTTGGGCTTCTGCTTCTTCTTTTTCTTGGCCACCGAGCTGCTCCCCTGATCGCTTTTCTCTTACCTCTAGGCTACGTGCCAACTGGCTCATGAGAGGGGGAACGAACCGCGTTGCCTCAACAGCGAACAGCAAAGAGCCATCTGCCTGCATCACTGCTTCCGCATGACTCGGGAGACAAAGTTTCTCCCCTCCCAGCGACCCGTTGGAGCCTCCGGCCGATGGCACCTAGGACTTGAAGGAGCGCTGCATCTCCCCTTCGGCACTCAGGCGGGTTTGCTCGGCAACTTTGATGACTCGGTCAATGACGGTTCGCGTGCTGACCCTGGTCCGGGCTTCGGGCCGGGTCAGAATATCAATCTGGCGGCCAAGCGAGAGGTCCGCCAGTGGGCGGAGCACTACCTGTTCCCGGAAGTTCGGCATCAACCCGGTATATCGAGGCAGCAACCCGACTATTCGGGTCTCGGCAATAATCGCGGCGACCAGGTTGAACTCGTTCACGCGATGCGCGATCTGGATTGGGTTGCCGGCACTGGCGAACATCGCTTGCACGAGCAGCGGTTCCAGGGCGAACCCCTCATGCGCCGCGACCCAGGTTTCACCTGCGAGGTCAGCCAGGCACACGGTATCCTGCTGCGCCAAGGGATGCTCGCGGTGCAGTGCCACATCGATTGGCTCTTGCAGGACGGGCGTAACATGCACCCTGTTGCCCGGCCAGGATTCTGAGGCCAGCGGACGGTGCGCAATGACCACATCATGGTCGGAGACCAGGCTGGCGAACTCGCTGATTGAAACGTCTTCATCCCGGCAGCGGACCATGGGCCCCTCTGGATCGTTCAAGCCGCTGGCGATCAGCGCCGGAAACCAGGCAAGACCGGCACTGTGGAAGGCGGTAACGGAAACGGTCTGCCGGGATCCCTTCAGATACTCCGAGACGGAATTCTCGGCACGGGCAAGGGCCTCCAGCACTTCACCACCGGCATCCGCAAGCCGTTCTCCGGCCGGAGTGAGCACCAATACGCGGCCCCGTTGCTCGGTCAGCGGGATGGGCACGCTTCGTTGCAACGCAGCCAGCTGCTGCGATACGGCAGATGGGGACAAATGCAAGGCTTGGGACACCGCGGTAACAGAACCCCTGTCCCTTAGTTCGCGCAGGGTTCGAAGGTGATGCACTTCCATGAAGCTCAGCTTACTGGATGTTGAAGATAATGGCCGTTGTTCTTAACAGTTGAGCTTTCTACAGTAAAAATATGCCTAGTGTTCCACCCACAGCCCGCCGCGTCCTTCCCGATGTCCTGCTGCTGCTCATTGCAATAATGTGGGGCGGCAGCTACTTGGCAGCCCAGGACCTTGCGGCCGCCTCATCGGCCGCAGCCGTCATGTGCATCAGGTTCCTTCCCTCAGCGGCGATCCTGCTTTGCATCAATTTCGCCCGGCCCGCTGTTCGGCTCCGGGATTCGACACTGCCCGGCATCCTTCTGGGCATCTTGCGTACCGCGACCATTGCGCTGGAAACCATTGGCGTCACGCTCACCAGTGCCACCAATGCCGGACTCATCATCGCCGTTTCCATTCTCTTCACCCCGATCCTCGAATCCCTGCACGCCAAGAGGCGGCTTTCAGCATCTTTGATCGCCAGTGTCCTGCTTGCCCTGCTCGGGATTACGCTGCTCGTGGGCGGCAACGGATTTTCCGGGATCAATCCGGGAGATGGATTGATGCTCGCCGCTGCGGCCACTCGGGCCCTGCTCGGTGTTGCCGAGGCACGGTTCACCGTTGGCCGGAGAACCGATGTACTGGGGCTGACCACAGTTGAGATCGCTTTCGGAGCGGTAATTTTCACCGTATGGGGCAGCAATTCGTTGATGGAACATTTGCCGGGGTTCAGCATCGCGAACTGGTTGACCATTGTTTACCTCTGCTTGGGCTGCACCATCTTCGCCTTCCTGGGCCAGCTGTGGGCCACAAAGCACACGTCGGCTTCACGCGCCGGCATGCTTCTTGGCACAGAACCAGGATGGGCGCTCTTCGCCGGAGTACTTTTGGCTGGCGACAGGATCGGCACGCTGGGTTACCTAGGTGCACTGGTGCTTCTTGTTGCCACTTGATGGGGCGCACGGGCCGAACAGAGATGGCGGGAAGGAGCCCCAGCCATCAACAAGAACCTCGCTCAGGCAACAGCACAAGCTGGCGGAAACTGAGCTGGCGCGCAGAAGTTATCAATCCAGACCGCGCTGGTACCCATGACGAAATCTTTATTGCGCTAAGGCCCGCGTTGGTAGGGTGGCAACATGATCAATACTGCGCAATTGCACTCGGATCTCTCCCGCCTGGCTCGTGAAACTGCGGTGATGTCCGCTACGGTGCAGGCCTTGTCCGCCGAAGAATTAGCTGCCGGATCCTTGTGCGAGGGCTGGAGCCGCGCCCACGTCATCGCGCACCTGGCTTCCAATGGCCGCACCCTGGTGAAGCTTGTCGACTGGGCCATCAGTGGCGAGCCGCAAAAACTCTACGCCTCGCAGGAAGCTCGCAACGCCGAAATCGACCAGTTGGCCGCGCTGCCCCGCGAGGAACTGCTCGCTGCTTTCGACGAATCGGCCAACTACTTCGCGCAGCAGTGCGAGCGCCTGGCTGGTGAGCTGGCGGTGGAAGAAGTCGACCTGCACGGCAAGATCATCCCGGCCGCTGACATCGTGGCCTTGCGAATCACTGAAGTGGCCATCCACCATCACGACCTCGATACCGCCTGGACCATCGAGGAAGCCGATCCTGCTTCGCAAAAAGATGCCGTCCTGGCTGCGGTGCGCACCATGCGCGCCAAAAACGCTCCGGACATGACCCTTGTCAGCGAAGAAGGAGACACATGGGTCATCGGTGATGGCTCGTTGACGGTCCGAGCCAACCGCGCCGGCTTGGTTGAATGGCTGGCCCGGGGCAATACCCACAACATCGAGGCCGACGGCCCGATTCCCGGCCTTCCAACCTGGTAACCGCCTCGCCCAATGGCGCCCACCCGTGTTTTTGCCTGGCTAACCGGGAGAATGGGCATGGCCCGCTCGTCCAGCTGAAAAGGAACCGGTCTTGATCCCCGTTATTGTGCTCACCGGATATCTCGGAGCGGGCAAAACCAGTCTGCTCAATGGCTTGTTGACCCGTCCGGGAACCCGAGTTGGCGTGATCATAAACGATATCGGCAAGATCAATGTTGATACCGGCCTGATCACCGGGCAGATTGATGCCGCCGAATCCATTGCCGGCGGCTGCGTGTGCTGCCTTCCGGACAGTGGCGGGCTGGACGAGCTGCTGGAAAAGCTGGCCCAGCCAAAGCTCCGCTTGGACGCAATCATCGTTGAAGCCAGTGGCGCCGCCGATCCGATCAATGTGGATCGGCTCCTGCGCTACGGCAATGCGCCCGGGGTGCGCCCTGGAGGCATCATCGATGTCATCGACGCGGTGCAGCACAAACATACGGTGGACACCGCGGCCATGGCGCCTGCCCGCTTCACCGCGGCCAGCCTCGTGGTGGTCAACAAGCTGGATATGCTCCCGGAAAAGGCGAGGGACGCGGCCTTCGCGCGGATCAGAGACAGGGTCCGCGAGGCGAACCCGCAGGTGGCCATCGTTCCCGCTTCGCACGCTGCCATAGATCCTCAGCTGGTCTTTGATATCGCCATGAATGAAGATCCGTCGGATGAGCTTCCGCTGGCCGCTGCTTCACGGGCCGAACATGACCACAGCCATGCGCCGCATGCCCACGCAGTCACCGTGCCCTGCCCCGGGCCGGCAGATCCGGGAGCCCTGCTGGATCTTCTCGAGAACCCGCCGGCAGACGCTTACCGGCTCAAGGGCCACGTGAAATTGCGGACCGGCCGCGGCACGCAACGCTTTCTGGTCAACATGGTCGGATGGCAACCACATCTTCAGTTGGCCACACCAGGCTCTGACCCTGCCGATGACGCATTGGTAGCGGTTGGAGTGGAGTTGGATGAGCAACGGGTTGGCGACTTTTTACGTGCTGCGCTGCAGCCTTCAACTGCTGAACCGTCCTCGCAAGATCTCATCCGTCTTGAGCGTCGGTTGATCCTCAGTGCGCGGGTTGCCGACGAAGAATCTGTAAATAGCTGAAGCACTGTTTGTAATTAATGCTCAAGCCTGCGATTTCAAAAATCCCGTATTTACAGGGATCTAGACAGGTTGGTAGAAATTGTAGATCGACCCGAACGTAAGTGTTGACGAAGAAACGAAACTCTCTTCACAGCACTCATGACTGAAATCTTTGAGGTAATTCCGTTGGCCCCTGTCCCAATTTCTATTGGCACCGGGGTCGATTTTTGTCTCCATAAAGGGGTCATTCCGTGGCCCTTGACCAAGGTTCGAACTGGGCCTCTTGCGCATCCCAGTGTGACCAGCTGAGATGCAGAGGATTGGTTGCCCGGTGAGCCAGATTCAAGTGATCAGCGCGTTCAATAGATCAGCGCACTTCCATTGGGCTCAGTCTGCGCTGCAGAAGAACCGTTATAAAGGTACTGGAGGAAAGGGACTAAATTTCTTTGGTAGCAACGTTTTTCAACAGCCTCACAACGACAAGCCCCGTCAATAACAAGATTCCTGACCAGATCATCACTCCGACTTGAAACGCGCTAGGTTCACTGAATAATGCGGTCGTCGTCATGATTGCGACTATCGCACCAACGACCATAGCTGCAAAAGCAGTGTAAAAAGTTATCTTCATTGGTTCCCCTCCAAATGGACTAGAAGCTGGCTAAAAAGTAATCATTCTGTCGTTTAGCATTTTCGTCAACGCGACAATGGTCCGGGTCCTCCGCGTCGAAACCCTCGGCCACGGCGCGGATCGCCTTGTGCTGATATGGGCAGTCGGCCAGGCCGGCGGGATTGGCGGCCTTGGCCAGCGGCTTGCGCTGGGTGCGCCGGTCGACAGGCAGTTGCAGCTTGTCCCGGGTGTGGAATCCCAGGACCTCGCGCTCCGGGTAGCGGTTGTCCTCCCACGGCCAGTGGCGGTATCCATTGGAGTAGTAGATGACCGGCCGTTGCCTTTAGGCGCGTTCAAGGCAATCCGCGTAGAGCTTTGCCTGGTGCTTGCCCATCTGCGGATCGTTGCTGCTGCGTTTGACCTCCAGGATTGCAATAGAGTTCCACCGACATCCGTTGCAATGCAGTTGATACCAGCCTCTATTTGTTGGATCAGGTCCGACATTTCAGCGGCCTCTTCAACGGGCGCTACGGTGGTGGCATCCTTCTGCGTTGGCGGCAAAAAGACGCCAAAAGCCTTGTTGGCCTCCGTGAAACTTTCGACACCGCCCGGGTGTTGGGCGAACCACTGCCGTCCAGCTTCGTCGTCAAGGCCCTTGAGGAGCAGTAAGTAGGTGATCTGCTCACTGGCCTCCAACGGGTTCGAGATGCCTCCGGCCCAAAAAGCATTCCAAACGCTGTCTACTTGCGACGTCAATTCCACAGTAATCATGCTTTCCATCTATGTGGCGGTTGCCGATCCTTGTGGCGCGGTTCTACGTGGCTTTCTGCCCGGCCGGGCACTTCCCAGCACCGCGGAAAAGTCGTACCATTAAGTGGTACGAATAGTAGTTGGAGGTACCAAGATGTCCATCAGCGCAAGCGAAGCACGCAAGACGCTTTTTCCATTGATTGAACAAATCAACGATGATCGCCAAGCTGTCGAAATCGTGTCACGCAAGGGAAATGCCGTTCTCATGGCAGCAGATGAATACGCCGCCTGGCAGGAGACCGCGTACCTCTTCCGCTCGCCGGCCAATGCCCGGCGGCTCTTGGATGCCTACGAACGTGCACGGTCGGGAGTAACCGAGACCCACGAGCTCGACTGGGACGAATAAGTGCGGCTTGTCTGGGATCGTGCAGGATGGGACGACTATGTCCATTGGCAAACTGCCGACCGGCGCATTCTCAAGAGAGTCAACACCTTGATCGAAGCTTGCCTTCGGGATCCCTTCCAAGGCATTGGAAAGCCCGAACAGTTGAAATACGGGGCATCCGGCTCATGGTCCCGTCGAATTACCGATGAACACCGACTGGTCTACATCGTGATCGAAGAGGACTTGATTATCCTTCAAGCCCGATACCACTATTGAATGGCGTCCGGCCCATGTTGGCGTACCCCTTCGAGAAGCGGCGGAACCTAACTGATCAGCGATACTGTCTCACTCTTCGCGCCAAAGGATTATTTGGGCGCCATGGCTGGTCATACGACACCTGCACACCGCTAACGTCGGTCAACGCCGATAGGCTTATAGACATGTCCGCAGTCCACGCCGCCCTCACCGCTCAGCGGCTCCTTGGCGAGAGCCCGCGTGGGCCCTGCTGCGCACCGACAACGCCCCGGTGGCCTTCGGGATTCTCGGCGCCAGGTTTTCCCGCCAGCGCCGTCAGGTTCCCGCGCCGGAGCTCATGGAGGCTGTTGATGCCGACCTCGACCTGCTGCGCGACCGCGGCTTCGATCTGCCGCAATCCGCGCAGAACTACGTGCGCAGCTGGCTGGCCGGCGGGTATCTGGTGCGCCGTCCCGGCGAGGCCCGCGAGGAACTCTATGAACTGAGCGATGGCGCCCTGACGGCGCTGCGATTCATCGAAGACCTGGCCACACCTCGCACCTCGGTGACTGAATCCCGGCTGACCACCATCGTGCAGCGCGTGCGCGCATTGAATGTGGACACCGACCCGGATATTTCCCAGCGGGTGGCGGCCTTGACGGCCGAACGCGACGCCATCGACGCCCGCGGCTCTGGCACGCTTCCTGAATCGTGGCAAGGAGTGGGAACTGCACCGTTCCCGGGCGTTGCAACTGCGCACGCTGGCGCCGCAGGAATCCGAGGCCCGGGACGGCTTTGACCACGCCCTGGTCCGGGTCATCGGCAAAGTATCCGTGCTGCCTCGGGAAGACTTCGAGCGGATCTTCGATGTCCTGGCCTGGCTGGCCGAACACCCCGACTCGGGCCTCTACCCGCGCCAGCTGCCGGTAGAAGGCATCGACTCCAAATGGCTCGAACGCCATGCGGACATCGTGCGTACCCTGCATGTGGCCACTGGTGGCGCCCCGGGCCTGGGACTGCTGGCCCCGGCCAAGCTCTACCGTGCCAGATTCCTGGACCCGCGTCTGGCTCCCGCGGGAATAGGCGACCTCATGGCAACCCAGGACACTCTGGGCAAGCTCGATCCGGCAGCCCGGACCGTGCTCATCGTGGAAAACCTGCATTCACTGCTTTCACTGCCCGAGCTGCCCGGGGTGGTCGCGCTGCATGGGGGCGGGTATGACGTGCGCTGGTGCGTTCCGGTCCCCTGGGTGGCCCGTGCCGCCATACTGTACTGGGGTGATCTCGACCTGGATGGCCTGGCCATTTTGGCATCCCTGCGTAGCGTGCGACCCGACGCCCAATCGGTGATGATGGATCCTGCCACGCTCCAGCGCTTCGCTCAGCTGGCGGTGCCCCATGCCAAGGGGCTAACCCGTGCGGTGCCCGCTGGATTGATTCCCGCAGAGACCGAGTCCTGCGAACTATTGCGTGCTCAAGTCGGCCTGCGTCTCGAGCAGGAACGCATCCCGTGGGACCACGCACTGGCCGAACTCCGCACCAAACTAGGGCATCGTGACAACCAGCCAGGGTCCACGGACCAAGGAACCAGCCGATGACTGCTTAGCCGCCGTCGGAAGGAAACTAGACCCGGTGAAGGTAGAGTACGCGCTTCGCACCGCACTGGCCCCGGCAATGGACCCGCTTACAAGACATTCACAAGCGCGCGTCGAGCGGCGACTGCTGCTCAATGGCAGGTTGAAGAGCAAGTTGCTTGGAAAACGGCGCACCAGTGCCCAGCCGGCTCTGCGCAGCGCGGCAGAAATCATGGTCGCAGCGGAAGAACGGTGCTTTGCAACGATTGCGGATAGTGCCGATACGCCATCCGGCGTCCTTGTCCAGCAGCGAAAGCTCGGACCGTGTTAAGATTCCGATCTGCCTGGAGCGCCTGTCCTGGGCGAGGTCGGTTTTCACGGAATCAAGGTCCTCTGAATGCAAAACCGGGGCCAGCACCTGCGCAAAACCCGTTGCACCGGCCCGCCATGTCCAGGTAGAGACGAAACATCACTCGGACAGTGAATCGGATACGGCGTGCCGGCGATGCGGCGGGTTGCGCGGGTACTGGCCCCGGAAGATTATGGACGCGCCAGCTTACAACGCGATCTGGCGGTTCTGGTCCTTATAGAGCAGGTAGCGGAAGTTGTCCGGGCCGCCGGCGTAGCAAGCCTGGGGGCAGAAGGCACGCAGGGACATGTAGTCTCCGGCCTCGACCTCGACCCAGTCGCCGTTCAGGCGGTACACGCCCTTGCCCTCCAGCACGTACAGGCCGTGCTCCATGACGTGGGTTTCGGCGAATGGGATGGATGCGCCCGGCTCGAAGGTCACGATGTTCACGCCGAAGTCGAAGGCCACATCGTTCGGGTCGAGCATGCGGGTGGTGCGCCATTTGCCATCGGTGCCTGGCATGGCACCAGGCTCGACGTCCCGCTCGTTGCCCACCACGGCGCCCGGGGCATCCACGCCGGCCAGTGGCTCGTAGCGCTTGCGCAGCCAGTGGAAGCTGGTGAGCTCGGTCCCGTCATTGCGTGCCGACCAGGTGGCCCCTGCTGGCAGGTAGGCGAAGCCACCGTCTTCGAGCACATGCTCGGTGCCTTCGATGACCACGGTCAGCTGGCCGGTGAGCACGAAGATGAAGCCCTGGACTTCTGCCTGCGGCTCCGGCTTGGCGGATCCGCCGCCTGGGGCAACTTCCACGATGGACTGGGCGAAGGTGGTGGCACCGCCGGCGACCGGGCGGTTCAAAACCCAGGCGCGGGTATTGGTCCACTCGGGGAAGACGCTGGTGACGATGTCGCGCAGCACGCCCTTGGGGATGACCGTGTAGGCCTCGGTGACGATGGCGCGGTCGGTGAGCAGATCGCTCTGTGGCGGGTGCCCGCCGAAGTTCGCGAAATAGGATGAGGAGTTCTGGATTGCTGGAACAGTCATGACAGGATCCTTAGGCGTGGGAGCGATTCAGCGCGATCGCTTCGAGTTCGGACAGGGTGATCTGGGCTAGTTCGGCGACTTCCTCGGCGCTCACCGCACCGCAGGTGACCCCGCGATGGATGTAGCGGGCGAGGGCCCGTGCGGTGGCGGGCTCATCCATGATCGTGGAGCTGATCTGGTGGACATAGTTGCGCAGGCGGGTGCCGGCCGCCTGAAGGCCTTCGCGGAAGAATGCGAAGGTGGCCAGGTAGCGGGTTGGCAGCTGGTTTTCGTGCAGGTCCCAGCCCTGGTAGATGCCGCGGGCCAGGTGGCGGGAGACCAATCGGGCGTGCAGGGCCCAGGCTTCGGCCATATTTTCCGGGTCGCCGGCAGGGATGATATTGGTCGAGCCATCGGACAGCTCGACGCCGGTGCCGGCCACGGCCACCTGCATGACATCCTTGGCGTAGTCAGCCACCGGGTGTTCCATGGACTGATAGCCGGCGGCCACGCCCAGCGAGGCCGAGTAGTCGTAGGTGCCGTAGTGCAGGGAAGATACCCGGCCTTGGCCTGCGTGGATCAGCTGGGCCACGGGGTGGGTGCCGTCGGCGGCGATGATCACCTGCGGGGTTTCGACCTGGACTTCGAAGCGGATCTTGCCCGCTTCAAGGCCGTGGGCCTGCTCCAGCTGCTCGGCGAGCAGCACCATGGCCTTGACCTGGTCCACGGTGGTGACCTTGGGCAGGGTCAGGCGCAAGCCAGCAGGCAGTTCCCCATGGGAAAGCAGCTGCGAAATGAACAGCCCCAGGGTGCGGACGCCGCGGGCCCGGGTCGGGGCCTCGAAGCATTTGAAGCGGATGCCGATGAAGGAGGGAGCCTTGTTCGCGGCTACGGCCGCAGCGAGCGAGTCGGCCGCGGCCAGCACGGCTGAGTCCTCCTCGGCATCGCTGCGATTGCCGAAGCCGTCTTCAAAGTCGATGCGCAAGTCTTCGATGGGTTCGCTGGCCAGCTTGTCGGCCACCAGCTCGGCCAGGCGCTGCGGCTCGGCCAAGTTCAGCTTGGCCGCCAGGGCGGACAGGCCCATGAGGCCGCCGGCAGCCGCAATGGCATTCCGGCCCCAGGCCACGGGCAGGTCGGGGGTGTACTTGTCGCCCGGAACATACACGGTATGGATGGGCTGGCGTGCCCCGGAATCGCCCGGGTAGGACTGTTCCAGCAGCTGGTCTGTGCCGGCCAGCAGCGTTTCTACGCTGTCCAGCGTGGACTCATCGAAGGGGTTGATCATGACTTGCTCACGTACTCCTTTTCCAACAGTTCATATGCGCCAGTGGTGAGGAAGTCTGCGAAGTCCTCATCCTTGCCGCTGGTCAGGGTGGCGATCAGCTGTGCAGCTGGCTCGTAGTAGGCCTTGAAGTGTTCGTCATTGCCGACCTCGCCGCGCAGGCGTTCCACCTCTTCGCCCAGAATGGTGGACACCAATTCTGCGGTGATGGTGTTGCCCGTGTCGGCAGCCACCACCTCATTGCGGATCTGCTGCCAGATCTGCGAACGGGAGATCTCGGCGGTGGCAGCATCTTCCATCAGGTTGTGGATGGCCACAGCGCCGTTGCCCGAAAGCCAAACAGCGGTGTAGGCCACGGCCACGTAGAGGTTGGCACGCACGCCGGCTTCGGTGACATCGCCCGGGGCACTGGAGACGTCGAGCAGCTGGGCTGCGGTGACCTCGACTTCTGGACGCTGGCGGTCGATCTGGTTTGGCTTATCGCCGAGCTTGGCGTCGAAGACTTCCTTGCAGATGCCCACCAGATCCGGGTGGGCTACCCATGAGCCGTCGAATCCGTCGTTGGCTTCGCGGGTCTTGTCATCGCGGACCTTCCCGAAGGCAGCCGCGGTGACTTCTGGTTCGCGGCGGTTCGGGATGACTGCGGCCATGCCGCCCATGGCGAAGGCTCCGCGCTTGTGGCAGGTCTTCACCAGCAGTTCGGTGTAGGCACGCATCATCGGTGCGGTCATCGAGACTGCGGAGCGGTCCGGCATGATGAATCCCTCGCCGGCTTCGCGGAAGGTCTTGATGATGGAGAACAGGTAGTCCCAGCGGCCGGCGTTCAGGCCCGAGGCGTGTTCGCGCAGCTCGTAGAGGAATTCTTCCATCTGGAATGCAGCTGGAATCGTTTCGATGAGCATGGTGGCGCGCACGGTGCCATGCGCAATGCCCAGCTCTGCCTGGGCGAAGGTGAAGATCTCGTTCCACAGGCGGGCTTCGAGGTAGTGCTCCATCTTCGGCAGGTAGTAGAACGGTCCCTGCCCGGACTCGGCGAGCAGCTTGGCATTGTGGAAGAAGTGCAAACCGAAGTCCACCAAGGCGCCGACGGCAGGCTTGCCGTCCACGAGCACGTTGTTTTCCGTCATGTGCCAGCCGCGTGGGCGAACCACGACCACTGCGCGTGGCGCGTCGGTGCGCAGCTCATAGGACTTGCCGGTCTTGGCGTCGGTGTAGGCCAGGGTGCCGCGGGCGGCAGCCGACAGGTTGGAGATCGCGTCGATGACGTTGAACCAGCTCGGAGTGGAAGCGTCTTCCAGATCGGCCAGCCAGACCTTGGCACCGGAGTTCAGGGCGTTGATGGCCATCTTGGCTGGGGAGGCCGGCCCGGTGATTTCTACCCGGCGGTCGCGCAGCGCTTCTGGAGCTTCAGCGACTTTCCAGTCGCCGGTGCGCACCGATTCGGTCTGCGGGTCGAAGTCGATGGCCTTGGCATCGGAGAATTCTTTGCGGCGCACCGATCGGGCGGCCAGCAGCTCGTCGCGCGTTCCGGCGAACTTTTGGTGCAGCTTCTGGATGAAAGCTAGGGCGTCATCGGAGAGGATCTGCTGGGCATCAGCGACATCAGGGATGCTGGTAATTGAAATACTCATGAGTTGTTCCTTAACCTCTTGTGCTCTTTTGCACTGCTCTGTTCCATGTATGGATGCTTTGACATGCACCCAATTGTCTTGCTGCAACCTGCTCTGCCGTGACGGCATCGGCTGCCAGTTCATGATCTCGGCGATCCAAAAGATTTCCGTATAGTGGATACTATTATCCTCAAAATGAAAATGCAAGGGGTGCTTGGAACCTTTTGCACGGATTTTTGTCGGTAAATTATCGGATCGTGGAAGAAATGCCGGTTTTTAGGCTATTGTTGAGACGAGGATTTCGCATCGTAGAACTTACGCGTGAGCTACTTCCAAAATGAGTGCCTTAACTAAGGAGCAAAAGATGACGCAGACTTCCAGCAAGTCCACCACTGGCGGAGTGCAATCCGTTGAACGCGCATTTGAGCTTCTCGAAGTCATCGCCCGCGCCGGCGGCGAGGCGGCGCTGAGTGAACTGGCCGCCGACACTCCCCTGCCGTTGCCGACGATCCACCGCCTGCTGCGCACCTTGGTAGGAGTCGGCTACGTCCGCCAGCTGCCCAACCGCCGCTATTCCCTGGGTCCGCGCTTGATTCGCCTGGGTGAAGTCGCCAACCGGCAGCTCGGCGCATTGGCTTCACCGGTACTCAAGGATCTAGTCGCCAAGCTTGGCGAATCAGCCAACATCGCCGTACTTGATGGCGATATGGTCACCTACATCGCCCAGGTGCAGTCTGCGCACTCGATGCGCATGATCACCGAAGTCGGACGCCGCGCCATGCTGCACAACTCCGGGGTCGGCAAGGCCGTGCTCTCGGTGCTTGACGATGAGCGCGTGCAGCGCCTGGTTTCCCAGGCCGGCATGCCTCCGAAGACCGCCAACACCATCACCACGCTGGGCAAGCTGTTCACCGATGTCGAGGCCACCCGCGAACGCGGCTACTCCGTCGACGAGGAAGAGCAGGAATTGGGTGTGCGGTGCATCGCCGTCCCGGTTCCCGGGGCCCCGACCCCGATGGCCATTTCGGTCTCCGGGCCGGTCACCCGCGTAGATGAGGCTTTCATCAAGTCCGCGGTGCCGGTGCTGCAAGAAGCAGCCATGGAACTCGGCGTGCAACTAGTTGCTGCTGCCGACTGATCATTATTCGGCGCTTTCAGCGTGCAAACGCCCGCCTCAGCGATCCGAGAACTCGGTTCGCTGAGGCGGGCGTTGAAATTTTCCAATCTATGAGGACTTCTTCGACGCCACTTTAAAGTAGTTCACCAGCACTTAATCGCCAATGGACATTGCCGAGGGCGCTGCTGGCTCCCGAGGAACTACAACTAAGCGTTGCTCAGGAATCAGCCTTAGGGGCCTTCACTGCCAACTTGTTGATTAGTGGCGACAGGACCAGATATCCCAGGGTTGCGGTGACGGATGCCACCAGCGCCGCCTGGTATTCAGTCATTACCAGCCTGTAGCAGCCGAGCAGGACGACGAACGACAGAAGCGTCTGTAACGCCTGGGTTGCGACCTTGCTTGCACTGTTAAATATTTTGAGGACGATTCGATCGGATATTTCGCCTAGAACCAGGGTAACCAAGACAAAACCTATGGTTAGTAGTGGCGACCAGAGAAGTATGCCGTGTTTAGGCGCGCCCAGTTGAGGGAACCACAGCGGTGTGAAAAACCCAAGCAGTACTGGCAGTCCAGCTGCAATGGTTACGAGCGATAGGTAAAACCCGAATCCGAACTTTTCTGATGTCTTTAGTGTGCTCATTAGTACCTAAGGTTGTTGGGCCTGCTCATACCCCTGCAAAGAAGACCACCCAAGTTGCGGTAGCCTCTGCCACGTCATAAGGGAGACCGAGTGCCACCAGACCGGTGATGATGGGTCCTTCTTGCCAGTTTTGGAGATCATCGAGGAAGTTGGCAATTTTATTCGCGTAGGGGCGCATAGCCTTGGGCAGCTTATCGGCGCCGTATCGAAGTGCGATAAGTGCAGTTTTTTTGGCGATCGAAGTGATGACGTTTGCTGGCTTGGCGACACTTATAGACCCTGATCTTTGTGCTGCCATGGAGTTTGCGACTCGTGCCGAGGAAACGTCGGAGGCACCGGAAGCGCGTTTTGCAATTTCTTTCCAGTCGCTTGCTGTCAATGACCATGAAGTGCTTGTAACGTTCTGGATAGCTCCCGCTGCATTGGCGGATGGAGCCGAGGGGGAAGCATTGGCCACTACTGGAGTCAATACCAAAGCTGCAGAGACTGATGCAGCTACAGAGAGGCGAAGAACTTTTGATTTCATAAATTCATCCTAGATTAGTGTAAATGTTGTCAGGAAATACTCTATTATTTATCTCTATCCACTGTAAATAATACTTTTGTAGGATGCCGGCCAAGGTGTTCTCGAAGATTCAAGGTCGGATCGCCTGCCGTTATGGGAACGTCTCAGGAAGAACATACTCGGCGAACCGCTCGCGATCGTGGACAGGATCCGAAAATTCGCGGTTTCCTTGGGCACCATCCATGTCCTCGATGATCTTAAGGTGCGAATTCAACTCCATCGGTAGCCACCACTGTCATCAGCACCAGGGGAATCAGCACGATGCCCGCAATGGCGGCCAGTGTCGAAAAGGAACTCAGCGCCATCAAAGGGCCGGCTGCAAAAGCAGCTGTCGCGCCGCAGAGGTTGGAGAGCGCATCGACACCGCCCTGCACCGAGGCGCGGTCGTGCTTGCTGATCACCGTGGCGAACAAGGCGGATCCGGCAACGTTGATAAAGGACCAGCCCACACCAAGCAGAATCAGGCTGGCCATGATCCATCCCATGTTTTGCGGGTGCAACCCTCCGGCCAGAAGCGAGCCGGCAAAAATCGCCAGTCCTACGGCAATGGAGAAGCGATAGCCCCAGCGATCTGCCACGTAGCCGACCAAAGGCGCCAGCGCATACATGCCAAGAATATGCAGCGAGATGGTCACCCCGACCAGCGAAACCGAGCCGCCATGATGGGTGACGTGAATCGGCGTCATCGTCATGATGGCCACCATCACCACCTGCGCGCTGAGGATCGCCACCACGGCATAGCGTGCGCGCTGGTTGTTGCGCAGCTCGGCGGCAAAGCGCTTGAGGCCGCCTCGATGGCGAACAGGCAGCGCCGCGCCTGCCAATTGGTCAGTCTCGCGGTTGAGCAATAGGGGGTCCGGGCGCAGGAGGAGGAATACCAACAGGCCAGCAACCAGCATGGCGACACCTGCAATGAGAAACGCCCCGGCGTAGACGTGCAGTCCGGTCGCGTCGCTGATCCGTTGCGCAGGAATGCCTAGATTTGGGCCCAAGACTGTGCCGATGGTTCCCACCCATACGATCAGGGCCAGGCTGCGGCCCTTGTGGTCATCAGCAGCCAGATCCGTCGCGGCAAAGCGTGCCTGCAAGCTGATGGCCGACCCCGAACCAATCAACAGCAAACCACCAAAGAGCGGAATCACCAGCTGGTACTGGGCCGCGGGAACCAGCAGCAAGGCGCCGAGGGCCGCCAGCCACCAACCGCTAGCCAGGGCAATGCGACGGCCGAATCGCGCTGCCAGGTTGCCTAGAGGCAGTCCCAGCAGAGCCGCGCCAAGGGTGCTGGCTGTGCGGGCAAGGCCCGCCCATGCTTCGCTGGAGGTGACCTCTTCAGCTAGCAGGATACCGATGGACGGGGCGACGCCCACTCCGATGGTCCCAAAGATCTGGGAGACGGCAAGGATCCACAATGTTCTTTTCTGAACCGTTCTGCGAGCCAGCTCGATCATTTCTCTCGCCCTTCCTTACACCTCTAGGCAACCAACGTTTTTGCTGCCGTCGCCAGAGTACGCGAGCGCAGTGGGCCAACGACTGCGCTACTGGGCGAACTGGGTTTCATATAGTTGGGTGTAGCGTCCCCCGAGGTCAAGCAGTTCGGCGTGCGTTCCACGTTCAACGATTCGACCGGCCTCCACCACGAGGATCTGGTCAGCTGAGCGGATGGTGGAGAGCCGGTGGGCAATGATCAGCGCAGTGCGGTTCTCCAAGGCCTCGGCCAAGGCCGCCTGCACCGCTGCTTCATTGGCCGAATCCAGTGCTGCCGTGGCCTCATCCAGGATGACCACCTGGGGAGCTGCCAAGAGCAATCGCGCGATGGTCATGCGCTGGCGTTCTCCACCAGAGAGCCGGTAGCCGCGCTCCCCCACCACCGTTTCCAGCCCATCTGGCAAAGACTGGATGACCGGCTTGAGGCGGGCACGCTCCAATGCTTCCCAGATTTGTTCGTCCGTCGCCTCGGGCCGCGCCAAAGTCAGGTTGGAACGGATGGTTTCATGGAAGAGGTGCCCGTCCTGGGTCACCATGGAGACCGAGGTGCGCAGGGAATCCAGCTTGAGCTGGCGGATATCCTCGCCCGCCAGCTGAACGCTTCCCGAGTCCACGTCATAAAGCCGGGCCAGCAGCGAAGCCACGGTGGACTTGCCCGCACCGGATGAGCCAACCAGCGCGAAGGTCTGGCCAGCCGGGATTTCGAAGTTGATATCGTGCAGGACTTCTTCGCCACCACGGGTATCCAGAATGGCTACTTCTTCCAGCGAGGCCAGCGAGACCTTGTCCGCGCTCGGGTAGGAGAAATTCACGTGATCAAATTTCACCGGAATGGGCGCTCCGGCCTCCAGGCGACGCGCGTCGGGAGCATCGGTAATGAGCGGCTCCAGATCCAGGACCTCGAAGACCCGGTCGAAGCTGACCAGGGCGCTGGTGATTTCCACGCGGGCATTAGCTAGTGCAGTCAGCGGGGTGTAGAGCCTGGTGAGCAGCATGCCAAGGGTGACCACGTCACCGGCAGCCAGTTCGCCGCGAACCGCATACATTCCGCCCAAGCCATAGACCAGCGCGAGGGCCAGCGCGGCAACCAGGGTCAGTGCGGTGACGAAGTAGAACTGGCGCATGGTCATCTTCACGCCAATATCCCGGACCCTGCCAGCATGCATGGCGAATTGCCTTGACTCATCCTTGGGGCTGCCGAAGAGCTTGATCAGGGTAGCGCCCGGTGCCGAGAAACGCTCGGTCATCTGATTGCCCATGCTCGCGTTCAATTCCGCGGATTCACGGCGCATCAATGCCACAGACTTGCCGAAATGGCGGGCAGGCAAAAGGAAAATCGGCAAAAGCACCAGCGCAATGAGCGTCACCTGCCATGAGGTGGTGAACATGACGGCGGCAGTGAGGATCAAGGCCACGGTATTGGAGACCAATCCAGAAAGCGTTCCTGCGAAAGCCGATTGGGCGCCAATGACATCGTTGTTCAGCCGGCTGACCAGGGCGCCGGTTCTGGTGCGCGCAAAGAAGGCAACAGGCATTTTCTGGACATGGTCGAAGACCGCAGTGCGCAAGTCGTAGATGATCCCTTCGCCAAGCCGCGAGGAGAACCAGCGAACGATCACGGAAGTAATGGCGTCCAACACTGCAATCACTGCCATGATGATCGCCAGGTTGGCGATGGTGCGCACTCCGGACTGCGCCACGATCTCGTCAACCACCCGTCCGGCCAGAACCGGGGTCACGACAGCAAGCACGGCGGCGACCACCGAGAAGAGCACGAAGATCAGGAGCCGGGTTTTATATTCCGCCGCAAATTTCAGGACCCGCTTGGGCGTAGTTGCGGCGTAGGCCTTCCCTTTGTCACCAGATAGTTTCCATAGCGAATGCCAAGCGGCACTTTCCATGCTCATGAATTTTTGCTCGCAATCCTGCTCGGGGATTCGGTGGGTTCCACCTTGCCTAGTTTCCCAGCAACCCTTCTGCAACTTCTAGGTAGGGTCAGCTTATTTTTATGCGGCAGGCAGGGAAGGGCTCAGCAGCCATCCCACAGATCATTTCATGCAGCCCTGGCCACTTTCCGCCTCTTTTGCTTCCACGATCCAGTAGCGATTCATTCCGAATTATGGAATTACAATTTTTCATTGCGGAATCTTGTGATCTGACTTACAGTTGACAGCATCCACCACTCAGGCACATACCTCGGAGTGAGACTTCCCTCAGGAGCAGCCATGAAAATGAAATCGCCCGACGACTTGACCTTCCAAGAACCGTCAGCTAAAAAACCCTTCTACACGTCGTTGTTTTTCCAACTCGGCATTGCTATTGCAGCTGGCGTATTGATTGGGCATTTCCTTCCAAAAGTAGGATCAGAACTTCGCCCATTGGGTGACGGGTTCATCATGTTGATCAAGATGATCATCGCCCCACTAATCTTCCTCGTTATCGTTACCGGCATCGCCGCCGTAGGCGACGTGAAAGCCGTAGGCCGAGTGGGCGTCAAAGCCCTGCTGTACTTCACCTGCGCAACCGTCTTTGCATTGATCTTCGGCCTGATCGTCGCCAACCTCGCTCAGCCCGGGGCTGGACTGAACATCGATCCTTCCACTTTGGATACGACTGCCCTAGAAGAAAAATCCGGGGAACCCAAGGGCGCAGCGGACTTCATTTTGGGGATCATTCCGGTGAGCGTCATAGGCGCCTTCGCCGAGAACAACCTGCTGCAGGTCCTGTTCTTCTCGGTCTTCTTCGGTGCAGCCATTGTCGTGGTCGGCCAAGAACGCTGTGCGCCATTGCTGGCAGTATTCGAAAACGTCCTGGAACTGATCTTCAAGGTGATGAGCTGGGTTATGCGCGTCGCTCCCTTGGGCGCGTTCGGCGCCATGGGTTTCATTATTGGCCAGTACGGCATCGAAACCCTGGGCACCTACGCAAAGCTGATCCTTGCCTGCTACACCGCAGCACTCTTGTTCATCGGCATCTTGTTCCTGGTGGCATGGATTTTCGCCCGAGTCCCGTTGTGGCAATTCATCAAATACACCCGCGAAGAATTCCTTCTCGCGCTGGGCACCGCGTCAACTGAATCCGTGATGCCCCGCATCATGACCAAGCTGACCAATGCAGGTTGCTCGCGCGCCACAACCGGGCTGGTTGTACCTACCGGATATTCCTTCAACCTTGATGGCGCAGCAATCTACCTGTCGATTTCCCTGCTCTTCTTGGCCCAGGCTTTTGGACATGACCTGAGCTTCGGCCAGCAGCTGGCAGCACTCGGTGTCCTCCTGCTGACTTCCAAGGGCATGGCGGGCGTTCCCGGCTCGTCCTTCCTGGCGCTGTCGGCCACCGCAGCTGCCTTGGGCATCTTCCCGGTCGCAGGCGTGGCATTGCTGCTGGGAGCGGACCGCATCATGGATTCCATGCGCGTTGCCGTAAACCTGCTCGGCAACTGCGTGGCAACTTTTGTGGTTGCCAAATGGGAAGGGCAGTTCGACCGCGAAACAATGAAGCGTGCCTTCGCAGGCGAGATTACCAATGAAGACACCGCCCGCATGCTGGGACGCGATGAGGAATGGGAGGCGATGGAAGCCGAACGCCTGGCTAGCGGCAACGCTCCATCGCCGAAGTTCGGCGGAGGCCCGACCCCGGATGCCTTGCCGCGAATCGACATGCAACCGGCAACCGAAGCGGACTCGGCAATTCCGAACGAAGATTCATCACAGGTCACAACCCAGTCGAAGACATGATCCTCAACCGGTTGTGACAAGGCTTCATAAATGAAGAGTGGCTGGTCGGCCAGCGGTGAAAGGTTATCCCTTTCCCCTGGCCGGCCAGCCTTTTAACGCAATCTCGATCTGGCTGTTTTCAGTGGCCGCACCTGCCGCGAGTGCGCCTAGATTGCACTCCACCCGCCATCGGAAGCCACCACCACGCCATTGATGTTGGTGCTGTCCTCGCTGAGCAGGAAGGTTATGGACGCGGCCAGCTGGCTAGCGGTAGCCAGCCCCGGAATGATGCTCATGAGCGGGCCAATGGCTTCTTGGGCGAATACCGAATCCATCGGCGCCTCGATATTCGTCTGCACGGCTCCCGGGGCAACAGCGTTGAACCGTATCCCCTTCTTGGCATACATGACTGCCGAGTTCTTCGTCATTCCAATCACCGCGTGCTTGGACGCCGTGTAGGCGACTCCCGCAGCCGAGCCGCGCAGTCCAGCCTCGGAGGCAACGTTGACTACAGCTCCATGGCCCGCGTCTAGCATCAGCGGCAGGACACTGCGAGTTAGCTTCAAGATGGAATTGACGTTCACGTTGAAGACCCGCTCCCAGGTCGCATCCTCAACTTCATGGATGGGCTCGAACTTGTCCATGATGCCCGCGACGTTTGCCAAGCCGTCGATTCTTCCTTCGCCGGCGGCAACAACGCGGTCAGCGACTTCTTGCTCGGTGATATCGCCGGCCACAACAACCATGTCCAACTCGGGATTCTCAGCCACCAGGTCTTCAAGCCTGCCAGCGCTGATGTCACCTGCGATAACCTTGCCGCCTTCCTTGGCCACGCGCAGTGCCGTGGCCTTGCCAATTCCAGATCCAGCTCCGGTCACGACGATCGTTTTGCCGGTGAACCGGCCTGCTGCGATCCGCTCCTGCCAAGTGTTTTCCGCACTCATTCCACTCCCCATCTACTGCGCAAACTGTCACGATCAGCTTATGACTCACAGTGTCATAATTCAATGGCCCATACTTGAGATATGCCGGACAGCAACAGTTCCACTTCCCCACGCCTCTCCGGGCGGCCGCAATCCATCGACCCGGATGGGGTGGCCCGGATTGCCTTGGAGCTGTTTGACCAACATGGCTATGCCCAGGTTTCAATGGCCCAGATTGCGGAAGCCTCTGGAATTGGGCGCAAGAGCCTGTACCGGTACTTCTCATCCAAAGCTGATCTCGTGTGGGGCGGTGCGCTTGAGGCAATTTCGGTTTCCGAAGCCGCTCTGAACACAGGGCGGCAAACCGGGCTGGACCTGATCGAGTCCCTGCACAAGGCCACGCTGGCCGCCCTGCAGTCCTTGCCTGACTTGGAAGTTGCGCGGGGACGATTGCGCTTGATCGCGGAGCAGCCTGAATTGCTCTCGCAAGCGTCACTGCGCATGTCTCCGGATCGGGAACGAACCACGCGGTTCTTCATGGAACATGGCGTGAACGAAGAGCAAGCCGAATACCTGACCATAGCTTTCGGCGCAGTTCTTTTCACTGCATGCGTCCGCTGGGCACAGTCCACCCAGCCGGATCCAGCTCCTTTTCTGGCCAACGCCGTACAGGTCCTCCAGATGCCACGGGGGCTTGACTAGGAAGTGCCTGCAGTCCAGCGGTCATCAATCATGGCCGCAAAGTCGAAAACCTCATCGAGGATTTCGCGCAGGGTCTCATCCTGCGATTCGATCCATCTGACCAGGGCATGGTCATAGAGGGTCAGCGCCAGCAACGCGGAGGTGTCAGCCAGTCGGGGATTGGCGCAAAAGGGGTGCAGCGCGTGCGCCAGCGCAGCCTGTTGCTCCCTGCGCGAATCCTGCCAGCTGGCCCGCAGGGCAGGGGTGCTCCACACCAATCGAACTCGCGAGCGCATAGTGCCGGGGTCCTGGTCGGCGGCCACAACGGTTGGCTCGAAGCTTCGGCGCAAAAGCTCGAGCAAACTCTCACTGGGATTTGATGCCATGGATTCGAGCATCTGGGAGAAATGCATATTCATCGACCGCAATGCAGTCACCACGGCGTCTTCTTTTGAAGAGAAATACCTGAAGAATGTCGCACGGGAAATGCCAACAGCCTGGGCCGCCTGCTGGGCCGTGACGTTCTCCAACCCGCGCTCGGCAAAAACGGCATACACCTGCTGCGCCAGCTCGGTTTTCATCTTCTCGCGCACCCGATCGCGCACTACGCTGCCCATGGCAAGGATTTTACTCTGAGATCACCATCCATTAATGAGACTCCGTCTCTTTGCACTGATCAAGCCATGAAACCAGTAGGTGTGTCGCATGGTTGCCGATTCACGATACTCAATAATTGCCCGATATTGATGTCCACCTCCCACCACTTCGGTAGGCTCAAGAGCGGGCAGTAAATCCGATACGAAGGACGGACATGGGACAGCAAGGAAGCGTAAACAGCATCGAACTTGGCCAAGGGCTAAAGGTCACCGAACAGGGGTTTGGATGCATGTCTTTGAGCAGCGCCTATGGAGCTGCCGATGATGCAGAATCCCTGCGCACCGTGAACCATGTGATCGATTCCGGAGTCACCTTCCTGGATACCGCGAACATCTACGGCGCCGGACACAACGAAAGCCTGCTCGCCGAAGTACTCAAGACCCGCCGCAACGAAGTCACCCTGGCAACCAAAGCCGGGATAGTCCGCCCCAAGAATCCGGGTGACCCGCGCGCCAACGGCTCCCCCGCCTTCATCAAGGAATGCCTCGACGAAAGCCTGAAGCGCCTGGGCGTGGAACATATCGACCTCTACTACTACCACCGAGTCGATAGCAGGGTGCCAATTGAAGATACCGTCGGCGCCTACAAGGAACTGGTCGACGCCGGCAAAATAAGCCATATCGGATTGTCCGAAGTGACCGCCGATGAATTGCGCCGCGCGCACAAGGTGCACCCGATCACCGCCATTCAAATGGAGTACTCCATTTTCAGCCGCGACATCGAACGCTGGTTGCTGCCCGCCGCCAGCGAGCTCGGCGTGGGCCTGGTCAGCTACGCATCCCTGGGCCGCGGCTACTTCACCGGCGAAGTCGATTCACTGGATCAGCTGGATGCGACCGACGTCCGCCGGAACTTCCCGCGGTTCGAAGACGCCCGAATGAAGAATAATCGCCCGCTGCGCGCAATCATCGAGGAAACTGCGCGGCGTGAAGGAATTACCACCGCCCAGCTCTCGCTGGCTTGGGTTTATGAGCAGGCCCGCGCCCAGAACGTCGAGGTCTCGCCGATCCCGGGAACCCGCTACTCCGCCCACTTCGATGACAATCTGCGGTCCTTGGATGTCCGGCTTTCAGCAGACTCAATGGCCGCGCTGAACGCTTTGGCTGATCAAGTCGACGGCGAGCGCCAGGCTGACATCATGTCGGTGTCCAAGGGTCGCGAAGAAGAACAGATGGCCCAAGGAGGCATCGCCTCATGAAAATTGCTCTCGCCCAGGTACTGAGCACCTCGGATCCGCAACGCAATCTGGTGATCGTGCGGGATCACGCGAAGCAGGCCAAGGAGGCCGGAGCTTCCCTGGTGGTCTTCCCGGAAGCGATGCAAATTGCGTTTGGCAATGATCTGGCCAGGAACGCCCAGCCACTGGATGGGCCATGGGCGACGCTGATCCGCCAGCAAGCACGGGAAATCGGGATCACCATCATCGCCGGAATGTTTACCCCCGGAGTAGAGGGACGGGTCCGCAATACCCTATTGATTGCCGGCGCCGAGGCAGATACCCACTACGACAAGATTCACCTGTACGACGCTTTCGGCTATGCCGAATCCGACGCAGTGACCCCCGGAAGCACTCCAGTCCGCTTTGAGCACGAGGGACAGATCCTGGGCGTTGCCACCTGCTATGACCTGCGATTCCCGAAGCTGTTCATCCGCCACGCCAATTCCGGGGCAACCGTGAACGTCGTCTGCGCGTCCTGGGGCCAAGGCGAAGGCAAGGCGGAACAGTGGACAACACTCGCCAAGGCCCGCGCTTTGGATTCGACCACCTTCGTCGTAGCGGTCGACCAGGCCGATCCGGCGAGCGTCGGGCAAAAGCTGTCGGGCACCGCGCCGCTGGGCGTGGGGCATTCGGTGGTTATTAGTCCTCTGGGGCAGGTCATTGCGCAAGCTGGCGCCGAACCCGAATTGCTCGTGGTCGACCTGGATCTGGCGTTGGTCGAGGAAGCGCGCAGGCAACTGCCAGTGCTGGCCAATACGGTCGATCTTTAGCGAGCATTTATTGCCGCCGGCCCGTCAGCCCGCTTCCGATACCTGCGGCACATTCTCTTGGACCGGGACCGGCGTGCGGCGCCGCGGCCGAAGCTCGCTCACAAGGGAACCGGCAATGATGAAGACCGCACCAAGGATGGCCACTGGCGGCAACCTGTCCCCGGCGAATCTGCCAATAACCGCCGCCCACACCGGCTCGCCTGCGTAGATGATCGTGGCTCTTGCCGGGGATATCGAGCGCTGGGCCCAGTTCATGGCCAGCTGGATGACACAGCTGGCTACGCCCAGGGCCACGGCAGCGGAAATCCATACCCACGAGAACTCTGGAGGCTGCTCTCCGGCTATTGGCATGGCCAGGAATCCCAGCAAGCCGGCAACCAGCAGCTGCACCACAGTCACCCGCCCCAGATTCACTTTCCCGGCAAACCAGCCGATCAAGATGATCTCGGCAGCTATCGGCAGCGTGCTGATAATTGTCGCAACTTCTCCTGCCCCGAAGGCGAACCCCACATTGCCTGGATTGGCCAGCAGGATCAGCCCGACGAAGGCCAGCAGCACCCCGAACCAGGTGGCCAGCCGGGGCCGTTTCCTGAACACCACCCACTGCAGCAATGGGACCAGTGGCACGTAGAGAGCCGTGATGAAGGCCGAAGTGCTGCTATTCAGGCTCTGCAGGCCAACGGTCTGCAATCCATATCCCAGGAAGATCATCACGCCAATTGCGGTGCCAGCTGCAACTTCCTTGATCGTGAGGCCTGAAAGCACGCGAGAGAAGAGCAGTGCGCTGATAAGCGCCGCCGTGATGAACCGGAATCCGACGAAAAACCACGGGCCGCTGTATTGCACGGCAATGTGGATGACCAGGAACGTTGCACCCCATACGCAGGTTGCGAGCATGAGTACAGCTTCTTGGCGGGTGAAGAGCCGCCACCGCGGCCTAGTGTGCAACATAATTCACCATTATGTAGTGAATAATAGTGCACATGCAAACTGACGAGACTTCTGACGTTCTCACGCACGTGAGCAAAAATGTGCGTCGCCTGCGGCTCGCCGCCGGGTTGAGCCAAGCTGCGCTGGCGGACAGATCGGGGGCGAGCCGGCGAACCGTCATCAAGCTGGAAGCCGGCGAAGCGAATATCAGCCTCACCGGCTTGGACCGCCTCGCCGAAGCGCTCTCGGTGACATTTGTGGACCTCGTGGCTGAGCCGTCAGCGGCACGCACCAATATCAACGCGGTCACCTGGCGAGGGCACGGCGCCCACAGCGTGGCGACCTTGATGGCTTCCGTCCCCGCTGCCCAGGAAGCCCAGCTCTGGGATTGGTCCCTTGAGCCCGGGGAGCGCTACCGCGCGGAGCCGGACCCGGCCGGCTGGTCGGAAATGATCCTTGTCTTCGAAGGCTCGCTGGTCATTGAGGCGGACGATGAGACCACCCACCTGCAGGCGGGTGAGCACTATGCATTTCCCACGTCCCAGGGCTATTCCTATTTCAATCCCGGTGAGCGCATTTCCCGTTTTGCGCGCGTAGTCGCCAGCTGAGAAATTCCCACGTCATCGCCAAAGGCATTATCCGCCCGCAAAGGCGCTCTTTACATGTTGGCCACCGACTGTTTGCAGCCCAGGCAGGCATGTTTTCCCTATCCGAGCCAGTGGAGTACACGAACTATATCTCCCTTGGCGATCGTGATGCCAGGCAGAGGCTGCCATGCTGTCAAGAGACGCATTGCCGTTGCCCATAACCACAATGTTCAGCTCCAGGGTCGGGGATTCTGGAAACGCAGGGGCAAGTGCAAGGGGAAGTTGGCGAGCGTGAAGACAGCGCAGGCCCCACTGCGCTCAGCCGCGTGGCAGCGCCTGCCGGACAAGGGCCCAGTCAGCGCCATGCACCGCGAAACGAGATTTCCCTTCCGCTGAAACCAGCAGGTCGCTAGGGTGAATACCAGTTGCCCAAAACCCTGCCAATGGAGAACCCGTGTCCCTAGCACTGCCCCAGCCAGCTCTGCCGCATCCCTCATTGGCACCCGCGGTGAATTGGGGGATTCTTGGTCCCGGGTGGATCGCCTCGCAATTTGCCAGCTCGCTGACCACACTTACCCGGAGCCGCATTGCCGCGGTTGGTTCGCGCCGCCAGGAGCGCTCGGCACAGTTTGCCCAGAGGCATGGCGACAGCAAGACGCGCGCCTACGATTCCTATGACCAGGTGCTCAACGACCCATCGGTAGATGTTGTCTACATTGCCGTCCCCCATAGCGGCCACGCTGAACTAGCAATCAAGGCCATCAACGCCGGAAAACATCTTCTGGTGGAGAAGCCGATGACATTGAACGCCGGGCAAACCCAGCAGGTGATCACCGCGGCCAGGGCTGCAGGCGTCTTTGCCATGGAAGCCATGTGGTCGCGCCTTTTGCCCGTCGGCAACGTGATCGCGCAGGTCATCGAGTCCGGGCTGCTCGGCCAGGTTCTTTCCATTAACGCCGACTTCGGAGCGAAGTTTGAGGTTGATCCCGCTTCACGGATCTATGACCCTGCCCTGGGCGGTGGCGCCTTGCTGGATCTTGGCATCTACCCGATCGCTTTCAGTGCCATGGTTTCCCCGGTTCGGCAGCTGCTTCATGCTTCTGGGCGAATGACCGAGACGGGTGTCGACGCATCGTTCACGGCAGTGCTTGCCAACGAGGACGGGTCTACGACTAGCGTGTTCAGCAGCATTGAAACTGATTCACCGCAGAGTGCCTGGATTGCCGGAACCCGCGCGACCCTGGAAGTGCAGCGCCCCATATTTGCCGGGTCGCGGCTGGTGCTGCGCAACTCCGATGGCAGCATCGCCGACAGCCAGGAATTCAGCGAGCACTCTGCTGCTACTGGCCTTGGCTGGGAAGCCGCCCATGTTGCCCGGTGCATCGGTGAAGGCCTGCTCGAATCCCCTGTCATGCCGCTTGATGAATCGCTGGCCATCGCGCAGACCATGGACCGCATCGCGGCCGAGCTTCGCAGAGGCTAGTGGATCGGCTCCGCTGGATGCGGGGCGCCGTGCTTGGCCACATCATCCATCAAGATCTGCGGCCAGGCATTCACTTCGCCGCGCGTGCTCGCTACTTGCAGCCTCGCCTGGGGCAGCGCATACAACAGGGCTTGTGCGGTAGCCACCGGATGGGAGGGGTCCTCAGTCCACGCAAGAATATGCGTGGGAACGGTGACGCGTGCCAGGTCCGCAAGCTGGGGCAAGTCGCTGGCGGCAGCACCTCGGAAAATGGCCGGCAGCAGCTCGGGAGCATTATCCGGTACCGTCACGGGATTCCCGATGGTGGCTGGCGGAACCGGCTGATTGAGATCTGCCTGGATGAAGGCATCCCAGCCCTCGGTTTCCAGTACCCGGGCGTGGTTCGCATAGGCTAGCGACTTCGCCTTGCGAGACTCCCACGCCGTGGGCGGAAGCAGAAGCGTCAATCCGCAGAAGCGCTCGGGATCCTTGATCGCTGCGTATAGCAGGGTGGCGCAACCCATCGATGGGCCCGCCCCGTAGACTTTTTCGCCAGGGAAGTACTCGTGCAGCAGATCCAGCAGGTCATCGGCGAGGTGCTTCCACTCGTAGTCCTCAGCCATTGCCCGCCCAGTAGATTCACCGTGCCCGCGAGCATCGTAGCGAAGCAGCCGAGTGCCGCTGAGCCCTCGGCCTAGATCCAAATTCAACAAGCGGTCGCGTGCCCGGCTTGAGGTCAAGCCATGTAGCTGGACTACCGGATGCCCGCCTTCATCACTGAGTTCTACTGCAAGATCAGCGCCTTGAACACTAAATGTCGCCATAATCCAAGTTCGCTTCCGTCATAGTCAATCTTGGGTAATAGGATAACGCCATGAGACTGACGAACGTCGCACAGTTACGGTTGCCCTTTGGAAAGTTGCACGGATACGACGTCGCTGTCCAGCGCACCGGAGTTGAGCTGCCGATTTCCTTTGACCAGCGGCGTCATGTCTCGCTTGGCCAGCGCCCGGGATCATGGATGGCCATCAGCTTCCGATTGCCTGCCAAGGTGGCGCTGGATGAGCTAGCCGCCGCGTGGCTGGAAGTCGTCAACCGCCATGGAACCTTGTGCTCTGCCTTCAGCCAGGATGAGCAGGGCGAGCTGCGTCTCGAAGAGATCAACGTGTCGCCCGGGGCGTGGACACAGCACCCGGTAGCCAGCGGGCAGTCGATGAACGATGCGCTTCGGGACGTTTTTGACCAGGCTTGCTCGCCGTTTAATGCTCCGTCCCATCGGTTGTGCCTGCTGGAGACCGCGTTGGAGTCGACGGTCGTCATCGCCTCGGACCATTCGCATGTGGACATGTGGTCGATGCTGGTCATCGTGCGCGACCTGCTGCGGGCATTAGGGCTCTCCGATGATGATGTGGTGCCGCAGCCACTGGCCGCAGCAAGCTTCACCGAGCACACCCGGGCCTTGGCCGAGCGCGAACGCGCCCCTCGCGAGGTCCACCAGCGGTGGGCAGAGGTGCTGGATGCCAGTGGTTCGGTCATGCCCCGCTTCCCGCTGCCGCTAGGCGAACCAGTGCCCCACGCAGAACGGGTAGAGGTCCGCGATGTTTTGGACGTGGATGACAGCGCCGCCTTTGCAGCCCAGGCCAAAGAGGATTCTGTCTCCACGCTGACCGCTGTCATCTCTGCGATGACCTCGGTGACCTTGGACCTCGCCCAGGCCCCGCTGCGGGCAGTCTTCCCCGTGCACAGCCGCTACGATCACCAATGGGATAACTCCGTGGGCTGGTTCATCACCAACGCCGTCATCGAATCTGCAGATCCATCCCCGCTCGCCTGCGCAGCCGCAGTCAAGGAAGCGGTACGGCTTGGCTCATGGCCATTGGAGGAAATACTCGAACCATGGGGCGGGATGCCCGAGGCGCCGGGCATGTTCGCCATTTCCTGGTTGGACCTGCGCAGGCTTCCGGTTCGAGTTGATTCCATCGGCCTAGAAGCCCAGTACATTGGCGCCAGCATCCGCACCGACGGGGTGATGCTGTGGTTCATCCTCGATGACGCCGGACTGCACCTGCGGTGCCGCTACCCGGATACTCCCGAAGGCCGTGAGCACGTGGGCGGATGGCTGGATGCGCTGATCCTCAAGCTTCGTTCCCAGGCCCGGGCATCGGTGGGCGGATTGCTCCGCCTCGGCGAGCGCAGATACCGTGTGCAGCGTGCCGAGCGCTCCGATGTACCAGCCATTGTCGCATTGCTTTCCGATGACGAATTGGGGGCCGCCCGCGAAGGCGAGGAACTGGTGGCCTACGAACGAGCCTTCGACAAGATCAGCCGCGACTGGTCAAACTATCTTGCGGTGGTGCGCGATGAACAAGACACCGTCATCGGAACGATGCAGCTATCGATCATCCCTGGGCTGTCCCGCAAGGGCACCACGCGCTTACAGATCGAAGGCGTGCGCGTAGCTGCCAGCGAAAGATCCCGCGGCGTCGGCCGGGCGATGCTCGAATGGGCTCACGCGCATGGCCGGGCCCGCGGGGCGCGGCTTGCACAACTGACTACCGATTCATCGAGGCTCAGGGCGCATGCGTTCTATGCGCGCCTGGGCTACGAGCAGAGCCATGTGGGACTCAAGCTGCAGCTCTGAGGTTCTGGCCGAGGACGCAGCCGGCCTACGCTCGGCCAGCGCCCTCGTCGGCAACGACGGTGAAGATATTCGGCTGCACATAACCTGCCTGTTCAAAGGCGGCCAGCACCGCTTGGCTGACCGGCTCCACCTGTTCTCGGCGAATCAGTGCAATAGCGCTTCCGCCAAAACCACCGCCGGTCATCCGGGCGCCGATCGCCCCGGCTTCCATCGCCGCTTCCACCGCGGCATCAAGTTCTTCGCTGGAGATCTCGTAGTCATCACGCATGGAAACGTGGGACTGGTACAGGAGCTCGCCGACCGCCTTAAGGTCTCCCTCGCCCAAGACCTTGACTGTCTCCAGCACTCGCTGGTTCTCGGTGACAATGTGCTTTGCGCGTCGCTTGATCACCGGATCTCCGATGGCTTCAAGCGCCTCAACGCTGTCCACATCCCGAAGCGCATCCACTCCCAAGACTTCGCAGGCCTGCTCGCAGCTGCGCCGGCGGGCCGCATACCCGCCATCAACATGCGAATGCTCCACCCGCGTATCTATCACCAACACCACAGCATCATTCTGCGCCAACGGCAATTGCACGGCCTGTGCTTCCATGGAACGGCAATCCAGGAACAACGCATGATCAGCATGGGACATCAGCGATGCGCTCTGATCCATGATCCCCGTCGGAGCACCCACAAACTCATTCTCAGCCCGCTGAGTCAACTGCGCCATCTGGGTGAGCGACAACCCCAGCTCATAGAGGTCGTTGAGGGCAACAATCGTTCCCACTTCCAGCGCGTGGGAAGAGGACAGGCCCGAACCCACCGGAACATCAGAATCCACCAGCAGCTCAAAACCGGCCAGCTCGACACCCTCCAGCTGGTTCAACGCCCACACCACCGCCGCAGGATAAGCAGCCCAGCCAGGCACGGCCTTGGGCACCAGCTCGTCGATGGCAATGGAGGTGACGGGAATGGATTCTCCGCCGCCATAGGTCGAGGCGAAGTCCAGCGACGTGTTCTCCGGCTCCAGCTGGGACTTGCGGCGAATGGCCACCAGGGCATTCTTGTCAATGGCAAAGGGCAGGACGTAGCCCATGTTGTAGTCGGTGTGCTCGCCGATCAGGTTCACGCGTCCCGGCGCACGCCAGATGCCCTCCGGGTGATGGCCAAAGGTCTTGGTGAACTTGTCGCGCAGTGCGCTGACGCGCGCTGCGTGGTCTTTGCTGTCGCTAATGCTCACAGGGTCACCTCGCGCAGTCGTGCTGCCGTTGCCTCGGCTGGAATGTCATTGATGAAGGCGCCCATGGCCGCTTCGGATCCAGCCAAGAATTTCAACTTGTCTTCGGCTCGCCGCGGGCTGGTCAGCTGAAGGTGCAACCGGGAAGCAGCGCGTTCCCTGGCGGCCAGCGGCGCCTGGTGCCAGGCTGCGATATATGGGGTTGGCGTGTCATAGAGCGCGTCAAAACGGCGCAGCAGATCCCGATACATGATCGCCAATTCGTCTTTTTCCTCTTCGGTCAAGGCCGCAAAATCCGGCACATGCCGGTGCGGGACGAGGTGGGCTTCCAACGGCCAGCGTGCTGCATAGGGAACAAAAACGGAGAAGTGCTCGCCCTGTACGACCATGCGCGTGCCTTCGGCCTGCTCGAATTCGAGGATGTCGCCCATCAGCGTTCGGCCGGTGGATTCGAGATGCTTGACCGCTTGATCAGCCATCTTGCGGGCCGTGGGGGTCAGGTACGGATAGGCGTAGATCTGCCCGTGGGGGTGATGCAGGGTCACGCCAATATCCTGCCCGCGGTTCTCAAATGGGAAGACCTGGGCGATGCCTTCCATGGCGGAAAGCTCTTCGGTGCGCTGGGCCCACGCTTGCACGACGGTGCGGGCGCGCTCGTCATTCAGCGAGGCAAAGGATCCGGCATGGTCGGGGGTGAACACCACGACTTCGCAGCGGCCATAGGCTGGCAGCGGAACCTGTTCCGCGGCATGTTCCGGAATCTTCCCCAGGGCCGGGCCGAGGGATGGGAAGCGGTTCTCGAATACCACCACATCAAAGTCTTCGGCCGGGATTTCGCTGAGCCGCCCGTCAACGCTCGGGCACAGCGGGCACTGGTCCTTGGGCGGAAGGTAGGTGCGCGACTGGCGGTGGGCCGCCACGGCCACCCAGTCGCCGCTCAGCCGGTCGTAGCGCAGTTCACCTGGCTCGCCGCGCGGGTCCAAGGCCCGGGTGTCATGCACCTCTTCGGGCACGCTGCCCGAGCCATCGGCGAAGAAGATTGCCCGGCGGCCATCGGCAAGGTGGTGGACCCGGTGGGTTGCTTCATGTGCTGCGTTGCCCTGCGGCATGGCAATGTCTCCAGATAGTTCGTCAGTTCGGTGGTGTGGAACAGGCCGGCGAGCTCAGCTCGCCTGCGCCGGGCCAATCAGCCAGCTGGCTTGGTGGGTGGCGGCCGGTTCCAGCCGGATCACGCCTTCACCGGAGTTGAAGGCCCCCGGCGGGCAGGTCATGGGCTCGACGGCCAGGCCGGTGCGATTCAGGGCCGGATCATCGCCGTCGGCAGTGTGCACCTGCACCCAGCCGCAGGTGCCATCCCAGATGATCTGCGAGCCCACGCCGTGCTCATCGGTGAGAACCGCCCGGGCCAGCTTCTCTCCGTCGAATTCCAGGGAAGTGTAGGCATGGTCGATGAAGGTGGTGCCCAGCGTCCGCGGGGTGCGGAAATCCAGTTCGGTGCCGGCCACCGCGACAACCTCCGTGGGCAGCAGGCGCTGGCCCTCGGTGAGCTGGACCTCGTGCGCCGGCAGGCTCAGCGTCCAGGCATCGGCCTTTCCGCCAGGGGCCACCAGGTAGGCGTGCGATCCCCAGCCGAAAGGCGCCGCTTCGGCCCCGAGGTTGCTGGCGGTGGCGGTGGTGCGCAGCCCTTGCGGCTCCAGCTGGTAGCTGATCACCAGCTGCACTTCGAAGTGGTAGCCCTCGCTCGGGGTGATGATGGTGCGGAATTCCGCGAAATCATCGCCGTGCTGGGCCAGGGTGAAATCGGTGTCGACCACCAGCCCGTGCAGGGCGTGCCCCCGGGCCGGTTCGGTGATCGGCAGCTGGCGCTGCACCCCTTCCCAGGTGTAGCGTCCATCGCGCACGCGGTTGGGCCAGGGAGCGAGGATCGCCCCGGAGAAGACCGGGCGGGGCTGCTGCGGATCAAAGGCCCGGACCAGCGGCCGGCCCTGGTGCTCCAGGCTGACCAGGGTGGCGCCAACGCTGGCTAATTCTGCGCTGAAGCCATGGCCGGCCAGGGCCACCACCTGGCCATTGGCGCTGGTCAGCTGGGGTTCGCTCATGCTGGGCATGGTTCCTCTTTCTGTGCTGGTCCGGATTTGGAGCTCATGGCATACGCTGGGCCCTCCCGCACACCGGTGCGGAAGGGCCCAGCCATGCACTGCGCGGGGCTCGGCCTAGTTGCCTGCGCCTGCGCGTCGCTTGTTGTAGATGTCGAAGGCCACTGCCAGCAGCAGCACGATGCCCTTGACGATCTGTTGGGTGGAAGCGCCCACGCCCATCAGCTGCATGCCGTTGGAGAGCACCGCCATGACCAGGCCACCGACGATGGCTCCGGTCACCCGGCCAACGCCACCGGTGGTCGAGGCGCCGCCGATGAAGCAGGCCGCGATGGCATCCAGCTCGAACATGTTGCCGGCACCGGGCTGGGCGCCGTTGGAACGCGAGGAGAAGACCACGCCGGCGATACCCGAAAGCAGGCCCATGTTGATGAAGATCCACAGGTTGATCTTCTTGACGTTCACGCCCGAGAGCTTGGCTGCCGACAGGTTGCCGCCGATGGCGTAGACGTGGCGGCCGAAGACCGTGCGGGTGGTCAGCACGTGGTAGCCCAGGATCAGAACGGCCAGGATGATCAGCACGATCGGCATGCCGCGGCTGGTGGCGATCTGCCAGAAGAACCAGAGGATGATGATGGCCGAGAGGACGTTCTTGCCCAGGAACATGGCCAGGGATTCGACGCTCTGCCCGTACTTCACGCGGCCCTGGCGGGTGCGCCACTGCGAGTAGATCAGTCCGGCCACGGCGATTGCGCCGATGACCAGGGTGAAGGTGTCAAAACCGTAGCCGCCGAGCAGGCCGTTGAGGAATCCGCCGGCAATCTGGCCGTATTCGCCAGGGAATGGGGAGAGTGAAACGTTGTTCAGCACTTCGTAGGTCAGGCCGCGGAAGAGCAGCATGCCCGCCAGGGTCACGATGAAGGCCGGGATGCCCACATACGCCACCCAGAAGCCCTGCCACAGGCCGCACAGCGCGCCGACGGCGATGCCGGCAAGCATGCCGGCCCACCAGGGCATGTCGTGCTTGATGATCAGCACCGCGGAGACGGCGCCGGTCAAGGCGACCAGCGAGCCGACGGACAGATCGATGTGGCCGGCGACGATCACGATGATCATTCCCAGGGCCAGCACCAGCACGTAGGAGTACTGCAGGACGATGTTGGTGATATTGGTCGGGCTGAGCAGCAGCCCATTGGTCAGGATGGCAAACAGCACCACGATGAGCACAAAGGCAATGTAAATGCCCGAGGTGCGCAGGTTCTTGGTGAAGATATCCTTCAGCTCGCTTGTGATGGTCATCGGGTGCTTTCCTTCTCGATGGTCATGAGTTCCATGAGGCGTTCCTGGTTGGCTTCGTGCCGTGGCAGTTCACCGGTCAGCCGGCCGTAGGCCAGCGTGTAGATGCGGTCGCAGATGCCCAGCAGCTCGGGCAGCTCGGAGGAGATCACCAGCACTGCCTTGCCGGCCGCGGCCAGCTCGTTGATGATGGTGTAGATCTCGTATTTGGCGCCGACGTCGATGCCGCGGGTGGGCTCGTCGAGGATCAGCAGCTCGGGTGCGGTGTGCAGCCATTTGCCCAGCACCACCTTCTGCTGGTTGCCGCCCGAGAGGTTGCCGACCTTGGCCATGACGTTGGGGGTCTTGATGCGCATGGACTTGCGGTAGTGCTCGGCGATCTGGATTTCGCGGTTGGAGTTGACGAACCCGTTGGAGGAGATCTTCCCCAAGCCGGCCGCGGTGGTGTTCACCCGGATATCCTCGATGAGGTTCAGCCCGAACTTCTTGCGGTCCTCGGAGACGTAGGCGATGCCGGCCTTGATGGCTTTGCCCACGGTGGAGGTATCCACTTCCTTGCCGTCCATCAGCACGCTGCCGGTGATATTCCGGCCGTAGCTGTGGCCGAAGACGCTCATCGCCAGCTCGGTGCGCCCGGCGCCCATGAGGCCTGCGATGCCGACAATTTCTCCGGCGCGCACGTTCAGCGAGGCGTGATCCACCACGGTGCGCTCCTGCTGCACCGGGTGCTGCACCGACCAGTCGCGCACCTCGAAGACCACATCGCCGATCTTCGGCTCGCGTTCGGGGTAGCGCGAGGACAGCTCGCGGCCGACCATGCCGCGGATGATGCGGTTCTGGTTGGAGGCCGGGTCGGCCATGTCCAGCGCTTCGATGGACTGGCCATCGCGGATGATGGTGGTGGTATTGGCGATGTCCTCGATTTCGCCGAGCTTGTGCGAAATGATGATCGAGGTGATGCCCTGCTCGCGCAATCCGCGCAGCAGGTTCAGCAGGTGCTCGGAGTCATCGTCGTTCAGTGCCGCGGTGGGTTCGTCCAGGATCAGCAGCTTCACGTTCTTGCTCAGCGCCTTGGCGATTTCCACCAGCTGCTGCTTGCCGACGCCCAGCTGGCCTACCGGGGTGACCGGAAGTTCATCCAGGCCGACACGGGAGAGCAGTTCGGCGGCACGGTGGTTGGTTTCGTTCCAGTCGATGAAGCCGCTGCGGGCGGTCTCATTGCCAAGGAAGATGTTCTCCGCCACCGACAGGTAGGGCACCAAGGCCAGTTCCTGGTGGATGATCACGATGCCCTGGGCTTCGGAATCCTTGATATTCGAGGCTTTGAGTTCCTCGCCTTCGAAAATGATCTGGCCCTCGTAGCTGCCGTGCGGGTAGACCCCGGAGAGCACCTTCATGAGGGTGGATTTGCCGGCGCCGTTTTCGCCGCAGATGGCGTGGATTTCGCCCTTGCGAACCGAAAGGTTGACGCCGTCCAGCGCCTTGACCCCGGGGAAAGTCTTGGTGATCTCCTGCATTTGCAGGATGGTGGTGTCCATAGTGCAGACGTCCTTGGTGTGTGCTGAGAGCGACCTGCCCGGGGCCGGCCGCAACATCGTGATGCTGCGGCCGGCGCTGGGTGCGGGAAGCTACTTGCTGCGGCCGGCCTTTACTTCTTCTGCCGTGTAGTACTCGGAGTCAACGAGCAAGGACTTGATGTTGTCCTTGACCACGATGTCCGAATCCAGCAGGAAGGATGGGACGACCTTCTTGCCGTTGTCGTAGGTCTCGGTGTCGTTGGCTTCCGGCTCGCCGCCGCCGGCGTAGGCCTTGACGGCTTCAACGGCCTGGGTGGCCAGCTTGCGGGTGTCCTTGAAGATGGTGGAGTACTGGACCCCGTCATCAATCAGCTTCACCGAGGCGATTTCGGCGTCCTGCCCGGTGACAACCGGCAGGCCTGCCTTCATAGACTTGCCGTAGCCGGCGTTGGACAGGGCGGTGATCACGCCGCGGGAGATGCCGTCAAATGGCGAGAGGATGCCATCGATCTTGGTCTTGCCACCGGCATAGTGGGCGGTGATCAGGTCTTCCATGCGCGACTGGGCTTCTTCCTGGCTCCAGCGCAGGGTGGCTGCCTGCTCGATGTCGGTCTGGCCGGACTTCACCACGAGGGTCTTGTCATCCAGGAATGGCTTGAGCGTGTCCATGGCGCCCTTCCAGAAGAAGTGCGCGTTGTTGTCATCGATGGAACCGGCGAAGAGCTCGATGTTCAGCGGGCCCTTCTTGTCGGTCTTCTTGCCATCGGCATCCAGCAAGCCAAGGCCGGTCAGCAGCGAGGTGGCCTGCTGCACGCCGACGTTGTAGTTGTCGAAGGTGACATAGAAGTCGACGTTCTCGGTACCGTTGATCAGGCGGTCGTAGGAGATGATCGGGATTCCTGCATCCGCTGCGGCCTGCAGCTGGGTCGACAGCGCGGTGCCGTCAATCGAGGCCACCACCAGGATGTCGTCGCCCTTGGTGATCATCTGGTCGATCTGCTGCTGCTGGGTTGGGATGTCGTCATTGGCGAACTGCAGGTCGACGCTGTAGCCAACTTCTTCCAGCTGCTTCTTGACGGCAGCGCCATCAGCGATCCAGCGTTCCGAGGTTTCGGTAGGCATTGCCACGCCAACCTGGATGTCCTCCGGTGCCTTTGATTCGCCGTCGCCGGCGCCTGCACCGCCACCTGCGCCGCTGCCGCCACAGGCTGCCATTGCGGTAACCAGCGCGAGGGAACCAACAGTCGCCGCAGCCTTGCGGGTCCAGTTATTCCATGCCATCTTTTCCTCCTTGAAAATGTGCCCCACTCTGCGAGTGAGACGGGGCTCACACCATGTTAGCGCTAACAACATCGGTTGCGCCACCCCTAATTGAAGATAAATTAAGATTCCTTACTCATTGCGCTGGCGGAGCCCCGTCAGCGGGCTCCGCCAGCGCAAAAAACCGCGGGAAAACGGCCGAGAGCTAAAAACCCTGAGCCAAACGGTAGTAGCTCTGGTTCACGCGGATCTGCTGGGCAAAGTTCCGGCGAGTGGTTTCCTCATCGATGACCAGCAGTTCGGTCCCGGCGATTTCGGCGAAGATCTCAAAGGCTTCGATGCCCGCGGCGGTGGACATCACCGTGTGGTGCGCTCCGCCGGCAGCAAGCCAGGATTCGGCCGACACGTTGAAGTTCGGGCGCGGGCTCCACACTGCGCGGGCCACCGGCAGGTTCGGCAGATCGGCCGGCGGGACGACCACGTCAACCACGTTGGCGGTCAGGCGGAAACGCTCGCGCATATCGGCCATGGACACCACGACGGCACCGTCGGTGGCGTCGGCGTTGAAGACCATGCGCACTGGATCTTCGCGGCCGCCAATGCCCAGCGGGTGGATTTCCACGCGTGGCTTGGCGGTGGTCAGCGAAGGGCAGACCTCGAGCATATGCGCGCCGAGGATCAGCTCCTTGCCCTCGGTCAGGTCGTAGGTGTAGTCCTCCATCAAGGAGGCGCCGCCTGGCAGCCCTTGGCCCATGACCTTGGCCGCGCGCACCAGCACCGCGGTCTTCCAGTCGCCTTCCGCTCCAAAGCCGTAGCCCTTGCCCATCAGGCGCTGCACGGCCAGACCTGGCAGCTGGCGCAGCCCGCCAAGATCCTCGAAATTGGTGGTGAAGGCCATGGCATTGGCCTCGCGCAGGAAGGTTTCCAGCGCGATTTCCTGGCGGGCCGCGTAGCGCAGCGACTCGTGGCGGGCGCCGGAAGCGCGCAGTTCTTCCACGACGTCGTAGTCGCGCTCGTACTCGGCCACCAGGGCGTCGATATCGGTCTCGGCTACGGCTTCCACCGCCTCGACCAGGTCATTGACCGCCCAGGTGTTCACCGAGACGCCGAAGCGGATCTCGGCCTCGGTCTTGTCCCCCTCGGTCACGGCAACATTGCGCATGTTGTCGCCGAAGCGGACCAGGTTCAGGTTCTGCACGGCGTTGAAGCCGGCGGCCCCGCGGATCCAGGTGCCCACGCGGCGGGCTACCGCCGGGTTGGATACGTGGCCCACCACGGTGGTGCGCGATGCCCCCAATCGGGTGGCCAGGTAGGCGTATTCGCGGTCGCCGTGCGCGGCCTGGTTCAGGTTCATGAAATCGAAGTCGATGGAATCCCACGGCAGTTCAACGTTGGCCTGGGTGTGCAGGTGCAGCAGCGGCTTTTGCAGGGCCTTCAGTCCGTTGATCCACATCTTGGCCGGGCTGAACGTGTGCATCCAGGTGATGACGCCCAGGACGTTGTCATCCGAATTCGCTTCGAGCATCGCGCGGCGGATGGAGTCGGAGTCCTTGAGCACCGGCTTCCACACGATCCGTGCCGGGACCTCGGCGGAGGCATCCAATGCCTGCGCCACCTCGGTGGATTGCTGGGCCACCTGGCGCAGGGTCTGCTCGCCGTAGAGGTCCTGGCTTCCGGTGAAGAACCAGATTTCCTTGTCGTTATATGCCTTGGCCATGATGTCCTTACTGTCCGTAAACGTTCTGGTAGCGCTCGTAGAGCGAGTCGATCTTTGCGGGGTCGATTGGCTGCGGGTCCCCGAGCTGCTGGGCGATATGCACGGTGCGGGCCACTTCCTCGCACATCACCGCCGCCTTGACGGCGGCACGCGCATCCTTGCCGATGGTGAAGGGGCCGTGGCTGGCCATGAGCACCGCGGGGCTGCGCGAGCCGCGCAGCGTGGAGACAATTCCGCGGCCGATGGAGTCATCGCCGATGATCGCAAAGGGGCCCACGGGGATGGGGCCGCCAAACTCGTCGGCCATCATGGTCAGCACGCAGGGAATTTCTTCGCCGCGGGCCGCCCATGCGGTGGCATAGGTGGAGTGGGTGTGGACCACGCCGCCAACTTCTGGCATGTGCTCGTAGGTGTAGGCGTGGGCCGCGGTATCCGAGGAGGGCGCGTGCCCGCCGTCCAGCAGCTGCCCATCGAGGGTGCACACCACCATGGATTCTGCGGTCAGGTCATCATAGGAGACCCCGGAAGGCTTGATCACGAAGAGGTCGGCGCTGCCGTCGGCCACCTCGGGGTGGCGCACCCGCTGGGAGACGTTGCCGGCGGTCCAGACCACCAGTTCATAGCGCGGAAGTTCCGCATGCAGGTCGGCGACAACTTGGCGCACCCGCTGGATCTCTTCGCGCATCGTCTGCGGGTAGCTGTCCAGGGTTCGTTGTTGATTCATCGGTTTCTCTTTTCGTCCAATGCTGCGTGGTGCCTAGATGGCGGTAATTGCGGTGCGCTGGATGGCCAGGCCGGCTTCGTAGGTTTTCAGGTAGGCCTCGAATCCTGCACGGTCTTCCTCCACTGGCTCGGCCAGGCTCAGTTCGGCACCGGCGAAGACCTCGGAGTCCAGGAATTCGGGCAGTGCGGCCTGCAGGCCTTCGAGCACCCGCTGGCGGTAGGCCGCCAAGACTGCGATGCCCCACGCTCCCCCGTGCCCGGCGCTGTCGCCGACGAGAATCGGGGTGTTGATCGCCGCGGCCAGCAGCCGCTGGGCGACCCCTGCGGTGCGGAAGATGCCGCCATGGGCAAACATCTGCTTGACCTCAACGCCTTCGGCGGCCAGCACCCGGAGCCCGAGGCTCAGGGTGGCGAACATGGCATAGACCTGCACTCGCATGAGATTGGGCAGATCCAGGCTGGAGCCGGGAGTGCGCAGGATCGCTGGGCGTCCTTCAGCCAAATTCGCCACCGGTTCCCCGGAGAGGTTGTTGTAGGCCAGCAATCCGCCGCCGTCGGCCGCGCCTTCCAAGGCCGAGCGCAACAGGGTCTCGAAGACCGCGTTGCCATCGGCCTTGCTTCCCAGCGCCTGGGCGAACTGCCCGAAGACCTGGGCCCAGGCGGCAAATTCGCTGGCCCCGTTATTGCAGTGGACCATGGCCACCGGATGGCCATCCGGTGTGGTGACAACATCGATTTCGTGGTGCACTTCGGCCAGCGGCGCGTCAAGGACCACCATGGCAAAAATGGACGTGCCAGCGGAAATGTTTCCGGTGCGCTGGGCCACCGAATTGGTGGCAACCATGCCGGTTCCGGCATCCCCTTCCGGGGGGCATAGCGGGCTGCCGGCTTGCAGTTGGCCGGTGGGATCAAGCAGCAATGCGCCTGCTTCGGTGAGCGTGCCGGCGTCGGCTCCGGCAGGCAGCGCAGCGGGCAGCAACGAGGCCAGTTCGGCGGTGGCGCCGTGTTGCGCTGCCAGCGCATCGAAGGCCGAGAGCATCGAAGCGTCGTAGCTGCCAGTCGCCGGGTCAACGGGGAACATTCCGGCCGCGTCGCCGACGCCGAGCACAAATTTGCCACAGAGCAACTCGTGGACAAACCCGGCCAGGGTGTTCAGCCGGGCCACTGCAGGCACATGCTCTTCGCCATTGAGCAAAGCTTGGAAGTAATGCGCCACGGACCAGCGCTGCGGGATATTGAAGTGCAGCTCTTCGCTGAGCAACGCCGCCGCTTCTGCGGTGGAGGTGTTGCGCCAGGTCCGGAACGGAACGAGCAGTTCGCCGTCGGCGTCGAAGGCCAGGTAGCCGTGCATCATCGCGGAAATCCCGATGGCGCCAAGCCGTGTTGGGCGCACCCCATGGCGTTCCTGGGCGTCTGCAAGCACCAGGGCCATGCAGTCCTGCAGACCGGCGATGATGGCTTCGCGGGAGTAGGTCCAGTTCTTGTCCTGGTATTGGTTTTCCCAGGCGTGGCTGCCGCTGGCAAGCTGCTGGTGATCAGGTCCGATCAGGCTGGCTTTGATATTCGTTGAACCGAATTCGATGCCCAGCACGGCCTGGCCGTTGCTGATGACCTCGCGGGCGGCTGTCCCGTTGAGCTGTGTTGCCATGAATTCTCCGTTCGCACAGCTCGGTGAGCAGCGCCTCTGCCATCGTTGCCTGCTCCACTCGCGAAAAATGCGCGGGCAGAACAAAACCTCGATGCAATGTTAGCGCTAACAATTTGTGATGCGCAACACCGGATCCCAGATTCGGGAAATGAAGAGCTGGCCTAGCGGGGCTTTGGCGGTGCGGTGCTCGCCCGGATTACCAGCGTTGGGGCAATCACCTTCGGGGCCTTGTCCGCCATGGCGCCTTCCAGCAATTCCGTCAGCGCCGCATGACCCACATCGCGGAACGGCTGGCGCACGGTAGTCAGGGACGGGATGAGGAAGTTCGAGATTTGCAGGTCGTCAAACCCGACCACCGAAACATCATTGGGCACTTCGAGCCCGGCTTCCCAGAAGGCTCGCAGTACGCCGGTGGCCAGGTAGTCATTGGCGGCGAATACTGCGGTGACTTCGCCAGCTCGCACCGAATCGACCAATCGCTTGCCCGCCTCGTAGCCACTGGGCGCCAGCCAGGATTCGGCGGGCACCTCGATGACCGGAGCTTTGGCTTCCAGCATTTTTTCTTGCCAGCCAATCTGGCGTTCGGTCGCATCGAACCAGCCGCTCGGACCGGAAATATGGGCGATCTTTCGGTGACCCAAGGCCAGAAGATGGCCGGTGGCCATTCGCGCGCCTTCGCGCTGGTCGATGTACACGTAATGCGCCGGATCCGCGGCGGGCACCTGGGTGCGCGCGGCCACGACCACCACCGGAATTGTCAGCGCAGCATCATCCAGCGCGTCGATCACCTTTTCGAAAGGCGCAACCATCACCACGCCATCAACACCCTGGTCCACCAGATGGCTGAGCGCTTCGCTCGCGCTGTGCGCGTCATAGCGGTCCAGCGCGGTGACAGTCACGAAGTATCCCTGCGCGCGGGCAGCGGCCTCGATGGCCAGCACGGTGGATTGGGGCCCGAAAAATTCGCTGCCAACGGTGAGAATGCCAATGGTGCTGGAATGCGATGTGGCCAGTGCACGCGCGGCTCGATTGCGGCGATAGCCGAGCTGGCGAATGGCTTCCATCACCTGATCGCGGGTTCCCTCCCGGACATTTGGATGGTCGTTGAGCACGCGGGAGACCGTCTGATGGGACACCCCTGCCATGGCCGCCACATCCGCCATCGACGGGGGTCGGTTTCCTGGGCGCCCTTCACCGGGCTGAGCAATGTTCACAACGGTCATTATTGCAAAGATCGCTGACCGCACACGCAAGAACCCGCATCTCCGCCCTCGTACCACCGGAAGGTCGCAAAGATCTGGATCCTGGCGACCCTTTAACGATTATCCGTGTCTCGCTTCAGCATGCCGCGATTAGAAACTACGCAAAATCCACTGTCCCAGTATCGCAAGATCCTCATGAATCGCACGTAAGAGTAATTATTAACTTAAATGACTGATTTTATAGGTTGTATTGAAATAATCAGGTTGACATGATCATATACACGCAAGAACAGTCAATAAAAAGCGATAAATTTACTTCAAAATTTCTATCGTACGCCAAGAGCTTGATACGGGATCGCAGCTGATCCAACACTCCGCGAACATTTTAAGAAAGTCATAGCTGGATGTCTGGGGGTTCATCCAGAAACGTTCACGGTATGGGGCACCTCGGAAGCAGCTTTCTCGAGTTGGGACAAAGCGATCAAACTTATTGGTTCGCCGAATCGGCGTCCTTGCCTTAGTCACTTGCATCCGCGGCATTCCGTGCCCGATAAGCATCAGGGGTGGTGTGCTTCTAACGCTGGGCGATTGTCGCAGACTTGGCCTGGAAAATTGCTCCGTTAGAAACAGCTTCTTCGATTACTTCCAGCGTCCGCCCTCGAGTTTCTGGAACCTGGGTAGCCACGAAGTACAGGGCCACCGCTCCAACGCCGGCAAAGATAAAGAAAGAGCCAGTGATTCCAACGCCTGAGACCAACGAAGGGAAGAAGAGCGTCAGTACACCGTTGGTTCCCCATCCAAAGAACACCGAGATACCGATACCCAAGCCGCGCATGTGCAAGGGGAAAATTTCAGCTAACCAAACCCAGACAGCAACACTCAAGAATGTCTGCATCGAGGCCACAAAAGCCACTACCAAAATCAGGATGACAATAGGGCGCAGCGCGCTTCCTACCGGCAACAGCAGGCTGGCGAAGGCCACGAACAAATGGCAAGTGGTGGTCAATGACAGCCCGATCATAAATGTTGTTCGGCGATCAAGCCGGTCCATATTGCGCAAAGCAATCACGCCGCCAATCACAGCAACTACGCCAAAAGCGATGTTGGCCAAGACCGCCTGCTGCGTTGTCATTCCAGCCTCTTCAAGTACTCGCGTTCCGTAGTACATGATTGAGTTAATCCCGGTGAGCTGCTGCATGGTCGCCACGCCGATGCCAACGCCAACAATGCGCAATAACCACTTGTTAGCCAACACCGCTTTGATGCCTACGGGCGTGTTCTTCCGTTGTTCTCTATCGGTGACAGCCTGGATTTGGCGTGCCTCGGCGAGCGCCCGTCCAGGTGACCGGACGGTCTTCAGCACATCAAGGGCCTTGTCGTAGTCGCCCTTCTCCACGAGCCAGCGAGGAGATTCGGGCATGCGCAACATCCCGAAGAACAGAGCCAGGGCTGGCAACGCACAAATGGAGAACATGATGCGCCAGACACCGTCCATGCTTTCACCAAGCCAGGTGTCTAGTACCGCGTTTATCACGAAGGCGGCTAGTTGGCCTGAAACAATGGCTAACTCGTTGCGGCCGGTGATGGAGCCACGTATCTCGTACGGCGCCATCTCAGCCAGGTAAACGGGAGCCACGGTGGATGCACCACCCACGGCCAGCCCGAGCATGATTCTTCCAGCGATCAGAACGCTGAACCCTGTTGGAGAGAACGTCCCCGCTTCGGGGCTCGCGGGAGAGAACACTACCAACAGGGTTCCGACAAAGAACAGCACGGCCAGCGAAATGATGGTTTTGCGTCTGCCCCATGAATCAGCGATTTGTCCCGCAACGAGCGCACCAACCGCTGCCGCAAAAACCAAAGAACTGATCACGACGCCAACTTGCAAGAGATTCAGCCCCAGCTCCATTGCCATCGGGCCTTCAGCACCATTTGCAACACCGGTGTCGTATCCAAAGAGCAGGCCGCCAAAGCAGGCGATAGTAGAGATCAAGCCAAGTCGTTTAGAGTGCGGTCCAGTGGTCAGGGGCGGCAGGATCGAGTCGGCAGCAAGATTCCGCGCGTTGGGCATAGATACTCCTCTGGTCTACCGGTAAAAAAGCTCTTTGGCCCGGAGCCGTGACTAATTCCCCTGCGCACCGCTCGCTTTCACTCGGTGCAGCACGGTCGGGACAGAGTGGCCATTTGTGCCTGAACCCCAAATTCCACGTTATTCGTCATGGACTTGATGTTCTCTCGGCGGCCGGTTACACCGCCTTGCCCACCTAATAGTTTCATCCAATGCGCGCTCATCCAAGCTCGCTGCCCCGTCTCCTTGGAGTCCTGTTCAACAGCGCTTTCTGTGATTCCAAAAAATTGCGCCCATCCCAGCAAAAATTGGACATCAACGCCTATCTTTCCAGTGGGATATGGACCTATGATTTCTAATAGTCTTTGTACTGACAACTGTACATATGAACTTGATTTCAGCCCTACCAAAGCCAAGGAGGACCCGTGGCAAAACTCTCCATGAATGTCACAACAAGTTTTTACGGAAACGTGGCAACCGACATTGCTGCTGCCCGGTCGGCAGGATTCGGCGGCATTGAACTGCAAAGCCCGAAACTCTATCGCTATCTTGACGCCGGCTACTCGGTGCACACACTTCCAGAAATGCTCACCGGGCTTGAAGTCACAGGCATCGGCGCGGTCCTCGACCTCGAACGCCAGGGCACAGCTCGCGATCAGATGCTCCGCGAAGTCCAGCGGATGGCCGAAATCGCCACAGTGGTCGGCGCGCCGATCCTGCAAATGTGCACTGGGCCGGTGGACTGGAACGTGGTCAAGGATTTCAAGGCCGGACGCCTTGCCGATTCCGATGGCCACTACCGCGGAACCCTTGGTCTTCCAGAGTCGGAGGCACTTGCCGTTGCGGCAGACAACGTCGGTGCTGCAGCCGATATCGCCGCTGATCACGGGTTGGAGATCTACCTGGAGCCCCTGGCATGGTCCAACATCAACCGTTGCCGCCAGGCCCTGGAAATCATTGAACGCTGCGGCCGCGAGAACGTCGGAATCGCCTTGGATACTTGGCATTTTTGGACTGTCGGCGACACCTTGGAGGAGGTCGCCGCGCTGCCCAAGGAAATCATCAAGGCCGCGCATATTTCCGACGGCCTGGATCTGGACCGCGAACGTGATGTTCCCACCCAAGACGTGCACCGCAATGTCGTGATCGGCGGTGGCGCCATTCCATTGCAGCAGTGGGTGGATGCCATCAAGTCCACCGGCTACGACGGCTGGTGGGTGTCCGAGATGTTCTCCGACCGCGCCAATGAACACGACTTCCACAAGGTTGCCAGCACCATGCGCAACCTTCTGGACATCATGATTTCCTAGCTGCCAACTACTTCGTACGGATCCCAAAATGCAAAAATTTGCCTTGATCGGCGCTGGCTTCATTGGCTCAGTGCACGCACACAACCTGGCTTCGCACCCAGACGTTGACTTCAAACTGGTCTACGATATCGACCTCCAGCGCGCCACCACGCTGGCCGCACAACATGGCGCCAAAGCCGCAGCATCACTAGATCAGATCTTCGAGAACAAAGACCTTGATGCGGTTTTCATCGCCTCATCCACCGATTCCCACGCGCAGAACCTCCGTCATGCCGCCGACGCAGGCCTGGCAGCATTGGTTGAAAAGCCAATCGACCTGGACCTGGAAACCGCCAAATCAACGGTAGCCTACGTGGAACGCGCTGGAATCAAGGCCATGGTGAACTTCAATCGGCGCTTTGATCGCGCCCACGCAGAGCTGAAAGAGCTCGTGCACACCGGAAGAATCGGAGATGTCGCGCTGCTCCAGCTCACCTCGCGCGGGCCAGCGCTGCCGCCGGTGGACTACCTGAAAAGCTCTGGCGGCCAATTCCGCGACCAGGCCGTCCATTTTTATGATTTGGCCCGCTGGATCACCGGACAGGATCCGGTGAAGATCCATGCCTACGGCTCGGCCTTGGCGGCTCCCGAGATCGCAGAGTTCGGGGACGTGGATACCTCGATCAGCTCGCTGCTCTTTCCTGATGGGGCGCTGGCGCAAATCGATTGCGTGCGCCACACCAATTACGGCTACGACGAGCGCATCGAGGCACTGGGGTCGGAGGGCATGGCCGAATCCGAGCGTCAGCGTTCGGGCCATGTCACCCTGCTCCAAGGACAGCAAGCGCAGTCCCACGGCCTGCACGGAAACTGGTTCGACAGGGTCCAGCCAACGTACGCTGCGAGCCTGGGCGCCTTTGTCCAGGCCCTGGAGGACGATCGCGAAGTGCCCATTACTCTTCGCGAAGGCCTCAAGTCCCAGGCCATCGCCCAGGCTGCGGTTCGCTCCGCAGCTTCGGGACGCAGCGAAACGATCGACTACTCGCTGTAGGCACCGCAACAGCCAAATGGCCCGGCCCCTTTCGCCATGGTGAAAGGGGCCGGGCCATTTGGGCATTGATTGCATCAGGCTGCTAGTTGGGGGCTGCGCCTGCCTCGGCTTCAGCCAGTTCCTCGGCGTGCCCGCCAAGTTGTTCGAGCTCGTGAGCCAGCTCGGCCAATTCGGCGCCACCGGCCATCTGGGCGGTCAGCTCTTCGACGGTGATTTCCGACTTGGAGTAGTACCCGATGGAGCGTCCGCGCTTGAGCAGCAGGAACGAGTCGCCCACCGGATATGCGTGGTGGGGGTTGTGCGTAATGAAGATGACGCCCAGCCCGCGGTCGCGCGCCTGCAGGATGTAGCGGAGCACCACGCCCGACTGCTTGACGCCCAAGGCGGCCGTTGGCTCATCGAGGATCAGGACCTTGGCACCGAAATACACTGCACGGGCGATGGCAACACACTGGCGTTCACCACCTGAGAGCTGGCCGATCGGCTGTTCCACGTCGCGCAGGTCGATCCCCATGTCGGAGAGCTCCTGCTTGGTGATGTCCTTCATCTTCTGCACATCAAGCTTCTTGAATGGACCCGCACCGGTGGTGAGCTCCGAGCCAAGGAAGAAGTTGCGCCAGATCGGCATCAGCGGAACTACGGCCAGATCCTGGTACACCGCGGCGATGCCGGCATCCAGTGCGATGCGCGGGCTCTTGAGCTTGATGGCAGAGCCATGCAGGTTGAACTCGCCCTCGTCATGCTGGTGCAGTCCGGCGATGATCTTGATCAGCGTGGACTTTCCGGCACCGTTGTCGCCGAGCACGCAGGTCACCTTGCCCGGGTCAACCACCATGTCCACACCGCGCAGGGCGATGATGCTGCCATAGTGCTTGCCGACGCCCTTGAGGGTCAGCAGGTTGTCGCTGGTTTTGGGCTCGAGCTTTTCGAGCAGCTCTTCGGCCTTCTTGTTCTGTCGATTTTTCATGATCATGTCCTTGGCTTCCTACTTGCTGGATTCCGCGCGCTTTTTCACCACGATGTTCACGACCGTGGCCAGCAGCAGCATCAGGCCCAGGAAGAACTTGAACCAGTCCGGGTTCCAATCGGCGTAGACGATGCCCTTATTGGCCATGCCGAAGATGAAGGCGCCGATGGCACCACCGATGGCTGAACCGTAGCCACCGGTGAGCAGGCAGCCGCCGATCACCGCGGCAATGATGTAGAGGAATTCGTTGCCGATGCCTTCACCTGACTGCACTGCGTCGAAGGCGAACAGGTTGTGCATGCCCAAGACCCAGCCGCAGAAGCCGACGGCCATGAACAGGCCAATCTTGGTGCGGACTACCGGTACACCGACGGCACGAGCGGCCTTTTCATCGCCGCCGATGGCGAAGATCCAGTTGCCGACTTTGGTGCGGAGCAAGATCCACGAGGCCACGATGACCAGGGCGATCCAGATGAAGACAGTCACCTTCACATCGATTCCGGCAATATTCACCGACGAAGCGAAGATTGCCTTGGCACTCTGGAAACCGTCCATGTCCGCAATGGAAGGCGAGGAGACCGAGCCGCCGATGGCTCGGGTCAGGCCCAGGTTCAGGCCGGTAAGCATCAGGAAGCTGGCCAGAGTCACGATGAAGGATGGCAGCTTGGTCTTGATCAGGATGATTCCGTTGATGAATCCGATCAGCAACGATACGACCAGCGCCAAGACGACACCGACCCAGACATTCATGCCGAAATACCAGGAAATCAGCGAGGCGCTCAGGGCCGAGGAGATCACCGCGACACCGGTGGACAGGTCGAATTCGCCACCGATCATCAGCAATGACACGCCCACTGCCATGATTCCGATGGTTGACGCGCCATACAGGACGGTGGCCAGGGAAGCCGGGGACAAGAAGACCGGGGCGACGATGGCAAAGAAGACGAACAGTGCCACGGCGCCTACCAGGGCGCCGATCTCCGGGCGGCCCAGGAGAATGGATAGCGTGCTTTTCTTGCCGACTCGCTCGTCTTGCTCAGCGGCGCTTTTCTTATGCGAGGGTGAGGCTGTTAGTGATGACATGAGTTTTCCTCCGTGTCCAAGATGCGTGCCTGCAGGTTGCAGCAACCTGCAGGACACGCGCTGGGGACGTGGCTAGCGGACGCCTTCTTCGGCGAAACTGGTGATTTTCTCTGCCACGGCCTTATCGACGATGGCAGGGCCGGTCAACGTTGCCTGTCCGCCGCCAATCGTGAATCCGCCACGGTAGTTCTGCCACAGGGCATCAACCGCCATGTAGCCCTGCAACCATGGTTGCTGGTCCACGGTGAACAGCACGTTGCCCTTGGTGATTTCCTGGACAAGCTGCGCGTTCATGTCGAAGGATGCTACTTCAACCTTCGAGTTGGCCGTCGCTTTGGCTTTGAGCAGGGTCATGGTGAATGGAGCGCCCAAGCCGATGATGGCATCAGCCTGCTTGTCCGATTGGAGCTTGGCAGTGGCAGTGGATTCAACCTGCGTCATATCTGTGCCTTGGACGTAGAGCACCTCGGTGCCCGGGATAACCTTCTTCACGCCGGCGCATCGGGCTTCAAGGCCAACGTGTCCTTGTTCCTGGATCACGCAGATAGGCTTCTTGAGACCGGCTTCCTTGAGCTTTTCACCGGCCGCTTCGCCGGCGAGCTGCTCATTGGATCCGAAGTGGGCGAAGACGCCAAGGTCCTTGAACCGGTCTTCGCCAGCGTTCAGGCTGACGATGGGAATCCCGGCGTCGGTGGCCTTTTTCAGCGCGCCCTTCATGGCATCCGGCTTGGCCAGGGTTACTGCAATGCCGTCGACGCCCTGGTCAATCGCCTGCTCGATGAGCTGGGACTGGCGTCCGCCATCGGGGTCGCTGAGGTACTGAAGTTCAACATTGTCCTTGGCAGCTGCCTCTTCGGCTCCCTTGCGGATGATGTCCCAGAAAGTATCTCCGGGTGCGGCGTGGGTAATGACTGCAACTTTGATGCGTTCGGTGGTTGCTACGGAGCCACCGCCACCGTTGGCCTCAGGTTCTGGTGCCCGACCTCCACCGGACGAGCAGGCCGCCAAGCCCAGAGCCGGGACGATGGCCAGTGTTATTGCGAGTTTGCGCCAAGTTGGCTTTCCCATTATTTTTCCCCTTCAGGAATCCGCCGGCACACCCCGATACTCCCCAGGAGCGAGCCGAATGATCTAGTTATCGTGACCTGAATCACAAGATGTCTAAAGTGTGCGTCACGGAAAGCAATCCGTCAAGACTTTGTAAAGACATAAGGATGTGAAGACGAGGCGTCGGATTCTCATAAAAGGTGGAAGCTCCACCGAACCCTCAGAGGGATCGCGGGGGCACTTCGGATGATGCGCGCACGATGAGCCGTGGCAAAATCTTTATTTGACGTGCGAATTTTCCTTCTGGATTACGCATTAAATGAAGCAGGAGCCGTGCGCTTCCGCGGCCCAGATCCTGGGAATCAGAGTCGACACTGGTCAACGAGATCCTTCCCAAAGATGACAAGGAAATATTGTCGTAACCCGTCACCGCAGCACTGATCCCTGCCTCGTCCAGGGCCTGCATCGCGCCGAAGGCGCACAGGTCATTGAAGCAGGCCAGCGCTTGGGGCCGCTTCCCGGAAGCCAGCAGCTGAGCCACGGCCTCATATCCAGCTTGAAGGCTTGGGCCAGCTTCCACCACCTGCACCTGCTCGCGCAGGCCGTGCCGCTGCATGGCCCGGTGGTAGGCGGCTTCACGCAGTGCGGCCACTGGACCAGAACCTCCTGATACATGGGTAATTTGCCCATTGCCGCCACTGACCAGGTGGTCGATCACCAGGCCAAACCCCTGCTCGTCATCAATGGACGCTACTGCGGTATTCGCTTGCGGCTCACGCCCGCTGCCAACGAATACCGCGGGGGTCTCACCCAGCGCAGATTCAAAGCTGGCCGCGTCATCAGCCGAGCCCACGACCAGGATCCCGCTGACCCGCAGATCACGCAGGGCCTGCAGCTCCGCCGTGCCAATGCCCTGTCCATCATGGATGGCCGCGGCACTGAATAGCACATCAAACCCTGCCGCTTGCAGCTGCTCGCGCACCACTTCGGCAACTTCGAGCACCCACGGATTGTGCAGTTCGCCCAAGACCACGCCAATCGCGTGGCGGTTCTCCGCCACCAAGGATCGGGCCGCCAAGTTGGGCTGGTAGCCGAGCTCGCGGATTGAATCCTCGACCCGCGAACGCCGCAGCGAACTGACCTTGCTTGGATCCGAGAGCACCAAGGACACGAGGGACTTGGAGACCCCCGCGTGCTTGGCAACATCGCGGATAGTGGGGCGGCGATTTGGCATCGGCAACATGGCAGTCAGTATTGCATCTTCTGGCCCTGGGCTGGCTTGCCTGCTTGCTGCCAGTCCCCGGTGGCCGCGGATTTTTCGGCGGCTTCAACGAGGGCGGCAGCTGCCACCGCGTCAGCGATGGTGGAGTTGGTTTTCTCGCCCCCGCAAACGGCCAGCAGGAATTTTTTGGCTTCGATGATTTTAAGGTCGTCGAAACCCATGGCGTTGCCCGGCCCGGGCTGGAAGCGTGAGTACTCCCCATGCCCTGGTGAGCCAATCACCGTGGTGAACCCCTGTTCTTCGTTGTTCCGGCCAAGGACTACTTCGAGTTCGTTCAGGCGCTCGTAGTCCCACTTGACCGAGCCTTCGGTGCCGTAGATTTCCAAGCGGTAGCCGCATTGCGGGCCGATGGCTACGCGCGAAGCCTCGATGGTTCCGATGGCGCGCTGGGCGAGGCCCTCCGGGCTGAACCGAACCAGTGCAGCAGCATAGTCCTCGTTCTCCACCTCGCCCATTTCACCGCCTTCAATCAAATCAAAATGCGTTCCCTGGCCCATGGACAGCTTGGGCCTGGCGGGAATCATGACATTGGTTGCAGCGCTGATGCTCTGGATGGAACCCACCACGTGGCTGCACAGGTCTACGGCATGGCTGAACAGATCGGCGAGCACGCCGCTGCCCGCAAGTTCCCGATTGAAGCGCCAGGATAGCGCCGCCCGCGGATCAGCAGCATAGCCAGCAAGGAAACTGGCACGCACGTTGGTGATTTCTCCCAGCCGGCCATCGCCAACCAGCTGCCGAGCTCGTTCTATGGCTGGCGCATGGCGGTAGTTGAATCCAACGGAGGTCTCGACCCCGTTGCGGGCCACGGCCTGCTCGATGGACTGCGTTTCTGCCAGGCTGCGGCCGGCAGGCTTTTCGATCCAGAAGTGCTTTCCGGCTTCAGCCGCGGCAATCGCCATCTCGGCGTGCAGGAAGTTGGGCGCGCAGATGGAGACGACATCAACCTCAGGATCCGCAAGGACTTCGTGGTAGTCCAGGGTCCCGCGCTCAAAGCCCAGGGTGGAAATGGCGTAGTCCACCCGGGACTGCTCGGTATCCGCGGCGACAACCAGTCGCGGCTTGATTCCCAGCTCCGGATAAACGTAGGGCACGGAACTATACGCGCGGGCATGCAGCTTGCCCATCCAACCCACTGAAATCAGGCCAACTCCAACGGTGCGCTGTTGATTCAAGATGCTCTCCCTGTCTGCGGCGATGCGGGCCGCGTGCCCCTCTTGGCTCTCCGGATCCCCAAATGTTGGACCGTTCCAAAAAACCCTATGCGCCTCCCGGACCTGCAGGCAATGAATTTTGAGTGATTTTTTGTCAAGACAATTGGACAAGGTGACGTTTCCGTCCAAACTCCCTAGTAAAACAGGGATTATCAACCGCATTGGAACGGCTTTACGCGGGTCAGCCAGCAACACCCACAGCGGCCAACCGCTCTAGATCACGCTGATTTCGGCCCAGGGGATGCCCAAAGCGTCAACTTTCCGATATACTTTGTCCTGTCAAAGCGACATTTGACTACGAAGTCGCCGGCAAGGAGCAATTGTGAGCACACCACTGAGCATCAAGATCGACAGATCTTCACCGATCCCCCTCTACCACCAGGTAGTGCAGGGCATCGAAGGCGCCATCCGCGACGGTTCTCTCGCTTCGGGCACCCGGCTGGAAAACGAAATCGAGCTGGCCCAGCGACTGCGGCTATCCCGCCCCACCATCCGCAAGGCCATGGATGATCTCGTCCAGTCAGGGCTCTTGGTGCGCAAGCGCGGAGTGGGTACGCAGGTCGTGTCCAGCCAAATCCGCCGGCACCTCGAGCTCTCCAGCCTGAACGACGACCTTGAGCGTGCCGGTAAGAAGCCCTCCACTACGCTGCTCAGCTTCGAGCACATTCCAGCTCCGTCAGAAATCCAGGAACTTCTCTCGCTGCCCAAGGGCGTTTCGGTCTACCACTTCACCCGTCTGCGTTCTGCCGGCGGCAGCCCGCTGGCGCTCATGGAGAACTGGGTGCGCGACGATATTGTCGAGCTCGATGAAAAGTCCTTGCGCACCCATGGCCTCTATGAGCTCTTGCGCGACGCGGGCGTCAATTTCCGGCTCGCCCAGCAGCGCATCGGTGCAACCATCGCCGATGACGACCAGGCGCACGCCCTTGATACCAGCGCCGGTTCGGCCCTGGTCACCATGCAGCGCACCGCTGTCGATGACACCGGTCGCAATGTTGAGACGGGGTCTCACGTCTACCGCGCTGACGCATACAGCTTTGAAATGACCTTGGTGCAACGCTAGGCACCTGGCACCGCCATCGAAAGGACTGACCGATGACCGATTGGATCTACCCTGCTGGTTCCGCCGCTGACGGAGACTGGAGCGTCTCGCTTGGCGCCCATGATTCCCCCACCGCTGTCGACGGCTGGGCCCATACCGGGCTCAAGGTGGCCGAACTGGCTCCCGGACAAACGATCCAGTTGGATGCCGCCAGCGAGGAACGGATCGTCATTCCGCTGGGCGGAGAGTCATTCACCGTCAGCGTCGGCGGCGACGATTACCTGCTCACCGGCCGCGATTCGGTCTTTTCCGGTCCTGCAGATGTCCTCTACTCGGGCATCAATACGGCACTGAGCATCCGCGCTGAGCAGGGGGGCCGCGTGGCCATCGCACTGGCGCCGGCAAAGCAGTCCTACCCCACCCGCCTGATCAAGGCCGAAGAGACGCCGGTGGAGCTGCGCGGAGCCGGCAACTGCTCCCGCCAGGTCCACAATTTCGGCACCCCGGCCGCGCTGGAGGCGGACCGATTCATCGTCTGTGAAGTGATCACCCCGGCCGGCAACTGGTCTTCCTACCCTCCGCACAAGCATGATGAGGAGAAAGAAGGCGAGACCAGCCTCGAGGAAATCTACTACTTCGAAACCCAGCTGGCCCGGGATATGCCGGCCCCCGAGGCCACCGATCCCATTGGCTACGCCCGCGTCTACGCCTCGGATGAGCGTCCCATCGACGTCAACGCCGAAGTTCGCACCGGCGATGTCGTCCTGGTTCCCTACGGCTGGCATGGTCCGGCCATGGCGGCGCCAGGCTATGACCTCTACTACCTGAATGTGATGGCTGGCCCTGGGCGAGTGCGCGATTGGCTGATCAGCGATGACCCGCACCACGGCTGGATCCGCCAGACCTGGGATGCGCAGAGCATGGATCCGCGCTTGCCCTTTGGGCCGTTGGCCTAGTCCACGATGGCACAAAGCGAAGCGGTGGCAACAGGAATTCCTGTTGCCACCGCTTCGCTTTACCGGTTTCAGCCCGCTAGCTGGGCCAGTGGTTCGAAGGCGTCGGCAAAGGCCGCGATGGCGCCCTCAGAATCCGCGCTGGCATAGGCTTCCATGCCAACAGGACCCGAGTAGCCGAGCTGGGCCAGCGCCTGGGCTACCGCGCGATAGTTGATCTCGCCGGTTCCCGGCTCGCAGCGGCCCGGAACGTCGGCCACCTGGATTTCTCCGATATGCGGCAGTGCCGAACGCACCAGCTCGATCAGGTTCCCCTCGCCGATTTGGGCATGGTAGAGGTCAAGCATCATTTTCACATTGGGGTGGTCCACGGCTTTGACCAGGGCCAGCGTGTCCTTGGCGCGGCCCAGCGGGATGCCCGGGTGGTCAAGAATCGTATTCAGGTTCTCCAGCATGAAGGTGACCTCGTGCTCTTCGCCGAGGCGCCCCAGTTCTTCCAAGGTCCTTGCGGCACTCAGCCACATGTCTCCGGTGGCCCTGAAGCGCGGGGTGGCGGCCTGCCCGTCAATGAGCTGGGCCGGGTGCACTACCAGGCGGCTGATGCCCAGCTGCTTGGCGGCGGGAATCAGTTCCCTGGCCGTGCGCACTACTTCATGCGCGCTGTCTGCATCGCACAGGCTGCCTTCGCTGTAGCCGGTCATGGAGCCGAAGCGCGCGCCCGTGGCCGCGAGTGCCGAAAGGTCCTTGTCCCGGATGTCCCATAGCTCGATTTCGAATCCGGCCTGGTGCAGCTTCTTGACTCGATCGATCAGCGGAAGATCCAGGAAGACCATCTCCGCGCAGACCGCTAGTTGCCCGCTCATGCGTTGACCGCGAGTCGAGTTGCCGACTGAAGCTTGACCGGCAGGCCAGTTTCAGAGGATTCCAGGGCGGCCAGTGCCACGCGCAAGGCTGCCCGCGCATCGGCACCGGTCGGCACAGCCAGCGCCGCGTCGGCGGTGCCTTCGCGCACGCCGCGGATCTTGCGGGTGAAGATCGAAAGCTGATCGCGGTAGGCCTGGGCGAACAGTTCGATGTTCAGGCGTTCGGTCGGAGCGTGCGCCCCCTGCGCGTCGAAGCTGGAGGCTGCCAGCTGCACCGGGTTGCCGGCCTGGACCATGCCGGAAGATCCAAAGAATTCTCCGCGCACGTCGTAGCCGTAGCTGGCCGAGAAGTTCGCCTCGGCCACCGCGATGGCCCCGTTGGAGTAGCGCAGGGTGACCACCGCGGTATCCAGGAGTCCGGTTTTCTTGTGCTCGGGAGCCACCAAGGCATCGGACATGGTGTAGACCTCGGTTACCTCGGCCTCGGAGTTCAGCCAGTTCAGGGTGTCGAAGTCATGAATCAGGGTTTCGGTGAAGATGACGTGGGAGCGAACCTTGTCGCCGTTGGGCAGTCCGCCTTCGACCTGCGGGTCGCGGGTCAGCGAGCGCATGAGCTGCGGTGTTCCAATAGCACCGGAAGCGATTTGCTCGGACACCAACGCGAAGTCCTTGGCGAAGCGGCGGTTGAAGCCGATCTGCAGCAGTACCCCTGCATCTTCAACAGCCTGCAGCGCCTGGTCGAGGTCTGCCAGCGCGTGGGCCGCTGGCTTCTCGCAGAAGATGTGCTTCCCTGCGGCGGCAGCCTGGGCGATCAGGCCCGCGTGGAAGGCCGAAGGGGCGCCAATGACCACGGCGTCCACGGTGTCGTCCGCGAAGACATCGGCAATGTCTTCGGTGTAGCTGGTGCATCCAAGTTCAGCGGCCAGCTCTGCAGCACGCCCTGGTGCCGGATCAGCAACCACATGAAGTACTGCATCGGGCAGGTATTGGGCGACGGTGCGTGCATGGAATGCGCCGATCCACCCGGTGCCGATGACAGCAATGCGCAATGGCTGCGTGGTGGTTTCCGGCAATGCCTGGTAAGCCATGGAGTCTCTCCTAGAACGTTCTAGATTTGGTGTTCAGAAAAATCATGGCACACTGGATAGCATGTGTCTATAACGTTCTAGAAGAAAGTTCGGCAAATGCCCCAGCATTCTGCGCAGCGCCCCGCAAAACGCCCCACGCTCGCCGATGTTGCCCGCGCCTCCGGGGTTTCCGTTGCGCTGGCGTCCATCGTGCTGCGAGAGGCCGAAGGGGCGAGCGAAGAGTCCAGGGCGCGGGTCAAGCAAGCCGCCGCGGAATTGGGCTACCGCCCTGATTCGCGCGCCCGCTCATTGCGCAGCAGCCGCAGCAGAACCCTGGGCCTGGCTTTGGCGCTCGGCGAACCGCTGCACGCCGAGCTGGCAGATGCCCTCTATGCGCAAGCGGATAGCCAGGGCTTCGAAATCATCCTGGGAGCCACCGGCAAGCACCGCGATGAGCTCCGCGTGCTCAATACCCTCATTGATGCGGGAGTTGAAGCAGTTATCGGCGTCTTCCCCGAGTTGCCGGCCAGCCAACTGGCCCAGGCAGCCAAGCAGATTCCGGTCATCAGCTTGCTGCGCCAGTCCGAGGCAGTGCCCTCGATCATCACTGACGAGGCCGCGGGCATTGAACAGCTTGTCAGCCACCTGGCCCGGCTTGGGCACGAACGAATGCTGCACCTGGATGGCGGTACAGCCGTCTCGGCGCAACAACGCCGCGAAGCCTTCCTGGCCTCGGTTGAACGCACCAAGGTTTCGGGCCAGGTTCTGCATGCAGGTGCCGATGAGGCCGCGGCTTTCAAGGCCCTCCAGCACTACTTCGAGACAACGCCTCCAGGCGAGCGCGCCACGGCGATTCTGGCCTTTAACGACCGCGCGGCCCTGGGCGCCCGGCAGGCGATCGACCTTGCTGGCATAAGCGTTCCCGGGCAGATCAGCTTGACCGGCTACGACGACAGCGAGTTTGCACGGCTGGCGCATGCGGATTTGACCAGTGTCCGCCAGGACGTCGCGGCGTTGGCGAAGGCCGCCATGCAGGCAGCCCTGGATTCGCCTGGCCAGTCGAGCACGCACGCACCGAAACTCGTGGTGCGCGGCAGCACCGGCGGGCACACCGCTTAACGGGACCCGGCCCCACCATGGGGTGAGGCCGGGTCTCTTGGCTGATGCCGGGATTTTGAATCAGGCGCCGGCCGAAGCCTTGACCTGGTAGATGGCTCCAGTGGAAACATCCTCTTCAAGTGCTTCGAGGGAGCGTCCGCGGGTTTCGGGAACCTGGGTTGCGACAAAGATCAGGGCCAGTACGCCGATTCCAGCGAAGATGAAGAAGCATCCGGTAATGCCGACCCCGGAAACCAGGGAAGGGAAGAACAGCGCTAGCACGCCATTGGTTCCCCAGCCGAAGAACACCGAGATGCCGATGCCCAGGCCACGCATATGCAGCGGGAAGATTTCTGCCAGCCAGACCCACACGGCAACGTTGAGGAAGGTCTGCATGGACATCACGAAGGCGACCACGAGAATCATGATGACAATCGGGCGGACCGGGTTGCCCACAGGCAACAGCATGCCGGCGAAGGCCACCAGCATGTGGCAGATGGTGGTCAGCGACAAGCCGATCAAGAAGGTCTTGCGGCGATCCATGCGGTCCATATTGCGCAGCGCGATAATCCCGCCGATCACGGCAACTACGCCGAAGGCGATGTTGGCCAAGACCGCTTGCTGCTCGGACATCCCCGACTCTTCGAGCACTCTGGTTCCGTAGTACATGATCGAGTTGATACCGGTGAGCTGCTGGGTCATCGAAACACCGATGCCGATGGCGATAATGCGCAACAGCCATTTGTTGGTCAAAATGGCCTTGATGCCTACCGGCTTGTTGTTCCGCTTTTCCTCTTCGGCCACGATTTCAATCTCATGGACTTCAGCCAGCGCGCGTTCGGCCGAACGCACGGTTTTGAGTATGCGCAGGGCTTCCGCGTAGCGGCGCTTTTCCACGAGCCAGCGAGGGGATTCGGGCATGCGCAGCATGCCGAAGAACAGGGCCAAGGCCGGCAGGGCGCAAATGGCGAACATGATGCGCCAGACACCATCCACGCTGCCGCCCAATACGGTGCCGATGATGGCATTCATGACAAACGCTGCCAGCTGGCCGGAAACGATGGCCAGCTCATTGCGCCCGGTGATGGATCCGCGGATTTCGTAGGGTGCCAATTCGGCAAGGTACACCGGCACCACGGTCGACGCCCCGCCGACAGCCAGCCCGAGCATGATGCGTCCGGCAACAAGAACAGAGAAGCCCAACGGCGAGAAGGTTCCTGGCTCTGGGCCCGCTGGGGAGAAGACGACGAGCAGGGTTCCCGCAAAGAACAGGACGGCAAGCATGATGATGGTTTTGCGCCGGCCCCAGGCATCGGAGATTTGCCCGCCGATCAGCGCGCCAATGGCAGCGGCGAAGACCAGGGAGCTGATCACCACGCCGACCTGCAGGAGATTCAGGCCAAGTTCGGCCGCCATCGGCCCCTCTGCTCCGTTGGCCACTCCGGTGTCGTAGCCGAAGAGCAGCCCGCCGAAGCAGGCGATGATGGAAATCAAACCGAGACGCTTGGAATGCGGTCCCGCAGTCAGTGGCGGGAGGCTCGGTTTGGCAGAGAGATTCTGCGAACTGGACATGGGAACTCCTTTGGTTTGCCCGGGTGAAAGCTTTGCTGGCCGTCGGCCATCCATCGGATCTTCTGCGATCCGGCGTCCTTCACACGGTGCGGCGGGGTGCTGCTTCGCATCATCCTGGCCCTGCCACATAAACTGAAAGTGATTGGCTTCACAGCCCTTATGTAAGGACAATACGTCATCAGTGTTTCTAGATCAAGAGTTGTGGGCTAATTTGTCCTGACAAATACCGCTTCGATGCCCAGGCCGAGACTCGGCACTACCCTGCACGTGGCCCCGCCGATGCTTCCGCCACCCAAGTCACCGCCGTAATGCAGCGAAATGGACGGGGCGAATTCCAGAAGCAGGCCGAGGCCGGAACCGCTGACTGGTTCCGGCCTCGAGCACCTCCTGCCACGGCTGTCTTATACCTGGGCGGGCTTCCAATCCGGCTCGCCCTGCAGGGCCACCCGGCGCAGCAGCCCGGCCGCACGGCGAACTCCTTCTTCCGAGTTGACCAGCACATCCTCGTGCTCGATATTGAGCGTGCCGTCATAGCCGGCTGCGCGCAGCTCATAGACGAAATCAGCCCAGAAGGCTTCGCCTGCCGGATGCCCCAAGCCCAGGGTCACATAGTTCCAGGCCCGCTGCTGCCACTGCGTCATTCCGGTGCCATCGGGCAAGCCATTCGCGGAGACTACCGGTGCGTTCAATCGCACGTCCTTGGCATGCACGTGCATGATGGTGCCAGCCAAGGCACGGATCACGCTTGGGATATCCGCGCCCATCGCCATCAGGTGCGAGGGATCCAGATTGATGCCAACCCATTCGCTGCCTACCGCATCGATCAGCCGCTTGGCGGTCGCCGCGTTGTACACCAGCTGCGTAAAGCATGGTTCAATCGCCAGCTTGACGCCGTGCTCCTGGGCGAAGCCAGCAAGCTCCCGCCAATAGGGAAGGGCCACCTGCTCCCACTGGTGCTCCAGGATCGACAAGTTTTCCGGCGGCCACGAGCTGGTCACCCAGTTCGGGGTGCTGTCCCCCCGCAGCTCCGGGCAATCCGGACATGCACACGACGGTGGGGACATCCATGAGCCGGGCCAGGCGGATCGTCTTGCGCAGCACCAAGTCCTGTTCCGGCCCGGATACCGGATGCAATTGGTTTCCGTTGGCATTCAGCGCGCTGATGCGCAGCCCGGCCTGGGCAATCTTGCCCAGGTAGGCCAGGCGCTCCGCTTCGCTGTCCAGCAGGGCGTCAAGGTCCAGGTGCGGGGCCTCGGACCAATTGCCCGTAGGCAATTCGATGGAACCCAGACCCAGGTCGGCGGCAATGCCCAGGACCTCGTCGAAGCTTCGCGATGACAGCGAATCGGTGATCAGACCGATTTCCATGGTTGATTCCTTCCTTAAAAAGATCGATGCCCGGCCCTTTGCGGGCCGGGCATCTGTGCTTGCGCCTAGACGCGTGCGGCCTGGGCTGCAGCCACGCGGCTGCGCATCTGCTCCAGCTGGAACTTCGAAACCTCGATGGCGTTCTCGTTCTCCGCGAAGACGCTCGAGACCATTACGCTCTCCTCGCGGTCGGCAAAGCCATTGGCCACCAAGCCGGAGAAGAACTCATCCCAATTCACATCGCCGTCGCCAACCTTCAGGTGCTGGTGCACGCGCACCGGATTGCCCGGCGGGTTGGTGATGTAGCGCAGCCCATGCGAGGCATGGTGGTTCATGGTGTCGGCCACGTGGACCACGCGAAGCCGCTCCCCTACCGTCTGCATGATCTCCAACGGCTGATCCTTCATGTGGAAGGAATGCGAGGCGACATACACGAAGGACAGGTTTGGCGAGTTCACTCCGCGGATCACCCGCCAGGCGGCCAGGCCCTCTTCCACAAAGTCATCCGGGTGCGGGTCGATGGCCACGTTAATGCCCTCGCGCTCGATGATCGGAACCAGTTCTTCCATGGACCGGTAGAACGCGGCCTCGGACTCCTCGGCACGCTCGGGACGTCCCGAGAACTCCGTATTCATCTGGTTCACCCCCAGATCCACGGCAATCTGGATGGCGCGCTTCCAATAGCGCACCGCCGCCTGGCGCAGGTTCTCGTCGGGCGAGGACCAGCGCAGCACCGGCAGCACCGAGGCAATGCCCACTCCGGCTCCCTTGCACTCGGCGGCCAGCTTTGCCACCAGGTCATCATCGGCCTTCGGGTGGGTGAAGAACGGGATGATGTCCGCATGCGGAGTCAGCTGGATATGGTCGTAGCCCAGTTCTGCGGCCAGCTTCGGGAACTCCAGCACCGAGTGCGTGGAATGGAATGGGGTGGGATCCAATGCGTATTTCATGATGCCCTTAGCTGTAGAGATCCGGCTTGCTGTTCAGCTGCACGTCCACCTTGGCGCCGGTGCGCTGGGCTTCGACGCCGGCCTCGCAGCACGCTGCGGTGGCGTAGCCGTCCCAGGCGCTCGGACCGCCCAGCTCGCCGCGCAATGCAGCATCCACCCACGACTGGATTTCGGTGTCATAGGCGGCGCCAAAGCGTTCTTCGAAGCCCGGGGTGACCTTGCCGCCCCACTGGCCTGCGGTGCGCACGTAGGGTCCCGCGTCATTGCCGATGGACACGATGCCATCCTCGAAGGAGGCCTGGGTGGCCACTTCGTAGCCGAACTTCGCGTTGACGTAGATCTCCACGTCAGCCAGCACGCCCGAGCTGGTTTCCACCAGCACATGCTGCGGGTCATGCTGCCCATTGGGCGCATTGCGGGTGGCCTTGCCCAGGCGCACCTGCACGCTGGTGATCTCCTCGCCGGTGAAGTAGCGGATGGCATCGAATTCGTGCACCACCGAGTCGTTGATCAGCATCTCGTTGGTGAACCCCTCGGGGGTGCTCGGGTTGCGGTGCTGGTGGTGGAGCACCAGCAATTCGCCCAGGCCCTGGTTCTCGATCAGCTGGCGCAGCTGCTGGTACTCGGCATCAAAGCGGCGCATGAAGCCCACCTGGATGCGCTTGCGGCCCAGCTTCGCCTCGGCCTCGACGATTTCCCAGGATGAGGCGGCATCCGGGGTCAGCGGCTTCTCGCACAACACCGGAATATCTGCCTCGAGCACCTTGAGCAGTGCATCATGATGCAGGAAGCCCGGGGTGGCCAGCAGGACCGCATTCACCTCCCCGCTGGAAAGCGCGGCGTCCAGATCGGTGTAGCCCTTGGCACCGGGAATGCCGTCAATCGCGGCGTTGACCCGGTCAAGGTCGATGTCGACCACGGCAGCCACTTCGGCTCCGGAGATGCGGTGGTGGATCCGCTGAATGTGGTCGGCGCCCATGCGTCCGGCTCCAACGACGGCGACGCGCAGGATATCTGGCACGATATGTCCTTTCAAGAGTTCTTGGCTAGGTTCAGTCTGGCTTAAACGTGGCTGCGGGAGATGCAGCTGTGCAGATAATTACGGGTGCGGGTGGCAATCGGCAGCGGCACCGAGAAGTCCGCGACCGGGTACATGTCCTGCTCCACGATGCCGAAGATCGGGCGGCCCAGCTTCTCGACTTCCTGCAGGACCTCGTTGAGGTCCGGCAGTCCCGCAGGCGGTTCGCACATGACCCCGGCGAGGTTGGCCGCGGCCCAGGTCATGTCCTGCTCGCGCACCGTGGCCAGGATGTCCGGGTTGATCTGCTTCAGGTGCAGGTAGCCGATGCGCTCAGGGAAGCGGCGGATCAGATCCACGCTGGAAGCCCCGCCGTATTCGGCGTGGCCGGTGTCCAGGCACAGGGTGGTGTACTGCGGGTCGGTGACTTCGAGGAACTTCTCGATGTCGCTCTGGCCGCAGACATGGGAGTCGGCGTGGGAGTGGAACTGCTGCTTGAGGCCGAATTCCTCCTGCAGGATCTTGCCCAGCCGGTCATGGCCCTTGGCCAGCGAGTCCCAGCCGGCAGCATCCAGGGTGCCCGGTTCCAGCGCCTGGCCGGTGACATCATCGCGCCACATCGCCGGGATCACCACAATATGCTCGCCGCCCATGGCGGCGGTCAACTCGGCCACCTTGCGTGCTGGCTCCCAGGCTTCCTCCCACGCATTGGCGCTGCCATCGATCCCGCGGTGGAAGGCGGTGAAGACGGTGCCGGCGCAGACGTTCAGGTCGCGGGCGGCCAACTCATCAGCGAGCTGGGATGGGTCGGTCGGCAGGTACCCGTAGGGGCCCAGCTCGATGGTTTTGTACCCGGCTTCGGCCACCTCGTCGAGGAAGCGCTGCCACGGGGTCTGCTTGGGGTCGTCGGCAAACCATACGCCCCAGGAGTCAGGAGCAGTTCCGATGGTGATGTTCTGTGCCATGATGCGTACCGTTTCTCTGGCTCAAAAGGCTAGTTGGAAGGGAAGTTGAAGGTCGCAGCCGTGCCCTTGGCTGGTTCTGGCCAGCGCTGGGTGATGGCCTTGCCACGGGTGTAGAAGCGCACGCCATCCGGGCCGTAGATGTGGTGCTCGCCGAACAGCGAGTCCTTCCATCCGCCGAAGGAATGCCACGCCACCGGAACCGGCAGCGGCACGTTGACCCCGACCATTCCCACCTGGATGCGGCGGGTGTAGGTGCGGGCGTGGGCGCCGGAGGAGGTGAAGATGGCGGTGCCGTTGCCGTAGGGGTTGGCGTTGACCACTTCGATGGCCTCTTCCAGGGAATCCACGCGCAAGACCACCAGCACCGGGCCGAAGATCTCCTCGGTGTAGGCGCTCATTTCGCGGCTGACCTTGTCCAGGATGGTCGGGCCGACGAAGAAGCCGTTCTCGTGGTCCTTGACCACCAGGTCGCGGCCGTCGATTACCAGGGCGGCGCCGGCCTGTTCGGCCTCGCCGACGATCTTCTGCAGGCGGGACTTGGAGGCCGGGGTGATGACCGGACCCATGTCAGCCTTCTCATCCAGGCCATTGGAGACGTTGACCTTGCGGGCGTGGTCCGCAAGCTTGTCCACCAGCGCGTCGGCGGCATCGCCCACGGCGACGGCCACGGAGATGGCCATGCAGCGCTGGCCGGCGGAGCCGAAAGCGGCGGCGTTGATGTGGTCGGCGGCCAGATCCATGTCGGCATCGGGCATGACCACGGCGTGGTTCTTCGCCCCGCCCAGCGCCTGGACGCGCTTGCCGTGCTTGGAGGCGGTTTCGTGCACGTACTTGGCGATCGGGGTGGAGCCGACGAAGGAGATGCCGTCGACATCCGGGTGGGTCAGCAGGCCGTCGACGGTCTCCTTGCCGCCGTGCAATACCTGGAAGACGCCGTCGGGCAGGCCGGCCTGCTTGAACAGCTCGGCGATCAGCAGCGAGGCGGAAGGGTCGCGCTCGGAAGGCTTGAGGATGAAGGCGTTGCCGGTGGCGATGGCTACCGGGGCCATCCACAGCGGCACCATGACCGGGAAGTTGAATGGGGTGATGCCGGCGACCACGCCCAGCGGCTGGCGGAAGGAGAAGACGTCGATGCCGGTGGACACCTGATCGGAGTACTCGCCCTTCAGCGACTGCGAAATGCCGCAGGCGTACTCCACCACTTCGATGCCCCGGCTGATTTCGCCGGCGGCGTCGGAGAGCACCTTGCCGTGCTCGCTGGTCACGATGCGGGCCAGCTCGTCGGTGTGCTCGGTGAGCAGCTGCTGGAAGCGGAAGAGGATCTTGCTGCGCTTGGCGATCGATACTTCGCCCCAGGTTTCGGAGGCGGCCTTGGCCACGGCCACGGCCTGCGCCAGGTCCTCATCGCTGGCCAGGCGCAGCTGGCCGGTGATTTCGCCGGTGGCGGGGTTGTAGACCGGCTGGGTGCCGGTGCCGGTGCCCGCGGAAGGGGCGCCGTTGATGAAGTGCAAGATTTCTGCGACGTCGGTGGCGGTGGTAGTCATTGCCGTATTTCCTTTGCTGTTCAAAAGTGTTCTGTTGCCGGCCCTAGCCCAAGAGGGGCTTCTGGCGCGCTTTGTTCTTGGTGTAGTTCTGGTAGGCCGCCGTGGTGCTCTCAAGCTCGGCGACTTCGCTGACCGGGACATCCCACCAGGATTCGCTGGAGGGAGCATCGGCGTAGAGGTCGGATTCGATGTGGATCAGGACCGGGCCGGAGCCTTCCTCGGCGGCCTTGGCCGTGGCGATGGCTGCCGACAGGTCCTCGATGGCCTGCGGGCCCGGGGCAATCCGGATGACCTTCACGCCCAGGGATTCGGCGTTGGTGGCCAGGTCGATCGGCAGGGTGGAACCGTCATCGAAGCTGTGGCTTTCGGCATCCAGGGTGCGGTATTTGGTGCCGAAGCGCTGGGAGCCCAGGGACTCGGAGAGCGCGCCGATGGAGGCGTAGCCGTGGTTCTGGATCAGCACGGTGATCAGCTTCAGGCCTTCGGCCACCGCGGTGACCAGCTCGGTGTGCATCATCAGGTAGGAGCCGTCGCCCACCATGACCACCACATCGCGGTTCTCCTGGTCCCCGCGTTCAGCCTCGTCGATGACTGCGCGCTTGATGCCCAGTCCGCCGGCGATCTCATAGCCCATGCAGGAGAATCCGTATTCCACGTGGTAGCCGTAGGGGTCCGAAACCCGCCACATCTTGTGCAGGTCCCCGGGCAGTGAACCGGCGGCGCAAACCACCACGTCGCGGGGATCCATGGCCTGGTTCACCGCGCCGATAATGGCGTTCTGGCTGACCAGGGGGCTCAGCCGCTCGGCAAAAGCCTCGTCCACGGTGGCATCCCAGCGCTGCTTTTCGCTGGCGGCCTGCACTTCGAGGGCGCCGTCGACCCGGTAGCCGGTCAGTGCTTCGCGCAGCGCGATCAGCGCCTTGCGGGCATCGGCCACCACCGGAAGCACGGTGCCGTGCTTGTAGGCGTCCAGTGCCGCGACGTTGATGTTCACGAACTTCACGTCCGGGTTCTGGAAGGCGGTGCGGCTTGCGGTGGTGAAGTCCTCGTAGCGGGTGCCGATGCCGATGACCAGATCCGCCTGCTCGGCCAGCGCGTTGGCGGCGGTGGTTCCGGTGGATCCGATGGCGCCCAGCGAGTACTTGGAGTCCCAGGGCAGCACGCCCACGCCGGCCTGGGTATTGCCCACCGGGATGCCGGTGGCTTCGCAGAGTTCAGCCAGTTCCCCGGTGGCGAAGGCGTAGAGCACCCCGCCGCCGGCGACGATCAGCGGGCGCTTGGCGGCCCGGATCATCTTGGCTGCTTCGGCGATGTCCTGCGCCTCTGGCTCGGGACGGCGGATCTTCCACTCGCGCTCGGCAAAGAATTCTTCCGGGAAGTCGAAGGCCTCGGCCTGCACGTCCTGGGGCAGGGAGATGGTCACCGCACCGGTTTCCGCCGGGTCGGTGAGCACCCGCAGCCCGTGGTGCAGGGCGCTGGCCAGCTGCTCCGGGCGGGTGACGCGGTCGAAGTACTTGGACAGCGGGCGGAAGGCGTCGTTGACGGTGATGTCATAGCCGTGCGGCATTTCCAGCTGCTGCAGCACCGGGTCCGCGGCGCGGGTGGCGAAGGTGTCCGAAGGCAGCAGCAGCACCGGAAGGCGGTTTGCGGTGGCCAGGGCGGCACCGGTGAGCAGGTTGGAGGAGCCCGGGCCGATGGAGGTGGACACCGCGTAGGTGGCCCGGCGGCGGGTATGCCGCGCATAGGCGACGGCCTGGTGCGACTGGGCCTGCTCGTTGCGGCCCTGGTAGTACGGCATCAGGCTCGGGTCCTTGGCCTGCCACTGCTTCAGCGCCTGGCCCACGCCGGCGACATTGCCGTGGCCGAAGATGCCGAACATGCCCGGGATCAGCCGTTCGCGGTACTGGGTTCCACCGATGGAATCCACCGTGTACTGGCGGCCCAGGAATTCCACAACCGCCTGGGCGACGGTCATTGTGCGTGTAGTCATCGAGCTTTGTCCTTCTCAGCTGCGTACTGGTGCGGTGGTGTTCAGAAGCGATGCGGCGGTGGCCACGGCGGCGGCCACGTCCCCGTCCTCGGGGTAGAGCAGCGTCCGCCCGACGGTCAGCCCCTGGACCGAAGGCAAGGCCAGTGCGGCTTGCCAGGAGGCGAAGACCTCATCGGGGTCTCCGGCAGGATCCCCGCCGAGCAGCACCGTGGGCAGGGTGGTGGCGGCCATGACCCGCTCCATGTCCTGGACCACCGGAATCTTCAGCCAGGTGTAGGCGCTGGACTCCCCCAGGCCGGAGGCGATGCCCATGGACTTGATCACGGCGTCCGGGCGCAGGTCGTTGACGACCTTGCCCTCGACCCGCTTGGAGATGAAGGGCTCGACCATGGCGACCAGCTGGTGCCGGGCCAGATCGGAGACCGCGTCGGCGGTGGCTTCCAGGGTCTTGACGGTGTCCGGGTCCTCGTAGCTGATCCGGGTGAGCATCTTGCCGCCGTCCGCGCCCAGGGCGGCCAGGGCGGCTGCGGTGTGCCCGGTGAAGCGGTCGTCGATCTCGTTGACCAGGCCGGTCAGCCCGCCGCGGTTCATCGAGCCGAAGACCAGCTTGCCTTCCAGCGCACCGAGCAGCAGCAGGTCATCGAGGATATCGGGCGAGGCGAGCACGCCGTCACAGGCCGGATTCTGCAAGGCGATCTGCAGGCGGTCCAGCAATTCGCGGCGGTCGGCCATGGCGGTGGCCCGCTTGCCGACCGACAGCGCGCCGCGGGCCGGGTGGTCGGCGGCGATGATGAAGTTCTGGCGTCCCAGCACCGGGCCGGCATGCTTCCGGCGGGCGGCCGCGGCGCGTAGCACCGATGCCGGATCTTCCAGCCGTTGGCGGGTGATGGATTCGTAGCGGCGGGGATCTTCGCGATCCACGCTCAGCTCGGTTGCCTGTTTCATGGCTAGACCAGGTCTTTCTGGGAGGCGGGGACGGTGCGGCCGCGCTCGGCCAGCAGGGCGTTGACTTCTTGCGGGGTCGGCATTGCGTCGGAGCATGCGACCTTGGAGGCGACGATGGCTCCGGCGGCGTTGGCGTAGTCCAGAACCTGTTCCAGTGGCCATCCGGAGAGCAATCCGTGGCAGAAGGCCCCGCCGAAGGAGTCTCCGGCGCCCAGCCCGTTGGCGGTCTGCACCGGAACCGGGGCGGAGACCACGCGTTCGGTGCGGGTTTTGGCCATGACGCCTTCGGGGCCGAGCTTGACCACGGCGATCTGCACTCCTGCCTCCAGCAGGCGGTCCGCCTGCTCATCAGGGGTTCCTTCGCCGACCGCGACGGTGCATTCGGTGTCGTTGCCGATGGCGACGGTGGCCGAGGCCAGCGCCTGGGTGACCTGCTCGCGGGCCTGTTCCACCGAGTCCCAGAACATCGGGCGGTAATCCAGATCCAGGATGGTGAACTGCCCTTCGGCCAGCGAGCTGGCCGGGCGGGCCTCGTAGGCTGCCAGCTGGGCGCTGCGCGAGGGCTCGCGGCTCAGGCCGGTGACGGTGCTCCAGAAGATTTTCGATTTTTTCACTGCGTCGAGATCGATCTCGCTGGTAGTGATGTTCCAGTCCGGGGCCATCGGGAATCGGCCGTAGAAGTACAGCGGGAAGTCATCTGGCGGCAGGATGGCGCAGAAGGTGACCGGCGTCTGCAAGCTGGCGTCGCGGGTGACCTGCGAGCGGTCCACGTTGTAGCGGTCCAGTTCGCGTTCCAGGAAGGTGCCGAAGTCGTCGTCGCCGACCTTGGTGATCACTGCCGCTTCGCGTCCATGCTGGGCTGCCGCCACCGCGACGTTGGTCGCAGAGCCGCCGAGGTACTTGCCGAAGGAGGTCACGTCGGCCAGGGATACGCCGATGTCGTTCGGGTAGACATCAACGCTGATGCGTCCGAGGGTGAGTACGTCGTAAGTCACGCAGATCGACGTCCTTTCGAGTCAGGAGTTCAGGGATCGGCCAGCTGCCGACAATGTGAACGGTGCCACAGGAAATACTTTGCACCATGAATCCAGCGCTGTCAAAGGTTTGTACTGACATATTTACAACATGAGTAACATAGTTGGGGTAAAACCCCGGAATTCCGGGGTTTTCACTCCGCTTCGGACACCAAAAAATAAAAAAAATTTCCGAATACTATGTCCTGACTTTATGACTTGGTCGAGGTCGACGATGGAGCCGAAACCACCCAGGCCGGCGGCGCGCCCCGGCAAAACGCTAGGCTCTTAACGAGAGCAGCAGGCAGAACCCAGGAGGAGCCGTGGCAACAGAAAGCCGTCGAGCCACGATCTACGACGTCGCCCAGGCCGCCGGCGTTTCCAAATCACTGGTGTCACTGGTGCTGCGCGATTCCCCCAGCGTCTCGGCGCCGCGCCGCGCCGCGGTCCTGGCGGCCATCAAGGAACTGGACTACCGCCCCAGCCAGGCAGCCACCACACTGGCCGGAGGCACCAGCCAGACAGTTGGCGTGGTCATCGACGACTACACCAACGCCTGGTTTGTAGAACTATTGCGGGGTCTCCAAGAAGGACTGGCCAGCGCCGGATTGCGCATTGCCGTTTCCGACCGCACGCTGAACGCCCACGTGGAGTCGGATCCGCTGGACGGATTTCTGAGCACCCGGGTCGAGGCCCTGGTGCTGGCCACCGAGCCGACGCCGTCCATGCGCTTTTCTTCCCAGATCCCGGTGATCGTGGTCGGCAACCGCGCCACGCAGGTTCCCGGGGCGGACATTGCCTCCAGCGATGACCGGCTCGGCACCCGGCAGGCCATCGAGCACCTGGTCTCCCTGGGCCACCGGAACATCGGCCACATCGGCGGTGGCGGCGGATCCTCGATGCTGCGCCTGGCCGGATACCAGGAGGCGATGAAGGCCGCAGGACTGGACGAGCACGTCGTTTCGGTCAGCGAGCTGACCACCGAAGACACCGGCTATCGGTGCGCCCAGCGGCTATTGGACGAGGATCCCGGGACAACGGCCATCCTGGCTGCCAATGACTCGATGGCCATGGGCGCCATGGCCGCGGCGCAAGCCGCGGGCCTTTCGGTGCCTGGGGACCTGTCAATCATCGGCTACGACAATTCGCCGCTCTCCGGTACCCATTTGCTGCACCTGACCACCGTCGACAGCCGCAACCACGACCTCGGATTGCACGTGGCCCAGCAGGTCCTCTCCCGGCTCGCCGACCCCGGGCGCGAAGCCCAGCGGGTGCTGCTCGAGCCCTTGCTGATCGAGCGCGGCACCTGCACGGCACCTCGCCGACCCTGATTCCCCCAGTCCCAAAAGCTTCTTCTGCAGACCCCTTGACCTTGATCCGACATCACCTCTACACTCTTTTGGAGCGCTCCAAAATATTCCAGAACACTCACTTCCAAGGAGAACACCGTGGCACAAAGCATCGGCATCGCCGTCATTGGCGCCGGCATGGCAGGACTGTCCCACATCGCCGGCTACCGAATCGCGCCCACGCTGTATGAACCAACCCTGCCCCCGCTGCGCTATGTTGCCGTCGCCGATGTGAACACCGAGCTTGCGGCAAAGGCCGCCAAGCGATACGGATACGAAAAGGCCCTCGGCTCATGGCAGGAAGTCGCCGCAGACCCCGACATCGACGTGGTCTCCGTTGTCATCGCCAACCGCTTCCACCGTGAAGCGGTGGAAGGTCTGCTGGCCGCCGGCAAGCACGTCCTCTGCGAAAAACCGCTGGCCGATACCTTGGAAGAAGCAGAGGCGATGGCGGCAGCGGCACGCAACGCCCAATCCACCGCCCGGGTAGGCTTCACCTTCCGCCGCACTCCTGGCATCGCCGCGATTCGCGACCTGATCAACGACGGCACCCTGGGCAAGGTCCTGCATTTTTCGGGCCGCTACTGGACGGACTACGGGCACAGCCCACAGGCACCGATGAGTTGGCGCTTCAAGGGCGAACCGGGCTCCGGGGCGCTAGCCGATGTCGGCAGCCACCTCGCCTACGTCGCCGAATTCCTGGCGGGCGAGATCACCTCGGTCAGCGGCGGACAGCTCAGAACCAGCATCGCCGAACGCTATCTGCCAGCTGGAGCTGTCACCGGCCACAACCTGGCGGAACTCAGCGATAAATCAGAGCCCGTGGAGAATGATGACTACGCGGCTTTCAGTGTCCAGTTTGCCGATGCCGCCGGCAGCCTGGAAGTCTCCCGCGTCGCTGCAGGCCATCCAAACACGCTGGCCTTCGAGGTGTTCTGCGAAAGGGGCGCGGCCCGCTTCAGCCAGCTGCGCCCGGCCGAAATCGAAATCATGCTCGGCGAGGGGCCCGAGGCAACCAATGGCTACCGCACGGTGAACCTGGGTCCAGAACATGCCTACATCGGCGGCGGATTGCCGATGGACGCCCCAGGCGTCGGCTTCGGCCAGAACGACGCGTTCAGCTATCAGGCCCGCGCCTTCCTCGACGAAGTCAGCGGGGTGGAATCGGCGCTTCCAGCCAACGCAACCTTCGATGAAGGCGTGCACAACATGAAAATCCTGCAGGCAGTAGTACAGTCCTCGAACAATGACGGAAAGATGGTCTCCCTATGAAACTCGGCGTCTACAACGCGATCCTCCACGACCGCCCGCTGCCCGAAGCCCTGAAGGTCATTGCTGATCTCGGGCTCACCGGCATTGAGCTGAATACAGGAGGCTTCCTTCCGGCGGTCCACGTGCCGAATATCGAGAAGATCCTCGAATCCGATGCGGCGCGCGACGCCTTCCTTGCGCAGTTCGAGGGTACCGGCGTTGCCATCGCCGGGCTGAACTGCAACGGCAATCCCTTGCATCCGAACCGGCAGATCGGGGACAAGCACGCCGAAGACATCCGCCGTTCGATCCGGCTCGCCGCGCGGCTGGGGCAGACCCGCGTGGTCACCATGTCCGGCCTGCCCGGCGGCGAGCCGGGCGCCACCCGCCCGAACTGGGTGGTCAACGCCTGGAACTCCGCCGCATTGGACCAGCTGGACTACCAGTTCGACGTGGCCGCCGAATTCTGGCGCGAGATCGACGAGCTGGCTCGCGAGCACGGGGTCAAGATCGCCCTGGAGCTGCATCCGCAGAACATTGCTTTCAACCCGGCCAGTTTCCGCGAACTGATTGAACGCGCGGGCACCAGCAACATCGGCGTGGAGCTTGATGCCTCCCACCTGTTCTGGCAGCAGATGGACCCGGTGGCCGTGGTGCGCGACCTGGGCAAATGGGTGTTTCACGCCGCCGCCAAGGATGTGCGCATCAACCCGAACGCAGCAGTCCAGGGGGTGCTGGATAACAGCTTCCGCCGGTTGCGCGAGGATGAGCCGCGCACCAACCTCGGCGGGGATGAGTGGGCCAATGAGTGGCCGAAGAACTCTGCCTGGGACTTCGTAGCCTTGGGCAAGGGGCACGACACCGCATTCTGGACCGAGTTCCTGCGCGCCCTGCACGAGGTGGATCCGCAGATGCTCGTGAACATCGAGCATGAGGATACCGAATTGGGTGCGGTTGAAGGATTGGAAGTAGCGGCCCAGGTGCTGCTTGATGCCGACGCGGCCCTGGCCTCCTCGCTGGCCACGAACTAGCCAGCTGGACCAGCAATAAGGCAAGCCCGGAATTCACAGTCGTGAATTCCGGGCTTGCCTTTTGTGTTGTTCGAGTTCAGCAAGTTGCCTTTAGACGGTGCGAACCACGGCTTCATAGTCGAAGCGCGCCTTGGGTGCACCGAGCTCGCTTTCGGCAGGCTGCCCGATGTTGACCACCAGGAAGCTCTTCTGCTCGCCTTCAGGGAAGAACGAGGCATCGATGGCCGAGAAGTCAGCACCGGTCATCGGGCCAACGGCGAAGCCGAGGCTGCGTGCTGCCAGCATGAAGTAGCCAGCCTGCAGGTGTGCGTTGTTGTTGCCGGTGGCCGCGGTGAACTCTGCGTCGGCGTCGTACATGGCCTTGGGCGCGTTGTAGCCTGGCAGGAAGTTGTCCCACTGCTCGTGCCATGCGGTGTCGTAGCTGAGGATGGCCACGAGTGGAGCCGCGGCGGTCTTGGCCTGGTTGCCACGGGCCATTGCCTCAACCAAGGTGGCGCGGGCTTCATCCGAACGCACGTAGGTCACGCGCAGTGGCTGGGAGTTGAAAGCGGTCGGACCGAATTTTGCCAGCTCGTAGATTCGCTGGGCCTGCTCATCGGTCACCTCGCCGGTGAAGGCGTTGGCGGTGCGGGCTTCGCCAAAAATGGCGTTGAGCGCTGCGGTATCGACCTGGTTTTCCTGGGTTGCAACAGTCATTGATTGCCTTTCGGATCAGCCCGGGGCCTGCGTGCTGGCCATATTCGGACACTAATTTGTTCTACTCGTGTCCAACCGCTTGGTTCTGAACATCATTCCAAGAATTGATGTGCTTTACGCCACAAGCAGCCCCTGATGCCCTTGGCGCAGCGGGAATCCGGGCCCGGATGGATTACTCCACGTCCAGTTCAGAGCGTGCCTGGGCTTCCTTCCGCCGATGGCTTGGACCACTGCCGGTGCAGCAGCAAGCAACCGGCAGCACACAGCGCAATGGTGATGCCAAAGCAGGTCACGGCCATCGACTCGCCCATGAGCTGCCCAACCCAGCCAAGCCCCAAGGCGCCCAGTGCCGTCAGCGCATAGCCCAGCACCCAGAAGGCGGAACTGGCGCTGCCCCGATGCCGCAGTTCAATGCGGCGCAATACTATGCCAAGGCCCACCGGGAACAGCGCTCCATGGCTCAGCCCAGCGACCAGCAGTCCAATGAGATAGACAGCCACCGCCGCTGCACCGTGCAGCCGCGGGGCCAAGGCGATCAATGCGGTACCCGCCATGAGCCCGGCGAAGCCCAGATGGGCTTTTTCGCCCACCAGCTTCCCGCCAGCCTTCTGCCCCACGGTGGTGGCAACAAAAATCAGCGAGCCAATCAGCCCCAGCAGCCGCAGGTCGGTAATGCCGAAGGCGCGGACCACGAGGATGGATGTCATGGCCGTGCAACCACCCATTACGGCGAATCCCAGGGTCATCAGGCCGCCCACGCAGTAGTCGCGGAGCGCGAAGCGGGGTATCAAAGGCAGGCTGAGCTTGAGCCCGAGCCCGCGGTGGGCGACAGTATCCGGGATCATGGCCAGCAGCGCCATGCACAGCCCGGAGAGCACTGCGTGGACACTAAACGCGATCATCGGCACGGAGGGGACAAAATAGGTCAGGAAGGCCGCCAGCGCTGGCCCGCTGCCCAGCCCGGACATATTCGCCACGCTGGAAATGCCGGCACCGCGCGCGGAACTGGAGACCAGATCGGTGAGGTAGGCCGTTGCCGTACCGGTCACCAGCCCGGCGCAAATCCCGGAGAGCGTGCGGGCAATGAACAGCATCGGGGCATCCTCGGCCACGGCGTAGAGCATTCCGCTGGCAGCCGAGGCCAGCAGGCCAAGGATCATCACGGGCTTGCGTCCGATGGCATCAGACAGGGATCCGAAGACGCAAAGGACCGCGAGTACCACGATGGCGTAGATGGCAAAAAGCTGCGTTGAAGCGGCTGTGCTCAGCCCATACTCATCTTGCAGGGTGGGATAGAGCGCGGTGGGCATGGTCGTGCCGCACATGGCGATCGCATACGTCGCCAAAACGATGCCCAGACTCGCGCCTTGAGCTTGCTTTGGCTTGGCCCGCAACTTCACGCCAGGACCTCGCTCTCATGTTGAATAACACTCCGAGCCTAGATAAGTCCTAATGTCCTGTCAATCTTTTCTATCGAAACGCCTCGGACGCCTCGCCTTCCGCAGCGATAGCCGCGGCTCATGGGCACACCCGCCAACCGGGCCACGATCAAGAAGGCCAAGGCCGGGGAAGGTTCGGAAGAATTATCTTTACTTAATTAAGTTAATCTGATTAGGCTAGGGCGACCACCTATTGGCTCGATAGAGCCGGAAAGAACTGGTACCCACCTTGCACCCCCACAAACTGCGGCAACTCGCCGCCTCGCTGCTCGCCGGAGCAGTTATCGCCACTGCCTCGATTCCCGTTCACGCGGCGGTGATCGCTCCCCAAGAACGCCACGGCGCTCCCGAACGACTCCCGCTAGCCGATCCCGACGCCACCTCCAGAACAGCCTCCCTCTTCGCCTACCTGAACTCCCAGCAGGGCCAGGGAATCCTCTTCGGGCACCAGCAAGACACCGAATTCGGAGTCACCTTCTCCGATGCCCAGGCCGACGGGACCCTGTCCGACGTCCAAGCCGCTACGGGCGATTACCCGGCGGTCTTCGGCTGGGACTTCGGCCACCAGGGCTACGGCTCGGCGCCCGGAGACCCGACACCGCAAGAGAACATCGAGCACACCGTCAAGCTGGTGCAGGCCGCCGACAAGCTCGGCGCCATCCAGACCTTCTCCGCCCACATGGACAACTTTGTCACCGGTGGCCCCTTCGATGACACCGATGGCGACGTGGTTCCGCGCATCATGCCCGGTGGAGACCACAACAAGCAGTTCACCGACTACCTCGACCGGGTGGCCGGCATCGCCAAGGCCGCTGTGGATGAACAGGGCCGTGCCATCCCCATGGTCTTCCGCCCCTTCCACGAGAACGCCGGCTCCTGGTTCTGGTGGGGTGCCTCCCATGCTTCAGCCAGCGAATACATTGAACTCTTCCGCTACACCGTGGAATACCTGCGCGATCAGAAAGACGTGCACAATTTCCTCTATGCCTACTCCCCCGGCGGCGGATTCAGCGGCAAGCCGGAAACCTTCATGAAGACCTATCCGGGAGACGACTTCGTGGACGTGCTGGGCTATGACAACTACGACAGCTCGGGCGGTTCCCAGCAGTGGCTCGACGGCCTCGTGGCCGACTTGGGCATGCTCTCCACGCTGGCCACCGAGCACCGAAAGGTAGCGGCCCTGACCGAGTACGGAGTGAGCGGGGCACTGAAAGCCAACGGAGAAAATCCCTCCATCAACTGGTACACCAAGGTCTTCAACGCGATCAAGGCCGACCCGCAGGCACGTCGCATGGCCTGGGCCTTGACCTGGACCA
>NZ_JACKQN010000019.1:2234-5369 GCF_015524875.1 Glutamicibacter sp. FBE19 | reverse complement strand
ACACAAACTGTGTCAGGGCCCAAACCACATATTATTCAAGTTAAGTCCGGCGGTGACCTACTCTCCCACACCCTCACGAGTGCAGTACCATCGGCGCAATGGGCCTTAGCTTCCGGGTTCGGTATGGGACCGGGCGTTTCCCCCACGCTATGACCGCCGTAACAATCACGAAGCACACAAACCAACCATTCCTGGTCATATGTGTTTCCAGTGCCAGGACCGAAGCCCTGCACCTGCAAAAGTTTTATGGTTTCAGAGGTTGTTGTCTCGTAACCGCATAGTGAACGCGAGCAGCATTGAAAAATTGTTAGTTCAAATAATGCTTTATTGTGTGTTGAAAGTCATCGGCCTATTAGTACAGGTCAGCTACACAAGTCTTCAGTCCTTGCTTCCACATCCTGCCTATCAACCCAGTGGTCTAGCTGGGGGCCTCACACACTCAAGGTGCATGGAAATCTCATCTCGAAGCAGGCTTCCCGCTTAGATGCTTTCAGCGGTTATCCCTTCCCAACGTAGCTAATCAGCGATGCACTTGGCAGTACAACTGACACACCAGAGGTTAGTCCGTCCCGGTCCTCTCGTACTAAGGACAGCCCTTCTCAAATTTCCAACGCGCGCAGCGGATAGGGACCGAACTGTCTCACGACGTTCTAAACCCAGCTCGCGTACCGCTTTAATGGGCGAACAGCCCAACCCTTGGGACCTACTCCAGCCCCAGGATGCGACGAGCCGACATCGAGGTGCCAAACCATGCCGTCGATATGGACTCTTGGGCAAGATCAGCCTGTTATCCCCGAGGTACCTTTTATCCGTTGAGCGACGGCCCTTCCACGAGGTGCCGCCGGATCACTAGTCCCGACTTTCGTCCCTGCTCGAGCTGTCACTCTCACAGTCAAGCTCCCTTGTGCACTTACACTCGACACCTGATTGCCAACCAGGCTGAGGGAACCTTTGGGCGCCTCCGTTACATTTTAGGAGGCAACCGCCCCAGTTAAACTACCCATCAGGCACTGTCCCTGAACCAGATCATGGTCCGAAGTTAGGTGACCGATACAGCCAGAGTGGTATTTCAACGATGACTCCACCTGAACTAGCGTCCAAGCTTCACAGTCTCCCACCTATCCTACACAAGCTGCACCGAACACCAATACCAAACTATAGTAAAGGTCTCGGGGTCTTTCCGTCCTGCTGCGCGTAACGAGCATCTTTACTCGTACTGCAATTTCGCCGAGTTCATGGTTGAGACAGCGGGGAAGTCGTTACTCCATTCGTGCAGGTCGGAACTTACCCGACAAGGAATTTCGCTACCTTAGGATGGTTATAGTTACCACCGCCGTTTACTGGGGCTTAAATTCTCAGCTTCGCCTTACGGCTAACCAGTCCTCTTAACCTTCCAGCACCGGGCAGGAGTCAGTCCGTATACATCGTCTTGCGACTTCGCACGGACCTGTGTTTTTAGTAAACAGTCGCTTCCCCCTGGTCTCTGCGGCCCACACCCGCTCACAACTGCAAGAGCTGATCACGAGGCAGGCCCCCCTTCTTCCGAAGTTACGGGGGCATTTTGCCGAGTTCCTTAACCATGATTCTCTCGATCGCCTTAGTATTCTCTACCTGATCACCTGTGTCGGTTTGGGGTACGGGCGGACTGGGACCTCGCGCCGATGCTTTTCTAGGCAGCATAGGATCACCGAATCACCCACCAAAGTGGGCGCCTATCAGGTCTCAGAACATATGAGCGGCGGATTTGCCAACCACTCTTCCTACACCCTTGGACCAGGTCAATTCCATTGCCTGGCTCGGCTACCTTCCTGCGTCACACCTGTTAATACGCTGACCTCACTGCATCGGTTCCCACCACATCACACAACCAACAACCCGAAGGCTGCAACAATCATGATCCATCATGGTTAGCATCCACAGCTCAGTATGGGCGGTCCTTCGCCGGTACGGGAATATCAACCCGTTATCCATCGACTACGCCTGTCGGCCTCGCCTTAGGCCCCGACTAACCCAGGGCAGATTAGCTTAACCCTGGAACCCTTGATCATTCGGCGGACGGGTTTCTCACCCGTCATTCGCTACTCATGCCTGCATTCTCACTCGTATAGCGTCCACCGCTGGTTTCCACCGCGACTTCACCCGCTATACGACGCTCCCCTACCCATCCAAACACCCAATCGAAACCAGGTTAATATTTGAATGACGCAACTTCGGCGGTGTGCTTGAGCCCCGCTACATTATCGGCGCGGAATCACTTGACCAGTGAGCTATTACGCACTCTTTCAAGGGTGGCTGCTTCTAAGCCAACCTCCTGGTTGTCACAGCAACTCCACATCCTTTCCCACTTAGCACACGCTTAGGGGCCTTAGTTGGCGTTCTGGGCTGTTTCCCTCTCGACTATGAAGCTTATCCCCCACAGTCTCACTGCTGCGCTCTCACTTACCGGCATTCGGAGTTTGGCTAAGGTCAGTAACCTTGTAGGGCCCATCGCCTATCCAGTAGCTCTACCTCCAGCAAGAAACACGCAACGCTGCACCTAAATGCATTTCGGGGAGAACCAGCTATCACGAAGTTTGATTGGCCTTTCACCCCTACCCACAGCTCATCCCCTCCATTTTCAACTGAAGTGGGTTCGGTCCTCCACACGCTCTTACACGCGCTTCAACCTGGCCATGGGTAGATCACTTCGCTTCGGGTCTAGACCGTGCCACTCAAACGCCCTATTCAGACTCGCTTTCGCTACGGCTACCCCACACGGGTTAACCTCGCGACACAGCACTAACTCGCAGGCTCATTCTTCAAAAGGCACGCCATCACCCAGGAACAAGTCCCAGGCCCTGACGGATTGTAAGCGCACGGTTTCAGGTACTATTTCACTCCCCTCCCGGGGTACTTTTCACCATTCCCTCACGGTACTGATTCACTATCGGTCATCAAGTAGTATTCAGGCTTACCAGGTGGTCCTGGCAGATTCACACAAGGTTTCACGGGCCCCGTGCTACTCGGGTATCAACACTAGAACGGCAGACACGCATTACACCTACGGGACTATCACCCTCTATGGTCCGGCATTCCAACCGATTCACCTATACGCCTGCACCTCATCCCACCAGCAAGATAGCACTGGTACATGTC
>NZ_JACKQN010000019.1:0-2134 GCF_015524875.1 Glutamicibacter sp. FBE19 | reverse complement strand
CACCACGCCAGGCACGCCCACGGCAAACACAGGACAAACACCGAAACACCAAGAACCCCTTGCAAACCCCAACCAGCAACCACCACCAGCCCCCAACACGCACTCAAGCGCATCAAAGGCCAACAGCCAATCACCAGCCAGGCAAGGAGGCTTGTTGCCTCAAAACCCAACAGCATGCCAAACCATACAAGCCACACAACACCACCACCATCTTTCCAACACCCCAAAGGATGCGTACTCGACAACAACAGCGCCGCACAGCCACAGCCAGTACCCCGCCCGCACCACACAACCCCACAAGGGGCCGATCAGGCACACGCGCTTTCCAGTACTGAGTTCATTGATATTCCACCCATGAGCAACCCACCCGGACAACACTCGTGTCCAGCATGGGCAACCAAAAAATGGTTAGCTCCTTAGAAAGGAGGTGATCCAGCCGCACCTTCCGGTACGGCTACCTTGTTACGACTTAGTCCCAATCGCCAGTCCCACCTTCGACGACTCCCCCCACACAAGGTGGTTAGGCCATCGGCTTCGGGTGTTACCAACTTTCGTGACTTGACGGGCGGTGTGTACAAGGCCCGGGAACGTATTCACCGCAGCGTTGCTGATCTGCGATTACTAGCGACTCCGACTTCATGGGGTCGAGTTGCAGACCCCAATCCGAACTGAGACCGGCTTTTAGGGATTAGCTCCACCTCACAGTATCGCAACCCATTGTACCGGCCATTGTAGCATGCGTGAAGCCCAAGACATAAGGGGCATGATGATTTGACGTCATCCCCACCTTCCTCCGAGTTGACCCCGGCAGTCTCCCATGAGTCCCCACCACTACGTGCTGGCAACATGGAACGAGGGTTGCGCTCGTTGCGGGACTTAACCCAACATCTCACGACACGAGCTGACGACAACCATGCACCACCTGTGAACCAGCCCCGAAGGGAAACCCCATCTCTGGAGCGGTCTGGCACATGTCAAGCCTTGGTAAGGTTCTTCGCGTTGCATCGAATTAATCCGCATGCTCCGCCGCTTGTGCGGGCCCCCGTCAATTCCTTTGAGTTTTAGCCTTGCGGCCGTACTCCCCAGGCGGGGCACTTAATGCGTTAGCTACGGCGCGGAAAACGTGGAATGTCCCCCACACCTAGTGCCCAACGTTTACGGCATGGACTACCAGGGTATCTAATCCTGTTCGCTCCCCATGCTTTCGCTCCTCAGCGTCAGTAAATGCCCAGAGACCTGCCTTCGCCATCGGTGTTCCTCCTGATATCTGCGCATTTCACCGCTACACCAGGAATTCCAGTCTCCCCTACATCACTCTAGTCTGCCCGTACCCACCGCAGATCCGAGGTTGAGCCTCGGACTTTCACGGCAGACGCGACAAACCGCCTACGAGCTCTTTACGCCCAATAAATCCGGATAACGCTTGCGCCCTACGTATTACCGCGGCTGCTGGCACGTAGTTAGCCGGCGCTTCTTCTGCAGGTACCGTCACTTTCGCTTCTTCCCTACTGAAAGAGGTTTACAACCCGAAGGCCGTCATCCCTCACGCGGCGTCGCTGCATCAGGCTTCCGCCCATTGTGCAATATTCCCCACTGCTGCCTCCCGTAGGAGTCTGGGCCGTGTCTCAGTCCCAGTGTGGCCGGTCACCCTCTCAGGCCGGCTACCCGTCGTCGCCTTGGTGAGCCATTACCTCACCAACAAGCTGATAGGCCGCGAGTCCATCCCCCACCGATAAATCTTTCAACAACCCACCATGCGGCAGGAAGTCATATCCGGTATTAGACCCAGTTTCCCGGGCTTATCCCAAAGTCGGGGGCAGGTTACTCACGTGTTACTCACCCGTTCGCCACTAATCCACCCAGCAAGCTGGGCTTCATCGTTCGACTTGCATGTGTTAAGCACGCCGCCAGCGTTCATCCTGAGCCAGGATCAAACTCTCCATAAAAAACAAAAAGCCACCGAAACCCCTCGGAAAATAAGGGAGAATCAATGAAAAAATCCTGGCGAATAAAAAACACTCAAGAACACTACACGGGGGTGCAATGCCTCAAGCAAATGTTATGTATTCACCAAATAAAAATATTCGGTATCAACAAACTTGGCACACTATTGAGTTCTCAAACAACAAACACT
>NZ_JACKQN010000018.1:0-15156 GCF_015524875.1 Glutamicibacter sp. FBE19 | reverse complement strand
GCTACCTGATGTCCGGGATCTGTTGAGGCTGCTACACCTTAGATTGCGAAGAGCCAGTTAACCTGCGGTATTGAGCAGGGTCACATTGTGGCTCGCAGATCTTTACCTCCTGGAGCTGTCAGTTCCGAGGGATTGCGACTAGGCTCAGTGGTGTGACTGAAGAATTGATTCATCCTGACTACGATCCCGAGTTCGACTTCCGGGATCTGCCTAAAGTTTCGCTACATGACCACCTTGACGGTGGACTGCGCCCTCAAACGATCATCGACCTGGCAGCCGAAATTGGCCACGAGCTGCCCGAGACCGAAGCCGAAGCTTTGGGCGACTGGTTCCGTGAATCTGCAGATTCAGGCTCATTGCCACGCTACCTGGAAACTTTTGAGCACACCCTCGCGGTGATGCAAACCCGCGAAGCGCTGATCCGTGTTGCCCGCGAATTTGTCGAGGACCTCGCTGAAGACGGTGTGATCTACGGTGAAGTCCGCTACGCCCCGGAACAGCATCGCCGCGAAGGCTTGAGCCTGGACGACGTCGTTGATGCAGTCCAGGAAGGCCTGGACCAGGCCTGCGAGCAGCTGAACAGCGAAGGCCATCCAATGCAGGTCGGCCAGGTGCTCAGCGCCATGCGCCAATCCGATCAGGGCGTGGAAATCGCCAAGCTGGCATTGCGCCACCGCGGCCACGGCGTCGTAGCTTTCGACATTGCCGGTCCGGAAGATGGCTTCCCGCCATCGAATATGAAGGAAGCCTTCGACCTGCTGGCCGAGAATCTCTTTCCGACAACTGTCCACGCCGGCGAGGCCGCTGGACTGGCATCGATCAAGGACGCAATCCTGGTTGGCCGTGCCCAGCGCCTGGGCCACGGCGTGCGTGTTGCCGAGGATATCGAGATCGAGTTCGGCGCCATCGACGAAAACGGTGAAGAACTCAGCGACGACACCGGCTTGGTTTCCCTGGGCCCCGTGGCCAACTGGGTGCGCGAACGCGGCATCCCGCTGGAAGTCTGCCCGTCCTCCAACCTGCAGACCGGTGCCACCGCCAAATTTGGCGAAGGCATCCGCAATCACCCGATTGACCTGCTGGTCCAGACCGGATTCAACGTCACCATTTCGCCAGATAATCGGCTGATGTCCGGCACCAGCCTGTCCGAGGAATTCGAGCTGCTGGTCGAAGCTTTCGACTATGACCTGGAGGACCTGCTGGACCTAACGCTGAACGCGGCTGAAGCCGCTTTCGTTCCGCTGGAAATGCGCGAGCTGCTCGTTGAATACATCAACGACTACTACGACAACCTGCTCGACGATGACGACGACGAGGACTACGAAGAAGACGAATACGAAAACGTCGCCGACTAGTTCTCCGCGCAGCAAAGCTGCAAGCAGCTGAAGGCCGGTTCCCCAAGGGGAACCGGCCTTCAGCTGCGTTTGCGCCGAGGCTGGCTCCGCCTTCGCTAGCATGGGAGCATGGTGCAGAACCCAACGCAGACCCAGCAGCTGATCACTACGGTGAGGATCCTGCGTGATAAATGCGCCTGGACCCAGGCCCTGACCCATGAATCCCTGCGGACCTACCTGATCGAGGAAAGCTATGAGGTTCTGGACGCGATCTCCGAACAGAATCCCCAGCTGCTCAAGGAGGAACTCGGGGACCTGTACTTCCAAATCCTGCTGCACGCGCTGATTGCAGCCGAGCAGGGGCACTTCGATCTTGACGACGTTTCGCAGGCGCTGAATGAAAAGCTGCTGAGGCGAAACCGGCACATTTTTGACGAAGACGGCGTGGTGCGCGAAGAGATCATCACGGACGTTGAGGAAATTATCCGGGTCTGGGATGCGGCCAAGCAGGCCGAGCGCCAAGGCAAGCCGCAGCCACGCAAAAATGCAGGGCTGCCTGCAGGCCTGCCGGCCCTGGCCTTGGCCCAGAAGCTGCTGGACCGCCACACCAGAGCCGGCTCTGATAAGGCCGGGAGCCATCAAGTTTCCGAGGCAACCCGTACGAAAATTACCGATGAACAGAGCTTGGCTGCTGCCCTTTTGGAGGTCTCTGCACGGGCAGAAGAGCTGGGATTAGATGCAGAATCTGTTTTGCGCGCAACCTTGTCGAAACAGTACGGCTCGGAATTCACTGCAACGATATCGCCTAAATCACCTTCGAAGCGCTAGGCTAGAGACTGGCAAAGGCGCCGACGGTCTTTTCAGCACCGCTGGCGGACCTTCCCCTAGACCACCCCTTTCTACAAGGAGTCCATACTCATGGCATTGATTGACGCCATTCACGCGCGCGAAATTCTTGATTCCCGCGGTAACCCAACCGTTGAGGTTGAGGTCCTGCTATCTGACGGATCGCACGGCCGTGCAGCAGTTCCATCCGGTGCTTCCACCGGCCAGTTCGAAGCAGTTGAGCGTCGCGACGGCGACAAGGACCGTTACCTTGGCAAGGGTGTGCTTGGAGCAGTGGAGTCCGTGATCGACGAGATCGCCGACGAGCTCGAAGGCCTGGACGCCACCGACCAGCGCGCTATCGACCAGGCCATGCTTGACCTGGACGGCACCAGCAACAAGTCCAAGCTGGGCGCAAACGCCATCCTCGGTGTTTCGCTGGCCGTGGCCAACGCCGCAGCAGTGAGCTCCAACCTGCCGCTGTACAAGTACCTGGGCGGCCCGAACGCCCACGTGCTGCCAGTGCCGCTGATGAACATCCTCAACGGCGGCTCGCACGCCGACTCGGATGTCGACATCCAGGAATTCATGATCGTGCCACTGGGCGCCGAGACCTTCTCCGAGGGCCTGCGCTGGGGCGTTGAGGTGTACCACAACCTCAAGTCCGTGCTGAAGGAAAAGGGCCTGTCCACCGGCCTGGGCGACGAGGGCGGCTTCGCTCCAAACCTGCCGAGCAACCGTGCAGCACTGGAACTGATCACCGAAGCCATCAAGCGCGCTGGCTACACCCCGGGTGAAGACATCGCACTGGCTCTGGACGTTGCTTCCTCTGAATTCTTCGAGAACGGCGCATACCAGTTCGAAGGCAAGGCACTGTCCGCCCAGGAAATGAGCGACTACTACGCTGCCCTGGTTGCCGACTTCCCGCTGGTCTCCATCGAGGATCCACTGGACGAGAACGACTGGGATGGCTGGAAGACCCTGACCGACGCCATCGGCGACAAGGTCCAGCTGGTCGGCGACGACCTGTTTGTGACCAACCCGGAGCGCCTGGCCGACGGCATCGCCAAGGGCACCGCCAACTCGCTGCTGGTGAAGGTCAACCAGATCGGTTCGCTGACCGAGACCATCGACGCTGTGACCATGGCCCAGCGCGCTGGCTACACCACCATCACCTCGCACCGTTCGGGTGAAACCGAGGATGTCACCATTGCCGACATCTGTGTGGCAACCAACGCTGGCCAGATCAAGACCGGTGCTCCAGCTCGCTCCGAGCGCGTAGCCAAGTACAACCAGCTGCTGCGCATCGAGGAAGACCTGGGCGCTTCGGCGGTTTACGCTGGTCGCGACGCTTTCCCGCGTTTCAACAGCTAATTACCAGTTGTAGCGAATAAGCTCGTCGGTAGTGGATACCGGCGAGCTTTTCGTTATTTAATGGACATATGCGCCGTTTCCACGGCAGCACAGCGCGTAGAGCTTTATGGGGAATTGGGGGAGTATGGCACAGCGACCACCACGCATGCCTCGGCGTAATACTCCGGATCCGGAAGAACTGTCTCAGAATAACCCTGTTGACCAGTCCGAATATACCGATCCAGGAACAATTGCAGATCCGCCCACCGACGCTTTGCACGTAGTGGCACCGCAACCCCCAGCCAAGAAGGCTCCTTCAGTGCCGCGCCCCAAGCCTGCCGGCAGCGCGCAGAAAACCGCGCCGCGCACCGCGCCGGGACCCTGGGCGCAGGCACGCCGGGCGTCAGATTCGTCACGTGAGTCAAAAAAATTTGCGGGCAATTATGCTGCCAAGCCCAAGGTGCCGCTGCGCGAGCGGGCCAAGGAGAAGCAGAGCGAGCGGCGCCGTGATGACCGGATGAAATTCTCCGCTGCCGTACGCCGCAAGCCAGGGGAAAAACCGGTTGAGAGCAAGCCGACGCCCGAGGGCGAACCGGTAGCCGCACACCGTTTTTCCGGCCGCATTGCCGCGCTGATCGTGGTGCTCGCATTCTTCGCCGTGATGCTGGTGCCAACGGTGAATTACTACCGGACCCAGATGGCCGAGCTCAACGAGCTCCACGCCTCCATCGATTCCCTGGAAGCGCAGCGCGACGATTTGAAGGCCGAGATTGCCCGCTGGGATGACCCGCTGTACATCAAGCAGCAAGCGCGCGAGCGGATAAACTTGGTCATGCCTGGCGAAAAGCTATACATGGTCGTCGGCGACCGGCCGAAAGAAAACGAGACGGACACCGAAGCCAATGGCAGCACCTTCGAGGTGCGCCAAGAGCTTCCATGGGTCGATGCATTGCTTGACTCGGTCCGGCGTTCCGCCACTGACTAACCACTTTGAACATGAAGAGAACCAATACCCGTGACTGAACAGCCAATCCGCGAAGCCCTTGACGCTGCCGGACGAGTACCAAGCGAAGCCGACCTTGACACCCTGTCCCGCCAGCTGAACCGACCAGTGCGCGATGTGGTGGAAATCGGTGCACGCTGCGTCTGCGGAAACCCGCTGGTTGCCACCACCGCGCCACGGCTTTCCTCGGGAATTCCATTCCCGACCACGTACTACCTGTCCCACCCGGTGATCACCGCCGCTGTCTCGCGCCTTGAAGCGGCCGGGATGATGAACGAGATGAACGAACGCCTGGGTGGCGATTCCGTTTTGGCCCGGGCCTACGTGGCGGCCCACGAGTCGTACCTCGCCAACCGCGATGCCATCGGCGCGCGTTCAGGCACCGGGGCGGTGCCTGAAATTGATGGCGTGTCCGCTGGCGGCATGCCAACCCGCGTGAAATGCCTGCACGTGCTGGTCGGCCATTCGCTGGCTGCCGGTGAAGGCGTGAACCCGTTGGGCGATGAGGCTTTGGAAGCAATTGCCGAGTGGTGGACCAAGGACAAGTGCTACTGCGCAGGGGCTTGGGATACGGAATCGGAAGCTCCTAGCCGCGACCGTTCACGCCACGTGAAGACCCAGGAACTGCAGGACCCCGCGGCCAAGCGAGCCGAGCGTGCAGCCAAGCGCGCAGCCCGTGAAGCCCAAGAACGAGCCGCCCAGGATGATGCCTAATGCGCGTCGCCGGAATTGACTGCGGAACGAACTCCATTCGCCTGTTGATCGCTGATGTGCAACAGGATGGGAACGGGGCTCGGCTTGTTGATGTCCTGCGCACCATGCGCGTCGTTCGCCTGGGACAGGGCGTTGATGCAACCGGTGCCTTTGCTCCGGAAGCGCTGGAGCGCACCTTTGCGGCCGCCCGCGAGTACCGGGCACTGTGCGACGAGCATCAGGTAGAGGCCATCCGCTTCGTGGCCACCTCAGCGGCCCGCGACGTATCCAACCGCGAGGTTTTTGCCGAAGAAATCACCAAGATCATCGGTGTTGCACCCGAAGTCATCAGTGGTGACGAGGAAGCATCGCTGTCCTTCAACGGTGCCGCTTCGGTGCGTGCCGGACAGCCCGGCCGCAGCTTGGTCATCGATCTGGGCGGCGGCTCCACGGAGTTTGTCCTGGGCGATAATTCAGGGCCGGTGGCCGCCAAGAGCCTTGACATGGGCTGCGTGCGCGTCACCGAGCGCTTCGAGCAGCAGGGCCTGGAATCGCCGGAAGCCGTTGCGTTCATGGACAGCACGTTGCAGTCCTTGGATGGCGCCGTTGACGTTTCGGAAGTTGATGCGGTGATCCTGGTGGCAGGAACCTTCACCACGCTCACGGCACAGGCGCTGGGCTTGGAGAAATACGAGTCCGAGAAGATCCACGGCGCGCAGTTGAGCTTCGACCAGATGCGCGAAGCTACCAGCGCCATGCTCTCCTACTCGCGTGAAGAGCGGGCGGCATTGGGCTTCATGCACCCTGGCCGGGTTGATGTCATTCGCGCCGGCGCAGCGATCGTCCAGCGCATTCTCCATTATCTGGAGTCGGCAAGCGGCCAGCGCCCGATGCGGCTAATTGCATCGGAACACGATATTCTCGACGGAATCGCTGCTACGGCAGCCGCCAACGCCTAGTCCGTTGATTCGGAACCGACCAAGGAGATCACTCTTGAGCACAGCTCTGCGCGCTAAGAAAGCGATGGGCCTGAAACAGTACGGCTCAATGCTTGTCGTTGCGATCCTCGCGCTGGCTATGCTCAGCGTGGTCACCCCGGCGCATGCTGACAACATGCGCGAGTCGGAGTACTGGCTGGATTCATTGGGAATAACCCAGGCGCACCAGAGCACCAAGGGCGAAGGCGTCAAAGTCGCGATCATTGATACCGGCATTGATACCTCGCACCCTGACCTGAAAGGCGCCGTTGTTGGCGGTGCGGACATGTCCGGAGCCGGCGAAGCCGGCGGCAATAAGCCCATTGGCGTCATGAGCGAACACGGCACTTTGGTGGCTACCCTGCTGGCTGGACGCGGCAACAACAAGGGCGAGATCAATCGGGTTAAATCCGAAAACGAACGGCTCAAGGCCGCGTGGGAAAAGGCCAAGTCTGAAGCCGAGGAAGAAAACGAAAAGCAGAAGGACGACGACAAGGACGTTGAAGTCCCCAAGGAACCTGAATACGAGGATGTCCCCAAGCTTTCCGCTGGCAGCGACGGAGTGCTCGGCGTAGCACCGGCCGCGCAGCTGCTGTCGGTCTCGCTGTGGATGGGCGAAGGCAATCCAGCCAACATCCCAGTGGAAGAACAGATTCCCCGCGCCGTGAAGTGGGCCGTGGATTCCGGTGCCAAGGTGATCAACATGTCCCTGGGCTCCACCAGCCCTGCATGGCCTGAAAGCTGGGACGACGCATTCAAGTACGCGGAAAATCATGATGTCGTAATCGTGGCTGCCGCCGGCAACCGTTCCGGTGGCATGAGCCAGGTCGGTGCCCCGGCCACCATCCCGGGCGTGCTCACCGTGGCAGGTGTTGACGAAAGCGGCAAGGCCTCGCAGGACTCGTCCACCGAGGGCATTTCCATCGGCGTTGCCGCGCCAGCCGAACAGCTCGTTGGCGGGCTGCCGGATAACGGCTACGCGCGCTGGTCCGGAACTTCGGGAGCAGCGCCATTGGTTGCCGGCGTGGCTGCACTGATTCGATCCAAGTACCCGGATATGAAGGCTCCCGATGTCATCAACCGGATCCTCAAGACTGCACGCGACACCGGTGCTGCCGGAGTTGACAACCTCTATGGCTACGGAATCATCAATGCCAATGCCGCAGTGAACAACAACGTGCCATCGGTCTCCGAAAACCCGCTGGGAACCATCGAAGAATGGATTCGGGTGCACCGCCGGAACAATGTGAAATCCACCGAGGCCCCGGCTCCGGGTGTCTCGATGGAAAAATCGGACCTCAAGCAGGTCGCAGCTCCTGAACCCATCCAGCCTGATCAGTCGACTCCGGCACTGCAGCCGCTGCTGGTCATCGGGGCCGGGGTGCTATTGCTTTTGGTCATTGCTGCTGGAAGCGCCCAGACCCTGATGCGCCGCCGGCGCGAGCGGCTGACGCAGAGCGTGGCGTCGGCATCGTTGAGTTCGCTGAAGGTCGGCAAGGCCGCGGGCAAACATGATCTCTTCGATGACATTCCCGAAGAAGACAGATAATTCATCTCCAGGCTGGGGCGAAACCTACGGGTTTCGCCCCAGTTTTTGTTGTGCCCGCCAACCGCGAAGCAATGCGCTCTTAGCCCGTATTCACACCCGAAAACCGGCCGGTTAGCTCCACGTGACACATCTGACGTAAATAGTTAGTGAATGTTTTCACTAACTCGGAAAATCCGCGTAGAATCAAGAGTATGTCGATCATTGAATCCTCCCAGAAGCGTCCGCGCATTCTTATCGTTGGCGGTGGCTATGTTGGCCTGTACGTCGCGATGAAGTTGCAGAAGAAGGTCAAGGCACACGGCGGCATCGTCACCGTTGTCGACCCGAACCCATACATGACTTACCAGCCATTCCTGCCAGAAGTTGCAGGTGGCCAGATTGAACCACGCCACGTAGTGGTTTCCCACCGCCAGCACCTGAAGCACTCCGAACTGGTTAACGGCCGCGTGCTGAGCATCGACCACGCCAACAAGAAGGCTGTCGTCGCTCCGGAGAACGGCGAGCAGTTCGAGCTGGAATACACCGACATTGTCATGTCGGCTGGTGCGATCACCCGTACCTTCCCAATCACCGGCCTGGCTGAAACCGGCATTGGCCTGAAGACCATCGAAGAGGCTGTCGCCCTGCGCAACAAGGTTGCCGAGCGCATCGAGTCCGCTTCGAATATGACCGATCCAGTAGCTCGCAAGCGCGCACTGACCTTCGTGGTTGTCGGTGGCGGCTTCGCCGGCATCGAAACCATTGCCGAGCTTGAAGACATGGCTCGCCACCTGATCAAGCTCAACGACCGCATCGATGAGAAGGAAGCCCGCTTCGTTCTTGTTGAAGCCATGGGCCGCATCATGCCAGAAGTTACCGAGCAGCAGGCCGAGTGGGTCGTTGACCACCTGCGCAGCCGCGGCGTAGAGGTTCTGCTGAACACCTCGCTCAATAGCGCAGTGGATGGCAACCTCGAGCTGATCAACATGGCTGACAAGTCCTCAGCAGGCGAGTTCGGCGCAGACACCTTGATCTGGTGTGCCGGTGTGATGGCTAACCCAATGGTTCGCTCCACCGATTTCCCAATCGAGCAGCGCGGCCGTATCGAAACCCGCACCGACCTGCGCATCAAGGATGCCAACGGCGAACCGCTGGAAGGCGCTTGGGCTGCCGGCGATATCTCGGCCGTCAAGGACGTTACCGGTGGCTTGCCAGACGGTACCTGCGTTCCAAACGCCCAGCACGCTGTGCGCCAGGCAAAGCTGTTGGCAAAGAACCTTTACGCTGCCCGCTACGGTGTTGGCACGATCAAGGAATACAAGCACGCAAACCTCGGCGCAGTTGCCGGCTTCGGCCGCAACAAGGGTGTCGCCAAGGTTGTTGGCATCAAGCTCAAGGGCTGGCCAGCATGGATGGCACACCGCGGTTACCACGGTATGGCCATGCCAACCTTCGAGCGCAAGTTCCGCGTTGTCGGCGACTGGCTGGTTGCGCTGTTCTTCAAGCGCGATGCACTGCAGCTGAACAACCTCGAAGCACCACGCACTGCTTTCGAAGAGTCGGCAAAGCCAAAGAAGTAGGCGCAAGGCTTAGGTGATCGACTAAGTAGCGAGGGGCTGAGCTAATCAGCCCCTCGCACACTTGCGTAGAGCGGATTTTTTATTTGCTTTCACGATCACGTAAGATTTGAGAGTCTTGCCCCCATGGTGGAATTGGCATACACGGCTGACTTAAAATCAGCTGCCGCAAGGCTTGTGGGTTCGAGTCCCACTGGGGGTACCAATATTCAGGCTCCTGCTGTCCCGATTGCCGGGGAGCAGGGGCCTAGCTTTTTGCTGGCGGCGCCGCGTCGCGGGGCCAAAGACAGCCATTGCCACCCCATGCTTGGTAAAACTTTCAAGAATATCGCTCAGAGAGTAGTATTTCCCCGGAAAATCGGCCAATATCATCCTTCCGACTGAGTGAATTCACAGGCATGCTCAATAGGATTGACAGCAACGAACTCTCGCGAGCCGCGAGCTGCACAATCGCAACCTATGGGGGAATGACGTTGAGCAACCCGATTTTTGGTTCCAACAGCCAATCAGAGGCTTGGGGGACCAAGCCCGGAAGTCCTGTCGGATTCCGTGACAACGCCAATATGAGCTCTGACCAATTGCAGCACATGTACCAGCAGCCTGCTGCTACCGGTGCCGACATGGGGCGCATGACCATTGGCGACACGATCAACAAGACCGTGTTCTGCCTTGCCCTCGTTGTCATCGGTGCAGCAGCCGGTTGGATCATCCCAGCACTGATGCTCCCGGGCGCGTTGGTCGGTTTTGTCCTCGGCTTGGTCAATGTCTTCAAGAAGCGCCCATCGCCAGCCCTGATTCTGCTGTACTCTGCAGCGCAGGGCCTCTTCCTCGGAGGGCTGTCCAGTTTCCTGGAATCGCGCCAGGGAATGCAGGGCATCGCCATCCAGGCCGTACTGGCAACCTTCTGCGTGGCCGGTGTAACCCTGGCCCTGTACCGCTCGGGCAAGTACCGGATGTCGCCGAAGCTGAACAAGATCTTCATGGTCGGCATGATCGGCCTGGTTGTCTTCTCGCTTCTGAACATGGTCCTGATGATGACCGGCGTAGTCCAAGGAATGTTCGGCATGCGCGACGGCGTATTTGGCCTGGTAATCGGTGTTGTGGCGGTCTTGCTGGCCACCTACGCATTGGTCTCCGACTTCACCATGATCGAGGAACTCTCCAACCAGGGTGCTCCAGCAATCATGGCGTGGCGCGGTGCCTTCGGCCTGACCATGACCTTGATCTGGCTGTACACCGAGATCCTGCGCATTCTGGCCATCCTGCGTGGCGACGACTAGTAACTGAGAACTGACAAGGACCAGCACCTGCGGGTGCTGGTCCTTTTTAGTGCCTCCAGATGGATTCAGGCCAGTAGCAGCGACCCGCGGAGATCTCCCCATGGTCAACAAACGCACATGGAAAATAGGACGGGGACTGCGATGGTGCCGTAATAATTCCGCATGCCATGATGATGCGAATCCGCTGATATTCAGGCAATGGGCTGGAATTCCGCCGACGTGTCATGCTCCAGACGGTGATTCATGGACTGAAGAACGCCTGAATTTCTGCAAGTTTGGCCCCAAAGAGCATCCAGACTCATTATGATTCTCCACATCACACGCATTTCGACGAGGGAGAGATTATGAGCACCAGTCATGCATCAAACAGCTCACCTGGACTGGTTAAAACGCTAGGCAATATTGACGCTCTGGCCCTCGGCTTTGGCGCGATGATCGGCTTCGGCTGGGTTGTCCTGACCGGAGGTTGGCTTGAAAATGCGGGCACCATGGGAGCAGTTGTTGCCATGATTGTCGGCGGCGGCATCATGGGTGTTGTCGGACTGGCCTACGCAGAACTCACCGCGGCGATGCCCAAGGCCGGTGGCGAGCACAACTTCATTCTCCGCGCTTTGGGACCCCGGCCATCATTCCTTGGATCTTGGGCTATCACCGGCGGCTACGTCACTATTGTGGCCTTCGAAGCCGTGGCATTTCCCCGCACGGTGGAGTACATCTTGCCCGGGATGTCCCAGATCCCGTTGTGGACGGTCGCCGGATTCGAAGTCAATCTCACCTGGGCGCTGGTCGGCGTGCTCGCTGCCGTTGTGATCACGTGGATCAATATCCGAGGCGTCAAGCACGCAGGCGCCTTGCAAACCTTTGTGGTGATCTTCCTGTTGGCCATCGGGGCACTGCTGATCGCTGGATCCTTCGTCGGCGGCGAAGTGCAGAATATGCAGCCGCTATTCAGCAACGGCATGAGTGGGTTCTTCGCCGTATTGGTGGCAGTCCCGTTCCTGTTCATCGGCTTCGACGTCATTCCCCAGTCGGCGGAAGAAGTGAATATCCCTGCCAAGCAAATTGGCAAGCTCGTGGTCTTCTCCGTAGTTCTGGCCACCATCTGGTACGTCATGGTCGTGCTGACCACTTCCTCCGCCATGCCAGCAGAGCAATTGTCCGGTGTCGATATTGCCACGGCAGACGCATTTGGTGCTCTATTCGGTTCAGACTTCATGGCCAAAGTGCTCATCGCCGGTGGCGTCGCAGGCATCCTGACCTCGTGGAATTCACTGCTTCTCGGAGCCTCTCGTCTGGTGTATTCATTGGCGCGAAGCGGCATGCTGCCAGAATGGTTCGGCCAACTGCATCCGAAGTATCGCACCCCGGCCAATGCACTGATTTTTATCGGCGGCATTTCAATGATCGCACCATTCTTCGGCGCTGAGATGCTCGGATGGCTGGTGGATTCCGGTGCCCCGAGCATTATCGTGGCCTACCTGCTGGTGTCGGTAACCTTCCTGGTTTTGCGGCGGAAGGAACCGCAGATGGACCGGCCGCTGAAGGTGGGCGGCAATGGCCCGGGAGGGTTGGTCATTGGCTGGGCATCGGTCATCCTCACGGCAGCACTGTTTAGCCTCTATATGCCCGGAATGCCCGCTTCGCTGAGCTGGGAACCATGGGTTATTTTTGCCGTGTGGTGGGTACTTGGCGCAGTGTTCTTCTTCAAGGTACCCGGCGGCATCGCCCCGGGCATCGATGCCGAAGAGCAGGTGCTCATGGCCGTGCGAGCACGGCGGAAATAGCAAACCCGCGCCGGCGGAACAATCGACAGGACCGGGATGAACAATCTGGTCATTTCTGGGGATGTCGATAAACATATTGAACTAGAAATCTAGGAGCAGTGCCCAAATCGGGCACTGCTCCTTGTTTTTTGTCACATTTCCGACATGGATCAAGTGGCAAGGATTCAAACGCGGTAGCGTAGTTGCATGAAGAGTAGCCGGTTGGAACGTTTGCGACGTATTCGCGTCTCCCTTCCGGGCAAGTCCGCAGAGAAACCCGCAGCGCCGCGCGCCGAAGTTGTCGACTTCAAAAGCGCCGAAGACATGCCCTATGCCGTGCGCCTCGCGGCCAGCTGGGCGTGGCGATTCCTGATCATCGTAGCCGCCCTGGGGGTGCTGGTTTGGGCCCTGTCCAAGGTGTCCCTCCTGGTGATTCCGGTACTTGTTGCAGCGCTGCTGTCCGGACTTCTTTCTCCCGTGGTCAATGCCTTGAATCGCAAGCTGGCAGTACCCCGCGGCCTTGCCGTGGGTATTACGCTCATCGGCTTTTTGGTGTTGGTCATTGCCGGACTGTCGCTGGCTGGGCAACGCTTGTCAGCGGGGTTTACTGCCCTGTGGAGCCAAGCCCTCTTTGGCATCGAGCAGGTCCAGGATTGGCTGTTCAACGGCCCGCTGAAGCTCACCAACGATGACCTGCAGGGCGTTTTGGATGATGCCCTGGCCCAGCTGCGAGGCAACGCCACCAACATCCTGAGCGAAGCCATCAGCTGGACCTCGTTCATTGGCCAGTTCCTCACCGGAACTTTGCTGGCCCTCTTCGTCTTGATCTTCCTGCTGCTCGACGGGCGGAAAATTGGGCTGTTCCTGGTGAACCTCCTGCCGCGCCGGGCCCGCCCAGCCATGGACGGAGCGCTCACCCGTGGATGGGCCTCATTGGTCAGCTACGTGCGAGTGCAGATGCTTGTCGCCTTCATCGATGCCATTGGCATTGGATTTGGCGCCTTCTTCCTCGGTGTCCCGCTGGCCATGCCGTTGGGCGTTCTGGTATTCATCGGCTCCTTCATCCCTGTGGTGGGTGCATTGATTACCGGCGCCTTGGCCGTCCTGCTCGCCTTGGTCGCAAACGGCTGGGTCAATGCGTTGATCATGCTGGCCGTTGTCCTCCTCGTCCAGCAGGCGGAATCCAATATTCTCCAGCCGCTGATCATGGGCAAGGCCGTCAGCCTGCACCCGTTGGCTGTCGTGCTGGCCGTCGCGGGCGGAACCATGCTCGCCGGAATCCCCGGTGCGCTATTTGCAGTGCCACTGCTGGCGGTGCTCAACGCGGTGGTCAAATACCTCTCCGGCAGGGCCTGGGAGAGCGACGAATTCGTGCTCAAGCAATACGGCATCCAGCTGCCCCCGGAACCACCAGCAAAAACCGTGGCGGCGCAAACGCCGGCCAGCCCGGGCGCCCCTGAAACCCACACCTCGCCGGAGAACCGGCAACCTGAGACAACAGCAGATGAGGAATAACCCATGACCACAGAAACTACGTTGCCGGTCACTCTGGCAGATATCGAGTCAGCTGCACAGGTCTTGAAACCCGTTATTGCGTTGACTCCAGTGGAGCATTCACGAGTACTCTCCCAGCACATTGGTGCCGAGGTCTTCCTGAAGTGCGAAAACATGCAACGTGCCGGTTCCTTCAAGGTCCGCGGAGCCTATGTGCGCATGTCCAAGCTCAGCGCTGAAGAGAAGGCACGCGGCGTGGTCGCGGCCTCGGCGGGCAACCATGCCCAGGGCGTCGCTCAAGCTTCCAGCCAGTTGGGGATCAAAGCGCGCATCTACATGCCGCGTGGCGTCGCACTTCCCAAGCTCACCGCGACCCGTGATCACGGTGCAGAGGTAGTGCTCTTCGGGGATACCGTTGACGAGGCCTTGGCCGAAGCCCAGCGCTATGCCGACGAAACCGGTGCCGTGTTCGTGCACCCCTTCGACCACCCGGATATCATTGCCGGACAGGGCACCATCGGCCTGGAACTTCTGGAGCAGCTTCCAGAAGTGGAGACCGTGCTGATGGGCGTGGGCGGCGGCGGACTGCTTGCAGGCGTGGCCATAGCATTGAAAGAAAAGGCCCGCGAGCTGGGCCGCGAAATCAAGGTCATTGGCGTGCAGGCTGAAAACGCCGCGGCCTACCCTCCATCCCTGGCTGCCGATGCCCTGGTGCCACTGGACACCGTGCACACCATCGCTGACGGCATTGCTGTCGGCAAGCCGGGCCAGTTGCCATTCACCATCATCAAGGAGCTCGTTGACGACGTGGTGACCGTTTCCGAGGATGCCCTGGCCCGCGCGCTGGTGGTGCTCTTGGAACGCAACAAGCTGGTAGTTGAACCAGCCGGCGCGGTGGGCGTCGCCGCCCTCCTGGAAAACCGGCTCGAAGAGCACGGGATCAACCCGGCAACCACCGCGGTGATCCTTTCCGGCGGAAATATCGACCCGCTGCTGATGCTCAAGGTGATCCAGCGAGGCTTGTCGGCTGCTGGACGATTCTTGACCGTCCGCATGATGCTGCCAGACCGCCCCGGCGCCCTGGCCCAGATCTCGCGGATCATCGCCGACTCCGATGCAAATGTCACCCGCTTGGACCACACGCGCATCGGCGGTTCGCTATCGATGGGCGACGTGGCAATCACCATCGATCTGGAAACCAAGGGCCATGAGCATTCCAAGGCCGTGCTTAATAACCTCCGAGCCGAGGGCTTTGACCCGCAGATCACCAATAACGCTGGCGGATCCGTCGCCTGATCTATAGCAAAAAAGTCCTCGCCGGCTGCCAGC
>NZ_JACKQN010000017.1:0-39818 GCF_015524875.1 Glutamicibacter sp. FBE19 | reverse complement strand
ACCACCACAAACTCGGTGACTGCTTCGCTCCGGAGCAACTTTTCTAGCCTACCATGTTTCGTGATCCGATCAAAACCGGTCGAAACTCTTCGGTGAAAAGTGATTGGCTACCGGGTAAACAACTCGTAGATTCCGTGTTGTTTCCGTTCCGGCAACAGATAAAAACTATACAGAGGTTTCCGCGATGTTACAAATCGAGGGGCCGCGTTCTAGGTCACATCAAGTTTGCTGTTCTAGTCTGGGCACATGAGCGACCTACAACGCCTGCTTGGCTACCGTGAACCAATCTTCAACGCGCCGATGGCAGGAGCAGCAGGGGGCGCCTTGGCCGCTGCCGTTTCGCAGACCGGCGGCGTGGGGATGATCGGGGTATCCGGATCGCCAAAGAAGGAATGGATCGAGGAACAGGCAGGATACGTTGCCTCTCTGGATTCGCCCTGGGGCGTCGGCTTCATGGCCTGGTCCCTGGAAACCGACCTATCCCCGCTGGAGAGCTTCCTCGAATTCTCCCCATCGCTGGTCTCGCTGAGCTTCGGTGATGTCTCCCGAGGTGCAGCGTTGGCTCACGAGGCGGGGGTGCTCACCGCTATGCAGGTAGGCAACGCAGCAGAGCTGGATCGGGCCATGGAAGATGACATCGACATCATCATTGCTCGCGGCGGCGAAGGCGGCGGGCATGGGCGAAATGAATCCGGCACGCTGCCTCTCCTGCAGCTAGCCACTGCGCAACAGCTGAAGCCGGTAGTGGCCGCGGGCGGCGTTGGCACCGCCCACGGGGTCGCTGCGGTGCTCGCCGCCGGGGCCCAGGCCGCCTGGGTCGGCACCCGCTTCCTCTCCGCAACAGAGTCGCTGGGACATGAGAATTTCAAAGCTGCCGTACGCCAGGCCGGCATGGACGACACCACCTATACCCGTGCCTTTGATATCGCCCAGCAACTTCCATGGCCCGCCGAGTTCGGCGGCCGCGCCCTGCGCAACCAGTTCAGCGACAGCCATGAGGACCTGTCCTCATGGGAAGCGAGCGGCGCACTGCGTGACCAGATGGTGCAGGCCCGCGCGGATGCGCAGCCAGATATGGCCCCGGTTTATGCCGGCCAGGCGGTGCAGTTTGTGCAGACAGCGCAAACTGCAGGCGAAGTCATGGCCGAGCTGTCCGGCTTCCGGCAGATCTTGAACGACACGGCCCGCCGTTTCGCCTAGGGCCCGGGACTAGATCGGCTGGTTGTCGATCAGCCGCACCTTGCCGACGGTGGCCGCCACCAGGATCAGGCCTTCGCCGGTGAAAGGGGTGTCCTGGCAGTTGAAGGCCAGCTCCTGGAGGGTGTTCGGGTCAACCACCACGAAGTAGTCCAGTTCAACCAGCGGTTCCATCTGGAACAATCCGATGGCGTCCTCGATATCCAATGGCTCATGGCGGGCGGCCCGATCGGCGATGAGCTTGATCGCCCGGTGCAATACCAGGGCCGCTTCCTTCTCTTCTTCACTGAGCAGCGCATTGCGGCTGGAAAGGGCCAGGCCCTTCTCGCTGCGCACGATCGGCACCAGGCGAAGCTGCACCGGGTAGTCCAGGTCGGCCACCATGCGGCGGATCAGCACTACCTGCTGGGCATCCTTCTGCCCGAAGTACGCGCGGTACTCGCCTTGGCGCGGGTCGGCCAGGTGCAGGAGCTTGGCGACAACGGCCAGCATGCCATCAAAATGGCCGGGCCGGGAAGCGCCTTCATACAGCTCGCCCATGGTCCCGGAGTTCAGCTGGATCAGCGGCAGGCCGGCGTGATAGACCTCGCTAGCCTCGGGAGCAAAAATAATGTCGACCCCGGCTGCGCCAGCCAGCTGCGCATCCGCTTCAAGCTGGCGCGGGTAGCGGGCGTAGTCGGTGGCATCGTTGAACTGCAGCTCGTTGACAAAGATCGAGATGACCACCAGTTCATTCTCTTCGCGGGCGGCGCTGAAGAGAGATGCGTGGCCGGCATGCAGGGCTCCCATGGTGGGCACAAAGCCCAATGATCCCGGGTTGGCTTGGGCAATGGCAGCCTTCAGCTCGGCACGGGTTTTACAGATCTTGGGGGTTTTCACCCTTCTATTCTAGAACTCGCAGCAGTTCTTCGAGCGTGCCCTGCGAGATCAGCCCGCGTGATCCCGCGCGCAGGGCGGTGGCACGCGAGAGGCTGCGATAGGAATTATTGGTCTCAGCCGGATCGCTGGCCAGGGCCTGGAGGTGGGCGGCCACGGTGCCGATATCTCCCCGGGCCACCGGGCCGGTCAGCGCCCCGGCCCCGGAACGCAGGGCGTTATCCAGGCTGGCGCCCATCAGCGCGCGCAAGGTATTGGCCGGATCCTCAACGCCGATGCGGCGCAGGATGTCCGCGGACTGCGCGGTGATGGTGTTCAGGTGGTTGGCCGCATGGGCCAGGGCCGCGTGATAGCTGGCCCGGTCGGCCTCGGCGATCACTACCGGCTCGGCGCGCATTTCCACCACCAGCGCCTGGGCCACCGGCAGCATGACCTCATCGGCGGTGACCGCAAAAACGCAGTCGGTGAGCCGCGCCAGGTCCATGCTCATTCCGGTGAAGGTCATTGCCGGGTGGATCGCCAGGCCAAAAGCCCCGGCGTCCAGGGCCGGCTGCAATATGGAAGTGCCGTAGCGCCCGGCGGTATGGGCGATCAGCTGCCCGGACTGGATGTGGCCGGCCGCGGCCAAGCCAGCGACCAGATCGCCGAGCACATCATCTGGCACCGCAAAAAGCACCAGTTCGCTGCGGCGCAGGATTTCTGCCGGATCCAGCAGCTCAACGCCGGGCAGCAGCGCGTCGGCGCGAACCCGGGAAGCCTCGGAGACCGCGTGGATGCCGGTGATCCGGTGCCCGCTGGCTGCCAGCGCGGCGCCAAGCACGGTGCCGACCTTGCCGGCGGAGATGATGCCGATTCCCAATCGTGGTGCGTCCACTTCTACCTCTCAACCTGGCGTGTTGCTTGGGCCAGGGTAAATTCCGCTGCAACCTGCGCATCAACCTGATGCAGGTAGCCGATGATATTTCCGCCCGCGCAATACAGCCGGACCCCGGCCAGCTGGCGCTTCTGTTCCCATGGCCCCTGGCGGAATTCGGTGCCCTGGACCCTGGCATGCAGGACAAAGCTGGCGGTGCGGGCCAGCCACCCGTAGCGGGAGATCACGGTGGTGCCGGTGGCCAAAAAGCCCTGGTGCTTCCATGCTCCCGGGGAGAGCAGCTTGGCCCGGGACGGGGAGCCGGTGAATCCGTGCTCGTACCCGGTGCTCACCGCGGTGGACAGGACCTCGCGCTGGTTGCCGATGCCCAGATCGGGCAGCAGGATGCCCATGATGCGGGCCACCGATTCAAAATCCCCGACCGGCAGCACCTGCAGGTTATCCAGGTCATCGCTTTTGGTGCCCAGCACGTTCACTTCCACCTTGTACCAGCCCAGCAGCCGCCATAGCAGCGGTGCGGTGACCGAAATGGCCTGCACCCGTCCGGCGGGGATGGAGTGCTGGCGGGTGTCGGCCAGTCCGTAGCTGATGCGCATGCCGGTGTCCGAGGCGCTGGCGGTGTAGTTCCAGCCCTGGTTCAGCTGCTTGTAGAACCAGCCGCCGAAGCTGAGCAGGATCGGCAGGACGGCGGCGATGATGCCCTGGACGCCGCTGAGCCACAGGATCACAATGGCCACACAGGCCAGGGTGCCGATCACGACCGGCAGCTGGAGGAACAGCGAGGCCAGCAGCCGGGTGGCCGGAACCCTGGCCATCAGCGGCGCTGCCTCGCCGACGGCATCGACCGCGGTGGCGGGCTGTTCGCTGGCGGCCTGGTCCCTGGCGCCCTGCCCGGCGGCCCGCTGCAGGATCAGCTGGCGCAGGGCATGGGCATCGGCCTTGGACAAGAAGGCCAGGCGCAGCACCGATTCGGAGGAATCTGCCACGTCGAAGCGCAGCTCGGCCAGCCCCAGGAGCCGGGCGAGCAGCGGCTGGGCGATGTCGATGCCCTGCACCTTGTCGATGCGCGCCTGCTTCTGGCTGCGGAAGATCGTCCCCGAGTTCACGTAGACATGCGAAGAGGTGAGCTTGTAGCGGGTGAAGTACCAGGACAGGAAGTAGAATACGAGCACCACCAGCAGCGCCGCACCGGCCAGGGCCACCGTCCAGATCAGCCGGTCCCCGGCAAAGCGTTCGGCCAGGGAGAGCTCGTCGGTGTTCTGCCAGTAGATGTAGAGCAGGCCCACGATGGCCAGCCAGCCGCGCACGAAGGGGCTAGCTGGATGCACCCGCTGCCAGTGTTCGTCCTGGCTCACAGCATTTTCTCCTCGCCGGCGGCCACAAGCCGCTCGCGCAGCGCCTGGCCCTGGGCTTCGGGCAATCCGTAGACGTGGGCGGTGGCCCCGGCCCCAGCGGTATTCAGCGTCAACTGGCACAATCCGTAGCGGCGTTCCACCGGGCCGCTGTTGACCTCGACATATTGCATGCGCCCGTAGGGGATGACCAGCTGCTTGCGCCACATCACCCCGGAGCGGACCACGAAGTCCTCCTCGCGTTCCAGGTAGCCCAGGGCCTGGACCTGGCGGCGCAGGATGCGCAGGACCAGCAGCGCAATCACCAGCACCAGGGCCGCCGGAATGATGGCCAGCCACAGGGCCACCTTCACGCCGGTGGCCAGCAGCACGCCCGGGACGAGGCTGGCGAGCAGGACCAGTCCCCAGGCCACCGCCCAGGTGGTGAGCTTGACCTTGAAGTAGGCGGGGTCGGCGGGGGTGAAGCTATTCGGTGACCACGGAATCGTTGGTGTCATCGGTATCCTCCGGAGGTAGCTTGCACAGATGCTGGACAATATAGCCGACGATCACCATCAGCACCCCGGCACCGGCCAGCACCAGCGAGCGGGTCAGCGTGGGGCTCTGGCCATTGGCCAGCCACAGGGTGATCATGGCCGGCACATGCCAGCCGGTGATGACCGCGCCGGCGTAGGCCGAGGCCTGGGCCAGCACCAGAGTGCGGGCCGCGGCGATCGGCTCGAAGTGGGATTTGCCCATCGAGGAGCGCTTGACGCGGATCCCCAGGAACAGGATCACCGCGCAGACCGCGCCCAGCGAGTACAGGGCCGAATAGTCCAGCACCGGGGCGTAGCGGCCGGCGGCGGTGAGCACGCGCAGCGCGATCCAGCCGGCGAAGGCCCCGATCACCGCGCACCACAGCACCCAGCGCAGCTTCAGCTTGGTCATAGCCGGATGATGTCCTTGGTATCGGCCGCGCTGGCGGCCAGGCGGGAGACCAGCTGGCCGTCAAGGACCGCGTCGGGGTCCATCCAGCTCCATGGGGCCAGCACGAATCCGCGGATGGCCGCCCGCGGGTGCGGCAGGGTCAAGCGCTCGTCGTGCAGCCGCAGCTGGTCGTAGGCGATCAGATCCAGGTCCAGGGTGCGGGCTTCCCAGCGCACCTCGCGGGTCCGGTGGTGCTTGGCTTCGATGCGCTGGCACAGGTCCAGCAGCTCATGGGCCGAGCGCCGGGTGCGCACTTCAATGACCTGGTTGGTGTAGTCCGGCTGGTCCGGCGGGCCGCCTACTGGCTTGGTGATGGCCAGCGGCGAGGCCTTGAGGATTTCCAGCTCTTCGCCCAGGTCCTCCACCGCCTGGGCCAAGGTGGCCTGCGGGTCGCCGAGGTTGGCGCCCAGCGCAATGATCGCGGTGTGCTGCTTCTGGCGGCGGGTCAGCGAGATGGTGACATCGCTGAAGGGCACCGGGATCGGGGCCTGCGGCTTGTGCACCACCACGTCGATTTGTTGCACGCCGGGGTAGGCCGCGAGGATCGCCTCGGCGATTTCGCTGCCCAGCTTCTCGATCAGGTCCCAGGGCCCGGCCTGGATCTGGGCGACCACCAGCTCGCTGACTTCGCCGTAGTGCACGGTGTCCGCCACGTTGTCGCTGGCGGCGGCGCGGGTGATGTCCACGTGCAGCACCACGTCAATGATGAACTGCTGGCCGTCGCGCTTTTCATGGTCGAAAACCCCATGGTAGCCGGTGGCAGAAATCCCGTAGATGCTAATGCGATCCATAGGCCTTCACGACTTCAATGGCGTCGCGGCTGCCCACCACGTCATGCACGCGCACGGCCCACGCCTGGTCCCTGGCGGCCAGCGCGGTGGTGGCCGCGGTGGCGGCATCGCGCTGCAGCGGGGCACGGCTGGTGCCGGACTCTGCCAGCAGCTCACCGAGGAAGCGCTTGCGGCTGGTGCCGATCAGCACCCGGTGGCCCAGCTCTTCGAGGGCATCCAGGCGGCCCAGCAGCGCCCAGTTGTGTTCGGCGTCCTTGGCAAAGCCCAGTCCCGGATCGATGATGATCTGCTCCGGGGCCACGCCCTTGGCCACGAATTCGTCGCGCAGGGTGCGCAGCTCGCCGATGACTTCGGCGACCACGTTCTCGTAGTTCGCTTCGGCCACCATGGACTGCGCGGTGCCGCGGCGGTGCATCAGCACGTAGGGCACGCCGGTCTGAGCGATCAGCTCGGGCATGCCGGCTTCGTAGGTCAGCCCGGAGACGTCGTTGATGATGTGCGCGCCGGCGTTGATGGCCGCGCGGGCGGTGTCCACGTGCATGGTGTCCACCGAGACGATCGCCCCGGCCTTCACCAGGGTTTCGATCACCGGGATGATGCGCGACTGCTCCAGGGCAGGATCAATCTCCTTGGCGCCCGGGCGGGTGGATTCGCCGCCCACGTCGATGATGTCGGCGCCGGAGTACAGCAGCTTCAGCCCGCGGTCGATCGCCGCGTCGGCGGACAGGTACGCACCGCCATCGGAGAAGGAGTCCTCGGTGACGTTCAGGATGCCCATGACCAGGGTGCGGCCGGTGGGCAGGTCTGCCAGGGTCTTGACCTTGGACTTGCGGATCACGGGCAGGGGGCTGGTATTCGGGCCGGTGCCCGGGATGGCGCCTAGCGACATGGGTTTCCTACTTTCCGAGGATCAGGCTCATGGCTTCGGCACGGGTGGCGGTTTCCCGCAGCTGGCCGCGCACCGCACTGGTCACGGTCTTCGCTCCGGGCTTTTGCACCCCGCGCATGGACATGCACATGTGCTCGCATTCGACGACGACGATCGCGCCGGCCGGGTTCAGGTGCTCCACCAGCGAATCGACGATCTGCGTGGTCAGGCGCTCCTGGACCTGCGGGCGGCGGGCGTAGACCTCGACCAGCCGGGCCAGCTTGGACAGCCCGGTGACCTTGCCGCCCTTGCCCGGGATGTAGCCGATATGCGCCGATCCGTAGAAGGGCACCAGGTGGTGCTCGCAGGTCGAGTAGAACGGGATGTCCTTGACCAGGACCATCTCGTCATGCTCGATGTCGAAAGTGGTCGACAGGTGCTCTGCCGCGTTCTGGTGCAAGCCGGCGAAGAATTCCGCGTAGGCCTTGGCCACCCGCTTGGGGGTCTCTGCCAGGCCGTCGCGATCGGGATCTTCGCCAATGGCCTCCAGGATCTCGCGGACGGCTGCCGCGATCCGCGGCTGATCGATCTGTTCTAGTTCACTCACGCTTCGATCCTAGTCGGTCGAGGAAGCTGCGCGCTCCTTGGGGCTTAATACCGGGCCTTCTGAGTGGACCGGACGCCCCTCATTGCTCAGCCACACATCGCGCACCTCGCGCTTTTGCAGGTCGGAGAAGATCTCGGCGATTTCCTTCTGGTTCAGCGTCTCGCGCTCCAGCAGGGCCAGCGCCAGGCGGTCGAGCACATGGCGGTTGGCCGTGAGCGCCTGGTAGGCGTCGTTGTGCGCCTGCTCGATCAGCTCGCGCACTTCCTGGTCCACCAGGTGCGCCATCTCCTCGGAGAATTCGCGCTGGGCACCGCCCATCTGCTGCTCCGCGGCCGAGCCGGCCAGGCGCACCGCGCCGACCTTTTCGCTCATGCCGTATTCGGTGACCATCTTGCGGGCCGTGGAGGTGGCCTTCTCGATGTCGTTGGATGCGCCGGTGGATGGATCGTGGAAGACGATCTCCTCGGCCACGCGCCCGCCCATGGCGTAGGCCATCTGGTCCAGCAGCTCGTTGCGGGTCACCGAGTACTTGTCCGACTCGGGCACCACCATGGTGTAGCCCAGGGCGCGGCCGCGCGGCAGGATGGTGATCTTGGTGACCGGAGCGGTCTGGTTCATGGCCGCGGCCACCAGGGCGTGGCCGCCCTCGTGGTAGGCGGTGACCTTGCGCTCGTGCTCGTCCATCAGCCGGGTGCGCTTCTGGGGGCCGGCCATCACGCGGTCGATGGCCTCGTCCAGCGCGCGGTCGTCGATCAGGTTCGCGTTGGAGCGGGCGGTGAGCAGCGCGGCTTCGTTGAGCACGTTGGCCAAATCGGCGCCGGTGTAGCCCGGGGTCTTCTTGGCCACGGCATTCAGATCCACGGTGGCATCCATCGGCTTGCCCTTGACGTGGACCTTCAGGATGTCTTCGCGGCCCTTCAGATCCGGTGCCTCCACCGGGATCTGGCGGTCGAAGCGGCCCGGGCGCAGCAAAGCCGGGTCCAGCACGTCCGGGCGGTTGGTGGCGGCGATCAGGATGACGTTGGTGGTGGCGTCGAAGCCGTCCATTTCCACCAGCAGCTGGTTCAGGGTCTGCTCGCGCTCATCGTTGCCGCCGCCGATGCCGGCGCCGCGGTGGCGTCCAACGGCGTCGATCTCGTCAACGAAGATGATCGCCGGGGAGTTGTTCTTGGCCTGTTCGAACAGGTCGCGGACGCGGCTGGCGCCCACGCCGACAAACATTTCCACAAAGTCAGAGCCGGAAATCGAGTAGAACGGCACCTGGGCCTCGCCGGCGACGGCCTTGGCCAGCAGGGTCTTGCCGGTGCCCGGAGGGCCGTAGAGCAGCACGCCCTTGGGGATCTTCGCGCCCACGGCCTGGAACTTGGCAGGCTCCTGCAGGAACTCCTTGATTTCGTGGAGCTCCTCCACGGCCTCGTCGGCGCCGGCGACATCCTTGAAGGTCACCTGCGGCATGTCCTTGGTGATCAGCTTCGCCTTGGACTTGCCGAACTGCATGACCTTGGAGCCGCCGCCCTGGGAGCGGGCGAGGATGAACCAGAAGATTCCGGCGATCAGCAGGAACGGGATGATCACGCCCAGCATCGAGAGCAGCCAGTTGCTCTGGACCGGCTGATCGGTGAACTTGCCCGGTTCGGCCTTGTTGATCGCGTCGACGACCTGCTCGGCACGCGCGGTGGAGTAGTAGAAGCTCACCGCATTGCCCTTGTCCACGCCGTCGACCTTCAGCGCATCGCGCAGCTTCAAATCGACCCGCTGGTCCCCGTCGAACATCTTGGCTTCGGTGACATTGCCACCGGCCAGCTGCTGCAGGCCCACCGAGGTGTCCACCTTCGCAGAGCTGTTGCCGAAGACCATCGGCAAGAACAGCACTACGGCGATAACGCCAACCAGGACCCAAATGATCCAGCTATTAAAAAGCTTCTTCGTTTTCATTGATCCGCAAGGCCCCGCGCCTCACGCATCCCCCTCACGCACTGCTCTGGCGTCCGGGTCACGCCACCTTCGATACTTCTCAACGCCCTCGTGGCGAAAAAAGTTCCCTACTGGTAGATGTGCGGAGCCAAAGTGCCCACGCAATCGAGGTTGCGGTACTTTTCCGCGTAGTCCAGGCCGTAGCCCACGACAAATTCGTTCGGGATGTCCATGCCGACGTACTTGACGTCGATCTCGACCTTGGCGGCCTCCGGCTTGCGCAGCAGGGTGCAGATTTCCACCGAGGCCGGGCCGCGGGATTCCAGGTTGGACTTCAGCCAGGACAGGGTCAAGCCGGAGTCGATGATGTCCTCGACGATCAGCACGTGCTTGCCCATCAGATCCGAGTCCAAGTCCTTGAGGATGCGCACCACGCCGGAGGACTGGGTGCCCGAGCCGTAGGAGGAGACTGCCATCCAGTCCATGGTCAGGTGCGAATTCAGCGCGCGGACCAGATCGGCCATGATCATCACGGCACCCTTGAGCACACCCACAACGAGAATGTCGCGGCCCTCGTAGTCCTTGTCGATCTGCGCGGCGAGTTCCGCCACGCGAGCCTGGATTTCTTCCTTGGTGTACAGAACATGCGCCAGATCGGCTTCGACTGCAGTGGAATCCACGAGGGTTCTCCTGATTCTAGAGGTGTGGTACTTACCTAGAGTGCCACATTTAGCGAAGTGTTGTTGAGCCGGTGCTCGTGAAAACGATCACCGGACCTCGGCGGAAGGCGCTGATTTTGCCATCCAGCTGCACCGGACCAGCGGATTTGGACTTGGGCCCGCCGATTCCGGCCAGCGCGCACAGCGCCTGTGTTCGCTCATGGCCCAGATTTTTTGCGCCGGCTTCGATGGCGCCAAGCCGCACTACCCGCGAGGCCACGGCCACCGGAAGCCCGGACAGCGCGCGCAGCTGAAGCCCGTGCTGTTCCTTGGCCTGCTGCGCCCACAGGTCCAGGGCGTCGGCGTCGGCGGCAGCCAGTGCGGCGGTGCGGGCCAGCGCTTCGGTCAGATGCTCGCCGAGCTGTTCGCGCAGCAACGGCAGCGTGGCATGGCGGATCAGGTTCCGCCGGAAGCCGGTGTCCGAATTGCTCGGGTCCTCCCAGTATTCGACGCCCGCATCGCGGCAGATCTCTTCGGTCTGCTTCCGGGTCAGCCCAAGCAGGGGCCGGCGGTAGGGGCCGCGTTCGGCCGGCATCCCGGCCAGGGACCTGGTGCCTGAACCGCGCACCAGCCCGAGCAGCACCTGCTCGGCCTGGTCATCGCGGGTGTGGGCGAGCAAGAGCTGACGGGCGCCGGTGCTGGCCAGCGCCTGCTCGAATTGCCCGTATCGTGCGGCGCGGGCCGAGGCTTCATCGCCGGCGGTGCGCACCGGGCAGACCAGGACCGGATCCAGGCCCAGCTCGCGGCATTGCCCGGCAGCCCGCGCGGCAACCTGTGCGCTGCCTGGCTGCAGGCCGTGATCGACAATCACCGCGCCGAAGGCCCCGGGCAGGGTGGCGGCGGCAATGGCCAGGGCCAGGGAGTCGGCACCGCCGGAGACCCCGATCAGGGCCAGCCCCGGCGAGGTGGCCTTGGCAATCGCGGCGCGCGCTGCGCGCAAAGCATGGCTCATCGGGTGCGGGCCAGCCAGCGTTCTGGGTGATCGAGTTCTTCGGCGCTGGGGAACAGTTCCCGGGAGCTGAAAACCTGGTTGAAGCCTTCATAGCCGATCTCGTCCACCACGTGGCGCACGAACTTGGCTCCGCGCTTGTACTGCAGCGCCTTGGCATCAAGGCCCAGCAGCTTGCCCAGCAGGGTGGCCAGCACCGAACGGTTTTCGCCGCGCGCCTCAAAGCGCCGTCGAATGGTCTTGATGCTGCCAATGCTGGTGACGTCGTTCATCACCACCATGGCATGGCCCTCCAGCACAGACATGATGCTGGTCAACTCGCCGACCTCCGACTTCATGGCCTTCAGCCGCTCGCCGAGCTGGTTCATCGACCCTTCATCCTCCAGCGGGCCGAAAGCTTCGGCGAGGATGGACTTCATGACCTCGGGGATCCAGGGCGCATGCTCGAACTGCAGCCGGTGGGTCTGCTCATGGGTGGCAATCCACAGATAGAAATCCCTGGCGTTCAGGTTCAGTTCGCCGCGGATCTGGGTGATGGTCGGGGCGTTGAGCAGCAGCCGCGGCCCGACAAAGGGATCGAATTGGCCCAGCACCCGGGTGCCCAGCACGGAGAGCACCGCACCGAGCTCGGCTCCGGCCACCGCCGGAACCATGGCGGGAACGTTGGCCTGCTCGGGAAGCATGGCCGCAAAGTTCTGGCTGACCGCCTTGGCCCAGCCGGCACGATCCACCACCAGGGTCTGCGAAGGCGCGGTGGAGAGAAGCTTGGAGATCTTCTCGGCCTCGGCTAGCCCTTCACCGGCGGCGATGCGCAATTCCTCGACAATGCGCGCGGCATCCTTCTTGATGATTCTGGGCCCTGCAGGCATCAGCGTCCTGGCGGCATTGGCCGCCAATTTCCAATCGACAACCTGGTTCATCTGCTGCTCCTGCTCCTTTTAGCTCTGGCAGCCGCATCCGCGGATGGCGGCCACTGCAGAGTCGATAATCGGCTTATGCGGCGCGAGTGCTCCGCCCGGCTGGTGGGCAAAAATCGAGAAGGCGAGCAAGCGCCCGTCCTGGGTGATGGTCATGCCGGTTAGTGTGGCTACCCCGGTCAGGGATCCGGTTTTGGCGCGCACCAGCCCCAGGGTGGACGGCTGGCCCAGGCGCTTCATGAGCGTCCCGTTGTATCCGGCCACCGGCAGCGAATACACCAGCTCGCGCAATTCAGGCTTGGGGCTGGTGGCCGCCGCGCGCAGCACTGCGGTCAGCGCGGCGGGCGAGATCTTGTCCTGCGCAGCCAGGCCGCTGGTATCGGCCAGATCCGCCCCCTCGGCGCCGTGTTCGCTGGCCACCGCCGCTACCGCTGCTCCGGCCTGCTCCGGGGCCATGCCCCGCTTGATGGCCACGAGCCGCCCCATGGTTTCGGCGATGTAGTTGTCGGAGACCAGCAGCATGTGCTTGATGATCTGGCGCAGCGGGGCGGATTTCACCTCGGCGATCTGCTCCCCGCCCTCATGGGATCCGCGTCCGCCCTCATTGACCTTCACCGAGGCGCCGAGCTCTTGGGCGAAAACCTTGCGGACTTGTTCGGCGGCGTCGGATTGGTAGGCGGTATCGGTGCTTTGACCGGCGCGCCCGGCATAATGCGCTATCGGGTACACCTCGCCGATGTTATTGGAGGTGAACAGCGACTTGTCCCAGGCGGCATTATTGTGCGCGTCGCCAAATAGCGAATCGTCAAGCCACAGCGAGACTTCGCCAACCCCGCGGGATTCGAGTTCCTTGGCCGTTTGCTCGGCCAGGGTGGCCAGCCCCGCGTAGCCCTTGGGATGTCCGGGGTCTGATTTTCCGTCGCCCAGCAGCACGTCTCCCCCGCCGCGCAGGATCAGGGTGTTTCCATCAAGCAGCACCGAGGTGGACAGCTGGCTATCTCCGCCCAGGGTTTCCAGGGCGGCCAGCGCGGTCACCACCTTCAGGCTGGAGGCCGGGGTGCCGCTGGTGTCGGCGTTGCGGTTATAGAGCACCGTTTCGCTGGCTACGTCGACCACCTGCGCAGTGAAGCTGGTGCCATCGGAAGTGTCAGCGAGGATCGCATCCAGTTGCGCGGTCAGTGCGGCGGTATCCGGCACCGGGGCTTCCGGGTTGAGATCTGCGACGGCGACCGGGTCTTTTTCAGCAACGTGGGCACTGGCCGGCGTGTAGAAGGCCTCGGGTTCACCGGTGAAGAACCGCGGGGCCAGCACCATGGCCAGAATGACTGCAACCACTGCCAGCACAGCCACCCCCAGCGTAATCGCGCGTCGGGCGGCAGTGTTCATATGGTTACATTCCTCTCGAAGTTTTATCGAAGGTGCCCTGTGGGGCGATACCCTTATTAGCGGATAACCCTAAGACTAGTTCAGGAGCGTGCTTTTCATGAGCCACGACGTGACCATCGAGATCCCGACCGGATCGCGCGTCAAGTACGAGATCGACCACGAGACCCACCGCCTGCGCCTGGATCGCGTGCTGTTCACCTCGATGCAGTACCCAACCCACTACGGCTACTTCGACGATACCCTGGGCGAAGATGGCGATCCATTGGACGCCATGGTCTTCATCCCGGGTGTTGACCTGATCCCGGGTGTTGTTGTCGAAGCTCGCCCCATCGGCGTCTTCAACATGACCGACGATGGCGGTGGCGATGCCAAGCTGCTGTGCGTTCCTGCCGACAAGCGCTTTGACCACATCAAGGAACTTGAGGACATCGATCAGTGGCTGATCAAGGAGATCGAGCACTTCTTCACCCGCTACAAGGACCTGGAACCAGGCAAGTGGGTCAAGGCCGAGGGCTGGGAAGGCCGCGAGGCTGCCGAGGCCGAGCTGGCTCGCTCCATCGAGCGCTTCAAGGCCTAGTCGCTAGGCTTGAGCTGCAATGGCGGTGGCCCCCGAGACGGGGGTCGCCGCCATTTTCAGGTTCCGGGGTCATCTGGATTACACACTGCGCATGCGCATCGGCCGCTCCTAGGCCTCGGGGAGCAATCCGGTGAGCACATCTTCTTGGGCGGCGACTTCCAGGGTCTGGACATCTTTGAGTTTGCGTTCCACGGAGCGCGTGCGCGTTCCGGCCTCCCGGACAGTGTTCTGCGCGGTGGCCAGCTGCTTGCCCAGCTTGTCCCAGACGTCCCCGTATTTGCGGAATTCTTCCTTGGCTGCCGAGAGCACCTGCCAGACTTCGCTGCTGCGTTTTTCAATGGCCAGCGTCCGGAAACCCATCTGCAGCGAGTTCAGCAGGCTCATCAGGGTGGTCGGCCCGGTGACTAGCACGCGATGCTCGGTCTGGAGCTTGCTGGCCAGGCCGGGGCTGCGCACGACTTCGGCGAAGAGCCCTTCGGTGGGCAGGTACATGATCGCGAAGTCGGTGCTGTAGGGCGGGGCGATGTACTTGCTGGAGATCAGTTTCGCCTGCTCGATAATCGCCCGGTTCAGCGCCTTGGCCGCCGCATCGATGGCAGCCTTCTCGCCCGCCTCCTGGGCATCGAGCAAGCGCTCATAGTCTTCCTGCGGAAGCTTGGAGTCAATGGGCAGGTAAATGGTTCCGGCGTCTCGCCCGGGCAGGATCACGGCGAACTCCACGACTTCGCGGCTGCCGGGGACCACCGCGACGTTTTGCTCATACTGCTCCGCGGTGAGGATATCTTCCAGCTGGCGCGAGAGCTGGACTTCACCCCAGGAGCCGCGGCTCTTCACATTGGTGAGCACGCGCTTGAGCCCGCCAACATCCTGGGCCAGCGACTGCATCTCGCCGAGTCCCTGCTGGACCATTTCCAGCCGCTTGCTGACCAATTCGAATGATTCGCCCAAGCGCTTCTCCAAGGTTCCCTGCAACTTCTCGTCCACGGTTTCGCGCATCTTTTCCAGCTTGGCTTCGTTGCCGGAGCGCAGCTTCTCCATTTCCTGTTGGAGCAGCCTCTGGATCTGGATGTGCCGGTTGGCGTTGGATTCGCTCATGGCGCTGAGCTTGGCGTCAATCTCGGAGCGCACTTCTGCCATGCCTTGGCGCAGTTCATTGCGCTGGGTTCCCAGCTCTTGGCGCAATTCGGCATTGGCAGAGCGCACGGAGTCCCGAATCTGCGCTTGATCGTTGCCTGGCGTGCGGCGAATCAGCAGCAGGGCAATACATGCCGTTGCGAGAATATTAAGGATGACGAGGATTAGAACCGCGATAACCATGAGCACCTATCCAGTGGCTTTCGATTGGACATACACCCAAGATCTATCAACTCGCACCGACACTTTAGGCCCATAATGGGTTCATGCATCTTTTGGTGACCGGCTTCGAGCCCTTCGGCAACGACCAGTACAACGCCAGCGGCGAAGCCGTCCGGCTGCTTCCCGAACACTTGGACGGCCACCGAATCAGCACGGCAATCTTGCCGGTTTCCTTCCGGCGCTCCGGGGAGGTTCTGGCTGCGCTATTGCAGGAGCATCAGCCCGATGCCCTGGTCTGCGTGGGCGAGGCTGGCGGCCGGGATGAGATCAGCATTGAAGTCCGCGGCGCCAATGAGGACAACGCCCGCATTGCGGATAATGATGGTGCCCAGCCGGCACAGCAGGCCATCATCCAGGGAGGGGATTTCTTCCGCAGCGCCACAGTGGATCCCCAAGCTGTGCTCCGGGCATTGCACCAGCATGGGCATGCCGCCTATCTCTCCGAGGATGCCGGGAGATTTGTTTGCAACCACATCGCGTACCTCGCCTATGGGCAGGAAGTTCCGGCGCTTTTCATCCATGTGCCAGCGCTGCGCCTCGAGGGGCAGACAGCCTCCGTGGGCGCCGAGACCGACGAACTCGAATCTGTTCGAAGCGTTCAGGCCGAAGTCGGCTATAGCATCGTTGGACTAGTTGTTGCCCTGAAAGACTCGTTGCAGTCGGTAATCAGCCTGATGAAATAGACTTCTAGCATGGACAGCAGTTTTGCTTTGGACCCATTGGAAGCATCAATCCTTCTGCTTTGGAGTGCAGGCCTCATCTACGTGGGCTGCCGCTACGTCCAGCGTCGCTCGGTGCCCCTGCTGGTAGCGCTGATGGCTGCTCTATGCATTCCAGGATTTGGCGTTTGCTACGCAGCGGTTCAGCTGATCCGGAATGCCGCCAACCGAAATAAGCAGGTCTAGAAGTTGAATTCATCTGGGGCGCGCTGGCTCGTATTATTCTCAATCGTCATCGGCATCGTTTTTGTCGGCGCCTTCGCACTCATTACCTCTGGGGCACTGGCTACCTGGCTGGACTGATCCACAGGTTATTCGAGCCACAAGCAATTTTCAGGCAGCCACTAAGCCGCCACCTTGTGCCAGGCCTCGGCGATAGCGGGGAGCGCCTGCTCCAGATCGGCTCTTTCCTGGGCGAAGGGCAGGCGCAGGTAGTGTTCCAGCCCGTGGCCCTCAACGGCAAAGGTGGAGCCCGGGGCAAGCAGGACTGACCTGAGCTGGCGCGCCAGGGCGCTGGAGCGCGGCTGGGGCAGCTGGCACCAGAGGCTCAGTCCGCCTGCTGGCCTATTCGGCTTCCATTCCGGCAGCAGCCGCTGCAGCTCGGCGATCATCCAGTCCCGGTTATCCCGCAAGGAATCCCGGGTACTCTGCGCGAGGGTTGCACCCGAGTTCAGCAACTGCGCCAACACCAATTGCTCCAGCACCGGAGCCCCGAGATCCATGCTCATGCGCGAACGGGCCATTGCACCTGATAGGTGCCGCGGGGTGCGCAGCCAGCCAAGGCGCAGTCCGCCCCAGTGGGATTTGCTGGCGCTGCCCACGGTGATCAGGTTCTTGGAGAACGCGGCCATGGGAAGGACTTCCGGCTCGGCATCCAGCCACAGTTCGGCGCAGGTTTCATCGATGACGCCAATGGTTCCGGATCGGTCCAGGTCTGCCGCCCAGCGCTCTCGCCGGGCATCATCCAGCAGGGTTCCCACCGGGTTGTGGAAGTCGGGAAGGCATAGCATCATGCTCGGGGACACCGTGCGCAAGGCCGAGGCGATCTGCTCCATATCCGAGCCCTCAGGGCCAATGGGCACTGCCGCGGTGCGAGCACCATGCGCCTTGAGCGCGAGCAGCGAATTGGGGTAGGTCGGGGATTCTGCCAGCACGCTCTGCCCGCGGGCCATCACCGCTCGTCCTGCGGCTGCCACCGAGGAGAGGGCGCCGGAGGTGACGATGATCTGGTCCGGCCCGGTGGGCAAGCCTTTGCGGGTGTAGTAATCGGCCAGGGCCAGTCGCAGCGGTTCAATGCCCAGCGGGTAGTAGCCCATGGTGGCCGCGTACCGCGGCAATTGCTCCAGGGCCGTTTGGAACTCTTCCAGCATCCCCGTGGGTGCATTGGGTGCCGCGCAGGTGAGATCGAGTGCGGTGCTTCCCGGCATCGGCCCAAAACCACCCAGCGGCAAGGGCTCGGCTCCGCCCGCCACTGGTCCTCCGGGAATCTGAGCGATGGTGCCCGAGCCTTGGCGAGAACTGGCATAGCCGCTTTCGCGCAGTTCGGCGTAAGCGCGGGAGACCGTGGTGCGGCTCAAGCCCAGGCGGGCCACGGCTTCGCGTTCGCTGGGCAATACCGCGCCGTGCAGGATGCGGCCATTGGCAATAAGCGAGCGCAAGGTCTCAAAAAGCCACCGGTAGGCCGGCTGGGATGAGTCGGCCGTTCCGAGCATGCCGGCCAGCGCAGCTCCTGTGACGCGTCCCATAAGTCCACCTTTTCAAAATTGGCTCTTTTTTACATGGCCAATTTACCGGAGAATTTTATTCATGACCATCACTAATCTGACTCCGCGCCAACAGCTCGCCAGCGGGCGATTGCCTTTGCGATTCTTTAACCTCTTTGCAGGCTTGTCGCTCTACGCCCTTGCGATGGCCATGATCATCCGGGCACAGCTGGGCGTGGATCCATGGGATGTGCTGCATCTGGGCATCGCCAACCACGTGCCGCTCTCGCTGGGCACCATCATCATCCTGGTTGGCGCACTGGTCCTGCTTGCATGGATCCCGTTGCGCCAGTGGCCAGGGCTGGGAACCATTGCCAACACGCTGTACCTGGGCATAGCGCTGGACTTCTTCCTGCGTTTTTTGCCATCAATCAATGGCCTTGGCTGGCAGATCCTGACCTTGGCGGTCGCAATCCTCATCAACGGATTGGGCGGGGCGCTCTACATTGGCAGCCACTTCGGCCCGGGTCCGCGTGATGGACTGATGACCGGATTGCATCTGCGCACCGGTCTTTCATTGCGGCTGATCCGCACCGCGCTGGAGCTGTCGGTATTGGGCATCGGATGGCTGCTGGGTGGTCCGGTGGGCCTGGGCACCGTGGCCTATGCAGTGCTCATCGGGCCGGCCACGCAGCTCTTTGTTGCACGTACCAGCGTGCGATTGCCGCAACAGCAATAACGGCAACATCTCGGGCAGTACTCGCGACAAACCCGCTTGCACAGGCAATACTGGAAATATGTTTGTCGTTGCGCTCAGCCCCCGGCCCCGCTCGGTTACCGATGTTGCCGACGCCAGCGAGCAATTATGGCATCAGCTCTCCCAGGTGGACACCCTCGCGCCCTTTACCGCGCTGAGCGGACAGCTGCTGCTGGGCGTGCCCAGGGATCCCGACGCCGCGGTGGATGCGCTGATGCGCGTGACAAGGTTGAACTTCTGCAATATCGGACTGGGCATCGGCAGCCTGTACGAGCCGGTACCCTCCGAGGCAGACCTGGTAGAGGGCAAGGCCGCACGCCGTGCGCTGGGCGCCCTCGAAGCGGCCAGCCATCGCGGCGAACGAGTGCCAATCTGCGTTTCCTCCGGCACCGATGAGATGGATGCCGAATTAGAAGGGCTGCTGCGCATGCTGGGCCAGTGGATCCGCACCAGGACCGAAGCCGAATGGTCAGTGGTGGATCTGCTGACCCCGGGAGTGCGCGGCCAGCAGAAAGCGGTGGCAGAGATCCTAGGCATCACCCCGCAGGCGGTGTCCGCCGCCATCGTGCGTTCCGGGTACAACGACGAGCTCGGCGCCCGGGCTGCGATCGCCCGGCTGCTGGAATTCACCGACCGGCTCTAGGGCACGGCAGGCAGCAGCCATTGTCCCTGCAATAGGGCTAGTCCTGGAGCAGCCCCTCGAGGATGATCGCCAAGCCGTCCTCGTCTACGCCTTCGGTCACCGCATCTGCCGCGTCCTTGACCTCGTCCGGGGCCTGGCCCATGGCCACGCCATGTCCGGCCCACTGGAGCATTTCGATGTCATTGCGGCCGTCGCCTACGGCCAGGGAATCTGCCAAATCAAACTCGAGGATCGCGCGCAGGCGCTCCAGGCCGCTGGCCTTGGTGGTGCCGTCGGCGGCGATATCCAGCCAAGCGGTCCAGCCGACCGAGTAGGTGACTCCGGACAAGCCCAGGCCTTGCACCGCATGGCCGAATTCTTCGGCGGTGTTATCGGTGGAGAACACCACAACACGCACGGCCTTGTTGCTCAGCAATTCGTCAAAATCGACCACCCTGGTTTCGGCGCCGAAGCTGGCATCGCCAAAAGCCTGGTTGGAAAGAAATTCGCCGCGCTCGTTTTCCAGCGCGTACTTGGCCTTGGGCAATTGCTTCCAGAGCGCCTTCAAGGCGACGGAAGGATCAAAGACTTCGCGGTGGATCACTTCGACGTCCCCGTCGGCCACCTTGGCCAGCACTCCGCCATTGCTGACGACCACATAGCCGTGGTCAATGCCCAGCTCTTCCATAACCGGAAGGGCGGCACCCAGGGAGCGTCCGGTGGAAATGACCACTTCATGGCCTTGCTCCACCACGGCCCGGGCAGCCTCGCGGACCCGCTGGCTCATCTGTCCCTGATGGTTGACGATGGTTCCGTCCACATCAAGGCAGATCATCAATTTCTGCTTATTCAGTCGGTCGTCGTTGCCGATCTTTGTCATAACTGTCATGGCTCAAGTTAACCATTGCCGCCGCAGTTTAGCGATGACCCACGGCACAGGTGCGCTTGAACAGCTGGTTAACTGCAGTTGCCGGCCACCCTCAAGGGGTGGCCGGCAACTAGCTAAACCTGGTTTTACTTGAGCACTTCAAGTCCGCCCAGGTATGGCTGCAGGGCCTTGGGCACGTTGACCGAGCCGTCGGCGTTCTGGTGGTTCTCCAGAATTGCCACGATCCAGCGGGTGGTAGCCAAGGTGCCGTTCAGCGTTGCCACCGCACGGGTCTTGCCCGGCTTTCCATCAACGATTTCGCGTTCGCGGATGTTCAGGCGGCGGGCCTGGAAGGTGGTGCAGTTCGAGGTGGAGGTCAGCTCGCGGTAAGCGTCCTGGGTGGGAACCCATGCTTCGCAGTCGAACTTGCGGGCAGCGCTCATGCCGAGGTCTCCGGCGGCGGTGTCGATCACCCGGTAGGGAAGTTCCATGCGGCCGAGCATTTCTTCTTCCATCGCCAGCAGGTTCTGGTGCTCGGCTTCGGCGTTCTCCACGCTGGTGTAGATGAACATCTCCAGCTTGTTGAACTGGTGCACGCGGATGATGCCGCGGGTGTCCTTGCCAGCCGAGCCGGCCTCGCGGCGGTAGCAGGAGGACCAGCCGGCGTAGCGAAGTGGACCTTCGGACAGGTCCATGATCTCGTCCGCGTGGTATCCGGCAAGGGCCACCTCGGAGGTGCCAACCAGGTACATGTTGTCGCGCTCGAGCTTGTAGATCTCGTCGTCGTGGGCCACGTCGAAGCCGGTGCCTTGCATGGTTTCGGGGCGCACCAGGGTCGGGGTGATCATCGGGGTGAACCCGCGCTCCAGGGCCACGTCCAGGGCCATGTTCATCATCGCGATTTCCAGCCGGGCGCCGATGCCCTTGAGGAAGTAGAACCGCGAGCCGGAGACCTTGGCGCCGCGTTCCATGTCGATGGCGCCGAGCTTTTCGCCGATCTGCAGGTGGTCCAGCGGCTCGAAGCCCTCGGCCTTGAAATCGCGGATGGTGCCCACGTGCTTGACGACCGTGAAGTCGTCTTCGCCGCCGGCAGGAATGCCCTCGATGATCAAGTTCGGGATCAGGCGCTGCAGCTCGGTGCACTTGGCAGCGGCCTCATCGGACTGGGCCTGGGCGGACTTGACCGAAGCGGCCAGCTCCTTGACCTCGGCCAGCAGCGCGGAGCGCTCCTCCCCCTTGGCTTGGCCGACCTTCTTGGAGAACGCATTCTGCTCGGCACGCAGGCGTTCGTAGGTGGCGATGGTTTCACGACGTGCCGTGTCAGCTGCCAGCAGCTGGTCAATTAACGACTCGTCGGCACCGCGCGCGCGTTGCGAGGCACGGTACAAATCCGGATTTTCGGTGAGCATTTTAAGGTCGATCACACATAAAGCGTAGCAATCATGAGTACGATGAAAGCACTATGCAGACAAATCGTGTGATCGTTTTCGCTGCCGTGGCTGCCGCAGCTGCCGTCGCGGCAACCAGTTGGTACTCGGTGCGCAAGCTCTCGCACTACCGCTTGCCCTCGGCGCAAGAGCCGGTAGCGGCCGAACACGCCACCCCGGGCAAGGTGGCACTGGTCATCAATCCTTCCAAGTCAGGTGCGGAAGAAGCGCAGAAGGCCGTGGAGCGGGTTTGCGCTGAAGCAGGCATCGAAGCGCCACTGGTTCTGCACACCACCAAGGAGAACCCGGGCCAGGATGCGGCCCGGGAAGCCCTGGATGCGCAATGCGACACAATTATTGCCGCGGGCGGCGACGGAACGATTCGCGCCGTGGCAGAGGTGCTCGAAGGCACCGATGCCTCGTTGGGCATCCTTCCGCTGGGCACCGGCAACCTGCTCGCGCGCAATGTCGAGATCCCCATTGACGACCTGCACACCGCAGCACTGGTGGCAGTGCGGGGCATGGTGCGCCGAATCGATGTGGGGCACATGAAGCTGAAGCTGCTCGATGGCAGCGAGGCGGACCATGCGTTCCTGGTCATCGCCGGTGTTGGCACCGACGCGGATCTTTTCGACGACACCAATGAAGAGCTGAAATCCAAGGTCGGCTGGCTCGCCTACTCGGAGGCTGGCCTGCGCCAGCTGCCCGGCAAGCGCAAGAAGGTCAACTTCAAGCTGGACGGCGATGAGAACTGGCAGAACCGCAAGGTCCGCTCGGTGCTCTTCGCCAACTGCGGCAAGCTGCAGGGCCTGGACTTCGTCCCGGACGCCAAAATTGATGACGGCGTGCTCGACGCGGTCATCCTGTCTCCGCGCTCGGCCGCTGGCTGGATGTGGATTCTGCTCAAGACCGCCTTCCGGGCCAAGAACAAGATTCCGGTGATGAGCTTCTACCAGACCCCGGGCATCGCCCTTCGCTGCACCGAGCCGATGAATACCCAGATTGACGGGGACCCCACCGGCGAGGTCAATGAGCTGGAAGTCAGCGTTTCGCCCAGCGCGCTGCGCCTGCGCACCCCATAGCTGCGAACCCCGCCTGGACACAAAGTAGGCCCTGATGATCCCGCGAGGATGATCGGGGCCTTCGCGCACCTGCCTAGAACCGGTCGCGCAGCGACTGCACCCAGCTGCGGGCTTCGCTGAACGCGGCATCGGAATTGTGCGTATCAACAAAGGGCTCAACGCCCTGAGCCGCCGGGTAGGAACCGAGGAAACGCAGCTCCGGGGACAAGCGGTGCAACCCGGACAGGGCCGCGGCAACGCGTTCGTCGGCGACGTGGCCTTCAAAATCCACGGAGAAGAAGTACTGCCCCAGGCCTTCTCCGGTGGGACGCGATTCAATGCGCGAAAGGTTCACCCCGCGCGCGGTGAACTGCTCAAGGAGTTCCATCAGCGCGCCGGGACGGTCTTCGGGCAGCGGCATGATCAGCGTGGACTTGTCCACCCCGCTGGGCGCCGGGATCTTTCCCGGACGGGTGACCAGGATAAAGCGGGTGACCGCGCCGACGTTGTCCTCAACCCCGCGCACCAGCACGTTCAGTCCGCGCTCCTCGGCCACCAGCGGGTTGCAGATCGCCGCATCATGCCCTGGTTCATCATCGCCCAGAGCCACCGCGGCAGCCGCGGTGGAAGAGGCAGGGGTGAAGACGGCGCCGGGGATATTCGCCTCTGCCCACAAACGGCATTGCGCCCACGCGTGGCCGTGAGTGGAGACGAGCTTGATCTGGTCCAGCGAGTCGATGCCCGGGCGCACCGCCAGCACGAAGCTGATGGGCACCAGGATCTCGGCAATGATCTGCAGGGCCTGGCCTTGGGCGATGGCGTCCAGGGTGGCCGAAACGCCGCCCTCCACCGAATTCTCGATCGGCACCATCGCAGCGTCGACACTTCCATCGCGCACCATGGCCAGCGCGACATTCACATTTGCTGCGGGAATGCGCTGCGCTGCTTCAGCACCGGGAACCTGCAGCAGCGCCGACTCGGTGAAGGTGCCGGCAGGTCCCAGATAGGCGTATTTCATCGGACGGCCGGCTCCTGCCCGTTCTCCGATTCCATGGGCAATCCTGCTTCAATCCACGCGTCGGATCCGCCGGCAATGTTGAAAGCGGTGTGGCCCATGCCGGTGAGCCAGGCGGCGGCCTGCGCCGAACGCCCGCCGGTACGGCAGATCACGTAGGTGTCCACGTCCGGGTCCAGCTCGCCAACACGCTCGGGCAGGGTGCCGAGCACGATGTGGGTGGCACCGGTTGCGTGGCCTGCTTCCCATTCGAAGTCCTCGCGCACGTCAAGGATGAAGGCATCCTTCGGGACATCGTTGACCGAGACAGTTTCAAAATCGCTCACGGCTAGCATTCCTCACTTATAGGGTGTTTGCTTATAAGACTAGTCATTTCCTGCGTCGAAAGCCGACATGTTTCCCTCCAGCGCCTTGAAATTGCGAGACGATCTGGCCCGTGGCGAGATTTCCAGCCGCGAGCTCACCGAGCACTACCTGAACCGCATCGAGCAGCACAAGGATCTGGGCGCCTTTGTGCATGTGGCCGAGGACGCCATGGCGGCCGCGCGGGCCGCCGACGAGGCGCAGGCCCGAGGGAAGACCGGCCGGCTGCACGGGCTGCCCACCGCATTCAAGGACCTCAACGACGTCGCCGGAATGCCCACCACCTATGGGTCGGCCGCGGTGGATCATCCAGAAGCCACCCGCGACCACCCGCTGGTGGGGCGCTTGCGTTCCGAGGGCGTGGTCATCCTGGGCAAGACGCAGGTTCCGGAGTTCGGGCTGAGCAGCCATTCGGAAAACCTGGTGTCAGCGCCCTCGCGCAATCCCTTTGATCCCCAGCGCTCCTCTGGCGGCTCCTCGGGCGGGCAGGCCGCGGCGATCGCTGCCGGGATGATTCCGCTGGGCGCGGGATCCGATGGCGGCGGCTCCGTGCGGATTCCGGCCGCAGCTTGCGGACTGATCGGGCTCAAGCCCTCGCTGGGCCGGGTGCCCTCGGATGTGCTGGACGGATATGTTGATCCGCTGGGTGCGCCTAAGCTCGCGGTCTCCGGCCCGCTGGCCCATGACGCGCTGGATGCGGCCCTGCTGCTCGACGCGATGCGCGGAAAGGACCACTATCTGCCGTTGCTGCAGGGCAGCTACCCGCAGCGGCTGGACGGGTTGAACATCGGATTCAGCACCCTCTCGCCCTTTGAATCGGTGTACGACATCTCGCTCTCCCCCGAAGCACGCACCGCCTTTGAGCGCGGCCTTGAGCTGCTCGGGCAGCGCCACCGGGTGCAGCCAGCCCGGCTGGACTACGCCTCGGACTATCCAGAAAGCTTCGCTACGGTGTGGACCAACGGGCTGAAGGACGTGCCAGTGAATGACGAGTCCTTGCTGGGCGAGCTGGCCAGGGATTACCGCCGCCGCGCAGCCGGGCGGTCGCTGGAACAAAATTTGCAGGCGGGTTCACGGCTCAAGCAGATCGCTGCCGATTTTGTGCGCCAGTGGTCGGCCTATGACGTGATTGCCACCCCGGCCATGGCGAGCATTCCACCGCTGGTCGGGCACTATACACAATCCACGGCAGATCGCGATTATATGTTGCAATGCCAGTACACCCCGTACACCTCCATGGTGAACGTCGCCTCAGTCGCTGCCATCACCATCCCGGTCACGACCACCAGTGGCGGATTACCCATGAGTATTCAGCTGATTTCCCCGCGTTCCGACGAGGGGCTCCTGCTCGCGCTGGCGGCCCAGATGCAGATGTGAGCTTTCCCATATAAGTAGGTACTCGGGTAGGCAAAAGCGAAAAATATTACGTATGTCTACTGCAACAACGAGCACTTCCAGCACCGGAAGGACCTTCTTCGGTCACCCCGGTGCGCTCGCAAGCCTGTTCAGCGTGGAAATGTGGGAGCGATTCTCCTTCTACGGCATGCAGGGCTTGCTGGCTTACTACATGTACTACTCGGCCACCGAGGGTGGCCTGGGGATGGACCAGGGCCTGGCCCTGTCGCTGGTCGGCGCCTACGGCGGCGCTGTCTACCTCTCCACCATCCTGGGCGCATGGCTCTCGGACCGGCTCTTCGGCTCCGAGCGCGTGCTGTTCTTCTCGGCCATCGCCATTATGCTCGGCCACATCGGCTTGGCACTGCTGCCAGGCTACATCGGCCTGATCGTTGGCCTGATCCTGGTCGCGGTGGGATCCGGCGGCCTGAAGGCCAACGCCGTGGCCCTGGTTGGTTCGCTCTATGCCAAGGATGATCCCCGCATTGATGCCGGCTTCTCCCTGTTCTACATGGGCGTGAACATCGGCGGGCTGATCGGCCCGCTGCTCACCGGCTGGCTGCAGGTTTCCTTCGGCTTCCACATTGGCTTCGGCGCCGCCGCCATCGGCATGGCTATTGGCCTGGGCATCTACACTGCCGGACGCAAGAAGCTTCCTGCCGGCGGCAACATCCCGAACAATCCGCTGCCTGCCGCCGAGCGCAAGCGCTACGTGGTCATCTTCGCCGCCGTGATCGTCCTGATCATTGCCGCCTTCGCCAGCAAGATCGTGACCCCGGAGAACCTGGCAAGCACCATCGCCTACGTGGTCATCGCCGCTTCGATCATCTACTTCGCACTGATCCTGCGCAGCAAGAAGGTCGATGCGACCGAACGCAAGCAGGTCTGGGCATTCATTCCGTTCTACATCGGCTCGGCCGCCTTCTGGGCACTGTTCCAGCAGCAGTTCACCTTCATCGCCGCCTACTCGGATCAGCGCCTGGACCGCCACTTGGGCAGCTGGGAAATGCCGCCGAGCTGGGTCACCTCGATCAACCCGGTGTTCATCATCATCTTTGCCGGCATCTTCGCGGCCCTGTGGACCAAGCTGGGCAAGCGCCAGCCGCACACCGCCATCAAGTTCGGCTTGGCACTGGTCATCGTGGGTGCTGCATTCCTGTGCTTCATCCCGCTGGAATCTTTCGCCAAGACCCCGCTGCTGGCCCTGGTGGGCATCTTGCTGCTGTGCACCTTCGCCGAGCTGCTGCTCTCGCCAGTAGGCCAGGCAATTGCCACCAAGCTGGCTCCGGCCGCATTCGGCACGCAGATGATCGCGCTGTTCTTCTTGTCGGTATCCCTGGGCACCACCCTGTCGGGCGTGCTGGCAGGGTACTACACCCCGGGCAACGAGATCCCCTACTTCATCGCCATGGGCGGCACCGCCGTCGTCGTGGGCGTAGCCATGATGGCTGCAACCCCGGGGCTGAAGAAGCTGATGGGCTCGGTTCACTAGAGCGCGGCTCAAATGAGCAATGGCTGGTCCCGTTCGGGGCCAGCCGTTGTTGTCTGCGGGAAGATCCTGCGCGGTTTTGAGCTTATGAGTAGGTCATATTCTCGTAATAGGAATAATCCCCGTATTCGGAACCGATGAACCAGATGAACCAGATGATCACCGCGTAGGCGACTATGGCTAGGGCCAATCCGATCCACGAGGTGATCAGGCCGGCTATGGCCAAACCCCTGGATTGCGGTTCGCGGCGTAAACCGAGGTGCCCCGTAATGACTCCGGCCAGCGGAACGAGGATAATGGCAGCAAAGCCCAGCATCGACAAGATGCCCAGCACGAGGGAAGCCACGGACAATCCTGTGGGCTCTCTCGGTGGCTGGTAGGGATTTTGCGGATACTGGTAGTAGCTCACAACTACTATTCTTCTATGAATTCGCATAAAGCGCATCAACCTGAGAGGCAATCTGTGGCACACCTTCGAGCCGGACAACCAGCCAACGAATCTGACCTGATCAATCTTCAGGAGGTGCTCGATGCCTACAGCAGCATCATTCCTTCCAGCGACAACCCCGACCAGGCAGTCATCTTTGGCACCTCGGGGCACCGCGGCACCTCGCTGAACGGCACCTTCAACGAGGCGCATATCGCCGCCATCACCCAGGCCGTGGTGGACTACCGCGTCGCAGCGGGGATCACCGGCCCAATGTATGTGGGCAAGGACAGCCACGCGCTCTCGGACCCTGCCTACCAGACCGCCCTCGAAGTCCTGGCAGGCAACGGCATCGAGGTTCTCGCCGACGACGGGCTGACCCCTACCCCGGCGGTTAGCCACGCAATCCTGGTGCACAACGCCAAGGGCGGCGATCAGGCGGACGGCCTGATCATCACCCCATCGCACAACCCGCCAACCGACGGCGGCATCAAGTACAACCCGCCCCACGGCGGCCCGGCAGAATCCGAAATCACCGGTCCGATCGCCGCACGCGCCAATGAGCTGCTGGCCAACGGGCAGATCAAGCGGGGCGAAGCCGCCGCAACGCCTTTCGACTTCCGCGAACTGTACATTGCCGATCTGGCTGAGGTCATCGACTTCAAGGTCATCGCCGAATCGGGCATCTCCATCGGCGCCGACCCGCTGGGCGGGGCTTCGGTGCACTACTGGGGTGAAATCGGACGCCGCTACGGCTTGAACTTGGAAGTCGTCAACGAGAGCGTCGACCCGCGCTTCGGCTTCATGACCTTGGATAAAGACGGCAAGATCCGCATGGACTGCTCCTCGGCGCACGCCATGGCATCCTTGGTAGCCAACCGCGAAAAGTACGACATCGCCACCGGCAACGACGCGGATGCAGATCGCCACGGCATCGTCACCCCGGATGCCGGGTTGATGAACCCGAACCACTTCCTGGCTGTGGCCATCGACTACCTGCTGACCCATCGCGGGAACTGGCCGGAAGATGCCGAGATCGGCAAGACCCTGGTCTCCTCGGTGCTCATCGACAAGGTAGTGGCCTCCCACGGCCGGACCCTGCGCGAGGTGCCGGTGGGCTTCAAGTACTTCGTTGAACCACTGGCCTCGGGCAAGGTGGCCTTCTGCGGCGAGGAGTCCGCGGGAGCAAGCTTCCTGGACTTGTCCGGCAAGGCCTTCAGCACCGACAAGGACGGGCTGATGCTCGCCCTGCTGGCCAGCGAGATGCGCGCCGTCACCGGCAAGAGCCCCAGCCAGCTGCACGCGCAGCTGGTGGAGCGCCACGGTTCGAGCTTCTATGACCGCTTCGATGCCCCGGCAAACCGCGAGCAGAAAGCCGTGCTCTCCAAGCTGGATCCCTCGATGGTCTCCGCCACCGAATTGGCGGGGGATGCGATCACCGCAAAGGTGACCGAAGCAGCCGGTTTCGCCATTGGCGGCCTGAAGGTCTCCAGCGAGCACGCATGGTTCGCGGCACGTCCTTCGGGCACCGAGGACATCTACAAAATTTATGCAGAGTCGACAAAATCACCCGAGCATCTGCAGCAGGTGCTCGCAGAAGCTCGGGTGATTGTTGATGCTGCCCTAGCTGGCTAGTTCAGCTTCGCGGTCCATGGGTCGATGGCCTCGGCTGGCTGCTTGCGGGTAGCCAGCCAGTGGCCCAGCCACAGCAAGAGGAAGATCGGAAGGCCGACGTAGCTTGATGCCATCTGCAGCAGGTTGCCGTCTATGACCGCCTGGTAATTCTGGCCGGCGATAACAACCAGCAAGATCACAAAGGCGAGAATTGGGCCCAGCGGGAACAATGGCGCCTTGTACGGAAGGTCGGCTAGATCCTGGCCGCTGGCCACGTACGCCTTGCGGAATTGGTAATGGCTCACCGCAATCCCCACCCAGGCGATAAACCCGGACAGGCCGGACACGTTCAGCAGCCAGGTGTAGGCCTCGCCCTGGCCGATAATTGCCGTCAGGAATCCGAAAAGTCCTACTGAGGCGGTCAAGAGCATGGCCGGCACGGGGACGCCGCGCTTGTTGAGGCGTCCAAAAATCTTCGGCGCCTTCCCATCCTTGGCCATGGAGTAAAGCATGCGCGCAGAGGCATATAGGCCCGAGTTGCCTGCCGAAAGAATGGCCGAGAGGATTACTGCGTTCATCAATGCCGCAGCGAAGGCGATGCCCGCGCGCTCGAAGACCAGGGTGAATGGCGAGGTGGCAATGTCCGATGCCTCGGATGAGAGCAGCGATGGATCCAGATACGGGATCAACATGCCGATGACAAAGATGGCACCGATGTAGAAGAGCATGATGCGCCAGAAGATCGTCTTGATGGCTTTCGGAACATCGCGCTGGGGGTTTTCCGCTTCACCAGCAGCTACACCAACCAGCTCGGTGCCCTGGAAAGAGAATCCAGCGATCATGAAGACCGAGACGATGGACAGCCAACCGCCGACAAATGGCGCATCGCCTTCGGTCCAGTTGCCGAAGCCAGGCGAGGTGCCGCCGATGATTCCGAAGATCATCGCAAAGCCGCAGACCAGGAAAACGATCACGGTGATGACCTTGATTGCCGCCAGCCAGTACTCGCCCTCGCCAAACGCCTTCGCTGACATGGCGTTGAGTCCGGTCAGCAGCACCAGGAAGATCGCCGCCCAGATCCAGCCCGGAACATCCGGAAGCCAATAGGACATCACGATGCCGGCCGCTACCAGCTCGGCGGCAACGGTAATCGCCCAGTTGAACCAGTAGTTCCAGCCAATCGCGAAGCCGAAGTGCCGGTTAACGAAAACGGTGGCATAGGTCTGGAATGAACCTGCCACCGGAAGCCGCGCACTCATCTCGCCCAGGGACTGCATCAGCAGCAGCACCATCATGCCAATCAGGGCGTAGGCCACCAGCGCGCCACCGGGGCCAGCTTCAGAGATCGTGCCGCCGGACGCGACGAATAGTCCGGTACCAATTGAGCCGCCAATGGCAATCATCTGCATATGGCGAGCTTTGAGGCCACGCTTCAGGCCGTCCTGCGACGGTGCGGGCTCAGTCATGCGTTACATCTCCTGATGCCTAGAAATTTCCAACCTTTCAATCCAAGCACCCTGAGCAGTCTCATAGCTATGAACCGCGCTACAGTAAGCGATCAATAATCTTTCGCTTGGCCCACGAATATGGAGGATAAATTGCGCTCAGGGTGTCCACCACCGTGGTTTTGTTGAGTTCTGAACGCATCTGCGAAAGCCGGTCAAAGCCATGCTTGCCGTGATACGACCCCATTCCGCTGGCCCCCACCCCGCCAAACGGCAGGGTGGGAATGACCATCTGGGCCAGCGGAGCGTTGTGCACGATGGCCCCGGCGCGAACCCTGTCCGAGAAAATCGACTGCAGCCGAGGGCTCTCGCTCATGAGGTATGCGGCCAGCGGCGATGGGCGCCGGGCAATGAACTCCAGCGCTTCTTCGAAGGTTTCGACCTCGATGATTGGAAGGATCGGACCGAAGATCTCCTCGGTCATCAAGGTGCCGCCAAGGTCCACGTTGCGCATGATGGTCGGGGCGATGCGCAGGGTTGCTTCGTCATACTCACCGCCGAACACCACCTCGCCCTGTTCCATCATGGCCAGCAAGCGCTCAAAATGCTGGTGGCTGGCAATCCTGCCAAAGTCCGGGTGGGTGATTGGCTCCTTGCCGTAGAAACCGGAGATGGCCTGGCCCAACCGGTTAATCAATGGCGTGGCATCGCCGATGCACAGGATGTAGTCCGGTGCGACGCAGGTCTGGCCGGCATTCATGAACTTCGCGTAGGCCAAGCGCTTGGCGGTGGCCAGCGAGTGGTTGTCAACGACGGCCGGGGACTTGCCCCCGAGTTCCAAAGTGGTGGGAGTCAGGTGCTGGGCGGCTGCCATCGCGACGATTTTCGCAACCCGCTCCCCACCGGTGTAGAAGATGTGGTCCCAACGTGCTGCCAGCAATTCGGAGGCGGTATCCGCACCGCCTTCGATGACCGCGAAGACCCGCTCGTCCAGATAGAGCGGGAGGAACTTGGCCAGGGCCCCCGAGGTGGCCGGGGCGAGTTCCGAGGGCTTGAGAACCGCGGCGTTGCCAGCGGCAATGGCGGCAACCAGCGGCGCGAGCACCAGCTGCAGCGGGTAGTTCCATGCGCCAATAATCAAGACCACGCCCAAGGGTCGCGGCTCGATCTTCGCGATGGCCGGCTGGAGCGCCAGCGGCACCTTCACGCCGGTGCTGTCCATCCATTCGGCCAGATGCCTCAGCGCAAAATCGATTTCGGCGCGCACCACGTCGACCTCGGCAAATTTGGCTTCGGTGGGGCTCTTTCCGAGGTCGTCATTCAGTGCCTGCACAAAGTCGTCAAGATGCTCTTCGAGCATCTTCTCCAGCGCGCGCAATTGCTGGATCCGGAAGCGGCGCGGGTGGGTGATGCGGGTGTCGGCAGAACGGCGCAAATGGCTCAGAACCGTGGCAATTCGTGAAGGATGCTCGTCCACCGGAGGGGCGGAATCGCCGACCGGCTCGGGCAACGGAGTGGAAGTAAACAGACCCATGATTTGAGCGTACGTCACCAAACGGAAATTCCATCGATTAATGCGCCGAAGGATTCATTATGTATCAACTGTTTGATACATTAATTATCACCGAGGAGGCACGATGGCATCTCTATCAACACAATTCGGCACATTTGCCGTAGCGGCGCTGGTTGTTTATTTCTTATTGCGGGCATTCGGTCGTGCTAAGAACGGTGAACTGCTCAGAAGCGCACGACAGCACGCATTGTGGTGTGCAATCATCGGCTACTTTGCCACTGCCTCAAGCAATTGGTTCGGCGAAGCCGTGGACGTGCCCATAAGCGATCAAAGCAATCTCGATGTTGCGATGGGCATTGCTTCAGCAGCCACCCCTGGCCTGTGGGTCGCTTTCATCTATGTCGCCAGCCAGTACACCTGGCCACGCCGGTTGAAGCCGCTGCGCACCGCGACTCTTGCCCCACGTTCCTTGACGAGCCCGATACCCAAGAAGCTCGTTGCAGCAACGCTGGTTGTTCTGATCCTGGCCTGCGTGACGGTTTACTCTGTTCGAGACGTCGCAGCCATTGCACCATTGCCAGAGACTGAAATCAGTGCCGATGATTACTCCTACAGCAATCCTTCGCAGGACGGATTGCGTGCTGCCGGAGAGATCCTTCCTTACCTCTACGTGAGCTTCGGAATCCTCGCATTGGCTGCAATCGTAGCTTCCATTGTCATTCTTAGGCGTCGGCCACTTCCGGGAATCTCCGAGCACAATAACCGGCTGTTGCGCACCATCTGGCTGAACCGCCTCTACCGCACCGTTGCCGTATCGCTGGCGGTACAGGCGGGAGAGGCCCTGCACTACAAGGCGCGCTGGTTCCACAACGAGTCCACACGCTACATTGATGGATCAGGTGCGGGGATCGAGTACATGGATAGCATGTACAAAATCGGCAACAACCTGGACTGGACGGCGAACTACGCTGTCCTGGGCATTTCGGTCTTGATGCTTTTCTGGCGACCGCCGACGAACTTTGAAAATCTCCCGCGGGCAAAACGCACCGGGTTCAGCAGGCTGCGCGATCAGCTGTTCTCCCTGCAATACGCGACAGCCCTGCTCATGTTCGTTGCCATTTTCATCGCATGGCCGAATTTGCCTGTCAGCGATGACTACAAGTTGCCTACCGGCGAGCGCGAGACTTGGATGCTGGTGTTGTTCACCAGTGCCGCAGTGTTCTACCTTGCGTTGAATGCGCTTTACCTCGGGTACGCGAACGTGGTTTCACGGCAGATTTCTGCCGCTCCCAAGCATTCGGCAAAGTTGCCCATGTGGCCTTATATTTGCGCCGGATTGCTCATAGCTGCGTGCTTGTACTTCTTGCTCTTTCCCCCGTTGGACTACTTATGGGGTTTCGTTGCGCCAAGCAAAGTGGTTGTCATTGCCCTGGTAGTCCTGCTCGTCCTCGCGCATATGGGATTTGCCTGGTTCGCGCGTAGATCCATTATCCCGTGGAACGTTACGGCCGCTGAAGAAATCTGGTACCGAAGGGTTTTGGAACTGCGTTCCCTGCGAGCGGTCACCAGTGCCGTCGCGGCCATGCTGGTTGTCGGCTACGCGTTCCCGGTCCGCCTGGATCTTCTTGCCATCATGATCTTCTGCGTTCCGGCGGTCATATTCCTCGAACGCCCCAAGGACAGCGAAGTCATGTCCTTGCAGAGGTCAACGTCCGCATGAGCACACAGATCAGTGTGGACCTTGAGGCAGCCACCGCACCCTATGAGCAGATCCGCTCGCAGATTGCCGCGCTCATCAACCTTGGCGAGTTGGCGCCGGGCAACCGATTGCCGACCGTCCGCGCGCTGGCCACGGACTTGGGGGTTGCAGCCGGAACGGTGGCTCGCGCCTATAAGGAGCTGGAAGCCGAAGGGCTGATTTCCTCGAGGCGCCGCGCAGGCACCATAGTGAGCGAACGACCCGGATCTGTTGATACCCACGAAGACCTGGTGGCCGCGGTGGACCAGCTGTGGAAATTGGCGGCGGCGCAGCATGTTGACGCCGCGACACTCAAGGCATTGGTGGCACGACGCGAACCCTGAGGATTTGTTCTGGGCACCCCTTCTGCGTACTCTCTAAATCAGTGACACGGGGTGCCGGAGAAGCCGACTGAGATGAAACCCGTCGAACCTGATCTAGTTCACGCTAGCGGAGGGATGTCGCATGACTCTGCCTATCGTTGCCCAAAAATACCGGCAACGCTCCCCCTTGGTTTTTTGCCTGACGAATGCTGTCGTCACCAACTTCACCGCCAATGTCCTTCTTGCCTCCGGCGCATCGCCGGCGATGACCAACCTGCCCGGAGAGGCCGGAGGGTTTGCCGCCATGGCTTCCGCGGTACTGGTGAATCTGGGCACTCCAAGCACCGAGCAAATGGTTGCCATGGAGGAAGCGGTCCTCTCGGCGAGCGCGGCTGGCACCCCCTGGGTATTGGATCCAGTAGCCGTGGGCGCCCTTTCGGTGCGCACCGATTTCGCACGACGCATTGTGCAGCAGCGTCCGGCCTTGATCCGCGGCAATGCCTCGGAAATCCTGGCCTTGGCGGGCAAGGATTCCAGCGGCCGAGGTGTTGATGCAGCAGATACCGTGCAGGCAGCCCTGGACGCCGGACGCGAATTGGCCAAGGAGCACGGGTGCGTTGTTGCCATCTCCGGTGAAGCGGACGCGATCATCGACGCGCACCGCACCGTGCTGGTGCATACCAACGGGATCGGGTTGACCAGGATCACCGGTGGAGGATGCGCGCTGGGCGCCTTCAACGCGGGCATGCTCGCAGTGCACGAGGACCCCTTTGACGCGGCCATCGCTGCCCACGGATTCTATGGCCTCGCCGCAGAAAAGGCGCTGGCGGCAAGCAGCGGTCCGGGGAGTTTTGCCGTGGCCTTCCTTGATGCCCTGGCCGCCACGGAACCTGAAGAACTACAGAATTTGAAGTACGAGGAATTGAACCATGGATAATATCGGCGCATACCTAGTAGCCAACACCGCCAGCTGCACGCCACGCACCACCCTGGAAGTCATCGAAGGGGCGGTGGCCGGCGGCATCGAGTGGATCCAGCTGCGAGCCAAAGACGAGACCGCGCGCGAATTCTTCGAACTGGCCTACGCCGCGGCCCGCCTCACCGAAGGCAAGGCGAAGCTGCTGATCAATGACCGGATCGACGTGTTCTTGGCGGCCCGCGCGGCCGGGGCAACGGTCAGTGGAATCCACATCGGCCAGAAGGACATCCCGGTGCGCCTGGCACGCCAGATCATGGGCGAAGGCATCATCGGCTTGAGCGCTTCCACCGATGCCCAGCTGGCACAGGCCAACCTCGATGCCGAGGCGATCGACTACTTGGGGGTCGGCGCAGTGCGTGCCACTCCAACCAAAAAAGACCACCCAACCCCGATTGGGCTGGACGGTTTTGCCCGCGCCGCATCGCTGACTTCCCTGCCCTGCATAGCCATCGGGGCGATCACCGCGCAGGATGCCAGCGCCATCCGCGCTGGCGGCGGAGCAGGTATGGCCGTGGTCCGCGCCATCTGCAATGCCGACGACCCGCAAGCTGCCAGCGGGCAGCTGGTGGCAGCGTGGGCGGCAGCGCAGTGAAAAATATTCTCTCCATTGCCGGCTCCGACCCCTCCGGTGGCGCAGGGATCCAAGCGGACCTGAAGGCCATTGCCGCCAACGGCGGCTACGGCATGTGCGTGATCACCGCGCTGACCGCGCAGAACACCCTGGGTGTCAGCGCGGTACAGGCCATCGATGGCGAGTTTGTGCTCGCTCAGCTCAACGCGATCAGTGCCGACGTCCAGATCGATGCCATTAAAATTGGCATGCTGGCCAACGAGGAGATCATCCGCGCCGTCAACGGATGGCTGGATACCGTGGATGCCCCGGTGGTACTGGATCCGGTCATGGTAGCCACCAGCGGGGACCGGCTCCTGGAAGATGAGGCGGTGCTCGATTCCCTGTTGGACCGCGCTTCGGTGATCACGCCCAATCTGCTGGAGCTGGCAAGCTTGCTGCGCGAGCCGGCAGCGGCCGACTGGCCGCAGGTCCTGGACCAGGCCCGGCGGCTGGCTGCCAAGCATGATGCACTGGTCCTGGCCAAGGGCGGACATCTGGCCGGGGACCTGTGTCCCGATGCCCTGGTCTCCGCCCAGGGAGTATTGGCCGAGTTCAGCAACCAGCGCCACCACACCAAGAACACCCACGGCACCGGATGCACCCTGTCCAGCGCCCTGGCGACGATCTATGCATCGGGCGGCGACTGGGCCAGCGCACTGGAACAGGCCAAGGCCTATCTGTTCCGCGCCATCGGAGCTGCCGATGAACTCAACGTCGGCCGCGGGCATGGCCCGGTGAACCACTTTGCCCACTTCTTCAGCGAAGCTGATCCGATGGATCAGTGGTGGCAGCAGATCCACGAGCTGCGCGGCTCCATCGACAACCTGGAGTTCATTGCCCAGCTGGCCGACGGCACGCTGGACCCAGCGGACTTTGAATACTATTTGGCGCAGGACGCGCTGTACCTGCAGCGCTATGCCCAGGTGCTGGCCGAAGCCAGCGCATTGGCCCCGGATCTTGACGCGCAGCGCTTCTGGGCCGGCTCCGCCCGGGAAATCCTGGAAGGCGAGCTGCAGCTGCATCGCAGCTACCTGGCCGAAGGGACCGCCAATCCCAGCGCCATCACATTGAACTACGTGAACCACCTGGCCGCTTCCAAGCGCAGCTACGCGGAGCTGATCGCCGCAATCCTGCCGTGCTATTGGCTGTACCAGGACATCGGCAAGCGCCTGGCCTCGGCCAACCATCCAGAGCACCCGTACAAGCAGTGGCTGGTGACCTATGCGTCGGAGGAATTCGATCTGGCCACCGAGCGCGCCATCAACATGGTGCGCGTCGCGTGGAAGCAGGCCGACGTCGATCTGCGCGAGCGGATGCGGCTGGCCTTCGTGCGATCCTCCGAACACGAGGTGGCCTTCTTCGATCAGGCACGGCGGAACCGAGTAGAATTCTCTACGGCCTGAAACGCGCGGGCCACGATCTGGAGGATTGCATGAGCTGGAGCATTCACGGCAACGGAAAGACCATCACCCCGGGCGAAGTTGTTGCCCCGGAAGAACGGCTGCACTGGCCACAAACCATTTCCATTGGCGCCCAGCACATCCTGGCGATGTTCGGCTCCAGCATCCTGGTCCCGACCCTGACCGGTTTCCCGGTGACCACCACCTTGCTGTTCACCGGCTTGGCCACGATCATCTTCTTGCTGATGACCAAAAACAAGGTCCCCAGCTACCTCGGCTCGTCTTTTGCGATGATCGCTCCGGTCATCTCCACCACCCAGTCGCACAGCATGGCTGGCGCGCTGGGCGGCATCGTGATGACCGGTGCGCTGCTTTTTGCGGTGGGGCTGATTGTCCAGGTGACCGGCACCGGATGGATCCACTCCTTGATGCCGCCGGTGGTCATGGGCACAATCGTTGCGCTGATCGGCCTGAACCTGGCCAGTGCGACCCTGGCGCCCATGACCGATTTCCCGCTGACCACCTTCTTGACGGTGATCTTCACGGTGCTGGCCACGGTGGCCTTCAAGGGCCTGCTGGGGCGCCTGTCAATTCTGGTGGGCCTGGTCCTCGGCTACCTGCTGGCTTTGGTCCAGGGCCAAGTTGATTTCAAGGCCGTCCACGCTGCCGAATGGGTGGGCCTGCCGCAATTCACCACTCCGGCCTTCCACTTTGATACCGCGCTGATGTTCCTGCCAGCCGTGTTCGTCCTGATTGCCGAGAATATCGGGCACGTGCGCACCGTGGGCGTGATGACCGGGCGGGACCTCTCGAAGTTCAATGGCCGCGCGTTGATGGCCGATGGCGCGGCCAGCGTCGTTGCCGGGCTCGGTGGCGGTTCGGCCACCACCACCTACGCCGAGAACATTGGCGTGATGGCAGCCTCCCGCGTGTACTCCACCGCCGCCTACTGGGTGGCGGCCATCGTGGCCATGGCTCTGGCCTTCTTGCCGAAGTTCGGCGCTTTGGTGGGCACCATTCCGGCGGGTGTCATCGGCGGCCTGGGCATTGTCCTATACGGCATGATCGGCATTGTCGGCGCCCGCTTGTGGATCGAGGCGAAGGTCGACTTTGGCAACCCGATCAATTTGATGACCGCAGGCACCGGGCTGATTATCGCGATTGCCGTGACCAGCGATATCTCCTTCGGCCAGTTCCAGCTCGGCGGCATCGCGCTGGGCTCGATCGCCACCTTGGTGGTGTTCCACTCGATGCGCGCGGTGGCCAAGCTGCGCGGCAATGACCTCGCCGGGAACCCGAGCGAATCCTGAGATTTTTAAAAAAATTTTTTCGGCCGGCCGGTGCTGCGACTTTGCTCGTGGCACCGGCCGGCCTTTTTTGTGCAATCCCCCGCTGGTTAGGCACGAGGCGTAGTGGCCCGAAAGGCATTCTGGGTGAATCTTGTAAGGACTCCTTCCAAAATGTGATTGTTATCCCACCAAAAACTGAAAATTACCGATTTCCGCCCCGGCCAAATCGGATAGCATGGCTGATTGTGACTGCGACAACATCAGACGGAAAACTCTCCGCGCGACTCATCTTCATCGCCCTCGGGGCGGCACTGGGTGGGTTCGTTTTTGGATATGACTCATCAATCGTTAACGGCACCGTAGACGCTGTCGAGCACGAATTCGGGCTCAACGCGGTAACTATCGGTTTCACTGTTTCCTGCGCCTTGCTGGGCGCAGCTCTGGGCGCATGGGTAGCAGGTGTGGTCTCCGAACGCGTGGGACGCGTGCGCACCATGCTCTTCGCCTCCATTCTCCTGGCCATCTCGGCTATCGGCTGCGGCCTGTGCTTCAGCGCCGCCGACCTCATCGTATGGCGCATCGTTGGCGGCATCGGCGTCGGCTTCGCTTCGGTGATCGCTCCCGCCTACATCGCCGAGGTCTCCCCGGCAGCCCACCGCGGACGCCTGGGCACCATGCAGCAGATGGCCATCGTGCTGGGCATCTTCGTGGCCTTCCTGGTCAGCGCGCTGCTGGTCTTCGTCATGGGTTCGGCCGACGCCACCGGCTGGTTCGGCCTGGCGGCGTGGCGCTGGATGTACCTCTCGCTGCTGGTTCCAGCGGCGCTCTACGGCGTGCTCTCGCTGCGCCTGCCCGAATCCCCGCGCTACCTCGTTGAGCGCGGCCGCTACGTGGAAGCCGCCGCTGTGCTGACTCGTGACATGGGCATGAACGCTGGCGCGGAAACCGAGAAGAAGATCGAAGAAATCCGTGCCACCGTGCACGTGGAACGCCGCCAGAAGTTCAGCGACCTGCTGGGCCGCTTCGGCTTCCACCCGCTGGTCTGGGTTGGCATCCTGCTCTCGGTCTTCCAGCAGTTCGTCGGCATCAACGTGATCTTCTACTACTCCACCACGCTGTGGAAGTCGGTGGGCTTCGCCGAATCGGACTCCTTCACCATTTCGCTGATCACCTCGGTGACCAACGTGGTGGCCACCATTGTGGCAGTCCTGCTGATCGACGTTCTGGGACGCAAGCTGCTGCTGACCATCGGCTCGGCCATCATGACCTTGTCACTGGGCATGATGGCAGTGGCCTTCGCGCAGTCGGTCACCATCGATGGCGCGGTCTCGCTGCCAGGCAGCTGGGGCATCATCGCCCTGGTGTCGGCCAACCTGTTCGTGGTCGGCTTCGGCGCGACTTGGGGTCCGGCCGTCTGGGTTCTGCTCGGCGAGATCTTCCCGAACTCCATCCGCGCAATGGCCCTCGGTGTGGCTGCTGCCGCGCAGTGGATCGCCAACTTCATCGTTTCCACCACCTTCCCGGCGCTGGCCGATGCAGGCCTGGCACTGGCATACGGCATCTACGCCGTGGCTGCGCTGCTGTCCTTGATCTTCGTGATCTTCATGGTCAAGGAGACCAAGGGGCGCACCCTGGAAGACATGAAGCTGTAAAGCGGCTCTTCGCAATCAAGGGTGTAACACCGGTCTGAACCCACCAGACTCCAACAG